>CAYMUW010000006.1:0-89563 GCA_964393865.1 uncultured Lachnospiraceae bacterium
GGAATCACGGTTTCCTTACTCCGGACAGCAGGGACACGGAAGCCGGATTATTCATATTCTTATCCTTACCATTCATCACTGCAACAAAGTCCACAGATATCTCTGCTATCCCACACTTCTGCATAATCTCATCCAGTTTTTCCGGTCCTAATGAAAGTGCATATTCAGTATAGGCAAGAGATACCTTATCATAGGCAAGTTCACTATACACCTCTCGCACACTGCTATTCCATCCGTTAGCTTCTGCATACTCTCCCGGCTCTAACCTACAATTATTGGAATTTACAAGACTTACTCTGGGTGTACGAAGAGTATGGCGTACAGGTAGATCCAGGCTGCTGTTGGCTATTATTTGTACGGATTCTTAATTTCCGCCGGTCTTAAGATTAATCCCATTTTAATAACCACGCTCCCTTCCATTTATGGACTATGAAATACCCAGCTTTTCCGCCATTTCATTATCAAATTCCTGAAATTCTCTTCCCAGCTTTGCTATACTTTCCGCATTACTTTTCAAAAGATTTTTGTACTTTTGATTACAGGAGGATAAAGCACTGCAGGCGTCCTGCAGATTTTCCACTACCGGCAGATTTGTGCAGCCTATAGCTGCAGAAACAGTTGCCTGCAATCCGCTTCCCTGCATATTCATTAGCATTCCTTCATTCTCTGCTTCAATTAAACTGCTCTTTAGTTCTGACATTTACTTTCACAGCTCCTTTTCCTTTACTCTAATGTTAATTGTGTTCATCTTCCTTTTGTAAATCTGCTTCTAAACTCTCTTTTTCCTTTTCAAGATCCCGTATTCTTTGACCCACATCGTCTCTACAGTCCTCCAGCATATGATCTTCATATATTCTTTTCTGCCTTAATCCTTCTTCCTTTTGTAATAGAATATTCTGCAATCTTGAATTGCCGGAATATCTTTCAAACAAATCATCATTTACTTCCTTAATATATTTATTATGATCGCTGAATTCTTCCTCCATCTGAATAAACTGCTTTTGGAGACTTCTGCATTCTTCCTTTTCCACTTCTATCTGATCAAGGCGCTTTTTCAAAATATATTCTTTCTCCTGTTCCATTTTTTCTCCTCCTCATATATTTCCTTCTTATGTTCTAATTTTCTTTTCTGCTCTTCTATTAAATCCCTACTCTCCTCAAAAAACATCTTTTCTAGGCCTACTTTTTGTTGCAGTAATTCTTCTTTTTCTATAAAAATTGCCTGAAGCCTCTTATTTGCTGAATAATTATTTATCATGTCGTCATTTACATCTTTAATCTTTTTATTATGCCAATAACTTTCATCTTCCATTAGAGAAATAACTCTCTGCATTTCAATACATTCATCCTGTTGTTTCTTTATCTCTGCTAATTGATTATTAATTTCTTGTATTTTTTCATCCGCTTCTTTATTAGTCATTATTCTCAATCCTCTTCATTTTTTATTTGCATAAACAAATTATAAATGTATATCAATTGTTAATGCATACTACTCTTTTTAAAATATTCTCCAATGATTTCATCTTTTCGATCAGAAAAAGTAGGATGCTCACTTCGAAGTTCTCCCCAATTCGTCTGTATCATATCTTCCTTGCGTGAAAAAGAAAGCAATCTATCATCTTTCCCATATTGCCCCACTCCTCCATAAGAAAGATCATCTGGCAAAGTTTCTACAAATAATATATCTATTGAATTTTCATCCCCCTCAATTCGAGCCAGTATTCTGCTGCAAAGCCACCAACCGTCTCCCGTTATCTTTGCGTAATATTTTTCATCCTCTTCAAAAATTTCAATTTCATAACCAATAAAATAATTGAAATTTTCATCTGTAGAATGTGGAAATGTCTCACAGTAATAATAACTATTGACCCATACACTTAAATCACTTCCCTTATTTTTCCCACTGGGAACTTGCATCTCTACTTGTTCCGCATCTATCATTTCAAAATATTCTCCAATAATTTCATCTTTACTGTCGGCAAACACAGGATTCTCTCCTTGTAACAATTTCCAACTTGTCTCTATCCTTTTATCCCTTCGCCAAAAGGAAAGCAAGAGATCATTTACATTATAGCGTTCCGCTTTCCAGTAATGGGCATCTTCAGGTAATGTCTCTATAAAGAAAAAATTAATTGCATTTTCATCTCCCTTTATATAAGCTAAAGATTCACTGTAAAGCTTTTTTCCTCTGCCCGCTATATTTGCATAATATTTGCCATTTTCTTCATATATTTTAATTGTATAAATAACTTCTTCATTTATGGCAGACGAAATTGTCTCCTTATATTGGTAGGTTCCAACCCAAGAACTTAAATTTTCATTTATTACATCATCCATGTCAACTTTTTTAAAATATTCTCCGACAATTTTATCTTTGTGTTCTGTAAAATAAGTTGGCTCTGTTTCAAGCATTCCCCAATGAGTTTGTATAGTATTATCATTTCGCATGAAAGAAAGCAATAAATCATCTTCTTCATATTCATACATTTCATCCCAACCATAATAAGTGTCCAACGGAAGTATATCTAAAAATAAAAAATCAATTGTATTTTCATCCCCTTCAATTTGAGCTAATAACTCACTACATATTTTGTCCCCACGACTAATAATATCCGCAAAATATTTTTCCTCTTCTTCATAAATCCTGATTGAAAAACCAACAAAACAATTATGATCCTCCTGCGTCTCATCAGGAATTTCTAAGCAATATCTATAAAGACCAATCCAGGATTCTAAATTATTTTTTGTATCTTCATTATCCATATCTTCATTTTGATCATTTTTTTCATTCATAATAATATTTTCAACTACTTTTTCTCCAATATCAGTCTCTGCCTTCTGACATCCCTGTAAAATTATTAACACAAATAAAATAATACTAGCTATTTTTCTTTTCATTTAATAAACATACTCCTCCCTTCTCTCTAATACAGCAGAATATGCATCCTTTTTAGTTATGTAACCCTTATTCTCTTTATCTAATCCCGCATTAGCTTGATAATTCTCAGGAGTCTTCTCCGCAGAATATATAATTGTATCATCACTTCTCCCTTTTCCATCAACAAATGCAGGAGCAAATGTAACTAGGTAAACATCTCCTAAATCCTTCATTTTCCCCGCATATGGTTTATACCTTAAATATACTAAATCAAGCTGATCTATTGCATCCATTTGCAAAATAGTTTGTTTTGTATAATTTCCTTCATTGTCTCTATTTAATTGAGTGATTGCAGAATTTGTAAACTGGATTAATCCAACAGCCGTTTTAGGGTTTCCTGCCTTGGGTTAAAACGAGATTCAAATGCCATTATTGCCATTAAATCGTCTGGATTAATTTCAAGTTTATCAGATATATCAATCACCTTATTCATAAATTCCACTGTAACTATTTCACAGTTAGGCAGATCTTCTCTACTCCAATTATATTTAAAACGATATTTTACAACAGTATCTGGAATATTTATTTTCCAGCTACCATCTGAAAGATTTCCCGTTCCATTTATATAAAATTCAGCATCATTAATTGCCTTTTCCACTTCTCTCAATAAAGGAAACACTTCTACAAAAAATTGTGCTGATAAAGCTTCTTTTTCTCTTAGCTCCTCTAATAAGGTTTCCATTAACTCTAATTTTTCCTTTGTTTTTTCTAATAAAGTTTTATAATTTTCTATCATTTTAGAATATCCTAAAGTATTCCAATAAATGGAGTTTGCACATATTGCTTCCAAATTTCTAATAGCTTCTTCATAATATATACATTCTTCAATCAAAATTTGGATTTTTGAAGCAATTTCATTTTCAGATAAATAAATTTCCCCAGATAGCTCGTCCAATTCTTCAGCTTGTTTCAAAACTATATCCTGTGCTACTGACATACCCTGTATTATTGCCTGATGAGCTTCAAAAACCGTACTTTTAGCAACATTCCATGCTTTGGACTTTAACTCAATATTTTCAGAGAAATTTTGTATTACCTGCAAGGCTCCTTGATAACTATCTCTTGTACTTGCTATATTAATATTTATTTGTTTTACACCATTTTTAATTTCTGACGGTTGCAATATTAATCCCATACTTAACTATTCTCACTCCTATAAAACTTCCATTTGATTAGCTAAATTCATATCAAAATCATTAAATTCATTTCCAAGTTTTACAATATTGTCCGCATGATTATTAAGCAGATTTTTATACCTCTGATTACAGGAATTCATCATTTCATTTACTTCAATTAAATTAAGTACTCCTGACAAATTTGTTATCCCAATAGCTAAGTTATTGTTACTTTGAATCATTGTTCCCTGTATCTTAATAGCGTTACTTTCATTTTCCGCTTCTGACATACTGCTCTTAAATGAATCCGACATTCAAAGCCTCCCTTTACAAATCATTTTTTTGATTACTTTCCTTTTTTCTTCTCAAATAGTCCTCAATCATAATTGCCGCACATAAGATGCAGATACTTACAATTCCGCAATATATCCACAAGAACAGGTCGCTGCTCTCCTCTTTATAGTAGACATCCTTAACATACCTCTCCGTATCTGCCTGCCAAACCAGTTTTGCCCATTCCTTATATGAAGCCTCCGGCTGGTCACGGGTAAGGATCTCCTTTTCTATTTGTTCCCTCTCATCCTTTTCCGCCTGCTTAACCAGTTTTTCCTGTGTAATAAACGCATCTCGAAATACAAAGACCCCATGCATATCTGCTAATGCTGATTTTGCCGCTGTTTTATTAACCGCAGCATCCGCATCAAATACAATCTCTGTATCTGGTTCCAACTGTTCACCGTCTTCTTCCTCAGGTTCTTCTATCTCCTGTATTTCAGCAGCTTGTATCTCGGAAGCTTTTGCAATCAATGGACTGTACAATATTCCTGTTGTCAACATTGCAGCCACTGCCATTATTCTGCTAAATTTCATACTCTTACCCATATTTTCCCTCAAAACCAATTAGTTGGAGTTACTGCGGCGGGACTTAATATAAGAGATAAGTGTTTATCCCGCCGCATAACACACTGATTACATCTGTCCTGCCATTCCGGTATCCGTATCCTGGAAATTAGTTGCAATCTGATTCATCTGTGTCACCATATCATTGATTAACTGCACTGTTTCCTTCAGGCTGGGTTCAAGCTCTCCGTACTGCTGTACATACTTTCTTCCGGTTTCAGCCTGCCAGATGTCAGGAAGTCCATTAACGATTCTGCTGATTTTATCAATACAATCGCTCATGTTATCTCCCTCCGTCTGAAGCTTAGTTGCCTCTGAACCTAAGGCCTCGTAATCAAGCATTAATGTTGATCCCATACTTGTCCTCCTTTCTACCCCTCAATCAGGTTGTCTTTTTTATGAAAGTGATATTTAACTGTAGTTCCTACAATTATCACACACATCATACCCATGATTATCATAACAATATTTTCATAATCATCTTTTCGGCTTAGTTCTACATTCACACTGTCACTTTCCTGTATAACCGTATCGGCAATATTCATCTGTGTTCCGTTATCCATTCCTTCAAGCTGTGCAGTTCCCAGCGGATTAACCATAAATTCATATGCCTGCCTGTATTCCAGGCTTCCTAATCTGGTATAGGGAAGCTTTTTGGAAAAGTCATATAATATAAACTGGTTTTCTTCACTGTTTTGATTTTTAATATCCTTTAACCTGGCAAGCCCTTCCTCCACAGCCTTATCAGAATCCTCTTTAGCCTGTATAATACTTTCCTGCAGACTGTTTAAATCATTTTGCGTGGCATCATATACCTGTTCTACATATTCCATCTGCTGAATATCCGTCTCCAGAATAGCCTCCGACAAATCAGATCCATTATCATACATCTGCTCCGTTAAATTTTGTATTTCATCATGATCAATATACTTCATTGGATCATACTCCATTACCGCCTCACTGTAATTTCCAAGCTGCTCCTTCTCGACAGCATACTGATCCATTACTGCCGTTGTAAAAGCGTCAACATTTACCTGTATAGGCATAAGAATACTTTCATCCACTATCTGCAATGCCTCTCCGATATCCATCTCCTCGATATCACCCACCTGCTTCTCCAACACCTCAGCCCGTACTTTAGGATCATTGAGATCCTCCCTGTACTGATCAAGGAGCAGGCTTAGTTCCAGATAATTTCCTTCTTTATCTACTTTAGCCTTTCCTTCCTCATCTACCTGATATCCACTGAAAAGATAATAATTGGCAGCCAGCACTTCCTGCATTTTCAGCTGAAGTTCACTTAACTTCTCGTTTTCTGTTTCCGGCAAAGCGTAAGTCTGTATCTCCGGAACTGTAATTTCCATATCAAATGACATCATTTCACCGTCTTCATCTGTTTCTTCTTCCATAGCCTCCGCTAACGTTACAGCCTGTCCCTGAAGCTCAGCAATAATTTCCTGCTGTACCTGCAGCTGTTCATTCTGCTGTTCCACAATACTGTTTATCTGCTGTACTTCCTCTGTAGAAAGAACAGTATATTGTGCTTGATATTCATAAAACAAATTCTCCAGTGCATTTAATGTATTTAAATATTTCTGCTCATACTCTTTTGCATAAACTTCTTTGGCCTTATCATATTCCATAAAATAATTTTGAATATCCTCATAAATCGTAATGATATTCTCATCCAGTTCCGCCTTTTTTTCCTGAAGATCAGCGTTATGCCCATCAAACAACTCCGTAAGCTCCATAGCGCCTTTTTGGTATACAAGATTTCCTTCGCCGTCTACAGCAAGATTTACTCCGCTGATAATACCATCCATATTTCCCATTTCAGCCATCAATTCCATAGCTTCCGTATTCAGCTTCTGATGATCCTCCTCACTGGCCATCAGATATTCCATATATTTAGTGCCCACTTCTCCCGTAAGTTCCACATTTCTTGACATATACTCTGAAATATCCACCGGTTCAATGTTATATTCCACTACAGTCATTTCTGTTACCGGAACCAGTGCAATCAAATCATTTGCCTGTACCGCATTGATTGCTTCCTTTTCCTCCAGATCATTTCCCATTACTATATCAGACTGATCCTGGGCATCATGAAACTCATCCAGAACAGAATGCAGATACATATAACTGACACGATTATTTATCTCAGAGACCAGCCCCAGCACATCATAAATCACCTGTTCCTTTACACTCTCTTCCAACTGGCTGTTAATTGCATAGGAGATTTCCGCCCGCACCGGCGTGTCATTCAGACTGACTATACTTTCTGAAAAAGCAGCCGGTATTATCATATATCCTGCATAAATACCACTTGCATATCCTCCCCGTGCATCCTGCAGCCCAGTAAAGATAAAATTATCAGGGGGTTCGTTAAGCAGCTTTGCAGCATAGTTAATTTCCTCATCTTTAACGATAACCCCCTCATCGAGATTTACTATGGCGATTTTATCCGTTACCAGTTCCGGTGTCTCCTTTTTCTTTGTCCAGTTTTGAGACGAACTAAAGTACTGATATCCACACATACCCACAACACCAATACCAATTCCAAAAAGAAATAACACAGGCATTAAAATTTTATGAAGAACCTTTTTCTTTTGCATTTACTACTCCCCCGCATTTCATACTTATTTCAGTACCAATAAACCTTACTGTAATCATTATAAAGAATAAATGAACATTTGCACATATCCCTGATCGAAAATAATACAACAAATAATTCCTTTTTCGACCTTTTTTAGACACAAAAAAAGCATACCTATAGCAGGTATGCGATTTCCATTTCCTTAAAACAAAGTGGGCAAGCTCACTTCAACTCTCCTAATTTCTCAACAAAGTAAAAAGAACAGTACAAGTACTGTTCTTTTTAGAGAAGGTATTTCTTTCTTATGGGGTATAGCAAAAAACTATATAATGTATTAGGGGGGTTACAAGTAGTATAATAGCATAGCCCTCCTTTTGCGTAAATACTCACGATACACAAATATTACAATTTTGAAGGTCGATTTTTGTGCATTTTTACCAAATCAATTTTCTTTAGCTCTGGAAAAATGCCTCAGGAGACGTATCCTTATTTTCGAACAACGCCTCAAATTCAGCTCTTCCAATCTTCTCCTTCTCAAGCAGAAGCTTTGCACAGCTATGAAGCACCTCCATATGCTCCGTAATAATTGCCTTGGCTTTTGCGTAGCATTCGTCGATAATTCTCTTTACCTCCCGGTCAATTTCACCGGAAATCAACTCACTGTGCGCCTTGGCATGAGCCAGATCTCTTCCGATAAACACCTCATCATCGTCACTGTTATAATTAATGACACCGATATTCTCAGACATACCGTATCTGGTAACCATATCTCTGGCTGCCTTAGTGGCCTTCTTAATATCACTGGATGCGCCGGTGGTAATATCTCCAAATATAATCTCCTCGGCAATTCTGCCTCCCAGGGAAACCATAATATCCTGCAGCATCTTTCCCTTTGTGATAAACATATCGTCGTTTTCAGGAAGAGGCATGGTATAACCCGCAGCTCCAAGTCCCGTGGGAATAATAGATACGGTATAGACCGGGCCTACATCAGGGAGTACATGGAATAAAATCGCATGACCGGATTCATGGTATGCCGTAATCTTTTTCTCCTTATCGGTAATGATACGACTTTTCTTCTCTGCACCGATACCGACTTTGATGAAGGCCTTCTTGATATCCTCCTGTATCACATAGCTTCTATCCTTTTTAGCTGCAATAATAGAAGCCTCATTTAACAAATTTTCCAGATCCGCGCCGGTAAAGCCTGCGGTAGTCTGTGCAATCTGCTTCAAATCCACATCCTCTGCAAGAGGCTTATTTCTGGCATGAACCTTAAGAATATCCTCTCTGCCCCCTACATCCGGCCTGTTCACACTGATCTTTCTGTCAAAACGTCCGGGACGCATAATCGCCGGATCCAGAATATCCACACGGTTGGTAGCCGCAAGAACGATAATGCCCTCGTTGACTCCAAAACCGTCCATCTCAACCAAAAGCTGGTTTAAGGTCTGCTCCCTCTCATCATGTCCGCCGCCCATTCCGGTTCCTCTGCGTCTGGCAACGGCATCAATTTCATCAATAAACACAATACAGGGTGAATGACGCTTTGCTTCTTCAAACAAATCACGTACTCTGGATGCACCCACGCCTACAAACATTTCTACGAAATCAGAACCGGAAATGCTAAAGAAAGGAACGCCTGCTTCTCCTGCAATTGCCTTTGCAAGCAGGGTCTTACCTGTACCCGGCGCGCCTTCCAGCAATACGCCCTTGGGAATTCTTGCTCCTACCTTGGTGAACTTGGCCGGTGCACGAAGAAATTCAACGATTTCCTCCAGCTCCTCCTTTTCCTCCTTAAGTCCTGCAACATCCTTCAGGGTGATCTTTCCGTCACCCGTGGAAAGCTTGGCACGGCTTTTCCCGAAGTTCATCATTTTACTGCTGCCGCCGGCATTCTGACTGTTCATCATGACGAAGAAAAATACCATCACAATCACCGCCAAAAGCACCGGAAACACACTGGTTAAAAACCAGCTCTCCTCCTGAACCTTCTGAACCTCCGGGTTAATGTCGTAGGAAGAGAGCAGCTCTTCTATCTCCCTGACATCCGTTACATACAAGGTTTTGGTTCTGTTAGGCTCACCGCTGATTACAAAATCTACCTCACCGGTAGGAGTCTCCCTGCTGGGAGAAATGCTTGCATAAAGTATCTTTCCTTCCTGCAAATCCGCAATCAGCTCTCCCTTGGTATACTCCACACGGTTATTATCCAAAAGACTGGGAATAATCAAGAGAGCCAGAAAAAGCAGCACAAGGATAAAGTATACATTATATCCGCGACTTTTCTTGTTCATTCTTACTACCTCACTTACCGGCTATACCCGGCTTTGTCTATTATTCAAACTCCACTACCCCAATATAAGGCAGATTTCTATATCTCTGATCATAATCCAATCCGTATCCAACCACAAATTCATCGGGTATCTGGAATCCGGTATAATCCACATGTACATCCACAACTCTACGGTCCGGTTTGTCAAGCAGGGTACAAAGTCTTAAACTTGCAGGCCCTCTGTCCCGCAGCATCTCCATCAAATAGCTGAGCGTGCGCCCCGAATCCACAATATCTTCAATAATAATGACATCCTTATCCTTTAAAGGCTCATCCAAATCCTTTACAATTTTGACCACACCACTGGATTTCGTCTCACTTCCATAGCTGGAGACTGACATAAAATCCAAAGATACCGGTACTGTAATTCTCTTGGCAAGCTCACACATAAAAAAGCTTCCGCCCTTCAGCACGCATACCAGATGAACCTGTTTCCCTGCGTAATCCTCGCTGATTCGTTTTCCTATCTCACATATCTTGGCGTCTACTTCCTGCTCTGAAAGCATAACTCTGATTTTCTCAGTCATTTCAATGACTCCTTTCCTCTCCCTGTGTTTATTCTTCCTTATCGATTACAGTAACCTGTAGGATGTTACGGGTATTTTCACCTATTTTATAGTATTCACTGATCCGGCGTCCCGGTATCCACAAAATATGAGAATTTTCCGTTAACAGATAAATCCGGTTTCTTTCATCTCTGGGAATTTTCTCATTAATGAAATAATCCTGAAGAGATTTGTGCCCTATTCCTCTCCTGCCATTCACGGTCAGATAATCTCCTGCCCGCTTTGTCCGAAATACCACAGACGAAATTATTTTATCATAATCAAACCATTTCGTATATGTTTTTTCTGGAATATTTTGAGAATTATCCGCGGAAAACACCGTAAATTCCACTATTCCAAGCCCCGGAACCATAATTCTGCCGGGTATGGAAACCGGATATTCCGTTTTCTCATTGTCTGTCTGCTGCCTTTCCCCGGTCTGTGTATCATTCCTCTGTATGATACACAAATCATATTTTTTATAAACCGTAAGTTGATAGGGCAGATGAATTTCCCTGCTTCCTGATGTCTCAAAAAGCTTTTGTATTGCCCTAATATGGGCGGCTGTAATGTCCTTTTTCGATCCTGCCGCCTCCTCTACACAGGAGCGCAGAATTCTTCCCTGCAGATAGGGGGCCTCCTCTGAAAAAAGCGGAATATTGATCCTAATCCTTCCATTATCTTTCTGCACACAGCGCCCCATTGCCTGCCCGGTTTGCTTCTGAAGATACTCCTCCGCCATCAAAAGATCATCCGCCGCCCGGTTCATATTGATGACTGCTCCCTGACAGATTTTCTGCTCTGCATAAGGAAGAATATGATGCCTGATACGGTTTCTGGTATAAATATCCTGCTCATTGGTACTGTCCGTACAATATGAAATCTGCTTTTCCGAAAGCCACTCTTCAATCTCCTGTCTGGTTACTCCCAGAAGCGGACGGATTATATTCCCGTTTACCGGCCGAATGCCGCTTGCTCCCGATAAGCCCGTGCCACGAAATAAATGAAACAGCATGGTTTCCGCTCTGTCATTGCTGTTATGCGCCACCGCAATTTTGCCCTGATCCGTGCCGAGAGCCTTTTCAAATGCCTGATAACGTATCCTTCTTCCCTCTTCCTCCTCGGAACGGCCTGACTGAGCTGCCAGCGCCTTAACATTTTCCTCCACCAGATAAAAAGGAAGCTTATACTTTTCACAGAGAGCCTTCACAAATTCCGCATCTTCTCCGGCGTCCCTGCGCACACCATGGTTCACATGCACCACCTTCAAGTCAAAGGGAAGCCTTTCTCTTATTTCCAGCAGCACAAAAAGGAGGCAGACAGAATCTGCGCCTCCCGAAACTCCTGCCACAACTGTGTCATGGGGTCTGATCATATGGTATTTTTCTATATAATCCATCACTTTTTTGATCATACTTTATAATATAACGGAATTTATGAAAAAAGGAAAGCGTCAGTCTTCTTTTTTCCATACGCCTATGACCAAAACCGTCATATCGTCTCTGATATGTCCCCTGCATTGATGAATGCAGAAATTTAATATAGCGTTAGCCATTTCACCCGGATTTTCCAGATTACTGCTGCCGATCAGCTCCGAAAGCATGTCTTCCCCTATTCCCTGCGACAGGGCGTCTAAGATACCGTCAGAAACCATAATAATATAGTCACCGTCCATCAGCGTTCTTCCCACTGCCTCCATATCCGGCTTTTGGAATATTCCTAAAGGCAGATTTCCTGAGGATATCCTGTCCACCAAATGCTGTCTTTTAATGTAGGAGCAGGCGCTTCCCACCTTTACAAACCGGCATTCACCGTTATAAAGATCCAGACTGCACAGATCTAACGTAGACATATTGGTATTTTCTCCACCGGTAAGCAATGCGCTGTTAATCATCTGAATAGCCATTTCCATCTGAAATCCGGCTTCCAGAAATTTCTGCATCAGCTCCACTACCATGGTGCTGTCTGCACATGCCTTTTCCCCGGAGCCCATTCCGTCTGACAATAATGCCGTAAGATTTCCCGTATCCTTCTCAAAAAAAGCATAATTATCTCCCGATAACTTTTCCGTTTCCTTTACCGCCTTTGCCACTCCGGTCAAAACATGAAATCTGGCCTCCTCCACATAGTAAAAGGTCTGCCATTCCCCTCCGATAAAAAAGGCATTATCCCCGGCGCTTACCAAATGTATATTGAGAAGCACCGACAGCAAATCGCCTATTTCATCTGCGGACAAATTGGATGCTTTGATACTTTTCATGGTAAGAGAAACCTCCATGCGTCCCATTTCGTTTTCAATCAGGTACAGATTTTTAATTTGAATATCCACTTCCCGAAGAGCATGGGCAATCTGCTTAAACCTTCTCTCCCCCATGGGGATACATCTTCTGGTCTCCTCCGCCAAACCGGACATAATCTGCGCCATCTCCTCCAAATGCGCTACCATAAGCTCCTTATTTTCGCACAGGCGTTTCTGCCATATATAATCTCTTCTATCCTGTTCCTCTTTATTTCTGGCAATGTCCCTGCCATTTTCTGTCTCTTTAAAGCTGTCAGCCAGCTCTCTAATCGAATCGGCGTAAGTAAGCAGCTTTCTCCTTCCATATTCGGGAAGTATGCTGCCAAACTCTTCTCTTTCACTCAAATTTTGCTTTTTCATACCATTCTCCATTCCGAAGCGATTTATCGCGAAGGAACCACCTCCTGCAAAGGTCTATTATACAAAATGCACAGAGAACAGTTTGTCAAAAACAAGCAGGAAAAACATAAAATGTTTCGACAGCATTTTTCCTGGATTCCACTGGCTTATTGAACACTTTCCTAGCACATAAAAATAAAGCAGACATTTCTGCCTGCTTTAATCCTCATCCTTAAATAAAATCTCACCTTCATATACCAGTCCAAGCTTATCCCGGGCAACCTCCTCGATGTACTTCTTGGTCTGTGTATACTTTTCATATTCTTCTATTTCAATGGCACGTTCCTCTTCTGCCTCAATCTGCTCCTGAAGCGTCAGCTCCTTTTGGTGATAAGCCTCTTTCTTTGCCTGAAGCTCCACACTCTTAAATGCTACCACTACCAGCATCATGATCACAGCAATGGATACCAGAAACATTCCGAAACGGTTCTGTCGTTTCTTTCGATATGCAGCCTTCCTTGCCATAACTCTCAGCCATTCCTCTCCTGCTTGCAACTATGTTTACATAATGTTATTTTAAGTAATTTAAAACGCCTCGTCAACTTATTTTTCACATATTTCCCCACTTTTCTGCTTTTTCTTGAACATTTGCCGGAAATATGCCATATTTTCCGCCCTAAAATGCCAATCGGATGAAACAAAAGACGCAAAATCTTAAATATCACATGAAAAGCACGTTCGATAACAGTTGACATAATATCTACGAAAAATCGGCTTATACTTTCCTTATATGCTATCATGCCAAGCGCAGCGCCAAGTACGGCAAACCATCTGAGGATACCGTTATTTTCCTCACACAGCATATTAAACACTCCTATGGCACAGGCTATCCAGAAAATCATATCCTCTAAGGAAATCAAAAGCAGATTATGACGAATCAACCTGCGCAGCACCAAAAAGCCATCATACACAAAGGTGATGACAATCCCAAGCAAAAAAGAGTGTGCAAAAAAAACTATTTCACTGATAATATTCTGGTTCATAGACACCTACTTAAACAGCCTTGTAAGAAAAGATTCTCCTTTGGCATTCATGTTTGACTGCTCCGAATATGTAAAGCTGTCAATACGGCCATCCACATCTACCTCGCCTTTATCCAATGTAAGTCTGTTTACATGCAGCTCTTTTCCTTTGATCATGAGCATTCCCTGATCTGTTTCCAAAATAATCTCATTTTCATCAAAAGATAAAACGTCACTGACACCTGTCAGATTACATGTCCTTCTATTATTCAGTATCAGCTTATGCGCCCGCTTGGTTACACCCGTTAATTCTTCCATAAAAAATCTCCTGATACAATCTCTATAAAAGATTATATTAGGAGACAGCCCATTATATTCTTCAAATTACAGATAGCGAAACAATTCCTTTGCCTCTTCCTTTTTTACAGTCTCCTGTACGTCAAGCACTTCCACCCTGACTTCCTTGTTGCCAAAGGAAATTGTGATAATGTCGCCTTCTTTTACATTGGCAGACGCTTTTGCAGGCCTGTCATTAATCAAAACCCTGCCCGCATCACATGCCTCATTTGCAACTGTTCTTCTTTTAATTAATCGGGATACCTTTAAATATTTATCCAGTCTCATATTTTGCCTCTGTCTTCCTGTTACTTTTTGTTTCACAGGAAAGGCAATTCCTTTCACACATTAATCCATCAGGGTCTTTCCTATGAAATGAGAAAAGGACCTGCTTTTGCAGGTCCTCATAGATGCTCGAATCTTATGAATTAACTAAGTCCTTTAAAGCCTTACCTGCTTTGAACTTAGGAGCCTTAGAAGCTGCAATCTTCATAACAGCACCGCTCTGAGGATTTCTTCCTTCTCTAGCTGCTCTCTGGGCTACCTCGAAAGTACCAAATCCAACTAACTGAACCTTTCCGCCATTCTTCAATTCAGCTGATACAACCTCTGTGAATGCCTTTACAGCCTTCTCAACGTCCTTCTTGGATAATCCTGCCTGATCAGCTATAGTTGTAACTAATTCTGTTTTGTTCATTTCGAACTCCTCCTCTTTTATATGAGTGTTTTTTTCCTAGATGTCTCTTTTGAAACGCCTATATTAATATATATCGTTTTTAACTGTATTTGTCAAGGTATATTTGCCTTTTTCTGCGGTTTTTCTGTGGTTTTGTGTTTTTTTATTGTTTAATATTTTCCTTTATTTCAAAATTTTTCTAGGAAACGCTTGTAGAATTACCGCTGACCGTACTGTTGCCCGATACGCTTTCTCCACTGGTACTTTCATTTACTGAATTACCACTGACCGTATTTACGGATGTCGTTTCAGGATCAAGATCAGGGAAGGAATAGGTTATATCATTGTTATCATCAGGAACCTCTATGCTGTAGCTTCTGGTAATATATCCTTCCTTTCTCAGTGTAATTGTATGCGTTCCCGCTGTTTTCGTATAAGTAACCGGCGCAATTCCCATATATAAATTATCCTGATATACTTCTACATCAACCGGCGCATTGATTGTAATCGTATTGGTTTTCAGCTCTGAGCTGCTTATGCTGTTTCCTGATACGGTCTTCGCCTCTTCCAAATTCAAGCTTACAGTTATATTCTCACCGTCTACTTCAAAATATTCCGAAAGAGTATCGTATCCCGAAGCTTTGGCTGTAATTTTGTGAAGCCCTATCGGAATCCTTACAGGATAAGTGGTTTCAACCTCTGCCTCATCAATAAATACTTTTGCCGTTTCAGGTGTTACCTTAATAGTCACCAGTCCCTTTTCCGGCTGAGGTATTTCAATATCTCCCAAATCAAGACGTGTCTCTTTGTTTCTCTCGATAACCACATCTCTGGTTTCTTCCACACCGGTACCTGAAAACCTTACCGTATAATTACCCTCCGGTACGGTGAGAAGCATGTCAGGAGCTATCTGGCAAATAACTGCCTGTCCCACCTCTATCCAGCCTCCCACAACCGCTTCATCATTCTCCAGATCCAGGTATCCATGCCCTTTGTCCACGGTAATGCTGATAATATTGCTTCCTATTCCGTGAAAAGTAAGCACATCCTGATAAATAATCTGGGAAACATCAATGGCCTGTCCATCCGAATAAACCTTTACGGCATCACTCATGCTGTAAACCTCATCCCCGATGGAAACACTTCCGCTTCCCACACTCAGATTATACTTTGCAACGCCCTCATGGCTCCATGCCTCCTCAGACAGGGAAACAGAGCCCAGTCTTTCCAACTCACTGTTATACATGATTTTTGCAATATCTCCGGCCTTCAACTGAGCCATACTCATCCCATTGCCATATTTATCCTGTATAACAGTTGCACCTGTGTAATAAAGAGCTTTGCTTTCATTTCTTTCAAGCATATATACATTGACAGCCTGGCTTTCCTCATCCACAGATTCAATCACAACGGTTGCGCCGGAGGTGTAAATATTCACCGATTCCTCCTCCGGTCCGTTTTCATATGAACTTTCAAATGTTGATTCCTGTGCAAGCCCTATACTGCCGCAGCCTGAGAGAAGTAAGCTGCAAATACACACCGCAGAAACAAGCCAACACAGGAATTTTCTCTTTTTTATCATTTTGTTTTCCTCAAATACCAATCCTTCGGTTTCCTACACACAAAGTATATCACATAGCCGAAAATAAGAAAAGCGTTAAGACAAACCGTACCGTCTTCTAAAACTCTCTAAAAATAACTGTTTATCCTTCTCCTGCTCTGTTACCCTGATCAGTTTTTCCATGTTTTTATCCGGTATCCATGCCTTTCCCGAATTATAATAAAAGTTTACTATTTTCCAAAACTTTTCCGGATAAGCAAGGCGATAGTAAAGCTGTCGGTATTCCTCTTTTTCCATGGATCTTATTTTTTCATACGCCTCTACCAAATCAAAGCCTACCGTTTCAGCCCATCCGCTCTTTTCCAGCAGCTTTCTCATAAACAGATACAAATCCCTGACAGGACTGTCATACAAACATTTTTCAAAATTGATAATATGCATTTTCCCACCGGAAACAATAATATTGTGATATTGATAGTCCCCATGACAGACATAGTGACTCTCTTCCTCATTCTGAAAAAATCTAAGCTCCTCAGTGATTCGCAGAGCAAGATTTAAAAAATAGTCATAGGAATGGAGCAAAGCAATCTCAAAATCCGTCTTCTGGCTTCTTTCTTTTAAATACTTTCTGACCCTGCGAAGCTCCCTGTTATGCTTATAAAATTCCTGACAGACAGGATGAGATACCTCATAGTCCAGAATAGGAGTGGGAGAAAAAGAGGCTTTGTGGAGAGCAGCCAGCATTTCTGCCGCATTTTTGCATTCCTCCATATCGCGAACATTGCACTCTCTTCCCTCCTCATAGGTCTTTAAAATATATAACGTGCCATCCTGATCCTGTGTCAAAAGCTCATTTTCTTTATTTTTTACAATCGTCTCAACCCGGTCAAAACCATTTGCCCGTATCATATGAAGCAAAGCATCCTGAAAAACCGCCTTTTCCCTATGCCCTGTATACTCCTTCAAAATCAGAATCCCCTGTCCGGTCTCACAAAGAACAGCGCCCCGCCCCTTCCAGGTTCGAAGCACTTCTATTTCATATTTTTCCAGCACCATGGTACTTCTGTCACTCACAGCGATTACCCCCAATTCGTGTCATATCCTATCTTATGAGGGCTGGCCATAAAGTATTACATCTTTAAATATCTTTCTGCCTCCTTAAGCAGAACCTCCTTTACGTTGCAGGACGGGTCATCTACTACAAAATCCAATAAATGATTCAACACTTCTCCTATTTTTTCCCCGGGCTCCATATGAATATCATCCATCAGATCTTTTCCAGAAACCGCCAACGACTTCAGCGAGACACACTGCTTTTGACTGATAATCTGATCATATAACCGGCTTACATCCCGGAGATTCTCTTCCTTTTCCTTCCTTTGATAATCACTTTGTGCATCCATATCCGCTCTTTTTACCTGTAGAAGCAGCGGAAAAATATCCTCGCCCACCCTCATAATAGCGCGACGCACGTTTTTCTGTATGGGTTCCACCTTGTAATCATGATATTTTACCAGTCTGGTAACCTGATCTATGGTATGATTGTCAAACTTAAGCCTCCGCAGGATTTGCCTGCCCATCTCCTCCGAAACTGCAGGATGCCCATGAAAATGATGAATGCCGCTCTCGTCTGTAGTGACGGTGCGGGGCTTTCCGATATCGTGGAAAAGCATGGCAAGACGCAGCACCTTATCAGGCGCTGCCGCCTGCATAGCCGCCAGAGTATGTTCCCCCACATTATAACAGTGATGAGGATTGTTTTGTTCCGTATCCATACAAGCGTCAAATTCGGGCATAATTTCCTTTGTAATTCCCAATTCATATGCACTGCGCAGGTATTCCGGGTGGGGAGAGGTGACAAGCTTAACCAGCTCCACCTGGATTCTCTCCGCACTGATTTGCCTGAGATTAAGCGCCAGCTGCCTGATGGCCTCTCTGGTCTGCTCCTCAATGGCATATCCCAGCTGTGCAGAAAACCGCACCGCCCGCATAATCCGCAGGGCATCTTCGGTAAACCGCTCTGTGGGATTTCCCACACAGCGGATCACTTTTCTGTCTATATCCTTTATGCCTTCAAATACATCCACCAACCCGGCTTCGTCATTATAGGCCATGGCATTAATGGTAAAATCTCTCCGCTTTAAATCCTCAATCAGATTGGCGGTAAAGGTTACCTCCTTCGGATGCCTGCTGTCCTCATATTCACCGTCAATGCGGTAGGTTGTCACCTCAAAGCCTTCCTTCTCCAGCATGACTGTTACCGTTCCGTGCTGAATTCCGGTATCAATGGTGCGTTTAAAAAGCGCCTTCACCTGAGCCGGTGCTGCGGAGGTGGTAATATCCCAGTCATCGGGAACCCTTCCCAGAATGGAATCACGAATACAGCCGCCTACTGCATACGCTTCGTAGCCGGCTTTTGTAATTGTATCTATGATGTATTTTACTTGCTCAGGTAATTGTATTTCCATCATTAATAAGCTCTTCCCCAATATACCATTTTCCTGGCAGGTTTTCCGCAATATACACAGGTATCGGACAGGCATTCCTGCTTAAAAGGCATACAGCGGCTGGTTACTGCCATATTTTCCTTAATTGCTTCCTCGCAGGAGGTTTCTCCGCACCACATTGCCTTTACAAAACCGGCCTTTTCCGAGAAGATTGTTTCAAATTCTTCCTTGGTTGCAGCTGTATAGGTATGTGCTTCCAGATGCTTTTTCGCTCTGTCAAGCATATCAGCCTGAATTTGAACCAGTAATTCTCCCACCTTCTCTTCCAGCTTGTCCAATTTTACTTCTATTTTTTCTCTGGTATCGCGACGGCAAATCACACACTTGCCTGCCTCAATATCCTTCGGTCCGATTTCCACACGCATGGGAACACCGCGCATCTCCTGCTCGGAAAATTTCCAGCCGGGGCTCTTGTCGCTGTCATCTACCTTTACACGGAAATTGCTTAATCTGTCACGCAGCTCATAGGCCTTCTCAAGAACGCCTTCCTTCTTCTGCTGAATGGGAATAATCATCACCTGCGTAGGTGCAATCTTAGGAGGCAGCACCAGGCCTGAATCGTCACCATGTACCATAATAATAGCACCGATGATTCTTGTGGACATTCCCCATGAGGTCTGATGAACATATTTCAGCTGATTGTCCTTATCCGTAAACTGAATGCCGAATGCCTTTGCAAAACCGTCCCCAAAGTTATGGCTGGTTCCTGACTGCAGCGCCTTGCCGTCATGCATCAACGCTTCTATTGTATAGGTAGCTTCCGCTCCCGCAAATTTTTCCTTGTCGGTCTTACGGCCCTTTATTACAGGAATAGCCAAAACCTCCTCACAGAAATCGGCATATACATTCAGCATCTGCTCCGTTCTTTCCTGAGCTTCCTCAGCGGTAGCATGAGCCGTATGACCCTCCTGCCACAAAAACTCTCTGGAGCGAAGGAAAGGTCTTGTCTCCTTTTCCCAGCGCACTACACTGCACCACTGGTTATAAACCTTGGGCAGGTCACGGTAAGACTGAATGTCTCCTTTATAAAAATCACAAAACAGCGTTTCGGAAGTAGGTCTGACGCACATTCTTTCCTGCAGCGGGTTTAATCCTCCATGAGTCACCCATGCTACCTCAGGTGCAAACCCTTCCACATGATCCTTTTCCTTCTGCAAAAGACTTTCCGGAATAAACATAGGCATATAAACGTTTTCTACGCCTGTAGCCTTAAATCTTTCATCAAGCTGCTTCTGGATATTTTCCCAGATTGCATACCCCGCAGGCTTAATTACCATACAGCCCTTTACATTGGAATAATCAATAAGCTCTGCCTTTTTAACCACATCCGTATACCACTGTGCAAAATCCTCGCTCATGGATGTGATTGCTTCTACTAACTTCTTTTCTGCCATTTTTCTCCTCGTTTCTGCGCTGTGTTTGCGCATGATTATTATTAAATTTATTGCTTACACAATTGTTTTTAAAATTTCTACTTCCTTCATAACATCATCTAAAAGACTGCTGACCTTTTTCGTACCTTCGATCGTACTGTCTGTAAGATTCTTGGTATTTTCCGTATTGGCAAGAAGCTCCTCACTAAATGCACTTAAATTTTCCACATACTGAATAATTTCCTCATTGCTGTCTTTTACCTGACCCATACTGGATGACTGCTTTTCCACGCTGCTGCTCACATCAATAATATCCGTACTGATACGTTCAAAAGCAGACCGTGTCTGCTCCACAAGCTGAGCCTGTTTCTTATTTGATTCCACAAGACTTTCCACACTTTTTCCCGCCACATCCGTCTGCTGGGTCAGCTCATTAATAATATTCTGAATCTGTTTGGTAGCTTCCTCCGTCTGCGAAGCCAGCTTTTGAATTTCATCTGCAACAACCGCAAATCCCTTGCCTGCCTCCCCTGCACGGGCTGCCTCGATACTGGCATTTAATGCCAGAAGTGTGGTCTGAGTGGTAATATCCTCTATCATTTGAAGGATTTCATTTACTTCATCGGTCTGACGCATAAGATTATTCATGGTAACACTCACCTTGCCGCTGGCCTCATCATTCAGCTCTGATGCCTTCAAAAGCTCGTCCACATCCTGATTTCCGGCCTCTGTAACCTGCCTTGTACCGATAATTTTATCCTGAATCTCCTCAACAATTCCTCCCATGTCATTGGAGAGCTTTCCGATATTTTCTGTCATTTGAAGCTGCTTCTGTATCGTAACCGCCAGATCATTGGTGCCTGTAACAATTTCCTCTATTGCATTTTTGCTCTTTTCACCCTGACTTGCCATTTTCTTCGACTCAGTGTCTATTTCGGAAATTTTCTCAACCAGCTCACCTGTAACCGTCAAAACCTGCTTCAGTATGGCCTCTTCCTTAGCCTTTTCCTGTTCGATGAGGTTCATCTTGTATTTACCTACTCTTTCCAGCGCTTTCGTTGAAAGAAGAGACAGCCCAACCACCAGAACAACAGCCGCCAATTCAATTTCGAAATTTACAATATCCAGACTCTCCGCACCGCCTTGAACCAGACACATCACTATGTATGCAGCATTGATCAGAATTGCTACAATGCCGCCCTCAAGGGCAAATTTACTGTTCTGATACAGTGCAATCGCTGCTATCATAGGAAGAACATAGCAAAAAGACAGTATACTTACCGATGTCAAAAGAACAAATGCATATAAAATCTCATACCCAAAAAACCCAAAATATTTAATCAGAGAGCTGCCTTTATTCTTTTTATAAATAAGTATGGAAATAATAAGAGGTATGAAAAGAATTGCACAAAATACCGCCATATATCCCAATGTCCTGTTTCCTTTTACCATCTCCAGAACATACGCCACAAAAAGCACTCCGACAATAATTCCATAACAATTCAGGAAGCGCTTATTCATATACTCATTTTCTTGCAGCCTTAAATCTTTATCCATATTCCCCTCCCGCTTTTCTTTTTGTTAACTGACACTACTATATAATAAAATATAATCGATAAAAAAATCAATACAATTACTCCATTTTATATCATCTTATATAATCTATTCCCAAAATATCCTATTCCCCCTGTTGTCTTAACAGCCCCTCTCCCATGGCCATTATCAGAAAAACAAAGGGCAAATTCAAAACCTGTGCAAAACTGACCATATTATGTATCAGGTAACAGAAAACAGCCACAGCCGGAATGAACAGGTGAAAATCCTGCCTTGCTTTTTTTACACAACGCATCATGGAGGACAGCAAAACTCCCAAATAGAAAAGCACCCCGAATACTCCGGTATTGACAAGCCCGGTCAGCAGCTCATTATGTGCATTGGTAAGCCTGAGGCTTCCAAAATAACTGCGAAGCATTTCCGCTGTTTCCGGCCGGGAATATGCAAACATACAAAAACAATCAGGTCCGACGCCAATCAGCTTTCTTACAACCGGCATTGCCCGGAAAACCTCTAAACCGGCTCCCCACGTTGCCCCTCTGCCGTTTCCCCAGTTCTCATCAAAAAGAAATACGGAGCTGTCCTTAAGACCGGGTATTCCCTTCCAGGTATGAAAAAGAGTGATTACTCCCCATAACAAAAACACCGTTACAGGCAAGATAATCATCCATTGATGAATCTTTTTTATCAGAACCTCATTACTCTGCTTTTCGCCGCTTCTGTATTTTAAAAGCAATCCTGTAAGCAGACAAATAACCGCCACGACAAGAAGTAAATTGGAACCTGCCAGCATACCGCAGAGATTGTTGGTATCATAATTAAAATTATCAGGCATGATCCTTCTTAAAACTCCCACTATCTGCCCGGACGCTGCCCAAAGCGCCGCCAGCAGGAACCATTCTGCCAGCTCCTTTCTTTTAGAGACTGCCATCCACAGCAGGAAAAAGAATAACGCCCCGAAAAATAGAAATACACTGCTGCTTCCCTGACAAAAGCCTGCCATAAAGCCTGCCAGCAGATAAATGCCAGAAGCCCATTTTTCTCCCCTGCTTTCCCCATATAGAAACCTGCAGGCGCCTACCGGTATCAGCACGGAAAGATATCCGCAGAACCAGTTGATATTCCCCAAAGTGGAAATAAATCCCGGATCACGAATCTCCACCGGTATCAAATAAATCGAAAACCGGTCCAAAATCCCAAGAACAAATACTATCCCGGACGCTGCCATGATTACATACCAGAGCAGCGGCGATCCCTTCCACTGTCTGGAGATTAAAAAATAAAGTATGCATAAAACAAGCAGCAATACAAAACCAATTCGCCAGCCTTCCGTTCCCTGCCATGCCTCCTGCTTATAATCCGATAAGAGAAATGAGACCGACACCTCAATGGCATAAAGCGCTACAAACAGGTCTGTTACCGACACCCGCTCCCATCTGATCAGATAAGCCTCCTGCCGGCGGTAACGCTGCCACATGGTCTGAAGACCTCCTGCCAGTGCCAAAACCGCTAAAATTGCCATTGCTCCCAAGGAACAAAACAGGAAAAATCCATACTTGGCCTCTCCGATATCCACATATCCGTTTGGCATATAAAAAGGATATACAGTAAATATCAATATCAAATATGCAGTTGCAAATAAATTTTCCGCCTTTTTAATCAATGTTCTTTTGTTTCTCCTCAGTATCCCTATTCCACAGATATCTGCATATTTCACAGACAATCACCAGCGCCAAAGGCCCTTTGATGATTCCCAGTATACCAAACAGCTTAATTCCTGCAAAGACCGCAAATAAAATTCCTACGGGCCACACGCCGATTCGTCCTCCTATCAGCTTTGGCTCTAAAAATTCTCTGGTAATTGCACATACTGCATATAGCCCAAAGCATATAACAGCCTTCCAATAGCTTCCATTCAACAGATTAAAAAGAGCCAGCGGAATCAGCATAATTCCCGTACCGACGAAAGGCAGCATATCCATAAATCCGGTAATCATACCGTAGATCACTCCACCCTTCATTCCCATCAGACCAAGCGTCACCCCGCAGATGGTACTGATAATAAGCAGAATAATAAACTGTGCCTTTACAAAGGTTTTTACATAGACAACCACCTTTTTGCACACCGTAATAACGCTCTTCAACTCCTCCTGCGTCTCTATCTTTTCCATCAGCCTGCCGTAATCCTTCATCATCAGGAGTACCGCTATAATTGTTACAACCAAAAAACTGACCCCGCCTGCAATGGATTTGATATAATCAAAGGACTTTCCCATTACAGTGGGAAGCACCTCCACTTCCACATTTTCAATCAGAATATTTACCTGCTCCATGATAAAATTTTCAATCACAACACCATCCACGCCAAAATTTTCCTGAAGATCAAGACAGCATTTTTCCAATAAAAGCTCAAACTCCTTTTCAAAATCAGGTAACTGGCTGCTGAAATTTCTTCCTCCCGACCACAATAACGAAAGAAGCAGCCACAGCAAAAGAAACATCACTCCAAGAAACAGAATAATAATACCGCCTGCTAAAACAGATTTCTTAATTTTTATCCTGCGATTAAGCTTTGTGACCAGCGGATAAAGCATTCCTGCCAAAAGAAAAGCGAGAATAAAAGGAGACACAACGGGACTTAAATATTTCATGCCCAGGTAGACAAAAATCGTAACAATTCCTATCTGTACATATTTTTTCCCATATTCTGTCATACTGAATTTATCCATAAAAAATCACCCATACTTCCTCCATTCCAAAATCCTACTGGTAGTATGAGTAATTTTATTGATAATATGACCTGCTGTTTTTTAAATCTGTCTGGTAAAGAAAGGAAGAAAAATTTTATCCTCCGGCTGTCTTTCAAAAACCATTTTCTTTTGAGATACCGGATGAATAAAAGCTAATTTATATGCACAAAGCGCTGTATTTTTACAGCCTGCCTGCTGACTTAAAAGCTTTGATTTTTCATTGCCGTATTTTCCGTCTCCCAAAAGCGGATATCCGGCATAAGAGAATTGGGCCCTGATTTGATGGTGACGCCCGGTAATAAGCCTTATTTCTATCAGTGATACCTCCCCGGAACCGGTATACACGGAACGCTTTCTCTCAACTCCGTTTTCCTCAAATACTGCAAGGGTTGTCAAAACATGATATTCCAAAACCGCTTTCCTGGCACCGGGAAAATCTTCCTTCACGATCAGCGACCGATTCGTCTTCCCATCCTTATACAGATAGTTCTCCAGTCTGCCCTCCTTCTCTTGGGGCGACCCCAAAACCACTGCATAATAATACTTCTGCATTTTACCGTTTGTTACCTGCCTGCTAAGCTCTGCTGCGGCCTTTTTATTTTTCGCAAAAACCAGAATACCGGCAACAGGCTGGTCCAGTCTGTGTATCAATCCCAGATAGGGCTCACCCTTTCCCTTATTTTCCGGTTTTTGAGCCAGATAATTCTTTAACTCACTGACCATATCCTGCTGCCCCAGCCTTGCTGTCTGAGTGGCAATACCGGCAGGCTTATATGCCGCTATAATATGATAGTCCTCATAAATAATGTTTTTCTGCATTTTGTTTTAACATTTCCCCTGTATCAAACTTTAAACCGGTATCCCACACCCCAAATTGTTTCTATATATTGAGGCTTTGCCGAATCATATTCGATTTTTTCACGTATTTTCTTAATATGCACCGTAACCGTTGCAATATCCCCAATGGAATCCATATCCCAAATCTCCCGGAACAGCTCTTCTTTGGTATAAACATGATTGGGATTTTCCGCAAGGAAAGTGAGGAGATCAAACTCCTTGCCTGTAAATGCCTTTTCCACTCCGTCAACCATAACTCTTCTGGCAGTTTTATCAATGCGGATTCCGCGGATTTCAATGATATCGTTTGTTTTGACGTTAGAGCCTACCAGTCTGTCATACCTTGCCAGATGTGCCTTTACCCTCGCTACCAGTTCACTGGGACTAAAGGGCTTGGTCATATAATCATCTGCTCCCAGTCCAAGGCCTCTTATCTTGTCGATGTCATCCTTCTTGGCCGAAACCATAATGATAGGAATATTCTTTTCTTCACGAATTTTTTTGCAGATTTCAAATCCATCTACACCCGGCAGCATCAGATCCAGTACAATCAAATCAAATTCCTCGGACATGGCGCTTGTAAGTCCCTCGTCCCCTCTGTTCTTAATCACTACCTCGAATCCGCTCAGCTCCAAATAGTCCTTTTCAAGATCTGCAATCGCTTCTTCGTCTTCAATAATTAATATTCTGCTCATTAGTTCATCTCCTTCTGATGGTTTATATTGTTTCCTGATACTTGCGAATTACAAAATGCATACAGGTTCCTTCTCCTTCTTTGCTGGTTGCCCAGATATAACCGCCATGATCCTCCACAATTTTCTTTACAATGGAAAGTCCGATACCGCTTCCGCCCTGTGCGGAATTTCTGGATGCGTCTGTCCGGTAAAACCGTTCAAATATCTTAGGCAGATCCTTTGCCGCAATTCCTTTTCCGTTATCCTCTATCTCAACGCGGATGGAATCAATTTCATCCAAAATGCGGATGGCAATCCTTCCCTTTTCCTTTTTCATATACTTAATACTGTTTCCGATAATATTGTTTATTACCCTCTTAAGCTGTTCCGGATCGGCAATAATCTGTGTATCCGGCGGCGCCAGATTCGAGTAATCCAGCTCTATGTTTTTGGACTCCAGATCAAGTCCCACCTCTTCAATACAGTCACCGAAATACTCGGAAACATTAATTCTGTGAAAATGATAAGGAATGCGGTTGGAATCAATTCCCGAATAGACAGTCAGCTCATTAATCAGCCGATCCATGTCATTAGCCTTATTATAAATGGTTCTGATATATTTATCCATCTTTTCCGGCGTATCCGCAACACCATCCATAATTCCTTCCACATAACCCTTAATTGCCGTGATCGGCGTTTTCAGATCATGGGAAATATTGCTTACCAGCTCTTTATTCTGCTTCTCTGCAAAAATTTTCTCATCGGTGGACTCTTTCAGCCGAAGCCTCATATCCTCATAATTCCGGTAAAGCTCTCCTATCTCACCGTCCTCCTTGTTCGGAAGCATATATTCCAGATTTCCTTCTGCAATATTCTGCATGGCAATGTTCAGTTGATTAATGGGAGTAAATACGCCTCTGCTGATCCAGTTGGTGAGAAACAAGCTGGTAAAGATCAGTATAATCATAATGGCAATTGCCATATAAACAAACAACTCTTTCGACAATACGGAATTTGCTCTGGTAATAACGAAAAAGCTTCCCTCACTGCCATCCGTAAACCGGAAATCCATTTGTCTGACCAGCTTCTTCATGTCATCATAATAGATGCTCTGTCCCGGCTGCTGTGTTATGTCCTCTTCTTCAAAGTCCGGCAGCTTATCAAATATCTGCCTGGCTGCCAGTTCATTTCCCGTATAATAAACGGTATCATCCTTTCGCACTAATATGTATGAGGCTCTGTCCGTAATTTTATCGTTAATCTGGGCAAGTACATCCATATCCTCTAATTTGGACGGTTCCTCGTCCAAAAGCATTTTGACCTCCAAAAAAATT
Source organism: uncultured Lachnospiraceae bacterium (assembly GCA_964393865.1). Classification (GTDB taxonomy): domain Bacteria; phylum Bacillota; class Clostridia; order Lachnospirales; family Lachnospiraceae; genus Suilimivivens. Next base: position 27,692 of record CAYMUW010000006.1, read on the forward strand.
TCATCCGAAATCAGTCTGGACGCCTGAGTCGGGTCTATCAACATATTATAATCATTGCTACGAATACCATATTCCTCCTGCCCTTTGGACAAATAGGTTCCTATGCACAAAAAAGCGGTACACGCCAAAACAAGCGGAAGCAAAATAATAGTAAGAAATGTAACAATTAATCTGGTTTTAAATTTCATGGCAGGCTCCCTTACCCTTTTCAAGGGCAGAGTGTCATAAAACCCAATCTGCCCTGATAAATATTATAGCACAGTCGGAAACTACAGTTTATAAAAGAATAGAAGAAACTATTAAAAATTTATAAAACGCAAAATAATTGATAATTCGCTATTGACAATTTTTATCATTTTGCTATACTAATAACAGTAATAATTACTATTTTAAAAACCAGAAAGGAAATTGCATGAATCTAAAGCACAGTAAACAGCGGGATTCTATAAAAGAATTTCTGGCCACCAGAAAGGATCATCCTACTGCAGACACTGTATACATAAATGTTCGTCAGTCTTTTCCCAATATCAGTCTGGGAACAGTGTATCGAAATCTTACCCTTCTTGCCGATATCGGTGAGATTACAAGACTTCGAGTAGGTGATGGCGTAGACCATTTTGATTATGATACTACACCTCATTATCACTTTGTTTGTTCTGAATGTGGAAGCATCACTGACCTTGATATGACATTCATGGAAAAGATTACAGAAACTGCACAGGAAAACTTTGATGGTGAAATTGAGGGACATGTGACTTGGTTTTATGGCCGCTGTTCAAATTGTACCCGAAAGCATTAAAATTTTTTATAAGAAAAGGAGAATAAGTTATGAAATTTGTATGTCAGGTATGTGGTTATGTTTACGAAGGAGATGCTGCTCCGGAGAAGTGCCCCGTTTGTAATGCACCCGCTGAGAAGTTTACTGCTCAGAGTGCAGACAAGACATGGGCTGCAGAGCATGTTGTAGGTGTTGCTCAGGGTGTATCCGAGGATATTCTTAAGGATCTCAGAGCAAACTTCAACGGTGAATGTACAGAGGTTGGTATGTATCTCGCAATGTCTAGAGTTGCTCACAGAGAAGGCTATCCTGAAATTGGTTTATACTGGGAAAAAGCTGCTTGGGAAGAAGCAGAGCATGCTGCAAAATTTGCTGAATTGTTAGGCGAAGTTGTAACAGACTCCACTAAGAAAAACCTTGAAATGAGAGTAGAAGCTGAGAACGGCGCTACAGCAGGTAAGGTTGATCTTGCAAAACGTGCAAAAGAGCAGAACCTTGACGCTATCCATGACACCGTACACGAAATGGCCCGCGACGAGGCAAGGCACGGCAAGGCCTTTGAAGGGTTGTTAAAGAGATACTTTGGTTAAGCTACAAGCCATGCAATAAAGTAAAAAACACAGTCGGGGAGCTTGCTCACGAGACTGTGTTTTTTGCTTTATTAGACGGCGACAGCCGGCTTCTGTTTACTTTTCTCTAATTTCAAACAAATCCGTAACATCGCACTACCGCACTTAGAGTGCCCTTTTAAGATATTTATAAAACTGAGAAATATTAAAAAACTTCCGGCACCTTTACCGGTTCCTTTCAAATTATAGAAAAAGAGGATGAAGAACTTTGCTCCATCCTCTTTCGGTTTTATTTAATCGTCGAATATCCAAACGCATTGGCAAATGCATCAATAGCCTTTTTCTCCTTACACAGGCTGCAGCCATCAGGATTGTAAGCCTTATAATCGGGAATATCCGCAATGGTAAACAGAGATTTAATAGGAATTCCCATCACACTGTTGGCTGCACTAAACACAGCGCTGATTCCGCTTATGTTTGCTCCGTAATAGCTAAGTGCCTGAACTGCCTTATTGATAGTCTGGCCGGTAGTTGCCGAAGCCAACAGAAGCAGAACATTTTTCCCCTTAATCATAGGCAGGAAATTCTCTCTGAACAAAATCTGTCCCGAACTGACATATTCCGGTGTTATTATGTATATTGTCTTATGAGAATTCATGGAATAAATACCGGCTCTTGTCAGCTCCTCTGCAAGAAACGCACCGATAATTTCGCATCCGTCCATACATACAATAGTATCAATAACGGTAGTAACCGCTATCTGCCGGCTTAATTCTTTGGCAGCCAGAGACGCCTCACTAAGCCTTGACTTCAAAGTAGTCATATCCAAAAAATAATTTACATGTGAATTGGGGGTTACGAAATGCCCGGGAATTGCTTTTAAAATAACATTGGGATGTTCCTTAGATTGAATTTTGATCATATCCTGCATATGACAAACCTCCTTTTATCGTGTAATTCCAGCTTATGTGCTTTATGTAAATAGAAATATACATAAATTGTTCGAAAATATTGTATTTATATTGTAAATCATTATACAATTTTAATCAATTCTTTTATTTGTCTTTCTTTTGCTTTTTAACTAAATTTTCATTTTCCTTATGCCAGGGTATAGCTGTTCAAATACTTCTTCTGCTCCGGCGTAAGCACGTCAATCTTCTTTCCAAGAAAAGCAAGCTTTCTCTTGGCTACATCATTGTCCACCTCTTTCGGTACATCAATCAGCTTCTCTGTAAGCTCGCTGCCATGCTCCACCAGATATTTGGCGGAAAGCGCCTGAATTGCGAAGCTCATATCCATAATCTCTGCGGGATGTCCGTCGCCTGCTGCCAGATTAACAAGACGTCCCTCTGCCAGTACAAAAATCCATTGGCCGGTAGGAAGCTTATAGCCCATAATGTTCTTTCTCTGCTCTCTGGTTTCCACTGCGATCTCGCGGAGCCTTGCCATATCGATTTCACAGTCAAAATGGCCTGCATTGCAAAGAATAGCGCCATCCTTCATAACCGCAAAATCTTCTTCATCAATGACCTTGTCGCAGCCCGTAACGGTTACAAAGAAATCGCCCACCTTAGCAGCCTCATTCATAGGCATTACATCGAAACCATCCATAACCGCTTCAATTGCTTTAATAGGATCAATCTCTGTAACAATAACTCTTGCGCCAAGTCCCTTTGCTCTCATTGCGGTACCCTTGCCGCACCATCCGTAACCTGCTACTACAACAATTTTTCCTGCCACAATCAGATTCGTAGTGCGGTTGATGCCATCCCATACAGACTGCCCCGTACCGTAACGATTATCAAACAGATGCTTGCAGTCTGCATTATTTACACGAACCATAGGGAATTTTAGTTCTCCTGCTCTGTTCATGGCCTCCAAACGGATAATTCCTGTGGTGGTCTCCTCACAGCCTCCGATAATGGCGGGAATTAATTCGGGCATCTGTGTGTGAACCATATTTACCAGGTCACCGCCGTCATCAATAATAATGTTGGGGCCTGCCTCAAGAACATGGTGGATATGCATCTTATATTCCTCCGGCGTACAATCATACCATGCATGAACCTCCAAGCCTGCCTTAACCAGCGCTGCTGCCACATCATCCTGTGTGGAAAGAGGGTTGGAGCCTGTCACATACATCTGTGCTCCGCCTGCCTTAAGCACCTTGCAAAGATATGCCGTCTTTGCCTCCAAATGTACGGATAAGGCTATTTTCTTTCCTGCGAAGGGCTTTGTAACGGAAAACTCCTCCTCCAGGGTACGAAGCAGATCACAATTTCTTTTGACCCACTCAATTTTGCGTTCGCCTGATTCGGCTAAATTAATGTCTCTGATTTCACTGTTCATGATAGTTTCCTCCTTTAGCTTTTACATTATCAGCCGAATTTTTATTATAGTGATGGTCGTCTGTCCTATCATCACTGTTTGCCATTGCCTTATCCTGCTTAATAAGTTTTCTCATTCAAGCCCATTCTGACAATGATCTCGTTAATTTTACCATATACCAGCTCTTCATCCAAAGTCAGAACTCTGCGGTTTTCCATAGTAATCCGCCCGTCAATGATTACTGTTTCAACCTCAGACCCGTTAGCAGAGTAAGAAAGACCTGCCAGCAGATTATTTCTGGGAGTCAAAGAAGGTGTATTTAAATTTAAGATGGCAATATCCGCTTTCTTTTCCGCCTCTAAACTTCCGATCTCCTGATCCAGCCCTAAGGCTTTGGCGCCGTTTATGGTAGCAATGCGGAAATTTTCCTTTGCGCTGATGCACTGCGGCGTCCGTTTTACTCCCTTATGAATCAGCGCAAGCAGACTCATTTCATGGAACATATTTAAGCTGTTGTTGGATGCGGCGCCGTCCGTTCCAAGGCAGACATTGATTTCCTTTGAGAGCATTTCCGGAACCGGTGCAAAGCCGTTGCCCAGCTTCATATTGCTGGCAGGATTGGTGACTACACTGACGTTTTTCGCCTTCAAAATGTCCATATCGGCCTCTGTAATCTGAACGCAGTGGGCTGCAATTGCCGGAACATCAAAAAGTCCGTTTCGATCAGCCATTTCAATGGGCGTACATCCATACTTTTCCTTAATCTGCTCTATTTCGCTGACACTTTCGGAAAGGTGTACATGAATCCGCATATTGTTTTTCTTTGCTTCCTCAGACACAATCCTCATGTAACCTTCATCACAGGTATAAGGCGCATGAGGAGCCAGCATAAAGCTTAAACGGTCACAATCCTGAAAGGCATCTCTCTCCTCGTAAGCCTGCTTTAAGCGGATTTGCCCTGCCTCATCATTTCCGCTTCCCACCAGTCCTCTGGAGACAACCGCCCTCATGCCGGATTCCTTTACCGCTCTGGTTGTCTGATGAATATTCATCTGCATATCGTTAAAGCAGGTGGTTCCGCTTTTCATCATCTCAATAATGGCAAGACATGCGCCCCAGTAGGTATCCTCATCCGTCATCTTTTGCTCAATGGGATCAATGCTTCCAAACAGCCAGTCCATAAAACTTAAGTCATCTGCCACATTCCGCATAAAAGACATATAGGAGTGGGTATGACAGTTTACAAGTCCCGGTATGGCAAGCCTGTCCTTACCGTCAATCACCTTATCCTCCTGAAATCCCTCCGGCATATCACCGACAGCGGCAATTTTATTTCCTTCGATAAAGATATTTGTTTCCTTAATTACATCGCTTTCCCCTTCCGGCAAAACCGCCAGAATATTTTTTATTACGATTCCCATGCTTTTCCTTTCCAAATATATTTGCAGACCGCTTTATCACCTGTACCGATCCGCAATTTTCATAGTTATAAGTTAACAATGTTTCTGTTTTCACCCTTTAAAAAGGCCTCAATATTCTTATATGTCTCCGTAACGCATCGTTGCCTTGCCTCAGTGCTTGCCCATGCCAAATGGGGGGTGATAATCAATCTGTTACTGTCCGTAAATTTACTCAAAGGATTACTGTCCTTCATGGGCTCAGTACTCGTCACATCCAAGCCTGCTGCCGCAATATATCCTTCCGTAAGCGCAGTATAAAGATCCTGATCGTTGACCACCGGACCTCTGGCTACATTAATCAGCACAGCGCTCTTTTTCATTTTTTGCAGAGCGTCCAGATCAATCAGATTTCTTGTCCTGTCACTTAACGGACAATGCAGAGAAAGCACATCCGATTCCGCAAGCAGAGTATCAAACTCTACCCTCTCGTAATCGGTACAGGTACTGTTTCCCGAAGCGGAATAAAAAATAACTCTGCTGCCGAAGGCCTGGGCAATCTCTGCCACTTTCCTTCCGATATTTCCCATACCCACAATGCCCCACGTTTTACCGGCAAGCTCCGTAAAGGGAAGATCAAAGTTGGAAAAGCGATCCTGAGCGGCATAAGCGCCGGATTTCACATATTCGTCATAATGACGAAGCTTTTCCAGCACATAAAAACACAGTGCAAAGGTATGCTGAGCCACTGCATCTGTGGAATAATTTACGATATTGGCAACCTTAATGCCTCTGGCTTTGCAGTATTCAATATCCACATTGTCAAAGCCTGTGGCAAACTCACAAATCAGCTTTACATTCGCCGAGTCCTTAAGCGTATCCGCATTTAAAGGGGCTTTATTGGCTATGATAATCTCCGCATCCCGAATCCTTTCCTTTACATTCACCACTGTTGTGTTGGGATATTCGGTCATCTCGCCAAACTGCTTAAAAACATCCGTTGAGATATCCAGACCCACACTGTTCCTCTCCAAAATAACAATTTTCATATGACCTCTCCTCATCCATTTTTTATGATCGGATTCCTTACCACATTCATGATAAACGAAATCCCCATATATACTTACATAATATCATTATACAAAATTATTGCAGGATTGCAAAGCATGTCCGTCGGTCTTATTGCTCGCAGAGACAAATGCAGCCAGATTTTGCATTTCAGGATACTTCACATTCTTGACATGTCATCCGCCTCGTGATACCCTTCGTTTGAACTCCTTTTACTCTGGAGCTTGTATCAAAAGCATAAAACAAAGGATCTGTTATTTATGGAAACATCATCCAATTCCGAACATTCAGCAAAGCTTAAATTAATATCCGCCATGATTGCATTTGGAACCATTGGAATTTTTGTACGTTATATTCCTCTTTCCTCCAGCATGATTGCCCTGGTCAGAGGTATTGTAGGCACCCTTTTTCTCATTCTTGTTACCCTGCTTCAAAAAACCTGGATTTCCGGTGCCGCCGTCAAAAAAAATTTACTCCCCCTATGCCTTTCCGGTGCTTTTATCGGAATCAACTGGATTTTGCTTTTCGAGTCCTACCGCTATACCACAGTTGCAACCGCTACCCTGTGCTACTACTTTGCGCCTATATTTGTGATAGTAGCTTCTCCCTTTCTCTTAAAGGAAAAGCTGACCTTCAAAAAAATTCTTTGCATTTTAGGCGCCTTAATCGGAATGGTACTAATCTCCGGCGTTGTTCAAAATAAGGGGATTAACTTATCGGAAATGAAAGGAATTTTCTTCGGCATCGGAGCGGCTGTTTTCTATGCCAGCGTTATCCTTTTAAATAAAAAAATTAAGGATATTTCCGCATACGATAAAACCATTATGCAGCTTACAAGCGCATCTGTGGTACTGCTTCCCTACACCCTGCTTACCGAAAACCGGGCGGATATTTCCTTAACTCCAACTGCTGTTATACTGCTTCTAGTGGTAGGTATTTTGCACACCGGCATATGCTATACCCTTTATTTCGGTTCCATGCGGTATCTGAAAGCACAGACAGTAGCAATTTTCAGCTATATTGACCCTGTTGTGGCTATTATTTTATCCGCACTAATCCTCCATGAAAAAATGGATTTGTTCAGTATTTTAGGAGCCGTAATGATACTTGGCTCCACATTAATCAGTGAATTGAAGCCCCGTCAAAAATAAAATGTTGACATTTTTCCCTTTCAGCAGTATGATTATTGTAAATTTAATATTTAAACCGTTGAAGCGGAGATAAAGGTAATGATGCTCCCACAGAGAGCCCGTGTTGCTGAGATCGGGCGGAAAACAAGTTATCAAATGGACCGCGGAGGGTGCAGTGAAAGATATATGATATATATTTAGTATTCTGCAACGTGATGGCATACGTCAGTTGCCGGGGATATGTTGGTATCCTGAAAGCGTACAGCTGCAACTGTAAATCAAGGTGGCACCGCGGATTAGATGATTCGTCCTTGACAGAAAGAAATTTCTGTCAAGGATTTTTTTATGGTTACGCCTATTCAACGTCTTTCGGATTTTACATAAACAAAAACAAAGATTAAGGGAGGAACTCACATGACATTAACAATACAACCGTCCGTGGAAGAACTGCAGAAGCTTAAAGCGCAGGGAAATTACCGTCTGGCCCCTGTAAGCGCCGAAATTTTATCCGACATCAAAACCCCTATTGAGGTTTTGAAGATATTAAAAAATATTTCCAGCCATTGTTACCTGTTGGAATCCATTTCCGACAATGAAAAATGGGGACGGTACACCTTTTTAGGCTATGAACCCAGCCTTGAGATCAGCTGTGTCAACGGTCAAATGAAGGTAGGCTCTCTGTCCTTTGAAACCACAGATCCCGGCAAATACATCCGGCAGGTGATTGAAGAGTATAAAAGCCCCAGATTTTCCTATCTTCCTCCCTTTACCGGAGGTCTGGTAGGATACTTCTCCTACGATTATCTGAAATATGCAGAGCCTTCCCTTAACCTGGACGCCGAGGACACGGAGGGATTTAAGGATGTGGACCTGATGCTTTTTGATAAGGTAATTGCTTTTGATAACTTCAAGCAGAAAATTATCTTAATTGTAAACATTGAGCTTGAAAATCTGGAAACGGAATACAACAGAGCGCTTCTTACCCTTAAGCAAATGGCTGATTTGATTGAAAACGGAACCCCCGTGAAAGAAAATCCGGGCAAATGCACCACTGACTTTCAGCCTTTGTTCCAGAAAAAAGAATACTGCGCTATGGTGGAAAAGGCAAAGCATCATATCCGGGAAGGAGATATTTTCCAAATTGTGCTTTCCAACCGTATGGAAGCCGGCTTTGAGGGAAGCCTTTTGAATACCTACCGGATACTTAGAACCTTAAATCCTTCCCCTTATATGTTTTATTTTTCCAGCAGTGATATGGAAGTGGCCGGCGCCTCCCCGGAAACATTGGTAAAGCTTGAGGACGGCGTTCTCCATACCTTCCCTCTTGCAGGGACCAGACCCAGAGGAAAAACACCGGAAGAAGATCTTGCGCTTGAGAAAGAGCTGTTGGCAGACCCCAAGGAACTGGCGGAACACAATATGCTGGTGGATCTTGGCAGAAATGACATCGGCAAGATCAGCAAATTCGGTACGGTATCAGTGGAAAAATACCACAGCATTGAACGATACTCCCACGTTATGCATATCGGTTCCACCGTCCGGGGGGAAATCCGTGACGGACAGGATGCGCTTTCCGCTATTGACTCCATCCTGCCTGCCGGCACCTTATCCGGCGCTCCAAAAATCAGAGCCTGCCAGCTTATCAATGATTTGGAAAACAACAAGCGGGGCATATACGGAGGGGCTATCGGCTATATTGATTTTACCGGCAATCTGGATACCTGTATTGCAATCAGAATTGCCTATAAGAAAAACGGTAAAGTATTTATTCGAAGCGGTGCCGGTATTGTGGCGGACTCCGTTCCCGAAACGGAATATCAGGAATGCATTAACAAGGCAGCCGCAGTCGTAAAAGCAATTTTAACCGCGCAGGAGGTGAACTCATGATTTTGCTTATTGACAATTATGACAGCTTTTCTTACAACCTGTTCCAGCTGATTGGCTCTATTGATCCTGATATTAAGGTCATTAGAAATGATGCCTGTACCATAGAGGACATTAGAAACATGAAACCGGATTCCATTATTATTTCTCCCGGCCCCGGCCGCCCGGAGGATGCAGGTATTTGCGTTGACGTAGTCAAGGAGCTTGGCAGCAGCTTTCCGATTTTAGGCGTATGTCTCGGGCATCAGTCCATTTGTAAAGCATACGGTGCAACGATTTCTTATGCCAAAGAGCTGATGCACGGAAAGCAATCCGATACTTCTCTGGATTCTGACTGTCCTCTTTTTACCAACTGTCCGAAAACCGTACCGGTAGGCAGATATCATTCCCTTGCGGCATTGCCGGAAACTCTTCCCGACTGCCTGAAAGTAACCGCCAAAACAACGGACGGGGAAATCATGGCGGTACAACATGTAAAGTATCCGGTATTCGGCCTTCAGTTCCACCCGGAATCCATTCTTACTCCCAACGGAGGAACCATGTTGGAAAATTTCTTAAACACAGCAAAGCAATTTAATAAATAAAGATATCAAAATAGAAAGGATAGGTAGCAAAAATGATTAAAGAAGCGATTGCAAAGATTGTAAACAAAGAGGATTTGACTTATGACGAGGCATATGCAGTTATGAATGAAATTATGAGCGGAGAAACCTCTCCCACTCAAAACGCTGCTTTTCTGGCTGCTTTGTCTACCAAAAGCGCACATGCAGAAACCACGGATGAGATTGCAGGCTGCGCATCTGCTATGAGAGCGCTTGCCACAAAAGTAGAGCACAATATGGATGTTCTGGAAATTGTAGGAACCGGCGGTGACGGTGCACACAGCTTTAATATTTCCACCACCTCTGCTCTTGTCATTGCTGCAGGCGGTGTCAAGGTAGCAAAGCACGGAAATCGTGCTGCATCCTCTAAAAGCGGCGCTGCTGACTGTCTGGAAGCTCTTGGCGTTAATATTGATTTATCTCCCGAAAAATGTGTGGAGCTTCTTGATAAAGTGGGAATTTGTTTCTTCTACGCACAAAAATATCATACTTCCATGAAATATGTAGGTGCAATCCGAAAAGAACTGGGCATTCGCACCGTGTTTAACATTCTCGGCCCCTTAACCAATCCCGCTTCACCTTCCATGCAGCTTTTGGGCGTCTATGATGAATATCTGCTGGAGCCCTTAGCCCGAGTACTTACCAGCTTAGGCGTAAAACGGGGTATGGTGGTTTACGGACAGGATAAGCTGGATGAGATTGCTGCCAGCTCCCCTACCTCTGTTTGTGAGATTAATCAGGGAGAATACAAAACCTATACCATTAAACCGGAAGATTTCGGCATGACCCCTTGTAACAAAGAGGATCTGGTAGGAGGCAGTCCGGAAGAAAATGCCGCTATCACAATCGCTATTTTACAGGGCGAACAGGGCCCCAAGAGAAATGCAGTTCTCCTAAATGCCGGCGCTGCCCTTTATATCGGCGGAAAGGCAGAAACTCTTGCCGACGGCGTGAAGCTTGCTGCAGAGCTGATTGACAGCGGAAAAGCGCTTCAAACTCTGAAAGACTTCAAGAGAGAAAGCAACCTGTAAAACAGATATCAGTATAGAAAGGTCAATGACACATGGCAACAATTTTAGACACCATAGCCGACTATGCGAAAGAACGGGTTGCGGCCGCCAAGCAGACTCTGCCTCTTGCAGAGCTGAAGGCGCAGGCCCTTTCCATGGACTGTAATACCGGCTTTCCCTTTGAAAAGGCTCTTCGGGAAGGCGATATCAGCTTTATCTGCGAATGCAAGAAAGCTTCCCCCTCCAAAGGACTTATTGCCGAAAATTTTCCCTATGTCAGCATTGCAAAGGAATACGAGGCGGCAGGCGCTTCCTGCATTTCCGTTTTGACAGAGCCTAAATGGTTTCTGGGAAGCAACAGCTATTTAAAGGAAATTACACAGGCTGTTTCCATTCCCTGCATCCGTAAGGATTTTACGGTGGATGAATATATGATCTACGAGGCAAAGCTTTTGGGCGCCAGTGCTGTACTTTTAATCTGCTCTCTTTTGCCGGAAGAAACCCTTCGGGAATATATCGGCATCTGCGATCAACTTGGCTTATCCGCACTGGTTGAGGCCCATGACGAGGAGGAAATTGCCTCCGCCGTCCGTGCAGGGGCCCGCATCATCGGTGTGAACAATCGAAATTTAAAGGATTTCACGGTGGATGTGCACAATAGTGAAAAACTCCGCCGTCTGGTACCTGAATCCGTTATTTTTGTGGCGGAAAGCGGCATTCAGACTGCTGCCGATATTGAAGTTTTGCGGCATGGCGGGGTAAACGCCGTGTTAATCGGAGAAACCTTAATGAGAGCGCCGGATAAAAAAGCCATGCTTGACACCCTTAGGGGAAAGGAGGCCTCCCATGACAAAGGTTAAAATCTGCGGCCTGAAATCTATGGAGGATATCTCCTATGCCAATGAATTAAAACCCGATTATATCGGCTTTGTATTCTTAAAGGGCAGAGCAAGATATGTTTCACCTGAACTGGCAGCGGACTTCAGAAAGGCTCTCGACCCCTCCATCCCTGTCGTAGGCGTATTTGTCAACGAACCGGTTGAGCAGGCAGCAGCCCTTTTTCAAAGCGGAACCATTCAGATCGTCCAGCTTCACGGACAGGAAGACGAAGCTTATGTAAGGACCTTAAAGGAGCTTTGCGGCTGTTCTGTCATAAAAGCTTTTATCATTAAAACCAGGGAAGATATTGAAAGGGCTCTTTTGTTCCCCTGCGATTACCTTCTGCTTGACAACGGACTTGGAACGGGAGAAAGCTTTGACTGGTCTTTGATTCAAAATATTAAAAAGCCCTTTTTCCTTGCCGGCGGCTTAACCCCCGACAATGCGGCAGAGGCCATCAAGCTTGTTCATCCGTTTGCCCTGGATGTCAGCTCCGGCGTGGAAACGGAAGGAAAAAAGGACTATCAGAAAATGAAAGCATTTATTCATGCAGCTGGTGCTGTACATTGAACAATTTTTAATAAATGAAAAGGAGGCAGATCATGTCACAATCAAAAGGACGCTTTGGAGTTCACGGCGGACAATACATTCCCGAAACTCTGATGAATGCCGTTATTGAACTGGAAAGAGCATACAACCACTACAAGGATGATCCCGAATTTAACCGGGAGCTTACCACTTTACTTAATGAATATGCCGGCCGCCCCAGCCGCCTTTACTATGCGGAAAAGCTGACAAAGGACCTTGGCGGCGCCAAAATCTACTTAAAGAGGGAGGATTTAAACCATACCGGTTCCCACAAAATCAATAATGTACTTGGGCAGGCCCTTCTTGCCAAAAAGATGGGGAAAACCAGACTGATTGCCGAGACCGGAGCTGGGCAGCACGGTGTGGCAACCGCCACCGCCGCCGCTTTACTTGGCATGGAATGCGTGGTTTTCATGGGAGAAGAGGACACCAAGAGACAGGCTTTAAATGTTTACAGAATGAAGCTTCTCGGTTCCGACGTTATCCCTGTTAAAACCGGTACAGCAACCTTAAAGGATGCAGTATCCGAGGCTATGCGGGAATGGACCAGCCGTATTGACGATACCCATTACTGCCTTGGTTCCGTTATGGGGCCTCATCCCTTCCCGACCATTGTAAGAGATTTTCAGGCTGTAATATCCAGAGAGATTAAGCAGCAGATTATGGAACTGGAGGGACGGCTTCCCGATGTTGTCATGGCCTGTGTGGGAGGCGGCAGCAATGCCATGGGAACCTTCTATCATTTCATTGAAGATAAGGATGTAAAGCTGATCGGGTGTGAGGCAGCAGGCCGGGGAATTGATACCTTTGAGACTGCAGCTACCATCAATACCGGAAGACTTGGTATTTTCCACGGTATGAAATCATACTTCTGTCAGGATAAATACGGTCAGATTGCCCCCGTATATTCTATTTCCGCCGGACTTGACTACCCCGGAATCGGCCCGGAGCATGCATGGCTTCACGATACGGGCCGGGCAGAATATGTACCTGTTACGGATGACGAAGCGGTAAATGCCTTTGAATACCTTTCCCGGACAGAAGGCATCATTCCTGCCATTGAAAGCGCACATGCCGTTGCTCACGCAATGAAGATTGCCCCCGCTCTTTCCAGGAATCAGATTATTGTTATTACCATATCCGGACGAGGGGATAAGGATTGTGCAGCCATTGCACGTTACAGAGGGGAGGATATTTATGAGTAAGATTAAAGAAGCCTTTGCTCACGGAAAGGCATTTATTCCATTTATTACCTGCGGCGATCCCGATTTGGAGACTACAGAAAAGATCGTTCACAGCATGGTTTCCAAGGGCGCAAATTTAATTGAGCTGGGAATTCCCTTTTCAGATCCTACCGCAGAAGGTCCCGTTATTCAGGGCGCTAACATCCGTGCACTTGCAGGCGGTGTTACAACGGACAAAATTTTTGACATGGTCAGAAGACTTCGCAGAGATATTACCGTTCCTATGGTTTTTATGACTTATGCCAATGTTGTATATTCCTATGATGCGGAAAAATTTATCGGCACCTGTGCGGAAATCGGTATTGACGGACTGATCCTTCCGGATCTTCCCTTTGAGGAAAAGGATGAGTTTGCTCCTATCTGCAAAAAGTATGGGGTAGATTTGATTTCCCTGATTGCGCCTACCTCTGAAAACCGCATTGCCATGATTGCAAAGGAAGCGGAAGGTTTTATTTACATTGTATCAAGCCTTGGCGTTACCGGCGTGCGCAGCGAAATCAATACGGACATTGCCTCTATTGTAAAGCTGATTAAGGAAAATACGGATGTACCCTGTGCCGTAGGCTTTGGTATTTCCACTCCCGAGCAGGCTGCAAAAATGGCATCCATCTCGGACGGCGCTATTGTAGGTTCCGCTATCATAAAGCTTGTTGCCCAATATGGAAGGGATGCGGCCGGACCAGTGGGAGAATATGTAGAGAACATGACAAGAGAGCTGCATTAGCAGCTCTCTCTTTTACTAATCAATCTTAAATACGGAAATTTCGGATTTCAAGCCCTGCATATCTTCATCCAATGCATTGGCTGTCTGGCTCAGCTTATCCACACTGCTCAAAAGCTGATTAGCCATTTCACGAACCAAAGCTGATCCGCTTGCGGTCTCCTCAATAATAGCTGAGATATTTTCCACAGCATCCAGTGTATCGTTTCTTTCTTTGTCTGCCGCTTCCGTATTATCCCCAATTTCCTTCAGATTTACAAACAAATCATTCATCTGGGCATTCATATCACGGAATACCTGAATAACCTCATTGACTGCCTCTGCCTGCAGTGCAACCATTTCCTCTGCCTCTTTCGCACTGTTTACGCTGCTGACTGTCTGGGCGCTGATATTTTTAACATTGTTTCGAATTTCACCTGCTGCCTTGTTGGAGTCATCTGCAAGCTTTCGAATTTCTTCCGCAACCACTGCAAAACCTCTTCCTGCTTCACCGGCTCTTGCCGCCTCAATGGAAGCATTTAAGGAAAGCAGATTGGTCTGCTGGGAAATATCGCTGATGGTCTGAACAAAACCGTTAATGGTTTCTGACTCAGCTTTCAGTTCAGCAATACTGTCCCCCACTCTTGTGGTAATATTCGAGGTTTCCTTTGCCCTCTCGGAAAGCACCTGAACAATTTCGGTTCCCTGTGAAATCATCCTCTCTGTCTTATCAACCAATGCCTCTACGGTCTCCACCATCCGGCTGATTTCTTTCATTCTGTCAGACAGCATACTGGTCTTGACCACACATTCCTGTGCGTGCTCTGCCTGCTTGGTCATTCCCTCACTGATTTCATCAATTGCATGGGTAATATCTCCTGAATAGTTGTTAATATTCACGGAAGCATCATTGACATTGCCTGCCGATATCTCCAATTGATGTACCGTACCCGTCAGCCTGGTAACCAGCTTCTTATTATTGACAATCATATTGGTTGCGGTCTGGGCAAGACCCTGAAATTCATCATGTCCCTGCGCTCTCACCTGTACGGTCAGGTCTCCCTTTGCAACCTCGTTAAGCTTTCTGGAAATTCCCTTCATATTCTTTTGAATACCAAGAGTAATAAATGTACCGATAAACAATGCCACAATAGCCGCAAGAATTACCAGTGTAATCGTAATCTGCTTAATTTTTTCCGCCTGTCCGGTAACAACATCAAGAGAAATCAACGAACAAAACATAACGTTGCTGACCTCGCTCTTGGTGTAGATATACAGATAATCCTTTCCCTGGAAAGTAACCTCCATACCGCCGCTTAATTCTTCGCTCTCCAGACTGCTTAAATAGAAATCCTGATTGGCAAACACCGGCTCCCCTGCCGTAAGATTGCTTTCCTCTCCTTCCGCCAGCCTTTCGTTAATCAATTCCTTGCCTGTGCTCGTCACAAAACCGGTAATACTTCCGTCACCGAAATCAATATCATTCAATACATCTGCAAGGGCCGATTCCTTAATATCAATAACAATGTATGCAAACTTTGACGTGGTAGGCATCTGGAAAGCCATAAAATATTCAGGATTTGTAATTCCCAAATGCTCATCTAAAAGGGGATGGGAATCCACCCACTTGGGAATATTTCTTCCATCCTCGGAAAGCTCCAGCATAGCGGCATAGTAATCATCGTAAATACCGTCATAGGAACTCGAATTAATGGTTGAAATAATCGGAATACCTGCTTTTGTCACAAAATGTACATTGCTGATAAAAGGATTAGCTGTCTGGGTTGCCATAAGCGTAACTCTGGTATCACTGACAAAATTTGCCTGTGATACAATATCCTTTTTCATCATTCCGATAAAGTACTTTTCCATGTTGCTGTCAACTGCATATTTCAATCCGTCTGCCTGAATGTAAGTGCAGCTCACATCCATATACTGCATTGCCATATTGGCTGTCTGCTGTGCCGACTCCTGAAACTGCTCACTCATTCCCTCTGCAGAATAGTGGTAAGCAATGGTTCCTACTGCAATCATGAAAAGAATAGGTACAAGAAAACAGATAAATATTTTATTTCTCAAGCTGAATATTTTAATCTGCTTCTTTACGGCCTGATCCCTGGCTGGCTGCTCCTTCTTCCTGTTTGTATTTTTTTCTTTAACGGTTTTTTCTTTCCCCGGCTTTTGAACTTTTTCTTTCTTTGTTATTTCTTTTTTAATCTTCTCTTTTTTAACTTTTTCCTTTTTAACTTTTTCTTCTTTTATCTTTTCTTCCTTTTTTGTTTCCTCTATGGGCATTTTATCTTCTATTGCCTCATTGACCTTCGGTTCCTTCTTTTTTGCCAGCTTTTCCATCATGTTCTTCATATGTACCTCCCAGTCCTATAAATAATGCCGCTTATACTGAGTAAAGTATATAACATTTCTGCGAAAATGAACAGAGATAAATAGAAATCTACTTCTTTTCTACTTCTTTTTTGGCTATTATTACTATATTCTGCACCAAGATAATTATAAATCCTCTTGTGATTTTGCTATTTTATGCATTACAATAGAAAAGACTCAGAAAGGAAATGAACGTATGCAGTTTTTAACCTCAGCAACTCCATCCGCTCACCAAAATTTATGGGATTCTAATACCCATAGTTTTTCTGCAGATATGCTTAAAATAACTGCCATGATTACCATGCTGCTTGACCATATCGGTGCCGGTGTTTTCATGAATTTATTTCATGCGGGTATATTTACTTCCGAACGCACCTTAGCCGGATTTCTATACATTTATCAGATTTTGCGTCTTTTAGGGCGTATTGCCTTTCCTGTCTTTTGTTTTTTACTGGTACAAGGCTTTTTGCACACTCACAGTAGGCTTAAATATGCCGGAAATCTTTTGATTTTTGCTTTGCTTTCCGAACTGCCTTTTGATTACCTGTTTTATGATACCTTTACCTTTTCCTCTCAAAATGTTTTTTGGACCCTTTTGATCGGACTTCTTACCCTTTGGGGTATAGAAACCATTTATAATTTAAAAGGCAATATCCTTTTAAAGGATATTGCCATCTTGTTGGCTGCCGCGGCAGGAGTAACCGCCTCCGTCCTGCTTCGTTCGGATTACTCCTGGATGGGCATTCTTTTGATTGTATGTCTGTACCTTTTCAGAAAAAGACCCGCCCTGCAATGCACGCTTTCATCCATATTATTCTTTGGTTCCTTAACCCTTCGGTATCTGCATAATTTCTCCTCACTACAGGAAGCCGTGCTGTATACCTTTGATACGGAATGGACCGTTTTTCTGGCTTTTCTGATGATCTACCGCTGTAACGGAAAACGTTATATAAAAGGGGGTAAATACTTCTTTTACGCATTTTACCCCCTTCATCTTATTCTGCTTACCGTTCTGTTAAAGATTCTGCTTCATATACTGTAATAATGCTGTTTCAGGCAGCTTCATCCTACAGTCTCTTTAACAGCTCTTCTCTCTGTGCCTCATAGCCGGGCTTGCCAAGAAGAGCAAACATATTCTTCTTGTAGCTTTCCACGCCGGGCTGATTAAAAGGATTTACGCCCAGTAGATATCCGCTGACACCGCAGGCAAACTCAAAGAAATAGAACAACTGTCCCAAATAATACTCGTTTACCTCAGGAACCTTAACCATAAAGTTGGGAACCTGTCCGTCAGTATGCGCAAGAATGGTTCCGTTCATAGCGCTCTTATTTACAAAATCCACGCTCTTTCCTGCCAGATAATTTAATCCGTCAAGATCAACAGGCTCTTCCTGAAGGATGATTTCCTCCCTGCTGGTTTCAATGTTGATAACCGTCTCAAACAGATTTCTGGAGCCGTCCTGAATAAACTGTCCCATGGAATGAAGGTCTGTTGTTAAGTCAACGCTTGCAGGGAAAATACCCTTCTGATCCTTGCCTTCGCTTTCTCCATAAAGCTGCTTCCACCACTCGGAAACATAATGAACGCTGGGCTCATAGTTTGCAAGAATTTCAATCTGCTTACCCTTTCTCAAAAGAATATTGCGAAGTGCCGCATATTTCACAGCATCATTCTCCTCAAAGGGAGCTTCCAAAGCTGCCTTACGTCCTGCCTGCGCACCTTCCATCAATTTATCAATATCTGCGCCGCTGACCGCAATAGGAAGTAAGCCTACTGCTGTAAGAACCGAGAAACGTCCGCCTACATCATCGGGAACGACAAAGCTTTCATAGCCTTCCTCTGTAGCAAGATTCTTAAGAGAACCTCTGGCCTTGTCGGTGGTAGCATAAATTCTCTTTGCTGCCTCCTCCTTGCCGTATTTCTTTTCCATCATTTCCTTAAATACACGGAATGCAATGGCAGGCTCTGTGGTGGTTCCGGACTTACTGATCATATTAATGGAAAAGTCCCTGTCTCCGATAACGTCCATCAAATGTCTGATATAAGTAGAACTGATGGAATTTCCCACAAAGTAAATTTCCGGAGTTTTTCTTACCTCTTTGCTTACCATGTTATAAAAACTGTGACGTAAAAACTCAATGGCTGCCCTTGCTCCAAGGTAGGAACCGCCGATACCGATTACCAAAAGTACTTCGGAGTCGCTTTGAATCTTGGCTGCTGCCTTTTTAATTCTGTCAAACTCCTCCTTGTCATAATCTACGGGAAGATCAATCCATCCGAGAAAGTCATTTCCCGCACCTGTCCTGGAAACCAGCAGCTCCTTGGCATCCATAGCCAGCTTCTTCATGGATTCCACTTCATGATCCTGAATAAAAGGCGCTGCTTTGGAATAATCAAATGTCACTTTACTCATAATATTTACTCCTTTTGTAATAATATAAAGATATTTTTTACTGTATCAACCAGTCCTAGTTTAGCAGAGAACCATATACTTTTCAAGATTTATCACGCTTACAGAAACAGTATTCTTTCAACAAGTCTGGGCAAAAGCATGGATACTCCAATTCCGTAAAACAAATCCAGCCAGGCCACGGAACCTACCGCACCTACATAAATCAATCCGATAAAAGGCGCTGTTATAATCTTTACCAGAATGTTTACATCCGGATTTTTCATAATGCTTTGTATCATTGCCTTAGCATCTCCCGTACTGGGAAAAGCATGCATTAAAATGGATAAACCAAGCCAGTAAAGCAGTAAGCATACCACCGACATGGCGCCTGCCATGCTTCCATAACCATATAAATATTTGCCTCTGCCCCAAAGACAAAAATAAGCGGGACAGGTAATAATCGCTCCCAAAATCGTATTTACAAAAAACGGGCCAAGTCCTGTTAAAAGGTTCTTCCATGGATTGGGCGTAGACTCATGGATGACATACCCGCAGGGATTTTTAAATTGAAAATACTTTACCTGATAAACCGGAATGCGGCAAATTCTACAGCATATCTGATGAGCCAGCTCATGTACCACTACTCCTGGAAACGTTATTGCGGAAACTGCAATTCCTGGTATAAAAAACATCTTTCGTTCTCCTCCTAATCACCTATATAGTATTCTTGCAGCGTCATTTTACCTCTCTGGAAAGCGTAAAGATCCTCTTCAAACTCGTATCCTGCTCCCTCCCATTCTTCAATCAGTGCTTCCGCCTCTTCTGCTTGTCCGTTGGCCAACAAAGCAATCACATAAGTATCTGCACATTGGTTCCTTCCGAATACATATCGTATGCAGATTCCGCATAAGCGCTCTCCAGTATGGCTCTTGCCTCGTCTAAATCTCCCTGTCTTCTGTAAGAAACTCCCAACTGTGCCTTGGCATCAAAATAATTTTCATCCAATGCAATACAATCCTTTAAATGCTGAATTCTCTCTTCCTCATCCTGACAGATCTCCGCAAGCTGATAATACAGAAAGGCCTGGTCATAGTCTTCATCGCCCAGATAGGATTCTACGTCATCAGAATGACGTCCAAACATCATTCCCGCATATTTTGCTCCAATCATCACAATACTGATCAGAACCAAAAGGATTTCCCTCATTTACAAAAGATTTTCATCGTAAACCGCACGCGCGCCACCTATAAATTTACCTCTGGTTCTGGCACATACCAGATGGGCCTGTCCGATCTGGCTGATTTCAATACGGACGGGGACAGCCACATCCTGAAGATGCATACCAATTAAAGTATCCCCAATATCCATACCTGCCTGTGCCTTAATATGCTCAACCGCCGCAGGCTGATGAAAACGGCTGTAGGCTGTGGTTCCAAAGCTGCCACCTGCCTTCGGCTGGGGAACAACATTGACAATGGGAAGTCTTTCCCTGTCTGCCAGCTCCTTCTCAATAATCAATGCCCTGTTTAAATGCTCGCAGCATTGCGCCGCAAGGTAAATCCCTCTTTCCGTTACAACCTGATAAATACCTTCAAACACTGCCTGCGCTGTTTCCAGACTGGAGGCTGTTCCTATCCGTTGGCCTGCCACCTCACTGGAAGAGCATCCCACTACCAAAATATCGCCTTTGGACAGCTTCGCCGCATCAAGCAGCTCCGCAGCAGCCTTTTCAGCCTCTTCCTTTACCTTTTTAAAAAAATCTTCCTTCATACAAATGCGCCTTTCTCCTTATCCCAGGCAAAGGTTCTCTCCTCTCCCGGCTTCCATTTAAAGAGTGTGGAAACCTGACCATATTTCAGGTAAATAACCATCCCCTTATCCGATCTGACATTACATCTTTCCAAAACTCCGTCCTTCCAAAACAAATCAATTTCTCCTCCGCCCTTGATGCGAAGCCCTTTGACAAAGCCGGTATTCCATGCCTTAGGCAGAGCCGGAAGAAGAACGGCTCTTTCCATAGTGCTCTGCACCAGCATTTCCGCAATTGCACCGGTAACACCAAAATTACCGTCTATCTGAAAGGGCGGATGCTTGTCAAACAAATTGAGATATGTGGAATCGGCAAACAGCTTTTCAATATTCTCATACGCCTTTTCTCCGTCCCAGAGCTTAGCGTAATGATTGGTAATCCAGGCCCGGCTCCATCCTGTATGTCCTCCTCCCGCAGCCAGCCTCCTTTCCAGGGTAACTCTTGCCGCCTCCGCCAATTCCGGCGTACCGTCCACCGTAATCTGCTCGGAAGGGTGCAGTCCGTATAAATGGGAAATATGCCTGTGACCGGGCTCCCATTCCTCATAATCCTTGGGCCACTCCATAATATTTCCGTGCTTTCCGATCCGGGTCGGGATCAGCCTTTCTCTGGCCTGCTTAATTCGATCATTGAGCTCATCCTCTATCCCCAGTATGTCTGCCGCTTCTATACACTGTGTAAACAAATCCCGAAGAATTTGATTATCCATGGTTACGCCATAAATATTGGCGCCCTTTTTTCCGCTTGGCAGAACAAAGGTATTCTCCGGTGAAACGGAAGGACAGGTAACCAGATACCCGTCATGCTCCACCAGAAAATCCAAAAAGAACTGTGCTGCTTCCCTCATAATCGGAAAGCATTCCTTTAGAAACTCCCGATCCAATGTATACTGATAATGAGTCCACTGATGGGTGCAAAGCCACGCCGCCCCCATCACCCAGTAAGACCCGGGTATCCAATGATCCTGCGTTGCCGTGTCACCGTAAATATCCGTATTATGGTGACACACAAAGCCTCCGCAATTATACATCCTCCCTGCGGTTTTTCTTCCGTTCGGAACCATCTTTTTAATCAGCTCAAATAAGGGCATATGACATTCCGACAGGTTACAGCTTTCCGCCGGCCAATAGTTCATTTCCGTATTAATGTTAATGGTATATTTGGAATCCCATGGCGGAAGCATATCCTTATTCCAAAGCCCCTGCAGGGTAGCCGGAAGTCCTCCTTCCCGGCTGCAGGCTATCAGCAGATATCGCCCAAAATCAAAATACAGCTTAGAAAGCCCCACATCGGCCGGCTTGTCCTTTGCATCCAAAATACGTTTGTCGGTAGGAATATTATCGTATCTGGTCAGATCACCCAAATCAAATTCCACTCTTCCGTACAAAGAACGATAATCCCTTTCATGTGCCTGTAACAACTTATCCAGACTTTCTCCCGACGCTCTTTGAATTCTGTCAATAATGGAAGGCTCCAGCATGGATGCAGGAACATGGTAGGAGGTATCACCGTTAAAATACAATGTCACCTCGGAAGCGTCACTGATTAAAAGATGTTCACCTAATAGCTCTGCTTTTCCATCCGTATCGCCTGTAATCAGTATCATGGAAAAATCAAACCCACCCTTGCCCAGATTGCCATACAGACAAATTCCTCTTGTTCCTGCTTTTTTAACGCCGTCAAAAAACTTCTCCCTTCCCATCATAACAGAAAAGTTAAGCTTTCCGGAGCCTTTTGCCGTAAAATGCATAACCATAACATCGGCAGGCTTTGATATAAATATTTCCCTTTCATATGTAGTATCTTCACAGGTAAAGCTTTGGCGGTATACCGCCTTTTCCAAATCCAGCTCCCTGTAATAATCGGTATAATTTTCCACTCCCTCAAACTGAAAATAAATATCCCCCAGAGCCTGATACGGATGCATACTGTTAGGACAGCCGGAAAGAGCCAGCTTCATTAATCTTTCCGCTTTGCTGATCTCCCCCTTAAAAATAAGCTCTCTGATTTCGGGAAGCATTTTGCCGGCGTCGGGATTATTCCGATCTACTTTACCGCCGTACCACATGCTTTCCTCACTCATTTGAAGACGCTCCTCGGACACACCTCCGAATACCATAGCACCCAATCGCCCGTTTCCAAGAGGAAGAGCTTCCTCCCACTCTCCGGCCGGCTGCTGATACCATAATTTGCTCATAAATTATACCTCTCTGATTTTATCCGGTTTTTACCTGATTTTATCATAGATAGTATAATATTGCTATGCAAAAAATTCTTCCAATAGATTCTCTAACTCTTCCTCGCCCTCCGTAACGGAATATTGAGGCGCTGCCTTTGTCAATTCCTCGACATGCATATTATCAGCTCTTTCCTCCTCCGGTTCATCCTTTAAAAGCTCCCTGGCATAAACCTCCCGTTTTCTGATTCCTTCCTCCAGCGCATTTTCTTTTTCAATTTCCAATCTGGGCGCATAATGATTTTCCAGATAATCCATCAGGTTGGTCTTTAATCTGTTTTTCTTTTCCTGTACATCCAGCATCCCGGAAACGGCAAAATATAAGTACAGTCCCAGTATACTGATTAAATAATAGGGAATAATCTGGAATAAGGTATTTCCTGCTGCCAAAAGATAACAGATGGAAATTCCGGCAA
Organism: uncultured Lachnospiraceae bacterium; assembly: GCA_964393865.1. Taxonomy (GTDB): domain Bacteria; phylum Bacillota; class Clostridia; order Lachnospirales; family Lachnospiraceae; genus Suilimivivens. The sequence continues at coordinate 51,106 of CAYMUW010000006.1, forward strand.
TTAAAATGGACAGCATCATCAGCTGGCCCGATATATGGGCAAAGCGGGATAAGTAAATCCCGGCAAAGCTGATTCTCTGCAGAAACTTGTCCACAAAAACCGAGGTATTCATCATTTTTCCGTTTAGCTTGTAATAGCTTGCGTATTTTTGTTTACACTGCTTTAACAGCTTATTTTCGGTAGCAGACATATTGTCGGCCTGAATAATCATATTTTGATATATCACAGCCGATATGGTCTGGCATATTATGCTTAAAAGCAGAAATAATATAATTAATCCTGTAAGTATCATGTGCTCCGATAATATATTAAACATAGTTCCTCTTTTCTGAACGGCTTTTCATGCATACAGGCTCACAGCTTGTCCTATGAGTTTGCGGATGCCGCACAGACACAAACTCTTTAACATATTATAGTGGAAGGGGATTTTTCCCTCAATAACCTGACGGCTGTAAGTCCTCGCTGTTTTTCTGCATAAAACGGCTTTTATTCTTCTTTTCTTTCTTTTTCATACTGGTAAAAGCATCCGCTTTCTGCTATACTTATCCATTAAAGAAAGGGTGACAGTTATGAAATATCATACGAAAGGAACCTGCTCAACCTCTATTGATATCGAGGTTGAAGACGGAAAAATTAAATTTGTGGAATTTTTTGGCGGCTGTAACGGCAACCTGAAGGGTATTGCCAGCCTTGTAACAGGCATGAACATCGATGATGCCATATCCAAGTTGAAAGGCATCAGATGCGGTTTTAAAACCACCTCCTGCCCAGATCAGCTGGCACAGGCTCTTGAAAAAATAAAAAAAGAAAGCTGTTAATTTGGAGGCTCCTTTTATGAGCAGTTTAAATTCAATCAAAAAAATCGTATTAACCGGAGGCGGAACGGCAGGACATGTAACGCCTAATATTGCGCTGATACCCCATCTTCGGGAAGCCGGTTTTGAAATTTCTTATATGGGCTCCTACGACGGTATTGAAAAAAAGCTGATTACCGATTACGATATTCCCTATTACGGAATTGCTACCGGTAAATTCAGACGTTATTTGGATGTGAAAAATCTTACAGATCCCTTTAAGGTTATAAAAGGCTTCGGAGAAGCACGAAAGTACCTGAAACAAATCCGCCCGGATGTTGTTTTTTCCAAAGGAGGATTTGTCAGCGTTCCCGTGGTAAGAGCTGCTGCATCCCTGCATATACCTTGTATTATTCATGAATCCGACATGACGCCCGGTCTTGCCAACAAGCTGTGTATACCGGTTGCCAAAAAGATATGCTGCAACTTTCCGGAAACCTACAATATACTTCCCAAAGAAAAAGCGGTTCTCACCGGCTCTCCTATCAGGGAAGAACTGACCAAAGGCAATTCCGCTGCGGCTCTTGATCTGTGTGGATTTACCGCCAATAAACCTGTTATTCTGGTAATCGGCGGCAGCTTAGGCGCAGCCTCTGTCAATCAGACGTTGAGAGAAGCCCTTCCAGGACTATTGAAGGATTTCCAGATTGTCCATATCTGCGGTAAAGATAAAATTGACAACAGCTTCCTTCACACGGAGGGATATGTACAATTTGAATATGTTAATGCAGAGCTGAAGGATTTGTTTGCCATGGCAGATGTGGTGATTTCCCGCGCCGGTGCAAACTCTATCTGCGAGCTTTTAGCACTTCGAAAGCCCAATCTGCTGATTCCTCTTTCTGCCAAAAGCAGCCGGGGAGATCAGATTTTAAATGCAAAATCTTTTGAAGCACAAGGCTTTTCCATGGTCATTAACGATGATGACTTATCTCCCCAACTGCTTACCGAAAAGGTTCTGGAGCTGTATTTTACCAGACAGACTTATATAGATAATATGAGCAGAAGTAATCAGCTCGGTTCCATCAAGGCGATTATGAATCTTATACAGGAGGCTGTGTTGTAGCTGTTTGTTTTCAGGTACCTAAAATCTTTTTTTCAAGCATATAGATTGCTCTCTCATTTTCCTGTTGACAATGAGCTACCATAGCGTCCTCACCTGCAGGCTCCAGTTGGGAAATATCGGCTCCCAGCTGAACATAACAGGCATAGTTATCAATAATCTCTATCCTTGAAGCATAAACCTTTGCTCTGTTTTGAGGCTGATTTTCATATATTTTCAAGAGAACTTCCCTGTATTCATTCAGGTATTTTTCCACTGTCTCAATTTCATCCTCTTTGGCTTCTATTAAAATCATCATATCAACTCCCGCTTCGGTATGTTGATACTCCGCAAGATAATCCTCATACATATTGCCGGAGATGCCTGTCCGCTCGGCTAATTCTTCCTCACTTAAAAGAGTGTCCGGCCAATAGTTTCCGTCCAGCATATTCATCACTCCGTCCCGTAGATCATCCATGGAACCTGCTATCTTATATTTTGTTCCGACCTGCAGGGTGTTTACCGCATCCTCCTCACCGTTTCCCTCACTGATATATGCCTGATTATCAATATTATTCTTTTCCGTATGATTGTCTTCGCATCCTGTAAGAAGCAGCAGAATTACAGCAAAAATCCCCGAAAGCACCTTTCCTTTCATCCTTATTAACCTTTCCTTTCTTTACGGTTTATATGCTAAGTATTTCCATACATTAGACAAAATATGTGATGTCTGCTAAAATGTCGGTAATGGAGATTAATTATGCTGTTTAATTCTTATATTTTTATTTTCTTGTTCTTACCCATCACTCTTTTCGGGTGGTACGGTTTAAATAAAATAAAAGCTTATGAGCCTGCCAAATTCTTTTTGGCGGGCATGTCGTTGTGGTTTTATGGTTATTTTAATCTTTACTACCTTGCAATTATTATTGTCAGCATTTTATCCAATTATCTTCTCAGCTACCTGATGAAGTTCTCCCGGACCAGCCTTACCGGCCGCATAGGGCTTGCCGCCGGACTGCTGCTTAATTTGGGATTGTTATTTTATTTCAAATACTATGATTTCTTTTTTGAAAACATTAACCTTGTATTTCACACCGATTTTAATTTAAAGAATATCCTTTTGCCTCTCGGTATCAGCTTTTTTACCTTTCAGCAGCTTTCCTTTATCATTGACAGATGCACGGGAAAAGCGCCTCACTATTCCTTCAGCAATTACATTACCTTTGTAACCTTTTTCCCACAGCTGATTGCCGGTCCCATTGTTCTGTATAAGGAAATGATGCCGCAGTTCGAGGATATCTCCAACCGGCGTTTTAACGCAGATAATTTTGCAAAGGGAATCGTGCTTTTTACCATCGGACTTGGCAAAAAGGTTTTGCTGGCAGATGTATTGGCACTGCCGGTTAACTTTGGTTTTAAAAATACACCGTTTTTGGACACCCCTTCCACGCTTCTTGTTATTTTGGCATACACCTTTGAAATTTACTTTGATTTCAGCGGCTACAGCGATATGGCAATGGGGCTTGGAAAAATGTTTAACATTCAGCTTCCCATGAACTTTAATTCACCTTATAAGGCCTGCTCCGTCAAGGAGCTGTGGCAAAGATGGCATATGACCTTGTCCCGGTTCTTTATCCAGTATGTATACATTCCCATGGGCGGAAGCCGCAGGGGGAAGCTGCGTACGATTCTGAATACCTTTATTGTATTTTTCTTAAGCGGATTATGGCACGGAGCCAATTGGACCTATGTGGCATGGGGCAGCATGCAGGGACTTCTCGTAATTTGGGATAATCTGGGAATTGTAGGCGTTAAGGGCAGCAATGAACAGGTTCGCTCACGCATTCAAATACCCAGATGGCTGGGGTGGCTTTTCACCTTTTCCTTTTTTAACCTGTCCCTGTTCTTCTTCCGCAGCGACAGCATGACTGACGCCTTTCAAATGTTTAAAAACATTTTTGCCTTTAAAACTACCGGCTATATTTACAAAATTGCCGCTAATCTGGATATCCCCGAATTTTACCTGATTAAACAGGTAATCAACATGGCTGCACCCGAAATGCTTTCCTACGCCTATGTGGTACTTTTCATTATCCTGCTTGTTATCAGCGCCTTTATCCTTACCAGGAAAAATGCGGTTCAAATTGCGGATGAACATCCTTTTAATCTAAAGCTTTGCTTTTCGATTGCGATTGTTTTCGTCTGGTCTGTGATCTCCTTTTCTCAGGTCAGTACATTTATATATTTTAACTTTTAACTTCTTTTAGAAAATAAGCAGGTGAAGCATTTATGTCACAAAAATTTATCAGAAATTTTTTTATCATGAGCGGCTCCCTTCTTTTGCTGTGTATATTTGCCGTGGTTTTGTTTGACCCCTTTTTTCAATATCACAAACCGCTGCCGGGGCTTAAAGCGGTTCTTACAGACAAGGAATATCAATGCGTAGGGTCCCTGAAAACACTGGATTACGACAGCGTGATTGCCGGCTCCTCCGTGGCTGAAAACTACAACAACGGCTGGTTTAATCAGGGCTTTGACTGTCAGACTATCAAGGCTATCCGCTCCTACGGCGCTACCGCAGATTTGTGTTATCTGTTGGATATAGCCTTTGCCCATCAGGATTTAAAGTATGTGTTTTATAATCTGGACCCTGCCGCTCTGGCAGCAGATCCGGAAACCACCTATGCGCTTACCGGCTGCCCGATGTATCTGTATGATGATAATTATTTTAATGATGTGGAATACTGGCTGAATAAGGATGTTCTTATGGAGAAGATCCCTTACCTGATCGCCAATTCCACCATAGGTGACTACGTTGAAAATAATTCCTACAACTGGGCTCAATGGAAGGAATTTAATTCCGATATGGTATTGGGACTTTATATCCGAAAGCGTTCTATAGAGGAAATGAAGCCTGAGAATTATTATGAAGACCTGCTGAATGCCAATCTGGAGCTTTTAACCGCACAGATTACGGCTCATCCCGAGACGGAATTTTATATTTTCATTCCCCCTTATTCCATGATGTGGTGGGATAATATCTACCGGGAAGGGGATACACAGGCTTACCTGTACAATCTGCAAAAGGCTATGGAAACCCTGCTTACCTTTGACAATGTAAAGCTTTACTATTTTCAAAATGACCGGGAGGTTATTACAAATTTAGAAAATTATATGGATATTCTGCATTTTTCACCGGATATTAACCATTATATCTGTGACAGCCTGATCGCCGGAACTCATCAAATCAACCGGGACAATTATATGGAAAATATAAACGATATGCGGGAATTGGCGGACGAGATTATTAATGAGCTGATTAAGCCCTACGAGGATGTGATTAAAGTGGACATTTATGGCAATTAATCTACACAATCTCAAATGCTTTTAAAAGCGCCCAGATATAAGGCGCACCAAATACATTAAGCGCTTTGGGGCCGGTTACGCTTCCGGGATTTTGGGAAATCCGGTTTAAAGCCTGCTGAAAGGTGGCTTTGGTGATGGATTTCGAGCGTCTGTCTACAAAGATTTCCCCGCCCTTAACCACATAATGAAAGGGAAGCTTTTTCATGGTATAAAAGGTTTCATCCTGATGCTCCGTCAGCATCTGCCATAAAAGATCAATTGAAATTATATCATTCATAATCGGACCGCTTCCCCCTGAATTCATAAAGAAATGATTTTACTACCATATATGGCATGTATAATACTATTACTATATCTCAAACCACAAGAAAGGACAACCTCTATGAAAAAATTAATCTCATGGAATGTAAACGGGCTGCGGGCCTGCACCCAAAAAGGCTTTATGGATTTCTTTCAGGATGCAGACGCCGATATTTTCTGTCTGCAGGAAACCAAGCTTCAGGAAGGACAAATTCAGTTGGAGCTGCCCGGTTATTATCAATACTGGAATTATGCGGAAAAAAAGGGCTACTCCGGCACCGCTGTCTTTACGAAGGAAAAGCCGCTGTCCGTGTCCATGGGAATTGGCATTGAAAAACACGACCACGAGGGTCGTGTCATTACCTTGGAATTTGAAAAATTTTATTTGATAACCGTCTATACCCCCAACTCTCAGGATGAGCTGCGAAGATTGGACTATCGAATGGAGTGGGAGGACGATTTTCTGGCCTACTTAAAACAGCTGGAACAAAACAAACCGGTTATTGTATGCGGAGATATGAATGTGGCACACAGGGAAATCGATTTGAAAAACCCCAAAACCAACCGCAAAAATGCCGGTTTTACCGATGAGGAACGGGCGAAATTTACGGCCCTCACCAAAGCGGGCTTTACGGATACCTTTCGTTACTTTTATCCTGATGCGGAAGGCATTTATTCCTGGTGGTCCTATCGCTTCCATGCCAGAGAAAAGAATGCCGGATGGCGTATTGACTACTTTCTGGCCTCTGAAGCCTTAAACGGCTCTCTGAAGGATGCCATGATTTACAATGACGTATTCGGTTCCGATCATTGTCCCGTTGGATTGTTAATAGATAATCTTTAATCCTCCACTAGCCGTAAACCTGCGGTATCTGTTACCGGAAGGGAAAAAACTATGGATTTAGCCCGGGTATTCAGCCCGGCTTTTTCCATAATGGCCTGCATAATTTTATTTTTTTGTTCTGTTCTGGCAACAATAAATATCATTTCTTTTTCTGCGGCGAGGCATACTCCCATGAATTTTTCCGCCTGCTCCATACCGGTTCCCTTGGCATGAATTACAGTTCCTCCATAAGCCCCTGCTTCCCTTGCTGCATCCATAATCATTTCTATATTACCCTGATCGGCAATCACTACGATTAATTCATGTAATGTATCCTTCAACGCTGACTCCTCCTCTTTCTGATAATCTTCACATTCCAAAAGAAACTGAAGCGGTTTCTTACCTCCAATACTGCTTAAAGGAACAATAAAAGCAATTCCCCCTCCCGGCGCATCGATTTTAAGCTTTCTTTGAAGCTGCTTCTTAATGTCCTGCCATATATTTTCTTCCAGAACGGAAAAAATAACTGCTTTTTCCGTGTTTTCCAATCCCAGATAATCCAGTATGTCGCTGGCGGCAGTTCCAAAGCCAAGCGTAACAAAGGTTACATGCTGCCCGTTGTCCTTATATAGCTCCGAATATTTTCCCGCATCCTTTCGGTCAACGATGGTGGTCATAAAATATAATTTTCCCATAACACTATCCTGCCTTTACAGTTCGATAATTTCCATATCTCCAAATACTTCCAGTGGAACCTGAGCTCCGCTCCTGGATATTCCCTTGCGCCTGCTGCTTTCCGTCAGCTTAAATACCATTCCCATAATCTGAATGGTAATCAGCGGCGTCATGGCAACCATAGCCACTATTCCAAAAGCATCTGTAATAATATTTCCTCCAAGCGCTTCACAGGCTCCCATGGCAAAGGGCAGTAAGAAGGTAGCCGTCATAGGGCCTGACGCCACTCCACCGGAGTCAAATGCGATGGCTGTAAATATTTTAGGCACAAAGAAGGTTAAGATCAGTGCAATGGCGTAGCCCGGAACCAAAAACCATAAAATAGATATTCCGGTAAGCACCCTTACCATGGCGAAACCTACCGATAAGGAAACACCTATGGATAAGCTTAAGCTCATTGCCCTTGCGGATATTGCGCCCGACGTCATTTCTTCTACCTGTCTTGTAAGGACGAAAACCGCCGGCTCCGCCAAAACAATAAAATAACCGATAACCATGCCGATGGGAATGATAATCCATGCATAAGGAAGCTCTGCTATGGTCTGTCCCAGATAATTTCCGGCCGGCATAAATCCTACATTGACACCTGTCAGAAACATTACCAGCCCCACATATGTATAAATCAGACCTATTCCAATTTTAATCAGAGCTTTTTTATTGATATCCCGGGATATCAACTGGAATATTCCAAAGAAAATAACGATGGGAAGTATGGAGACAGCCATCTCCTGTATGTATTCGGGAAAGCCCTTTGAAAAGAGGGTCCAAAGCTCCACGGTATCATCAACCATGGGAATTGCTTCCGATATCTGTTCTGTCTGCTCCGGATGATAAATCATCCCCAAAATAAGAACAGAAAGTATAGGGCCTATGGAACACAGGGAGACCAAACCAAAGCTGTCATCCGCTGCATGTTTATCACTTCGGATCGATGCAATACCGATACCAAACGCCATAATAAAGGGTACTGTCATAGGTCCTGTTGTTACACCGCCGGAATCAAATGCTATGGCAAGAAAATCCCCGGGTACCAGAAAGGTCAGCCCAAACACAATCAGATAAAAGAAAACCAGCAAATGGGAAAGTGCAATACCAAATAACATACGAAGCAGCGCCGCTACCAGAAAAATGCCTACGCCTGCTGCCACAGCCAATATCAATACCAGGTTTGGCACTGAGGGAACCTGCTGTGCCAAAACCTGTAGATCCGGCTCCGATATGGTAATGATAAAGCCCATGATGAAACCAATCAGAATAATGACCGAAAGCTTTTTCGTCTTGGTCATAATGGTACCCACTCTTTCACCCATAGGGGTCATGGACATATCCACACCAACATTAAAAAGCAGCATTCCTATAATCAATAGAACCGCACCTATCAAAAATGCCATCAGAATACTTGGCGGAATAGGCACAATCGTAAAGCATAGCAGCAAAACAATTGCAAGAATAGGAAAAACTGCTTTTATGGTTTCGTAAAATTTCTCTTTGAGCTTTGACCGGTTAAGTTTCAATAATATCAAACGCCTTTCTGTTTCATGATTCGTATCTGTTTTATACAAGTTTAACATATTTTTTGTCTCATTCCGATAATATTTTTCCAAAAAAAATCTAAATTTTTATTTATTGCTTTGTATTATCGAAATTCAAGAATAATTTATTGAATATCAATAAATTTTTATTGACATTCATTTTATTCAATGATATATTGCATTTACAGATACATATTATGGAGGTCATAACATGAACGATAAACTAACTTCTCTTACAAAGATACTACTGGATTTTATGTATTATGCCGGAATCATTGTCACTGTTTTTGTTCCTGCAATTATCAGGTTTTACGGTAATTACAACAGCTATTTTGGGGAAAACATCCTATGGCTGAGTATTATTTTTATGCTGTCCGGTCTTCTTGCAATATTAATTCTTAGGGAATTACGGAAGATGTTTAAATCCGTTCTTGCAGATGACTGCTTTATCCGTGAGAATGTGGTAAGCCTTAAGAAAATGGGAACCTACAGCTTCTGCATTGCGGTAATTACCTGCGGCCGGCTTTTTCTTTACCTTACACCTGCGGTTTTGGTTGTAATTTTGGTTTTTGTGATAGCAGGCCTGTTCAGCAAGGTGCTTTCCCATGTCTTTGACCGGGCTGTCACTTACAAAGAAGAAAATGATCTGACCATTTAGGAGGCTGCTATGGCAATTAAAATTAATCTTGATGTGGAAATGGCTAAGCAGAAAAAGGGACTCACCGAGCTTGCAAATGAGGTTGATATCACCCTGGCTAACCTTTCCATCCTTAAAAATAACAAAGCAAAAGCTGTCCGCTTCACCACGCTGAATGCTATCTGTAAGGCTCTGCACTGTCAACCCGGTGACATTCTGGAATATGTAGAGGAAGAGGATGATGTAACGGAAAACGAAGGAAACTGAAATTGATTCATAAAGGAGGCGCTATTATGGAACCTGCAGAAATGAAAAATGATATATTTGAACCGGAACCGGACAAACCCGTAAACCCTTTATTTTCTTTTATGGCAGTCGGAAGTCTTATTTATGCTGTTTTATATACCTTTTTCTTATATAAAAACAGCTCAGGAATCACCTACCCTTTTTTCGTAGGCGGAACCTGCTTGTTTTTCTTCTTATATTTGAAAAAGTCAGGGACAGCCGCCAAAAAATTCTCCATTTTTCTCACCGTTAGTCTGGTACTGCTGGGCATATCTACCTGTTTTACCGACAGCTGGGTGCTGCTGTTTTTCAACAAACTGGGAATCTTCCTGCTGTTTTTTTATATGATTTTACACAATCTTTATCAGGATCAAAAATGGGATATTTCCAAATATTTCAGGTCCATTATTAATGTTACCTGCACCAGCATTGCTTTTCTCTTCCGTCCTTTTACGGATTTTGCGGATTTCTTACGAAACCGGTCTGAAAATCACGATAAGCCGGATGGCAAAGGGAAATATATTTTCTTTGGGGTTTTGATTGCTCTGCCGCTCCTGTTTGTTATTTTACTGCTGCTTTGCAGTGCAGATGCCGTATTCTCAAATATTTTCGATATTTTACTGGGTGATCTGCTGGAATATATTTTTTCAGAAAACATCTGGAGCATGATCGCATTGTTTCTCTTTGCATTTTTTGCTTCGTATTGTATGATGTGCCGTCTCTCCACACGCAATATTAAGGAAGAGGTTGCCGACAAAAGATGTGCCGAGCCTGTTATCGGAATTACCTTTACGGGGATTATCTCACTGGTATACCTGATTTTCTGCTTTATCCAGATTGTTTACCTGTTCGGCGGACTGGGTACTCTGCCGGAAGGCTATACTTATGCCAAATACGCCAGAGAAGGCTTTTTCCAGCTGGTGTTTGTATGCCTGATTAATCTGGCACTGGTACTGATCTGTATGAAACGCTTCCGCAAAAGCTCTGTTCTTAAGGGCCTGCTGGTATTTATTTCTCTGTGTACTTACATTATGATTGCATCCAGCGCTTACCGTATGCTCCTTTATATTAATGTATATTATCTGACCTTTTTGCGGTTTCTGGTTCTGTGGGGGCTTTGTGTGATTTTCCTTTTAATCAGCGGCACAATGATTATGGTTTTCCATGAGGATTTTCCTCTTGTAAAATACTGCGTTGTCACCGTCACCGTCATGTATATTCTCTTTTCCTTTATCCATCCGGACTATTGGATTGCACGTTATAATCTGTCTCATGCTTACGCTAAGATAACGAACGAGAATATAGAAGATGCCGAAGATGATCTTTCCTACAGAGGCTATACGGATTTTTATTATCTGCGTAATCTTTCCGCAGATGCGGCTCCGGCAATTTTCGGAATGGCAGATGAGCTGGGCTATGGCAATGCAGTCTCTGAAAACAGATGGTTTGCAACTTATGCCTCCCGGCTGGTCAAGAACAGTTATGATTGGGAAGAAAATTCCACCCCTGCAGAAGGAGGCTGCCTTCCAAAAAAACAATCTGCCAGAAAAATAAACTTTTCCCGGCAGGCTGCATACCTTTTTTATATTAATTATTATAATCAACATGAGGATTTTCAAACATGGATTATATCCTATATTTATAACCTATGATTCTCCGGCCATTTCCTTCAGCACGCTTAAGGTAAGCGGAATGGACAAAGCAAGCGTACACACATCCGAAACGGTCTGGCAGATTTCTACCCCTGTCAGACCGAAAAAGCAAGGCAAAATCAAAATCAGGGGAATAAAGAAAATTCCCTGCCTTGCCGCCGCTACCACAGACGCCTTCACTGCTTTTCCTATGGACTGCAGCATCATATTGCTCATTACGATCCATGCATTTAAGGGAAAGGTTAAGCACTGAAAGCGAAGGGCCGCCGATCCCACAGAAATAACCTCCAAATCCTCTTTTCTGAAAAGTGACACCAGCCTCGGTGCAAACACACCGCACAAGGCCGAAACTATCACCAGAAATACAAAGGCATATTTCACACAAAAATAAAAGCCCTCCCGCACTCTCTTATACAGCTTTGCGCCGTAATTATAGCCGCACACGGGCTGAAAGCCCTGTCCAAAACCAATCAATGCGGAATTGGCAAACATGGTTATTCTGGTAACAATGGACATTCCTGCAATTGCCGCATCCCCATAATTTCCTGCCCCGTGATTTAAGCAAATGGAAGCAATGCTGGCAAGCCCCTGCCTGCATAGAGAAGGAATGCCTCCACGGATAATTTCCTTAATAAAATGAAGATTAATCTTCACATTCTTCATCCTGATTACAATACTTCCGCTTTTCCTGCTCATTAATACCAATAATAAAAAACTGCAAAACTGGCTGAATACCGTAGCAACAGCGGCTCCTGCAACACCCATCTCAAACACAAAAATAAGCAGAGGGTCCAAAATGATATTCAGCACCGCTCCGATTACAATTCCTATCATTGCGAAGGAAGCCCGCCCCTGAAACCTTAACTGGTTATTTAACACCAGAGAGGAGGTCATAAAAGGAGCTCCCACCAGAATAACTCCCAGATATTGTCTGGTATAGGGGAGGATTGTAGGCGTTGAACCAAGCGCTTTCGACAACGGATTTAAAAAAATAAGGCCTGCTATCGCAATCACAATCCCACAGCCAAATGCCAAAACAAATCCGTTGGCCGCCATAGTTTCCGCCTCGTCAAACTCCTTGCTTCCCAGCTTTCTGGATATGTAATTCCCCGATCCATGACCAAAAAAGAAACCAATTGCCTGAATAATTGCCATTACCGAAAAAACAATACCCACCGCCGCCGTAGACTGGGTATTTAATTTCCCTACAAAAAAGGTGTCCACCATATTGTAAAAGGATGTGACCAACATGCTGATAATAGTAGGAACTGCCAAAGAACAAATCAACTTCGGAACCGGCGTCGTGGTCATCTGTATAAACTTTTCCTCCTGATTCAATGTTAACACTTCCTTTCCGCTTCATCGGCCGCCGTAATCGGACTGTAATTAATGCTCACAGAAATATCCTGATTGTAATTACCGAAATTTCTGCCAAATATTGTTAAACCGCCTACATGCCGGGCAGTTTCCTCTACCTCCAATCTCAGCTTAATGGTACTGCGGTAATCAAAGCCAAAATCCTGAAGCGATACATCCGACACCTGCAAACCGTCAATAAAAGTTCCCTTTTCATTTATCACCAGAATTTTCAGCAAGCCATACTGATTCCAATTTTGATACCACCAGTCCGGTGTAAAGAAACCTCTCACACTGCCAAAATCCCCCGGACTTGTCCACATGGCAATTTTCTTATTGTTAATCAAAAAGGAAATATCCGACGGCCATTCATCATTGCTCCCGGGAGCCTCTGAACCGATTTCCATGGAAATTGTAATTTGATCTATCTTCTGTCCAAAAGGAATAAAGTTGGGAATCACATACTCCACATAGCCCTTTGTGAACCAAAGGATATCCGCATTATATTTATCGGGATGAGCAAAGTAACGGGCGTCATCCACCTCTCCAATAATGGCAGTATTCGACGCCAGGCCGCATGTGGGATAAACCGAATAATCCGAGAAATGTCCTATTTTAATGTCTGTCTGATACACATTTTTGGGCTGCTGCGCATCCATTTCAATTAAGATTTTATCTAAATGCACCGAACATTTCTTTTGATTACCGTGTCCTGCGGATTCGCTGGATACCGTAATCAAACCGCAGTCTTCTAACTTCTTAATATGACCTGTAAGCGCACCGTTTGTAATATTCAGTCTGCCCGCAAGCTCATTCATATTCATTCCGTCATTTTGTAATAATATTTTTATGATTTCTATTCTGACTTCCGAGCCTAACGCCTTAAAAATATCCAGCCCTTCATCCAGAGATTTGATATGTAACATATGAACCTGCCTTTAAAAAATAATTCTGTCTCTTCCCCGCTCTTTTCCCTGATAAAGCTTCTCATCCGCTTCTTTAATAATTGTCGTTAAATCATTGTTAAAATCATATTCTGCCAAGCCAAAGGTCATGGTCACCCCTACCTCAATATCATCCTTCTTAATTTTCAGTTCCTTGACCCTTCTGCGTATATCCTCAAGCTTAATAAACGCATCATCACCGTTGCACGCCGGAAATACCAGGAGAAATTCTTCTCCTCCCCATCTGGCCACCATATTTTGTCCGCTCATTTCCTCCATAAGAATTTGGGAAATACCTTTTAAAACCTCGTCTCCGAAATCATGCCCGTACTCGTCATTCACCCTCTTAAAGAAATCAATATCACAAATGCAAAGGCTGAATCCCATATAATCTGCCGGTTCATTCATAAGATGCTTTAAATATTCCAATGCTTTTCTTCTGTTATATAAGCCTGTAAGAGCATCGGTATTGGCCTGTCTTTCCAATTGAATATTATAATCCACCAGTTTACTTTCCAGTTCCTGGCTGTCATTACTGAAAATAAAAGCTATTACGGAAATGCACCAGAAAATTGTAATTGTGTTTGTGATTTGCAGTGCATTTTCTGTTGCCGAACCCAGGGGCCATAAAGGCTCCTTATAATGATAAATGTAAAACAGCAAAATACGAAGAGCGCACATAAAGACCGCATATAAGAATTTACCTGCATATTGCTTATAGCTGGAAAAGAAATACAATGTCAGCAGCACCATAATAAAGTGCTGCACGCCAATATTCCATCCGAAAATATGAACAATAGAACAAATCCAGATAATCATTCCGGTATTAAACAGCCATAGTGTAACCATGGACCTGCAAAAATAAGATATGGCAAACACTCCTGCAAAAACGGCAAAAAAGACAATATAAAATAATATGAGTATCCAATTCCATTGCGGAATACAAAACAGCCCGTTAATTGAAAAATATATCATAACGGAAATAAGTATCCATCTGATAACCACAATCAGCTTTTTCGACTCATTTTGCGCTTTTACATCTTTGCCTATAAAATCCGTTATTCGTTTCAATACACTTCCGGCGCCGGATTTTGACATTGCTTTACTCACAATATTTCCCACCTGTATGATAAAAAAATCTTTAATCTCTTTTTATCATACATGATGAAAGTTCAAAATGCAATAAAACCTGTATATATGATCATGCATGAGCCAGATACAGAATTTCCCTTGACATGGAATTGGATATCACTCATAGGCTTCATAAGAGAAGCCGGGGTGCGCATGGTGGAAATTGTAAACTGAAGGCCCTCGTCCAGCATTCTGTTAAGCTCCACCTTGCTGTAATCATTTAAATTATCCGCTTTATGAAGCAGGGTATCATCCAACCCTGAAATAAACAGAATATCCTTTTGCTTATCCTTCGGCAGAGAAAAGCAGTTTACACCGATTCCAACGGCAGTACCGATTACCGTATCCAAAAAACGATTCCAAACAAACAGATAAGGATTGCCGTCCGATACATGATTCACTACGATGCTTAAGAAAACCACACAGGAAAAGTAGGACGCCTGCTTCTTCATAAAATGACGCTTCAACGCTTATTATGCGTGAAACGTCATTGTTTCTTTTCATTCTTATATTCTTAGTAATATAATCGATATCTCGTAAATGTCAAGCTAAAGTATTATTGAAACAGCCTGGTTTTTTTAATCTAATTCCTCCTGCGTTATGATTTTTACCTTATAGTTCGTCCCATCCACTGATATTTCCTTAATGGTCTCATCTGCACTGAAGATTTCTTCATCCACATAGGAAAACTTATCCGGTGTTCCCCCTGCTTCCAATAATTCTATAATAGCCTGAACCCGGGGGCCATGCAGCGGATTACATTCTGCAATGCATGTGATTTTATCATTCAACACACATTTTATGGCTTCCTTATTTACACCATCAAAGGATATAACCATAATTTCACCGCCGGCAATATCTGATCCCACCGTTTTTCCTGCAGCTTCTATGGCTTCTATGGCACCAAAGGCTTCATTATCGTTTTCACAATAGACAACATTAATGTTGTCATACTGCTTGAGAAAGGATTCCATAACCTCCCTTCCCTTTGCCTGCGTAAAATCGCCGGGCGCCTCCGCCAACAGATCCCAGCCATTAGTCTCCGCCGCCCTTGCAAGACCTTTTGTACGCCCAATCTGCGCAGAAGCGCCAATATTTCCCTGTATATTTACAATATGAATATCTGAGGGAGCAATTCCCTTTGTCTTCGTATATTGATTTAACCACTCTACCGCCTTTTTGCTTTCCAACTCAAAATCCGATCCGACCCAGCAGGTAAATAGGCTCTCATCCTCCACATCCACCATACGGTCTACGATAATAACCGGAATCCCCGCATCCTTGACCTCCTGAAGAACCGTATCCCAACCTGTTTCTGTAACGGGCGCAAGAACTATATAGTCAACCTCCTGCTGAATAAAGGTCCGGATAGCCATAATTTGGTTTGCTTGCTTTTGCTGTCCGTCCTCAAAAATCAGCTTATACCCATTTGCTTCGGTAAAAGTGGTTTTCATGGACTCCGTATTTGCGCTTCTCCAGTCCGATTCCGCACCGAGCTGTGAGAAGCCTACCACTATGTAATCATTTGAAACTGTTGTTTCTGTTTCTTCGAATTTATCTGCAGATGGTACACTGCTTCCGCAGCCTATCGCCATGATACATAATGTTAAAATAACTATAATTGTTAATGATTTCTTTACCATGTTTTCCTTTCACCCTATGGATTACGTTTACTATAATATTACCTTAATCTGTTAGTTTCGGAAATAGGATACCGATTTTGTTAGTTCTTCGGCCATACCGTTCATTTTTTCACAGCTTACATTTACCGATTGCACTTCAGAGATAATTTCGCCTATATGAGTACTTACCTCCTCACTGCCTACAGCGTTCTCCCTGCTGATAGCGCTCAGGGAGCTAACATTTTCAATTACCTTTTCTTTATAGCCTGTTAAATGATCTGTTTTTTCTGCAATAAACCTTATCTCATTCACGGATCGGTTAATGTCTCTGCTAAGCTCCTCATATTTTTCCCGGGTTTTTGATACATTTTCCTGCTCCAGCAATATGTAGGAATGTACCCGGTCTACCAATCCTACAGATTTTTGAGATTTTTCGACAATTTCCTTAGCCAGATTTTTAATCATCTCAGCGCCTTCGGCACTTCGCTCTGACAAATTTCTGATTTCCTCTGCCACAACGGCAAAGCCTTTACCGAACTCCCCTGCTCTTGCCGCTTCAATAGACGCATTTAAGCTTAAAAGGCTGGTTTGCTGTGAAATATTAAGAATTAATTCTACCGCCTTATCAATCTCTGCGATAGAGGTATTCGTCTGTCTTATCTGTTCCGTTATATCACTTACAGCCTGTACCGATTTCTCGCTGCTGTTCATGATGGTATTCATATTTATCTTTGCTTCATTATTTGTCTGCAATATATTTTCAGAGCTGCCGGACAAACACTCAATATTTTCGGATATATCATTGACACAGTTTCCGATTTCCTGCATCTGCTCATTAATATCCTGCATATGTCCCGCCATTCCCACCGTCGATGCTGTCAGCTTGTCCATTACGGATGTAATCTGGTTTGCTTTTTCGGTAGTGCTTTCACTTAATTTGGTAACGCCTTCAATATTTTCTACCAGCCCCTGTGAAACATCCTTCACTTTTCCTATTGTTTCGGAAAGATTTTGCTGCATAAATTCCGTTTCCGCCAAAAGAGTATTCATTTCTTTAACAATGCTTGTATAATTTTTTTGTTTACTTAAAATACCCGCCGATAGGGCATTTACATTTTCACCTATAATATGAAATGATTTTGAAAGCTTTTTACTAAAAACCAATGCTATGATTGTGAAAATAACTACCAGAATGATTGCAACATAAACAAAATTAAGCATAGCAACATTGATTGCTCCCGTCACATGCTCCTGAAGCTCTCCTGCAAATGCCATTCCGGTTATCTCATTATCCGTCTTAATGGGCATATAATATGCGCAGTATAATCTGCCATCGATGAATACCTCATCATAATATCCGTTTTCCAGCTCTTCTTTGTCAGCCGCAATATCTTTCTTAAATTCTATTTCCCTAATTCTGTAATCATTTTCATTTTTAATGGAAGTAGCGCAGGGAACACCATCTAAAATAATGGCCATTTCAATGTCCTGCTCCTTTAAACTGTCCAGATAACTATAATAATCTGCTGCGTTAATTGCATTAATTTCATTTTCCATGCAATAGCTTGCCAGATTATTTGCAACAATAAAAAGCGTATTTTTTGCTCCCTTTTCCAAATTACTTTTCATAATATAGAGAGATAAAATACTAATCATGCTAATCGACAATATTAAGGGAACCAGACAAAATACAATT
The DNA here is from genome assembly GCA_964393865.1 of uncultured Lachnospiraceae bacterium. Taxonomy (GTDB): domain Bacteria; phylum Bacillota; class Clostridia; order Lachnospirales; family Lachnospiraceae; genus Suilimivivens. The sequence goes on from CAYMUW010000006.1 coordinate 69,078, forward strand.
AACATCGATAAAAGATTAAATTTTACTTTTGTATTTTTCTTTTCCTTATTTTCTTTCCTTTTCATTCCCCACATCCTTACAAACAGCCGTTTTTATCGCTGCGAATTATGCTTTAAAAAGAGGTCACCGCATCATATTGTGCGGCTACTTCTTTTTAAAGAAACCATAAATCTATTACTGATTCTGCCTTAAGCTCTCTTTTTACGTGACATTACAATACTTTGGACTACCAGGAACAGACACAGCATTGCTGCAATGGTAATTCCCGTCCACCATGCTTCGCCAAATCCGGCAGAGGATACTATGTTCTGTATCGTACTTAAGGAAAGCACTCCAAAGAAAGTTCCTATAATATTACCTACACCACCTGTCAACATGGTGCCGCCTATGATTGAAGAGGCAATTGCATTCATTTCCATGCCGCTTGCATGGGAAGGGGAACCGGACCCCACATACATGAAATAAACAAACCCGCCGATACCGGCCAGTAATCCACAGATTAAGTGAGCAAGGAATTTGGTCCTTTTAACATTAATTCCCAGCATTAATGCACTTTGCTTGTTTCCTCCCACCGCATAGAAGGAACGTCCAAGCTTTGTCCATCTAAGCACGCAAAACAAAACAACAACCGTTAATAGAGCTACGATTACACCGATCTGTATATATGCATTGACATACTCTCCCAATTTATTTTCATAACCAAAGCCGGGCACAATAATACGTGTTTCCTTCAACGCAACAAACTGCTCGTTTGCCACGTTAAAGGGATTTGCATTGACAATTGTGGTCATACCTCTGGCAAAGAACATACCTGCCAGGGTAACAATAAAGGGCTGGATATCCAAATAGGCTACCAAAAATCCCTGTACCAGACCAAATCCAAGGCCAATTGCCAATGCAATTAGTATGGCCGCAAAAACATTTCCATTATGAAAGTCCAGATAAACCGCGCAGCACATGCTCACCAGTGCAGTAACGCCCCCTACGGAAATATCAATACTTCCGGTAATCATAACCAGACTTAAACCACAGGACAAAATAATCAGACATGCATTTGCATTTAATATATTAAAGAAGGTCTGCGCTCTTAAGAAGCCTTTTCCCTGAAATACCATTGCGCCTATATACATGACAAAGAAAACCACAATAGTTATCAAAAGCAGCAGGTTTGTGTCGGTAATGTTTTTAAATCTGTCATGCAGGTTCAGCTTTCCTGCCGCTGCTTTCTTTGATGACGACATATTAACCGACCTCCTTTACATTTAGTTTTGCTTTTACCTTTTTGCCCAAGCCGGAAAGATACTCTCTGACAATCGGTGCGCTTAATACCACCAGAACAATTACAACCACCGCCTTGTAAGCGGGAAGTTCATCCGATTTAACATTAAATTTATAAAGAGTGGTGGTAAGAAACTGTATAACATAAGCGCCTAAAATAGATGCCATCATATTAAATTTACCGCCGCCTAAAGCATTGCCGCCCAGCGCAACCGCCAAAATAGCGTCCATCTCAATGTCCTTTGCAATAACGGAATAGTTAATTGAGGAAACCCTGCTTACCTTAATTAATCCGGCAACGGCAACACATAAACCAAGAATAACAAAGCTTAAAAATTTAATGAAATTGGGGTTTAAACCGTTTAATCTGGAGGAACTTTCATTGATTCCTACCGACTGTGTATACAATCCCAATGTGGTAAACCGCAGTACAAGAACCATAACGATCATACAAATCACCGCAATGAAAAAGGGCGTAGGTATCGGTATTCCCGGAATAAACCCTCCGAAAACTGCAAAGGAAGGATCACTGATAATTGGCAGCTCATTGTTATTAATCCATGCCGCAATCGAACGTCCTGCGGTAAATAAAATCAGGGTTGCCACCATAGGCTGTATCTTAAAATAAGCTACCAGAGTACCGTTAAAGGCTCCAAACAGCATTGCTGCCACACAGCTTACCAAGAACGCCACGATAATCGGCGCCTGCAGGGTTTCCGGTCTGGAATTGGTTCCACATAAAACCCTGAGCACAACGCTTCCGCTTATTGCTATTCCGGCGCCCACACTGATATCCTGGCCGCCGCTGGCCGCCGTAACCAGGGTCATACCGATAGCAAGAATGGCCAGCTCTGAGCCATAATCCAGAATGGTAATCAGATTACCCGTTAATACCGGATATCCCTCGCTATTGTATCCTAATACGATCTTGTAAAAGGACGGGTCCATAATCAAATTAAAAACAGCAAGCAATAACAAGGCTGCTATCGGAATAAATATCTGACGTTTCACTAATCCGGCACAAAAATTGGAGATACTGAAATTAATTTTTTTGCTTTTCATGATTCCTTGTCACCTCCTGCAATGGTATTCATAATCATATTCTGGGTCAGCTCATCTCCCGAAAGCTCACCTACCACTTTACGATCCCTCATAACAATTAACCTTGAACAGGTACGAAGCATTTCATCTGTCTCGGAAGAAATAAATGTAATACTCATACCCTCCGAAGCAAGCTTAAGCACTAATTTTTGTATATCGATTTTAGTACCTACATCAATACCGCGTGTAGGTTCATCCAAAATCAGATATTCAGGATGGGTAAGCAGCCAACGGGCAAGAATTACCTTTTGCTGATTTCCTCCTGAAAGTGACTTGATCGGTGTATCGGCAGAGGCAGTTTTAATTCCCAGAAGCTTAATATATTCATCAGCAAACTTGTTTGCTTCCGCCTTGGTAAAGGGTTTAAAGAAGCCCTTAAGTACCTGCAGAGCCAGAATAATATTTTCCCGTACCGAAAGATCACCTACAATACCGTCAATTTTGCGATCCTCAGGAAGATATGCTATGCCGTTTCTCATGGCGTCAATAGGCTTGGTAATTTTAACAACCTTGCCATTCTTCTTTACGGTTCCTCCAATTACTCTGTCAGCACCGAATATTGCGCGGACGCACTCGCTTCTTCCTGATCCTAAAAGGCCTGTAAATCCGTTTACCTCGCCCTTGTTGATGTGAAAATCAAAGGGCTTAATTCCTGCGTCACTTACCAACTGCTCTGTTTCAAACACAGCCTTAGATGCATCCGTGCCGCTATATGTAGCTTCCGCACTCTTAATATCCGACATATCATCCAGATCCTTACCCAGCATTTTGGATACAAGCAAAACTCTGGGCAGATCTTTAATTTCATATTCTCCAACCAGCTTTCCGTCCCGAAGAACGGTAATCTTGTCACATACCTCGTATACCTGATCCAAAAAGTGTGTGACAAAGATAATTCCCACACCTCTTGCCTTTAAATCACGCATTAACCCAAACAGCTTTTCAACCTCCTGCTCATCCAGTGAGGAGGTGGGCTCATCCAGGATTAACACCTTACAGTCCATATCAACCGCACGGGCAATGGCAACCATCTGCTGGACAGCAATAGAACAGCTTGCCAGCTGCTGGGTAGCTGTTGCCGGTATATCAAGGGATCTTAATATCCTGTCGGCATCCGCATTCATCTTTTTCCAGTTTTGTCCAAATCCTGCGGTTCTTCCTATAAACATATTTTCAGCTACAGAAAGATTGGGACATAGCGTAATTTCCTGATATACGGTACTGATTCCAAGCTTTTGCGCTTCCTGCGGTGATCGGATAACTACCGCTTTATCACTTCCCTTAATAAAAATCTGTCCTTCATCTTTTCCGTAGACTCCGGTTAAAACTTTAATTAATGTTGACTTTCCGGCGCCGTTTTCGCCCATCAATGCATGGATTTCACCTTCGCATAGTGAGAAATCCACTCCCTGCAAGGCCCGTACGCCGGGAAAGTTTTTATGAATATTTTTCATTTCCAATACAGTTCTGTCTTTCACCAGTGCATTCACCCCCTTTAAAGTTTCTAAAAAGAGTGCGAAGCAGGCGTACGAATTATTCATTTACGCCGCACCGCACTCTTACCAGCATTAAAATTATTTTTCAGAATAATTTAGATACCGTAATTGTCAACGTCTTCCTGTGTAATGGTTGTAGCATCAAAACCTTTTTCATCCATGATGATGGTTTTCTCAGAAAGAGTTCCGCCGCTTTCAAGGGTCTTAATAATATCATTGATGTAAGATGCCTGGAAAGGATTACACTGGCCATCGTAGTTCCAATTCTGCTTCAGCAGCTCTTCCAATGCCCACTTGTTGCAGTCAAAGCCCATAACGATTACGTCCTTGCCAACACCGTGAGAAATATTTGCTTTGTCAAGCGCTGCTACAGCACCCTTTGCCATATCATCGTTTTCTGCATAAATAACATTAAAGGATTCACCGGAGTCGATAACAGACTGAACAATCTGCTGTGACTTTTCTGCATTCCACTCTGCCGTCTGCTGTGTTACAAGGTTCCAACCGTCAGATGCTGCTGCGTCATCAAGAGCACCGCTGCGTCCCTGCTGTGCTGCAGAACCCATAACACCCTGAAGGTGAATAATGTTGTATTCGCTGAGTCCCTGGCTCTTTAACCATTCAACTGCTGTCTGTCCTTCTTTTGCCATATCAGAAACGATGGAAGCTTCATAAAGGCTGGGATCAGCATCAATTGTACGGTCAAACAGAATAACTCTGATGCCTGCGTCCTTAGCATCCTGTAAAACAGAGTCCCATCCCGCTGTATCTGCTGCGGAAAGAAGAAGATAATCAACACCGTCCTGAATGAACTTCTGCGCTGCTGTAATCTGCTCATCATTCTTAAGACTGTAAGCAAAAGATGCTTCATATCCGTTTGCTTCCGTAAACATTTCCTTCATATCCTTATCGTTAGCTGTACGATATCCGGACTCGTTAGGATCGTTGTTAATAATACCAACCTTAATCAGTGCACCTGAGCTTTCTGCGGGTGCGGCATCATCTGTGGATGCAGTATCGGTTGCTGCTGTCTTTGAAGAACCACATGCTGTTATTCCAAGCACTAATGTTGCTGCCATGATGGCTGCTAAAACTTTCTTTTTCATGATATAACCTCCCATAAATCATTTTTTGTAAGGAATTATTTTTTGGATGGTTATATCTTACTGTGTGCCTGTCAATTAATCCATTCAGATAAATTTTATAAAAGTTCGTTTTTTTATTAGGATTAAAAAAAAGTTGATTATTTTATTGCAGAAGTTTGTTTTTATTTATCGTTTATCTGTCTTCCCTCATATACGGGAGAATAACACTAACAATTGTTCCTTTTCCGTAAACACTCTCAATGGAGATTCCATATTTTTCCCCAAAATTCAACCCAATACGCTCATTTACATTGTATAAACCATAGATATCCTTCTCCGTGGGAACCTTATGCCAAATTCCTTCTCTGACCTGCAGAAGTCTTTCCTCGCTGATACCAATGCCGTTATCTTCAATTTGTATTGCAAAACAATTTTCTTTCATTTCTCCTCTGATAATGATTCTGCCGGAGCCGCGTTTGTTTTTAATTCCGTGATATAACGCATTTTCCACCAGAGGCTGAATTGTAATTTTAGGAATCAGGCAGTTATAAAGCTCCTCAGGTACCTGAATTTCATATTCCAGAATATCCTGATATCTTACCTGTTGAATCTCCAAATAGCTTCTTACATGCTGCAGCTCTTCCCTGATGGGAATAATGTCCTTTCCCTGATTTAAGGATGTCCTAAAAAATTCTGACAGGCTTCCTACCATGTTCACTACCTTTTTTTGCTCTCCGGCCTCCGCCAGCCAGATAATAGCATCCAGGGTATTGTAAAGAAAGTGAGGATTAATTTGTGACTGCAAAAGCTGAAATTCCGCTTTTCGCAGCCTGATCTGTTCCTTTGTAACCTGATCCAGCAGTTCATTAATTTTATCAATCATAGAATTCAGGGAATCACTGAGCATATTGACCTCAACACCGCTTCTGACGTCAGATCGAACCGTAAGATCACCTTTTGCCATCTGATCTGTTACTTCACTTAATTTTTTAATCGGTCTGGTAATACTCAAAGGAATAAAATAAGAAAGAAAAAGAATTAATACCAAAACGCATACAAAAGCAATGATCAGAAAGACAATCATTACCATAAAAGAACTCTGATACTCTGTACGCAGTTGCTGCAAATCGCTGATTTCATAATAAATATATTGAAAAATGGATTCCTGAATCAATGATGTTACAATTTGCACATCATTTTCCCATATTTCAATATTTTCCCCGTACTTATTTCCTTCTATCAGATTTTGTTCTATGCGTTCCTTATAGGTTTTCAGATTTTTCAGATATTTTTTGACGCTGTCCAGTCGATTGTTATTTTCCTCGGAAACGGTATATTCCTCTAACCCGTTTACGACACGATTAGCCTCACTTAACATATCGTCCAGCTTGGATTCCTGAATGGATTTGTTTTCTACCAGCAAAAGATAAATTTCATAATCGAAATCCTTTTTAAAATCCAGGCTGAACTCACTGGCAACCACTGTTGAATTAATCATGTCCTCAAAATTTTGATTTACTTTCCATAAATTATAAAAACAAAAGATAGAAAACAAAAAAATTGGAATTAATAAAAAAAGGTAGGAATATCTGATCTTAATGGCAAGAGTCGAATTATCATAAAGCTTTTTTAGCTTTTCCTTCATTTTCCTCTCCTTCTGGGTTCTTTCCTCCCCGATATTGCGTAGGCGTCATCCCTTGAGTCTTTTTAAATAAATATGAAAAATAATGAGGATCTTTATACCCAACCTCCATACTGATTACACTGCTTCTTTTTCCCGTACAGCGAAGCAGCTCCTTGGCCTTGTTCATCCGAAAATCCGTCAAAAATTTAATAAAGGTCTGTCCCGTCTGTTGACTAAAAATCATACTTAAATGATTGGGTGAAAAATTAACATGGGAGGCCAGCAGATTCAGTGACAACTCTTCATCTGCATAATTTTCTTCAATATACCGCATTACCTCATCTACAATATCTCCGTAACGGTTGCTTGCCGCCTTTTCCCGCAGCTCCAATGCTTTCCTGATAATCCTGTCAATATATTTCATAGTGTCTTCTTGATTTTGCACAGACCCGGATGTCATATCAGGAACTTCAATCTCATCTTTTGCTATCTGTAATCCTTCCACGAAATCAACAACGCAAAAATAGGTATCCATGATGATGTACTGTTTTAATATGTTGGATTTCATCGCATTGGAACCTAAATTTTTAAAAAACTCATCTACAAAATAAATAGCTTCTTCTTTATCTCCAACCTTAAGAAATTCCCGGAGTTTACTTCTGTCGATTTGTCTGGAATTGATATTGCTGATATTAAATTCTTCCTTTTCCAGACAACCTCCCTTTTCCATTTCCTTACTGTTAAGAATAAGACTTTGCGGAACAAGATAACGATGTGCAAATGCATGACTTGCACTTTCAAAGGAGCTGGGCAGTTCGCTTAATCGGTCAACGGGAGTGCCGATTCCCCCGAAATAACGTACATGCTCATAGCTTTTCATGATGTTCTTTATCTTTTCCAGATAATCATTTTGTAAAATCTCCAACTCTTCCTTTGAATCCGCTTTAAAGAGAAGAGCTTTTCCTTCTAAATTTCTGTCAAAAACCAAAACCCGTGCTTCATCATTAAAAGCTTTTATTTCTTCTTCAATCTCTATAATACTGTTTGAATATTCATCATAAGCATGGTACATGGATTGAATCTTAATCAGTACAATGTTATACCACAATGAAGACAAGTCCACGGCAACCTTGTCTGCGATTTCCAGCAATTCCGCTACGGATTTAGAGCCTGTAACAAGATACTGAAACAGATCCTTGCGCTCCTTCAGGAAATTTTCTTCCATTTCCCTGATATATTTTTCCCGTATTTCACGCTCCATGCGTTTTTCTTCTATTTTTACGGCAAGGGCGTCTATCTCCTTTAAAAGATCCTCGCTGCTGATTGGTTTTAGAAGATATCCCGCTATGCCAATTTTGATTCCTTCCTTTGCATATCCAAATTCTTCATACCCTGATAAGATAATGATTTCAATCCATGGCATTTCCTTTTTTATTAACCTGCTTAACACCAATCCATCCATAAAGGGCATTCTGATATCTGTAATTACAATATCCGGTTTCAGCTTTTGAATCATGGGGAAAGCCAGCTCACCATCGCTTGCTTCCCCACAAAATTCATATCCATGTGATTTCCAGTCTATATTGTTTTTTATTCCCTGTCTTATTACGAATTCATCTTCCACCAAAAAAATCTTTAACATAACTGTCTCCCGAATCTACCGCTTATCCCCGAAGTAAACTCTGCCTTTGATTCTATGCCTGTCCGTAATAAGCATTGGCGCCATGCTTTCTGAAATAATGCTTATCCTGCAGCTCTGCAGGCGCCGGCGCTACCTTCGGATTAATGGTTTCCGTGCGGTATGCCATTTTGGCTACCTCCTCCAAAACCACTGCATTGTGAACCGCATCCATAGCGTCCTTTCCCCAGGCAAAGGGACCATGATTTTTGCACAGAACCGCCGGAACTGCCATGGGGTCCTTTTTCATGCGATGAAATTCATTTACAATTAAATGTCCCGTGTTTTCCTCATAAGCTTCTTCTATTTCCTCCTTAGTCAGACAACGCAGACATGGCACCTCTCCATAAATATAATCCGCATGTGTGGTACCATAGCAGGGAATGCTTCTTCCTGCCTGCGCCCAGCTTGTAGCATAGGAGGAATGGGTATGTACGATACCTCCGATCTCAGGAAACGCCTTGTAAAGCTCCAAATGCGTTGCCGTATCTGAGGAGGGCTTATATCTGCCCTCCACCTTTTCTCCCTGTAAATCCATAACCACCATATCATCAGGCGTCAGCTTATCGTAATCTACACCGCTTGGCTTAATAACAAATAAACCGCTTTCGCTGTCAATGCCGCTCACATTTCCCCAGGTAAAGGTAACTAATCCATAACGTGGTAATTCCATATTGGCTTTATAAACCTGTAGCTTTAACTCCTCTAACATACTGTAACCCTGCCTTTTCTAAATCAAAAATTATAATGTGTCCACTGCCGCATGCTCAATGACAAGACCTGCCATATAACGTTCCATAAACTTTTCAAAGCCTGCCACATCCTCGGCTGAAGGCTCCATCCTGCTGCCGGTTTGCCTTGCAAAGATCGAATGATTTAAGAAGTCCTGCAGGCTCTCTCCATCCTTCTTATTCTGCATATAGGATGCCAAAAGGGCAATTCCCCATGCTCCGCCTTCTCCTGCGGTTTCCATAACGGATATAGGCGTATTCATTGCTGCAGCCGCCATTTTCTGTCCGACTCCTTTGGTCTTAAAGAAACCGCCGTGACCAAACATCTCATCTACCTTAACGTCCTCTTCCTTAAACAGAAGATCCAGTCCTGCCTTAAGGGCAGCCAATGCGGAATATAAATGAACTCTCATAAAATTGGCAAGATTAAACTTGTCATCCGCCTTACGCACAAACAAAGGCGCTCCCTCATCAAAACCGGTAACTGGCTCTCCCGAAAAATAATTATAAGAAACCAAGCCGCCGCAGTCTGCATCACCTTCCAGTGCCTTATTAAAGAGCAGAGTAAACAATGTATTTTTATCTACCTTTGCACCGATGCTCTCAGCAAACTGATCGAAAATATTTACCCAGGCATTTAAATCAGAGGTACAGTTATTGCAGTGAACCATACCGACTAAAGCTCCATCCGGTGTGGTGACAAGATCAATCTCCGGGTAAACCTTAGAAAGCTCTTTTTCCAATACAATCATAGCAAAAATAGAGGTACCGGCGGATATATTGCCTGTTCGAACCGCTACACTGTTGGTTGCAGCCATGCCGGTTCCTGCATCACCTTCTGGAGGACATACGGGAATACCTGCTTCCAGCTTGCCTGACACATCCAAAAGCAAAGAGCCTTCTTTCGTTAAGGTTCCTGCCACCTCTCCTGCTGTCAGCACTTCAGGCAGAATTTCCTGTAATTTCCATGGAAAACCTTCTTTGCTTATTAATGCATTGAATTTTTCTATCATCTGCCCATCATAATTACCTGCTTGAATATTAATGGGAAACATGCCGGAAGCATCTCCTATACCGATTACTTTTTTCCCGGTCAGCTTCCAGTGTACATATCCCGCTAACGTTGTAAAGAAAGCTACATCCTTTACATGCTCTTCCTTATTTAAGATTGCCTGATAGAGGTGTGCAATGCTCCATCTTTGAGGAATATTGTAATTAAATTCCTTTGTCAACAATTTCGCTGCTTCTTCCGTAATTGTATTTCTCCATGTTCTGAAAGGAACAAGAAGATTGTCATCCTTATCAAATGCAAGATATCCATGCATCATGGCAGAAAATCCAATGGAACCGATTTGAGTAATTTCCGTGTCATATTTCTTTTTTACATCCGCTGCAAGATTCTGATAGCAATCCTGAAGCCCTTTCCAGACCGCATCCAGCGCATAAGTCCAGATACCGTTTATGTACCTGTTTTCCCATTCGTAGCTTCCTGATGCCAGTACGGCTCCTCCTTCTTCAATTAAAACAGCTTTAATTCTGGTGGAACCAAATTCAATTCCTAAAGTTGTTTTTCCTTCTTGAATAATTTGTTTTTTGTCCATGCCCTTTTCCTCCAATACATTTTATTTTTTAGTCCCATAAAGAAAATCCCTCAATTATCTTTTCCCGGAATTTTCCGTCCTACCTGTAGAATATTTCACCTAACATCAGATCCTTTTTAAAATCTCTGATCTTTGTGTCCTTGTCAATATATACCTCTTCAATTCCCATTGCGTTTGCCCAATCTCCCATCTGATCTGCAGTAAGATCATAAGAAAATGCTGTATGATGAGCGCCGCCTGCTAAAATCCATGCCTCTGCGCCTGTATACATATCCGGCTCCGGCGTCCAGAAATTGGTAGCAACCGGAAGCTTAGGCATGGGCTTTTCCACCTTCTTGCAATTCACGTCATTAATAATCAGACGGAAACGATTTCCCAGATCAATCAGGGAAACAGCTACACCTGTTCCTTCTTTGGAAGTAAACACCAGTCTTGCAGGGTCCTCTCTATCTCCCATGCTTAACGGCTGACACTTAATGCTGACAGGGCCGTCTGCTATGGAAGGACATATCTCCAGCATATGTGCCTGCAGAATACCCTCCTTACCCTTAACCAGATTATAGGTATAATCTTCCAACATAGATGTTCCCTTGGGTTTTTTCAAGTCAGCCGTCATAATCTTCATCAGACGAACCATGGCAGCTACTTTCCAGTCACCCTCGGCGCCAAAGCCATAACCCTTTTCCATTAATCTTTGAATGGCCAATCCGGGAAGCTGCTTTAATCCTCCAAGATCACCAAAATGAGTTACAATCGCCTGATAATTCTTTTCCTCAAGAAATCTTTCAAATCCAAGCTCTATCTGAGCTTGTACTGCAACATGCTTTCTAAATTCTTCCGGGTCTCTTCCCTCAAGAAGAATATCATACTTGTCATAATATTCGTCAACCAGTACATTAACATCGGAGAAGGATACGGCATCAACACTTTCTGCGATTTCATTAACGGGATATGCATCGATTTCCCAGCCAAACTTAATCTGAGCCTCTACCTTATCCCCTTCCGTTACTGCAACGTTCCGCATATTATCGGCAACGCGCATAACCCTGATATGGCTGCTTTCCATAATACCTACGGCAGTACGCATCCAGGATGCAATTTTGCCAATTACGATAGGGTCAGCAAAATGTCCCACAACCACCTTACGCTCAATTCTCATTCTGCTGACAATATGTCCGTATTCTCTGTCACCGTGGGCAGACTGATTTTCATTCATGAAATCCATATCAATGGAATCATAAGGGATTTCTTCATTAAACTGTGTATGTAAATGCAAAAGAGGCTTCCGGTACTCCTGCAGCCCTAAAATCCATGATTTTGCCGGAGAAAAGGTATGCATCCAGGTAATTACACCTGCACAATCATCATCCAAATTTGCTTCATTAAAGGTTTTGCGAATCAATTCATTGGTAATTAGTGTGGGCTTCCATATAACCGGATAAGGAAGAATGCCGGACTTGTTTAATTCCTCCACAATTTTCTGAGAATGCCCTGCAACATGATTAAGACATTCCTCACCGTAAAGATCCTGTGACCCTGTACAAAACCAAAATTCATACCGTTTTTGCTTTAACATATTAAATACCCTCCTTAAAAAGAATAAACCATTGTTACAATTTATATGGTATAACTTGTATTGTCATCTTTACAAGTTGTTTTTCTCTTAAGGATATTGATATTACTATAACCTGCTTATACAGGAATTACCGATTATAATTTCCGGCTCAATTAAAATATTTTTTTCCTTTTGGGTATCTTCACCGTTTAAGATCAAATCAAGCAGAAGCTCTGCTGCCATTTCTCCAAGCTTTTCCTGAGGATGAACAATTGTGGTAAGCTTAAAACCATCATTATTTGCCATATAGGAATTATCATAGCCTGTTACCGACACATCCTCGGGAATCCGAAGTCCTGCATTGGTAAGAGCCTGCATTACCTTAACAGCAATTTGATCGTTGTAGCATACTACCGCATCCATCGGCTTTTCCTTTTCCGCCATTTTTTTAATGGCCTCATAGGGATGCACTGCTCTATCTTCCGTATAAAACCAGATAACCTTGTTGGGATCATAAAACATTCCCGCCTCCTGAAGAGCCATTGCATACCCCTTATGCCTGTTTTGTCCCTGAATATCATCTGATTTAAAAACACCGACTATATTTTTATGTCCTGTATCAATGAGATACTTGGTTATCATATATCCGCCCTTGCAGTCATCCATTAATACATGAGGCTTATCATCCATTTGTGCAAAGCACCCCTGTATAAACACATAAGGTATCTGATACTCATCCAGTTTTTGATATAAATTCATGTGCTTACAATAAATCTGACTTTTACTGGGCTCCACAATAATGCCGTCTATATCCTTGGAAAGAAGCTCCTCCAAGCATCTTGCTTCCTGACTTCTGGAATTTCTGGTATTCTTCAGGATAATGCTGTAGCCTTCTCTGGTTAAAACAGAATCGATTCCCCCTATAACTCTGGGAAAAATATAATCCGAAAGATAAGTAGTGATAACTGCAATATTTTTTGAATTTCCTGAATGATGCACCAAATCCGAACAAAATGTTCCCCTGCCATGCTCCGCATAAATAAAACCGGCATTTTCCAAAATAGACAGTGCTTTTCGTACAGTCTGTCTGCTGACATGATACTGAGCCGATAATTCATTTTCAGAAGGAAGCTTATCACCCGAATGAATTTCTCCTGACAATATCTTTTCCTTCAAATCATCCATCAGTTTACAATATTTTAATTCCTTTTGCGGGATTTTTTGATTAATCATTTTGATCTCCATAGTTGTATTTAAATTGTATTTTTATCATATCATAAAAAAGCAGGATTTACAGATAATTCTGCAAATCCTGCCTGCAAACTTTATATCAGATTAATTATTTTCCGGCTCCGATTTACTGTCATCTTTTCTTTCGGGTCTTTCCCCTTCAGGATGCTCTTTCATTTCTCCGTCGCGGGGTTCAAATCCTTCTCCTCCCCTGCCCGGTCTTCCCATAGTATCCTTACTTAATAAGGAAAGAGCTTCCATATCCTCAAAGTCCGTAATACCGGAATAAACAGTTTCATTTAAATCTCCCGTTACTGAGGATACCTTTACTGGTGTTTGTTCCGAATTAATATCATTCGAAGATGTTGTCTGTTCATTTACATTCATGGAGCAGCCTGTTGTAATAAGTACCGCTGCTAAAATAAGGGCTGTGGATTTTACCAATCTTTTCATATATCGTCTCCTCTCTTTTTCATAGGATATTTTTCCTTTTCACTTTTATTTTTTTACAAGCTTATCAAAGAAATGTATTTTCTCTGAGAACAGATAATGAAAAATTTTTTTTAAATACTGCTCTATAAAATATTCTTGACTTTTTCAAAAACAAAGTGATAAAATTTTACGGATAAATAAATAAATATTTGACACGATACAGGCAATGCATTGCATAAATGCTGATACGAAACAGTATGCGATCTTGCATGTGTCGTTTTTTTCGGCATATGTTAAGGCATGTGCTTTTTTTGTTGTCAAATTACAGGAGGTAATAAAATGAATGAAAAACAAGCAAATGATTTTCTCGAAAAAGAACGTCTTGGAAAACTGATGCTAAAGTACACTGTTCCCTGCATTGTATCCTTATTGGTGGCGGCTTTGTATAATATTGTTGACCAGATTTTTATTGCAAACGCAAGCTATCTTGGTTCCTATGGAAATGCGGCAAATACGGTAGTGTTTCCTCTTACGGTTGTGGCCTTATCCATTGCAATGATGATCGGAGACGGATGTTGTACCTTTGTCAGTATCAGCCTTGGTGCAAAGGAAAAGGACAATGCACATCGGGGAATTGGAAGTTCGGTTTTATCCGTTGTAGCTGTAGGTATTATCCTTATGGTGATTTTTCTGCTCTTTCAGGATCAGATTCTTACCCTGTTTGGTGCAAAAGTAAATGATGAGACCTTTCGTTTATCAAAGGAATACTTCTTCTGGATCACGCTGGGAATCCCCTTTTACATGTTTGGTCAGGCAATGAACCCTATTATCCGTTCCGATGGAAGTCCCAGCTTTGCCATGATAACACTGCTGACAGGAGCCATCTTAAATATTATTTTTGATCCTATTTGTATTTTTGTACTTAAATGGGGCATGATGGGCGCTGCTGTTGCAACCATATTCGGACAAATTGTCGCAGCCGTTATGTCTTTGATCTATTTATTTAAAATGAAGGCGGTTAAAATCAGTAAAGACAGCTTTAGATTTCGTCCTGTACTGATGAAAAGGATACTTCCTTTGGGAATTACAAGCTTTCTTTCTCAGATTTCCATCGTTCTTTCTATGGCAGCTGTACTTAACATGGTAACCAAATACGGCGCAATGGATGAAATTTTCGGTCAACCTGAATATTCTCAGATACCCACGGCTGTTATTGGTATCGTTATGAAATTCTTTCAGATTATCATTTCGATTTCCGTTGGTCTGGCAGCCGGTTGTATTCCCATTGTAGGTTATAATATCGGTGCAAAAAGAAATGACCGCGTGCTTGGTATTATGAAAAGACTTTTGGCAGCGGAAGCAATTGTAGGTTTTATTGCTTCATTGATTTTTGTACTGCTTCCTTATCAGCTTATCAATATTTTCGGTGCAGAAAACGAAAGCGTTTACTACACGGAATTTGCTGTAAAGTGTATTCGTATCTTCCTTTGTATGCTGACACTGTCCTGCATCAACAAAGGCTCCTTCATTTTCCTGCAGTCATTAGGAAAAGCAAAGGAATCAACGGCGTTATCCATGATAAGAGAAATTGTTTTAGGCGTAGGCTTACCGATTTTACTGCCTGTTTTCTGGGGTCTTGACGGTATCCTGTACTTTATGCCGGCAGCAGATATTTTAACCTTTATTGCTTCGGTTATTGTTATCGTATACACTCAAAAGGTTCTCAGCCATCCTAATGCTGAAAATGAAAACTTATCTGTCAACATACAAGCCAATGAATCACCGAAATCAGATTTACATGCAAATACTGTTATTACTATTGGCCGCTCCTATGGCGCCGGTGGAAGAACCGTAGGAAAATTATTGGCTGAAAAGCTTCACATTCCTTATTATGATGCCGCTCTTTTGGAGGAAGTAGCAAAAAGCAGTGGTTTAAGTAAAAAATTCCTGGAGAGCGTGGATGAAAAACCCATAGAACCTCATATGCTTTACCAATACACCGGATTTATATCCGAACAATACCGCTCTATGGAAGGTCTGGCAAATAGAGCACAAAGTGAAGTTATCGAACAGGTCTCCTCAGAAGGTGCCTGCGTTATTGTGGGACGACGTGCCGATCAAATATTAAAAGATAAACAAAATGCTATTCATGTATTTATCACTGCATCACTTGACGCAAGAATCAAACGCGTTTCAGAACGGGATCATCTGACTGAACAGGAAAGCCGTAAAAAGATTGCAAAGGTTGATAAGGAACGGGCATCTTATTATAACCAGCCTTCCAATAAAAAATGGGGCAATGCTTCAAGCTATGATCTCTGTATTGATACAGATAAATTAGGAATCGAGGGCGCTGTAGATATGATTACTGCTGCCGTTCATAGTTTGGAAAAATAAAAATACAGAAATATTTCCCTTTCATTTGCAACATATTATTACTTTTTTCGCATATAAATGTTATTTTTAATTGATAGACAGCCGGTATATTCTATTTTATAATGCAATTGAAAGTAACAAAAGTATGAAAAATATGGTGATAAAATGTTAAGTGAAAATTTATTAACCCTGAGAAAGCTTCATAAATTTTCTCAGGAATTTGTAGCTGACCATGTAGGAGTATCCAGACAGGCGGTGGCCAAATGGGAAACAGGAGAAACCTCTCCGGATATTTACAGCTGTAAGGCTCTTGCTGATTTGTATAATGTCACCCTTGATGATCTGGTTAATTTTTCTGAAAAAAATACAGGACTTCCTGTGCCTCCAAAGGGAAAGCATATATTTGGCGTAGTTACCGTGGGAGAGAAAGGTCAAATTGTAATCCCCAAAAAAGCACGGGAAATTTTTGAAATCCAGGCGGGAGATAATCTGGTGATTTTGGGTGACGAGGATCAGGGAATTGCAATTATCAAATCCTCAGAAATGATCGAACTCATGCAAAATATTCAAGGCTTCCTGAATGAAAAGCACACCAACAACAAATGAAAGGGAAAAGAGATATGAGTAAAATTGCATTTTTCTGCATTCCGGCACATGGTCATACGAATCCTACTCTTGAAGTAGTTAAGGAACTTATAAGCCGGGGAAATGAAGTCTGGTATTATTCCTACGATATTATGAAGGAAAAAATCGAATCAACAGGAGCCAAATATATCTCCTGCGATAAGTATGATATTCAGATACAATTAAAACCGGAAGATGCGGACCGGATTGGAAAGGATATAGCATTTTCCACAGAAATACTTGTAAAAACCACTCTTGCATTGGATGAAGCCATTTACGAGGATATGAAAGCATGGAAACCGGATTGTATCGTAGCGGATTCTGTGGCAACATGGGGCAAGTTAACTGCGATGAAGCTGAATATTCCTTTTGTTTCCTCAACCACCACATTTGCTTTTAATAAATACTCTGCCCAAATCATGAAGCCGGATTTGAAACAGCTTTTCCAATTGATGATTTCCATGGGTAAATCAAAGAAATATATTAAAATGCTTCAGGAAAAAGGTTATCCTGTTAAAAATATTATTTCCATTGTCCAAAATGATAATGATACCAATACCATTGTTTATACGTCTCCGGAATTTCAGCCCTTTTCTGAAACCTTTTCGGACAAATATGTTTTTGTAGGGCCTTCCATCCGTAAATCCGATCAGGAAGTTCATAAATCGGATAAAAAGACTTTATATATTTCTCTTGGTACGGTCAATAATCAGGTTACTTCTTTCTTTCAAAACTGCATCAATGCCTTTAAGGACAGTGATTTAAATGTCATTATGTCGGTGGGAGATATTATTGATCTGAATGATCTCGGCGCCATTCCGAAAAATATCAGAGTAGAAAGAAGCGTAGATCAAATTAACGTATTACAGCAGGCAGATGCTTTTATTACTCATTGCGGAATGAACAGTGTAAATGAAGCGCTTTATTATCAGGTGCCTTTGATACTCTTTCCGCAAACTAATGAACAAAGCAGCGTTGCCTGCCGTGTCAATGAATTAGGCGCCGGAACTTTCTTAATGGAAAACAGCGCTGCTGCCATACAACAGACGGTTAAAAAAGTTTTGGAAAACAATTCTTACAAGGCTAATGCTCAAAAAATTGCCGAAAGCTTTCATAAATGCGGCGGTGCAAAGGCAGCAGCAGACAGAATTTTGTTAATAGCAGAAAAATAGAGCATCCCAAAAGTTAAAACATAACTTGAGGGATGCCCTCTTTTTAATTAGTTGCAAATCAATATATACAGATCAATTAAACCTCATCGGAATCACCGGCTATTTCACTGGCTACCGCACCTGAAACAGCTGCAACCGCTTCCTTCTTTTCATCATCGGAAAGCCCCGTAAAATTAATATTCTTATTTACCTTGGCATCATAGGTTCCTGCCTTTACGATCTCTGCAAGATCAATTCCAACAGTTTCCTTCATGGTTTCAAACAGCTTGGTCATAACACCGGGTACATTGTCGGCAACCGTACCCACGCCGTTGTTTCCGTCTCCACCGATAATGGTAATCTTATCAATCTGGGTAAGAGGTTCTGCAATCTTGCCTGCAATTTCAGGAAGTACCTGAATCAGCATTTCAGCCATAGCGGCATTATTGTACTTCTGGTAAGCAATTGCTTTCTTTTCCATAGCTTCCGCTTCCTTCTCACGCTCAAACTTTTCAGCCTCTGCATTTTTTCATTCTCTCGTACAGCTCAGCTTCTGACTGCTGCTGACGGGCAAATTTATCTGCCTCAGCTTTTTTCTTAATTTCCGCATCCAGGGCTTTTTCCTTAACCTCAGCCTCACGCTGCTTTAAGATAACTTCCTTTTCCTGTTTTGCAATGCTTGCTTCCTGCGTTGCTATTTCAATAGTCTTACGCTGTTCCTGCTCCTGAATACTGTAGGCTGCATCTGCCTCAGCACGCTTGGTATCCTCCAATTTCTGAAGCTCTGCCTTTTGAAGAGCAAGCTCATTGTTTTTCTTGGCAATTTCACGCTCTGCGTTAATTCTTGCATCGTTTGCCTGCTTATCCGCTTCTGCCTTGGCTACCGCAATTTCTTTTTCTGCTTCCGCCTTGGCAATTGCCGCTTTCTTTTTAATCTGGGAAATATTATCAATACCCAAATCGTCAATGACACCGTTTCCGTCCGCAAAATTCTGAACATCCTATGATTACCTTTTTTCTTAAACCGGAAATGATATAAGCTGTATCCGGCGGCGCCTTTTTATATCCGGTTACCATGATAATTAGAACAAAAATAACTACAATTACTGCAATAATTACCCCTAACATTTTGTAACCTCCCATTAATTTTTATTTATTCAATCAGCTTTAAGCTGTTTGAAGCGCCTGTGTATCCTTATCCTTCGAGTAAAGTATCTTCAATATAATCGGTGTTGAAATAGAAGATACAATGATAAGAAGGATAACTGATGTAAAATATACCGGTTCAAGCAGTCCCACGGAAAGTCCTTTTTGAGAAACAATCAAAGCCACTTCTCCTCTTGTCATCATGCCGACGCCAATTTTCAGCGCATCATTTCCTTTAAATTTACACAACCTTGCCATTAATCCACAGCCCACAATTTTACTTACCAGACCGACCACTACAAATCCCAGTGAAAACAGCAATATGGAACTTGTTACACTTTCAATATTAGTTTTTAAACCGATACTTGCAAAAAATACAGGTCCAAAAAGCATATAAGAATTGATATCCACTTTTCTTTCGATATAGCTGGAGTCATTGATTGAGCACAATATAATTCCCGCAACATACGCTCCTGTAATATCTGCTATGCCAAAATATCTTTCAGCAATAAATGACATCAAAAAACAATATGCCAATCCGGCAATAGGTATTCTTCTGGTGTGAGGATATCTTTTATCTACAAGCTTAAATACCTTATAAGAAACAAATCCTACCACAATCGCAAAAATAAAAAATAAAACCGTGCTGATTACTACCTTTAAAGGATTAGAATCGGGATTTTTAAATCCAATAACAAAGGTAAGAACAATAATTCCAATTACATCATCAATAATTGCCGCACTTAATATGGTGGTTCCTACTTTTCCTTTCAGCTTTCCCATTTCCTTTAAGGATTGAACCGTAATACTTACGGAGGTTGCTGTAAGAATGGTACCTACAAATACCGCCTTATAAAATTCCTCCGATCCCCAGAGCGCCATTCCGTAATAAAGCATATAAAATAAAGCACCGAAAAACAAAGGAATGAACACACCTGCACAGGCAATTAATGTGGCAGTGGGACCTGTTTTCATCAGCTCTTTCAAATCCGTTTCAAGGCCTGCGGAAAACATTAAGAGTATAACTCCGATTTCTGCCATTTGAAGCAGGAAATCTGTTTGATTCACCCATCCTAAAATACTGGGTCCAATAATTAAACCTGCTATAATTTCACCTACAACCTGAGGCGCTCTTAATTTTCTTGCTACAATACCAAAGAGTTTTGCCGCAATGATAATAATAGCAAGATCCTTCAATATCAAATAGCTTTCCATTTTATAAATTTTCTCCTCTCCTCATAAAACTGTGCACTTTCGCACCAGCTAAATTATATTAACACATATTATGCTTTTTTTAAATCTTTTCCACTGATTTTACATTATTTTTGTAACAGTTCAGCCATGCCATTCATAAGTCACCAGTATATACATTATTACC
>CAYMUW010000007.1:0-88007 GCA_964393865.1 uncultured Lachnospiraceae bacterium
AAGTGGGACCTATAGGGCTCGAACCTATGACCCTCTGCTTGTAAGGCAGATGCTCTCCCAGCTGAGCTAAGATCCCATTATGCAGGTCATATTCCTGACCCGCTTTGCTAGTATACTATTTTTACCAAAGGCTTGTCAAGGATTTTTTTAGTTTTATAGCAGTTTTATAGCAATAAACTTTTTCCAATATTCTTATTTCAATTTCTTTTCACAAAGCCAACACATTCTTTTCACCTTTTTCTTTTATCCTCTTTAGTAAATTCACTTAAGGAGGCTATCAAAATGAAGCAAAAAAATCTTTTCCAATCACACTTTTACATAGCAGCTGCGATTATTACCGTACTGCTGTATTTCTTTTTCAGTACCATGAAGGTTTTTGCTGCCGAAGGCTTTCATTTGTACACAAACAGTCCCGGTATTTACGTAACTGCAGGTGATTCTGTCAGCTTTGATTTATATCTGACCGGCAGCAACGCTGCAGATTCTGATGTCACACTGTCTGTTGCCTCTATGCCGGATGGCTTTAGCGGATATTTTAAAAGCGGCAGCTATGAGGTTTCCAAAGTACATGCAGACGGAGATGCTTCCACTTCCATCGCCTCTTTTCAGGTAACGGTTCCCAAGGAGGCTGCGGAGGGCGTTCATGAGATCACTCTTCGGGCAGTTTCCGATACCGGCTACGAGGATGAACTGACCTTATCCTTAAATGTCAGCGGCTTAGAATCGGGTGAAAGCAATTTTTATGTGGAATATCCTGATCAGGAAGGTGTTTCCGGCACCTCTTTTTCATACTCTACCACTATCGCCAATAATACCTTAAATACGCAAAATTATAATTTTTCATCCAATGCGCCTGCCGGATGGACGGTTTCCTTTTCCAGTGATTCCACACAAATTTCCAGTCTGGAGGTAGAATCCGGAAGCAGCGCCGGTGTTACCATTACAGTAACGCCGCCCGATAAGGTCGAGGCCGGAGAATACCAGATTGACTGCGCTGCCACATCTGCCAGGGAACAGCTTTCAACCACATTAAATGTCACTATTTTAGGTACCTATGACATGGAGTTATCTACTGCTGACGGCCGCCTTTCTCTTGATGCCTACGCAAATAAAGAATCTGATGTAACCTTAAAAATCACCAACAACGGAAACATTGACCTTGCAAATATTTCTTTATCCTCATCCGCTCCCAGCGGTTGGGAGGTTTCCTTTGACACCACCACCATCGATTCCTTAGCGGCAGGTGCTTCTACGGAAATTGCTGCCCACATAACCCCCGGTGATGACGCCCTGACCGGAGATTATGTTACTATTATCGGTGCATCCTGTGATAATCAATCAGCCACTGCCGAGTTTCGCATCACGGTAAAAACCCAAACCGGATGGGGCATATTTGCCATATTCATTATTATTGCCGTGGCTGCCGGTCTCTATTATGTAATGAAAAAATATGGCAGGAGGTAGGATATGGCATCTTCCGAAACAGCAAGAACTGTAGTAATTCAGACAAAAGATTTAACCAAAAAATACGGAGAACTGACCGCCGTAGACCATTTGAACCTTGAAATCTATCAGGGAGAAGTATTCGGTCTGCTGGGGCCCAACGGTGCAGGAAAAACCACCACAACGTTAATGCTGCTTGGACTTACCGAACCAGATTTCGGACTGGCCAAAATCAATCAATTAAATTGCACCAAGGATGCTATTAACGTAAAGAAAGTCGTGGGATATCTGCCCGATAATGTTGGATTTTACAGCACAATGACCGGCCGGGAAAATCTGCGTTTTATGGGCAGGCTTAACGGAGTAAAAGAGGAAGAACTGGAGGGTAAAATAGACCGTCTGCTTGAGCGGGTCAGTCTGACGGAAGCCGCCGACAAAAAAGCGGGCACTTACTCCCGCGGTATGCGGCAGCGTCTTGGTATTGCAGATGTACTGATGAAGGAACCTGATATTATCATTATGGATGAACCCACGCTTGGAATCGATCCGGAAGGTGTCAGAGAATTAATGTGGCTGATTCGCGATCTGGCTGAGCAGGACGGAAAAACAATACTATTATCCTCTCATCAATTATACCAGGTGCAGCGGGTTTGCGACCGCATGGGTATTTTTGTTCAGGGCAAAATGATTGCATGCGGCACTCTGGAGGAACTGGGATATCAAATCAGCAGTAACGGCATTAACACCGTAGAGTTAGGCACATATCCCGATAATGTCAGGCTGATGGACATTTTACAAGGCATGAACGGTGTGCTGGATGTTGAAAAAAGCAATGATATGTATATCATACACTCTTCCTTCGATCTACGAAGAGCTCTGTCCAGGGAACTGACACAAAACGGCTATACCATTATGCATCTCCGGCAGGCCGGAAGTGATTTGGATGAAATTTACCGCAAATATTTTGAAAAGGCAGGTGAAAGCAATGGAAAAAATAATTCCTCAGAAGAAAAAAGAGGAAAGAAATTATCACGTACTGAAGATATTATTTGAAAAAGAAACGGCAGAGTTTATTAACAGTAAGCGCATGCTTTTGTTCGCCGTATTAATGATACTGATTACAATAACCGGGTTTTATGCCGCTCTGTCGGGATTATCCGAGGCAATAGAAAGCGGCTCCTCATCCGGCAGCTTTCTATTTCTAAAGCTGTTTACCGTCAGTGCCAATTCCATTCCCTCCTATAATTCTCTCATGGCATTGATGGGGCCCTTTATCGGCATTTTTATGGGATTTGATGCAATCAACAGTGAACGGACGGAAGGAACGTTAAACCGCCTAGTAAGCCAGCCCCTATACCGTGATAACATTATTATCAGCAAATTTCTTGCAGGCATCTTCATTACTGCGGTTATGGTCTTTGCCTCCGGCTTACTGATCGGAGCCGTAGGACTGATCTCTACCGGATTAATCCCCACCGCTGCAGAGCTGGGCAGATTATTGATCTACCTCTGCTTTTGCGTTATATACATAGGCTTCTGGCTGTCCATTGCTATCCTGTTCTCCACCATCTGCAAGCATGCAGCCACCTCAGCCCTTGCCTGTATTGCGGTATGGCTGTTCTGCGCTATTTTTATCAGTCTGCTGGCCGGCATCATTGCTGACGCAGTCTATCCGGTAAGCGGCAGTGACCTGCAGTCTTTGATAAATGAAACGAAAAATTATTACTGTGAAATCAATTTAAACCGGCTTTCGCCTTATTATTTGTTTGGTGAGGCAGCAACCACGGTTCTAAATCCCGGAGTCCGAACCATCAACGCCGTTACTATGACGCAGCTCTCCGGCGCCATTTCCAGCACCTTGTCCCTTGGACAAAGCATGCTGCTGGTGTGGCCTCACTTAACTGCCCTTGCGGCATTAATGCTGATTGCCTTTACCATCTCCTATGTATCTTTTATGAGACAGGAAATTCGTTCAAGATAAGCCGAAAGTTTATTTATGCAGCAGAATATGGAAATTCCGATTACCTAAGCAAAACAGGACATTTCCGTATTCTGCCGCATGACCTGTTTCTTATCATTTCTATTAATGTTCTTATTATTTCTATTAAAGGTTCTAGTGAAGATTCTCCGCTGCTTTCAAAGTGTTTAAAAAATATTTCAGAATCAGGCTTCCGTCCACCGCATCCGCTCTTCTATGCTCAAAGCACAGACGCTCCGGATGCCACTGCACCCCAATAACAGGCAAAAAATTATGCTCTAAGCCTTCCACTACGCCATCTGCCGCAGATTGGGTATAAAGAATCCCTCTTCCCGCCAGATCCACCCCCTGATGATGGGCGCTGTTCACCGCAAACTGCCTGCCGTACAATCTGCCGAGCACACTCCCCTCTTCGGCCAGAGTGTCATGTATCTGATCCCACCCCACGTATTCATGCGCCTTGGCCGTAGGCAGATCCTGCACCATATCCCCGCCAAAGAAAATATTAATCAACTGCATTCCCTTGCAGATTCCCAACACCGGCTTTCTGTCCAAAACAAAGGCCTTTAGAATCGCAAGCTGCACCCGGTCCAATGTAGGGTCAAAGGCTCTCGTCCCCTGGGGAAGCTGACCAAACAATCTGGGATCAATGTCTCCGCCGCCGGGCAGTATCAATCCATCATAGGATGTGATGCTGGGCACATGAAGAGAAACCTCTGCATCCGCTCCCAGCTTCTCCATTGCATTTACATAGTTGGATGTTTTATCCTTCTCTCCGGCTATTAAAACTTTCATTTCCAGTCTCCCTATCGTACATATAAAAACCTGCACTTTACCAATATATGCATGATGTGCGGAGGATGTGCAAAAGCGCAAGCTCTACAGCTTGCGCTTTTGCACCACTTTTCAAATATTTTCTCATCACGATCTTATATAAGCATCATCATCCGTAATTTCTTCTAACGGCTTGTCAAACGTAAACCGTATCTCCTTAGGTGTCAAACCATTTTGTCCAAAATACAGCCGAAGCACGGAATATTTAGTTTTAAGTACCGTCTTCTTTTCAATGCTGTGCTGCTTACCGCCTGTTCCGTTAAAGGTAAATACCGCATTAGGCGTGCTTTGATAGAATAAGGTCACGGGAATTTGAGCAAGCTCGCCAAGCTCGGAGCCGGCAGTCAGCTGCACTCTGTATCCTCCCACCTGTTCCATATCAAGGGCAAATACGAAATCGGTTCCCTTTACCGCATTAAGATCCGACAAATCAATGGTCAGCTCTCCATCCACCTTATAATAGACCACATCCTGATTTTCCGCCATGGCAGAGTCACTTCCGCCGATCACCTCCACTTTCACTTCTAAACCGTTCATCCTTTCAAAGGCATGAGTGTTCATCAGGAAGCGGCAGATATTTCCGGCATTTCTCTGAAGCTCTCCGATCTCAAGGGTTCCGTCCTCAAGAGAGGACAGGGTATTGTCCCCCGTTCCGTTGATATCCGCCTGTGAGCAGACCATATAGATATCATTCTGGGCTTTTGCCATGGCCGCAAAATTGGTTTTATTTGCGGGTACACCCTCTTCGCTGATCAGCGCCCACCAGTCAGTCATGACAATCCCCTGAAAGCCCCATTCACCTCTTAACAGGGTGGTGTTAAGATCATAGCTTCCTGAGGTCCATAGACCATTGACCGATCCATAGGTGGTCATAACACTGTCCGCATTTCCCTCCTTCACTGCAATCTCAAAGCCTTTAAGATAGATCTCTCTAAGCGCTCTTTCCGATACCACAGAATCAACCGAATGGCGCCCTGTCTCCTGATTGTTGGCACAAAAATGCTTAATGGTTCCGGTAACCCCTGCACGGTGCATGGCCTTTAACTGTACTGCCGCCATCTTACCGGTAAGAAGAGGATCTTCGGAAAAGTACTCAAAATTTCTTCCGTTTAGAGGATGTCTGTGAATATTGATGCCAGGGCCAAGTAATGCATCTATCTTATTTTTTACCATTTCTATTCCCGTATAGGCATACAGCTCGCCCACCAGCTCCGTATCAAAAGTACTTGCAAGCAATGTTCCGTTGGGCAGACTGAATGCCTTCATGCCGCTGTCAAGACGCATGCCGGAAGGGCCATCCGAACAGCACCCGCAGGGAATGCCGTATCCCTTCAGGCTTTCCGAAACACCACCAAAGGCTGCCGCCGTTCCCGGCGTAACCTTGGGACTTCCCATGCCTTCGCCCCGTATGATACAGGACAAATCCTCTTCGCTCAGCTGGGCTATAAATTCCTCCATGGACACTGTGCCTGCCTTTACATCAGAAAGCTTATATCCCTTATCTCCTGTAATTTCATAATTTTTCGAAAGATTGACAAGCCGCTTTGCAACAGGACTTTCCTTTCTGGTGGGAACATCCTCTACACCCATATAAAGGGCTCCTGACTCGTTCTTACACAGCTTCATTCTATGAAACTCTCTCACCGGCGCCAATGCCTGAGAGCATTTTGAAAGTACCGTGGTTTCCTCAAGCGTAAAGCTCCCCACACAGTCAAGCTTTCGCACGCTGCTGCCCGCATAAAGCACATATTCTCCGGCTTCAACTACATAAGAGGAAGGAACGCCTGTCACTCCTGTTTCGTCATAGGATGCAAAGTCATAAAAGGGAATTTCAAAGGTAAGCTGCTGCGTCTCGCCCGGCGCCAATTCCTTAGTCTTCTGAAAGCCCACAAGTACCTTATCCGGCTTTCCAAGCTTTCCAAAGGGAGCATGAATATAGACCTGCGCAGCCTCCCTGCCCGGATAATCTCCCGTATTTTGAACCTGCACCGCAAGCCTGATCTTCTGATCCTTTACCTCAAAGCTTTCCTTCTCAATGGAAAAATCAGTATACGAAAGACCAAAGCCAAAGGGATAACGAACCTTCTCCCGGGCCACCGTCTCAAAATAGCGATAGCCTACATAAATGTCCTCCGCATAATAGTCCACATCACGATTGCCGAAATTGGCATGGGAAGGATAATCCTCCACCCGATAGGCAATGGTATCGGGCAGCTTTCCACAGGGGTTTACCCTGCCGGTAAGTACATCCACCGTTCCAAGACCGCCAACCATACCGCCCTGCCATGCATAAAGCACCGCCTCCGGCTGATAGGTATCCACAAAGCTCATATCAATAATGTTGCCCACATTGAGCACAATAATCATTTTGGAAAAATGGCTGCGAACCTTTGCCAGCATGTCCTCCTCTGTATGGGTAAGCAGATAGGAACCCTGACCGTTAAAATTGTCCTGATCCTCTCCGGCAGTCCGCCCGATGATGACCAGCGCATAGTCAGATTCTGCTGCAGCCTGCTCTGCCATTTCTTCGGAAAGAGGCATTTCCTCCTGACACCAGGGCTCATTTCCCCAGCCGATTCCCTCGTCAAAGGGATGATCCTTCTCCCACTCTGTATATGTATGAAGCAGCTTTTGATTGACAACAACAGTTTCATCTTCCAAAAGCGCATCCAAAATTCCCGTCACCTTGTCCACATTCACCATTCCGCCTGACCCGGTTCCGCTTTTATAGTAGTGGGTCTGGATTCTGCCGAATACAGCCACCTTTGCTCCTGCAGGTAAAGGCAGCGTCTGCCCGTCGTTTTTAACCAGAACCTGCCCCTCCGCTACGGTACGTCTTGCCACGTCGCAATATTTGTCAAAGTCTAAAATCATGTTTCCCATTTTTCCTCCATTTTGACTCATCACAATTATTTAAGTCTGCATCTGTTCTTCCGATATTCTTAATCCAGCGACAGCATATCAAAAAAGTCTGCCGTCTCCCTGTTTTGAGAGTGATAACGCATCAGATACCCCTTCATTTCAGGATACTGTTCTCCCATCTGTGACAGAACGGCGTCATAATTCTCATCTGTCAGGCAGCCCGCCTCCGTAAAAGCTGCATAATATTCCTGCTCGCTGCCATGCTCTCCGAAAACAACTTCCCATGCCGCCTCCGACTGACAGCCCTTGGTGTGATCCCGCAGGTACTGCCGCAGTTCCTCCTTAAACTCCTCCGAAAGCCCTGCCGGATTGTTTAACCGCAGGAAGCACATCCTTGCCTTGGCCCTTCTTCTCTCCGCCAAATACAGGTCCAGATTGGACATAATGTCCTCCTCCCCACAGTAGACCATCCTGGAGTACCCGTCCTCATCCGGCTGATGCAAAAACAGCTGCAGCCTTTCATCATATCTTGTAAGCCAGGCCTCACCGTCCGTCTCCCCCGGTGTAAACAAATATTCCACCTCAAGCTTCACCGGCACACTTCCAAGCAGCATCCCCCGCTGCATTTCCTCCGGCGTATCCGCATCCAGAGAAAAAATGCCTGTCAGGGCCTCGCACTCCTTAAATACGCCCTTTCCCATGAGAAGATTACGCCTTGGAAGCCGCACATAAGCCAGCCTGCTACAATAGGCAAATGCCCAGTCGCCAATCTGCTTAAGTCCTTCCGGCAGCTGGATTTCCTTCAGCTGCTTGCAGCTAAGAAATGCCTTCCGCTCTATCAATGTCACCGGCTGTCCTTCAATCCTGTCAGGAAGCGTGATGTGACTGTCCGTAATGCGGCAGCCGGTAATTGCGGCTCCCTTCTCATCTATCCGGTAATACAGCCTTCCTCCTTCAATTTCCAGTTCCTTTTCCTTCTGCATATCTTTTCCACACTAATTCAAATCTAAGGTTTCAATTTCATCCAGCAGGGTATTGCGTCTTTCTGAAAGCATCAGCTCCTTACTGTGCTTGTCATAAGCCTGACAGCCAAACTGTCCGATGAATCTGGCGCTTTCGCTGTTCACCGTAAGCTCCGTAACCAAAATAAGTATTTCATTTCCTTCCTCAAATGCACTCACCACAAAGCCAAACAGATTTTCCATTCTCTGCCTTGTTACGGCGGTCTTACTCTTTAATCTGCCGGTTCGCTCCTCAAAGGCCTTTTTAATTAGTTCAAAGCCTTCCGCATCGGATACCTCTGCAAGCATCAGCTGCTTCTTTTGCTCCTCTAAGAAAGAAATAATCCTCTTTCCCTTGCGCCTGTCGGCATCGGAAAGACTTCCCGCCATCCGTGCATTTTCCAGAGCTCTGTTTCGCCCTGTAATCTGATTTTCCAGCATTTGCTCCAGGATGATTTTCTGTTGGCTGCCACTTTCCTCCTGCTTTTGGATGGCTGCTTTTACCGCCTTTAAATTCTTTAAGAGCTCCACCAGAACATCACTGGTTTCCATATCCTCTCTGGTTTCACTGACTACCTTATCGATCAGCATTCCAAGCAAGGACAATCTCTCGTCAAAGGCCGCATTTTTTGCCCTCTTTGCAATCTCCCCGTCTGCCGTCCCGGCCAGTATTTCCTCCGTCTGATATTCCTTTTTGTACTTGTTAAACAGATCGTAATAGGCTGCAAATTCCTTCACGATACGGTCATTATGAAGATACTGACCCACCAACGACTCATCCACCTTCATGCCCTCCTCCTCGTACAGACAAAGGATTTCCGAAAGATCCTCCCAGCCTCTGGCGGTGACATAATTTCTTCCGTTCACGGTGGTTTCTATTTTATAAAAATATTCCTTTTTCAGCTCCAGAAAATTCAAAATGGCCGCATGCAATCCCTTATGCCGGGCATATTCCTTCCATGCCTTGTAATCCGCCTCTACCTCCAAAACCTTTAATCTGTCCATAGTCACCACATCAAATTCACGGACGGATTTATTGTATTCCGGCGGATTTCCTGCCGTAACAATGACCCAGCCCTCCGGAACACTGTGCCTTCCAAATACCTTGTACTGCAAAAATTGCAGCATAGAAGGTGCCAATGTTTCCGACACACAGTTGATTTCATCCAGAAAAAGAATCCCTTCCCTGATACCGCTTTGCTCCATCACCTCATAAATAGCAGCAATGATCTCACTCATGGTATATTCGGACACATCATATTTCATTCCCTGATATTCCCTATGGGAGATAAAGGGAAGTCCCAGCGCAGACTGTCTGGTATGGTGGGTCATAGAGTAAGACACCAGCGCAATATTCAGCTCCTGTGCAATCTGCTCCATAATAGCGGTCTTGCCGATGCCCGGCGCCCCCAAAAGGAATACAGGTCTTTGACGCACCACCGGTATTCTGTATTCTCCAAACTCGTCCTTTTTCAGATAAAGACGCACCGTATTTTCAATATAATCCTTGGCCTGCTTAATATTCATCCTCTAACTCCTCATAATCCAAAAGCACCTTCACTGCCCATGGCGGCACATCCGGGCCCTCGTCTCCATTGTCAAGAAACACAAACATTACCTCATAGGAAGGCATCTTCTGGGGATAAATCCCATATCCGTCGGTAAAATAAATCAGTCCCTTTAAATTTTCAAACTCACCCTTTGCAAGCAGCTCCTCCACATGCTCAAACACCGGCCTGAAATCCGTGGAACCGAAGCCGGTCAGCTTTTCATTTGCAAGAAAATAATTCATATCCTCCAGATCAGTAATCCGTGTATCCTTCTGTACCTCATGGTCGCACTGGATAATGTGCACATTCATTTTTTTGAAAAAGGTATCCTCACCGCTTAAAATTGCATAGGTCTTCTGCAAAAAGGCCTTCACCAGTGCTCCCCTGCAGGAAGCGGAGGTATCAATGGCAATCACAAAATCCTTAACCTTTTTGCTGTCCTTATACTCCAAGGGCTCCACCAGCGGCATATTGCCGTAAGCAGACAAGCCGTAGGTATAGTAAATATAGTCAAATTCATCATCATTGATCTGCATATCCTCATTCATTACCGTAAACCGAGAAAGCAGATCACTGTACTTATATCTGTCCTTTACCGCCTGATTTAAGCTTTGCTCCATGCTCTGGGAATCAGTCTTTCCTGCGGAAAAGGATTTCAAATCCGCCCGCACCCGCTCACTCAGCTTTTTCCACTGCTCTGCGGAGACGGAAAGCTCCTGTGCCTCCTTAGCCTCCCACAACGTATGGGAATCCATAAAAAAAAGGAGAGATAATTCCCTGCGCTCCTTTGCACTGATATTAAAATTTTTCAGATACCGGTATACCTTTTCCGCGGTAAGCGCTCCGATATCCGCCTTGATTCCCCGAAGCTTTCTCTCCTTTTGCTCATCCAGGGTAAGAACGCCTCCGGGCACCTGAAGCTCCATCACCGCCGCTTCCACCGCAATATCAGCGGCAAGGCTCCATGCCTCCTTGTCCAGCTTATCATACTGAAAGCTGTGAAAAAAGATCAGATGAAACAGGATGTGCAGATACATCCGCAAGGCAAAAGCCGGTTCTTCCTTGTATTTCCTCAAAAGAAAAACCGGATCATAATAAATCTTCACCCCGTCCGAGGCAAAACCGAAAAGCCCCTCTCTGGGCTCTAAGGCAAGTGCCGAAACCGCCACATCCAGAAAGCGGAGATTAACCAGAATATTGTCTCTTGCATAGCTCATCAGCTTCCCTGCAAGCCGATTTACCTTTTCCAAATTATCTTCCATGTTGTCAATATCCTCTGGTGCCGTTTAGGGATTCGTCATGATCTATCCAATCCTGAACCTCAATTACGCGGTAATCATTCCTGCTGTCCCTGATATAAACTCTCTTAATACCTGCATTGATAATCTGACGCTTGCACATGGAGCAGCTGTTGGAATTGGGAATATACTCGCCGCTTGCGGCATCCACTCCCGCCAGATACATATCACCGCCCAGCATCTTATCTCTGGATGCGCTGATAATGGCATTTGACTCCGCATGAACACTGCGGCACAGCTCATAGCGCTCCCCTCTTGGAATGCCAAGCTGCTGCCTGATACAGGTTCCGATATCCGTACAGTTCTTTCTGCCTCTGGGAGCCCCCACATATCCGGTGGAAATCACCTCGTCATTCTTGACAATTACAGCCCCGTACTTGCGCCTTAAACAGGTGCTTCTCATGGAAACCGTCTCCGCCAGATCCAGATAATAATTGATTTTATCGCGTCTTTCTATCATTCGTAAGCCTCCTAAAGCCTGTCCCCGCTTAAGGGAGCGTTACCCCTGCCAGGACAGCCTGCTCTCTGACATACGCTGCTGCCTCCATATAGCTTTCATGATCCGGCAGATGCTCCACAAAAAATGTCATATCCGTTCCAAGACTTTCGCAAAGCCTGATTACCTTGCCATAATCCAGACAGCCCTTTCCCGGCATCACCTCACGAATCACACAGGGGAATACATTCTCCATCATCACATCCTTGACATGCACGCTCCTGATATAAGGCGCCAGCTTCACAAAGCATTCCTCCACAAACCGATCCCTGTGCACATATCTTTCCGGGCAGTTAATCATATTGGTAAAATCCAGATGTACGCCAAAGCCCTTGCGGTCCACATCATGGAGCAGCTGAAGATATTCCTCCGGTGAAGAAGGAATCATCCACGGCATAGGCTCTAACGTATAGCTGGTATGTACCGGCTTTACCGCATCAATGATTTCCCGCACCGTATCCACAATCAATGCGTAGGTATCCTTCAAATAATTGCCAGCACAAAATCCATCCCATGTATCTCCCCTGCTGCCTGCAATATTTACACAGCAGTTTGCTCCAAGCTCCTCTGCAAGTGCCAGCTGATTCTTGCAGTACTCCAAATTCGTGCGCCTCTCCTCTTCATTCAGGGAAAGGGGACTGCACCATGCACCCACCTCGCCAAGCACCAGATCATGATCCCTGATACACTCCAGATAAGCTTCCTTTTCTGCCTGACCGGCTTTATAATCTACCGGCGCAAGCACTGCACGATACCCCAGCTCCTCCACAAGCCGATACCACTCCTGGGGATTCTGATAAGGCTTTTCAATTCCTCCGCCAATTCTCATATAGGTGACCTCCTCTATAATAAAATCAAAAAAACTACTGCCATAGACACTACGATCTGAATAATGGCAAATCGAAACACTGTCTGGGTATTGGACCACTCTTTATTTTTGCGTACATGGTCATGCAGCGGCGTCCTTACATTCTTTAAAATATAAATTTTGAAAACACGAATCAGAGAAACCTTAAGCAGTCCCAGGCCTCCGTCCAAAATCAAAACAATTGCCGCGGGAATATAAAGAACGGGGCTGCCACTCTTTAATGCCGCAATACTGATAAAAATCCCCATGGCCCTGCTTCCCGCATCTCCCATCAGCAGGCGGCTGGGTGTGGCATTGTACCACAAATAGCCCAAAATACAGACCATAAACAGTAATATCAGCAAATTAAATTCATCTCCGCTTTCCATCAGATAATCAATCACATAAAAGGTGGAAAGGGTAATAATAGTCAGCGTTCCCGAAAGCCCGTCCACTCCGTCCGCACAATTGGTTACATTGATGGAGCCCCAGACCAATGCAACAATCAGCACGCCAAAAAGTACCGGCGGGATGGTGAGGGATATTCCCAACGTGGCAAGCTGTATAGTATTGGAATTGAAGGACAGATAGGTTATTGCCAAAATAACCGCCACTGCCAGATCCAAAAGTCCCTTTTTCAACTCACCCCAAGGGTGCTCTGCCGCATCATCCATATATCCCGTCAGCATTTCAACCGTTACAAGAATTAAATAAATAATCAGTTCCAGATTCATGGGCGCAAAAATCAGTGCCGACACAACAAACACTAAAATGAAAATCAGTCCCGCACCTCTCGGCTTTCCTGCGGAAAGCTTTCCGTCATGAGCAAAAGCTCTTCCCTCGTCTCTTGGAAGCCGGTCACCCAGCTTAGCCGTCAGCAGACAGGTTAATCCGAAGGCTGCCAAAAGTCCCAACGCTGCCGCTCCGGGAATGATTTGTTTCATAAGATAGTGAATCACCGGTATCTCCTCCTGCCCTTAATTATCGAATAAAGTTCGTCCTCTTAGTATTCTCACTGACAGGCGTTTCTACTCCCTTTTCTTTGCCTGCCTCGATACATTTCAGAAGCCATGCCATATTTCTGCCCAGATTTCTCATACTCTGCAAACCTTCCTCATCCTTTGCCACATCCTCAGGGCAGCTTCCGTGAACCATGTTCCAATAGGTAGAAGACACCACCGGCATCTGCCGGATTGTAAAATACTTATTCAAATCATCCAGCGTTGCCGTAGTTCCCGCTCTTCTGGCGGAAGCAACCGCCGCTGCCGGCTTATGGGCAAAGCAGCCGCCTGCATAAAAGAAACGATCCAGCATACTGATCAGATTTCCGTTTGGTGAAGCAAAGTAAACCGGAGAGCCGATAATGAGCCCGTCCGCCGTCTCCATCTTCTCAATTATACTGTTCACAATATCATCCTGAAAAACACATCTGTGACTGCCGCTACAGCCTCCGCATCCGATGCAGCCCCTGATCGGCTGTTTTCCGATAGAAACAATTTCCGTCTCCACACCGTTTTCATTTAATACACCTGCCGCCTCATTAAGTGCGGTATAAGTACATCCCTTCTCGTTGGGACTTCCGTTAATCAATAAAACCCTCATTGTATTCCAAGCGCCTCCTTTGCAAGCTCGTCCGCCATATCATTATATTTGTCATTGGAATGTCCGGTGACCTTAACAAAGTGAATTTTCACCCTCTCACATGCCCTGTCATAGAAAGCCTTGTAGGCCTTCGTTCCTTCCTTGTTGGTCTTCCACTCCCCAAGGCACCATCTGGCTATTCCCTCATAATCATGGTAAATGGCAATCTCCTCGATTCCATGGTCAAGGGCATACTGCATGGCGGCCTCCGCTCCCTTAATTTCACCTGCCACGTTTCGCATGGATGCCAGTTCTTTGTCCTGAAATTTCTGTGAAAATGTCTCTTCCCGATCCTCCAACAATACTACCATGCCATAGGAAAATTCCTCCGTAGCGGAATTGTAGCTTCCATCCACATAAATCCGCAGACCATCCGCAGTTTCTCCCTGGGCAGCCTCCGGCACTCCGTTTTGCCGCCCTGCATTCATGCGGGAATCTCCTCCCAGATAGGCCTGCGCCTCCTTAAGGGTCTTAAAGCTCTTATATACTGCGCCGGAATATCCGCTGACACTGGCACGGCATTCCTCCCATGTTCTGAAAATGCCGGTTTTTAATCCTGTTTTCACTGCATAATATTTGTCTGCCATTTGCAAACCATGCCTTTCGTGATTTTCGGTTACTATTCACATGTCATGCAAAGCACACTCCCTGCTGCTTGCAAAAAATGCGTATTTTCCTGCACCCACATGTGAACCTCTGTCCTTCAGCCATTATAGCATGACAGGCAGTAAATCTCAATTTATTGTATCAAAATCCGCATGGCCTTATTTACATCCTCATCTGCCTTCCATCCGAACATTTGCGTCCACAGCTCCTCTTACAATTCAGCATACAGCTTCGCTTTCAAATCCAGAATGTAATCCAGCCCTTCCGCAATATCTACAGAAGCCTTTACCGTCTTATCCCTGGTGGACACCTCGATTACATGCCCCTTAATATTACGCGGGCTGACAACAACACGGATGGGAACACCCAGCAAATCTGCATCCGCAAACATCTCTCCTGCACGAATTTCATTCCTGTCGTCATAAATTACTTCAACGCCGCTGCTTTGCAGCTTATCATACAATTCCTCTGCAATGCGCCTGGTTTCCTCATCATCCGAACGGATACAGCACAAATGAACTTCCCAGGGTGCAATGAATATAGGCCAGACAGGACCGTAATCATCATGCCTTGCCTCACAGATGGACGCAGCCAGGCGGCCTACTCCTATCCACATCCGCATAAAATTTAGCATATTTAGGTCTTCCTCTTGAATATGTGTTCCGTATCATGCCGGTGAACAATATAAGCATACCTGCTAAAACTGCTCCGTTTATTATCTTGTCAGGTATTTTAGACAGTACTTTCTCCAACACAGTCAGGCCCTCAAACAAATATATTTGCACCGAAATTATAACATGTCTTCCCTCTAATCACAATGCGGCAGTTTCGCTTCTTTTTCCTTTACAAGCTTTTCGTGATAAAAATAATTTTTATATTTGACCCCGGTTTCCTCACAAAAGTCGTTAATACAGCATGCCAGTTCATCCCAATATGTATGGTCCTTCTGCCCATAAATTCTTTTATACTCTTCCGTCAAATCAGGATAATGACTGTCAATATAATCAAGAATTTCTTTCTTATAAGCCCCTCTGAGATTTAAATTCTCAAACCAATACTCACACACAAAATCCCTGGTTGCCTCTATGATCTCTTTATAGTCCGTAATATATGGGAAAATGGGCGACATAAACAAAACAGTATATATCCCGGCGTGATATAATTTTCTCAGAGCTTCTATTCGCTCACTGATTGTACTGCCTTTGTCCATATCGCTTCGAAATGCTTCATTTAATGTATTAATCGAAAAGGCTGCTTTCAAATTGGGCAATTTCGTTAGCAAATCCATATCTCTTAAAATGAGCTTGGATTTAGTAGATATCGTGATCTGGCAATCTACTTCAATCAACTGCTCCAGTACTTTTCTGGTTATCAGATACTTTTCCTCAAACTGATTGTAACAGTCAGTTACCGATGACATAAAAATAGATTTTCCTGCCAGCCTTTTTGTGTCAATCGGCTTATCACATTCCTTAATATCTATAAAGCTTCCCCATTTTTCATCATGCCCCGTAAACCTTTTCATAAAACTGGCGTAACAGTATTTACAGGCATGCGGACAGCCCACATAAGGATTAACTACATAATCACTCTCAGGCAATTTTGATTTTGTCAAATAGTTTGCGGTTGAAATCCGCTTTTCAACAATATTCATTACAGAATAATACCTCCGGCTAAGTGACATTTATATCTTTTCTCAACAATTCACTCCATGTCACTTTCAAATACCATTATAGCAAACATACATTCGAAAATCCAGCACTTAACCAATACGATTAAGGCAGTAAAAGGTAACCGGCAGGATTACAAGTGGCAGATATCACAAAAACACCTTATTGAATGCAAAATGTTCTTTCTCCTTCATTTATTTTTTCTTTATATTTTTTTATCTATTTTGAAACACTTTGGACATATTTATCCTGTATTCTATATATAAATCAAATGAAGCCGCCGGTGCCAAAACCGTGTGCTGACCGGCTTCGCCAAAATATTACAGGGGCCTCTGATTACATAAAAAGCGAACTGCCAACGCAGTTCGCTTCAAAAATTTGCTTTGCAAATTTTCCCTGGCATAACACCACATTGATGTTCCTTTCTCTCACATAAAAAGCGAACTGCCAACGCAGTTCGCTTCAAAAATTTGCTTCTCATACACTACACTAAAATTCTTTCCTTTCACAACGATAGAACCGCCATTGCCAGCGTTGCGCAAACCATCAATCCCAGACCAATCAAAGCCTTTCTGCTTAGTCTTTCCTTAAACACAATACGGGAAAACAGCACCGTCACCACAATGCTCAGTTTATCAATCGGCACCACTTTGTTGACATCTCCCATCGATAACGCTTTAAAGTAACAGATCCAGGAAGCGCCCGTTGCAAGACCCGACAAGCACAAAAACAGCAACGATGTAGTATCAATGTGGGTAATCGTTCCAGCGGAACCGGCTGCAAGTACCATCAGCCACGAAAAGAACAAAACAACAATTGTCCGTATTGCCGTTGCCACGTCAGAATCAGTTTTCTTAATGCCGCATTTTGCAAGAATTGCTGTCAGTCCGGCAAATATGGCAGATAACACAGCCATCAGCAGCCACATAATATTTATTCCATATCCTTCCTCAGGCAGCCTGTTGCTTTTGCCTTTTCATACTCCTCTATAGTAGTTCCAAGCCCTTCACAGGCTTCCTGCAGACTTACATGAAAATTTTTCATGGCCGCCTCCACATTTTTTTGAAGAGTTTTAGCTTCTCCCTCTGCATATCCATCCGCCTTTCCCTTGTCATAGCCCACCTCCATTCCATCCTCAAACAACGTTCTTTTCACATACTCTTCATTGTACTCATAAATCGACATGGCTATTACCTCCGCTTTCTGCTCCAACAGAAACTCCTTCAGAACATCCTTCTCTATGCAGGCATCCACTGCTCTCTTCACGGCCTTTTCCAGCTCCATGGTTTTCAGGTTCCTGCGCACCTCCGCCACAAAATAAGCATAATCCGAAAGTGCCTTACACTTCCCCATCAGCTCCCGGTTGTGTCCGTAATTGATATTAATCACCCTGACGGTCAGCTCCATACATCCTTCGCCGTCATCCTCAAAACAGTCTGACAGCCTCTGGGTAAACTCCTCCGCCTTTCTCTCCAGACCATTGTAAAACACGATATAATGGGGTGTTGGAATCAAAATCCTCCTGCTGCCCGCCAACTCCATATCCTTCATCTGCTT
The DNA here is from genome assembly GCA_964393865.1 of uncultured Lachnospiraceae bacterium. Classification (GTDB taxonomy): domain Bacteria; phylum Bacillota; class Clostridia; order Lachnospirales; family Lachnospiraceae; genus Suilimivivens. The sequence goes on from CAYMUW010000007.1 coordinate 17,784, forward strand.
TTTGTACAGGTCTGCAAAATACAGAAAGCCTCTCAGCGCCATATTGGGGCAATACGAGGACTGGTGCTCAAACAGACACATATTGCTGTCGATGACAAAGGAAATATCATTCTTCATTTTCATAAAAATGGCGTTTTCCATCGTATTGACCGTCAAATCCTTCTCGTCGGTATATGTCGTATCATTCAGCGCATTATACAGCTCCAGCAGCCTCTTTTTGTCCTTAAACAGCATCCTGAATACCCTGTCCTTGTAGGTGTAGTACACAGGAGTTTCCTCTGCCACAGCGTCCTTCATCCGTTCTTCCTTCATATTCTTCTCCTTTCGTCCGGATAGCAGAAAATGCCGCCGTCCCGAAAGACTCTGTCTCATTCCCTGCTTTATGAAAACAAATTAAATGGTAGTAAAGCAAGGATTCTAAAACAGATCATGTGCGTTGTACATGGTGCAGGGCACAGGTTAGAAAATAGATTTGATATACGAATTTCCGTTAGAATTTCTATGCTTTAATTTGATTGTAGCAGGCAGTCTGCAAGCCGTCAAGGGAAAAAATAAAAATATACTCAGTGCTTTCCTATCATATTTAAAGCATCAAACAGCAGCTTATTCCGATAACAGCAAAAAGCCCAGCACTTGCTGGGCTTTTTAAAAGCAGATGACGGGAATCGAACCCGCCTCCTCAGCTTGGGAAGCTGATGTTCTACCGATGAACTACATCTGCGTACGGTATCCGCACAAATTATTATAATATTCTTTTAAACTATTGTAAAGAAAAGTTTTTCTTTTCAGTTAAACTGTTGCAATCTGCACTTATCAATTTCCAAGAGCCTTAAACAGTCTTCCCCTCAAAAGATTTCCCAAACCCAATGCCGCTGCCATCTTGATCACATCCGGAATAATAAAAGGCGTTACGCACCAGCCAAGCACTGCCGCAAGACCTACCGCTCCGGTATTCCTGGTATAGACAACCATAAACCATACGGTACCGATGGCGTAACAGATCAGCAGTCCTATCACCATGGATACTGCCTGCACCCAAAGCTTTCTGCCCAGCAGCTTTTCCATCAGCCACATAAAAAGTGCGGAAAAAATAAATCCGATAATATAGCCTCCCGTAGTTCCAAGAAGCGCACCTAGCCCTCCTTTAAACCCGGAAAATACAGGAACCCCGATTGCGCCGAGCAATATGTAAACAAGAACTGCAACGCTTCCTCTCTTGCCGCCAAGCAAAATAACCGCAAGAAAAACCGCAAAGGTCTGCAGGGTGAAGGGAATCACCGTGGGAATGGATATCCAGGAACAAATAATAATTAATACCGTACAAAAACCGATATATGCCATATCATAGGTTTTGGTTTTGCCTTTTAATTCTGTCTGCGTGCTCATAGTAATCCTCCAGTTGTAGATATTCATAAACTGAAGATATCGTAACACCACAGCTTCCAAATGTCAACCTTTAATCTCTTAAGGTTTACATTGTTACAGTCACATACTCCGTGAAAACGTTTTTGTTTCTACAGTCATCCATCCTTATATATTCAGCCTTCTGTAACGGTTTATACAGGCCAGAATTTCCTGCTTTCTGGGTCTTGCAAGCTGCGCGGAAACCTCTCCCCGGTCAAACAGGCTCTCCAGACCGTTCTCAGACAGCTGTTCCTCCAGCATATCCCCCATCTGTTTTAAGCTCTTTTTCCCATCCATCAGCTTAAGCTCTGCATACTTCAAAAGATAAGCCAGCGCCGCTGTCTGCTCCTGATCCTTAAGCTGCTCCAAATAACGAAGCTCTACACTTTCTTTGGAAAGAGAAAGCTCATTTGTGCCCGAAGTTCTGATTTTAATCCTGTCATCCTTCTCAAGGGCCATATCCGGCTTCGGACAACGCCTGTCGTTGTAGGAAGGAAAGCCATTTTCGCTGAGTTCTCCGGCATAATCCTTGGCAGCATCCTTTGCCCGCCGGGTAATATCATAAGGCACATATTCCTTCATCTGAATAATGGTATCCGCCACATGGAAGTAGGCGCCGGAGCTGCCTGCCACAATCACAGAGGATACATCCAGTTCCTCATACATGCCCCGCACTCTGCTGATAAAAGGGGTAATGGGCTCCTCGCCGCTTGTAATCACCCTGGCCATCAACTGATCCCTGACCATAAAGTTGGTAGCGGAGGTGTCCTCATCAATTAAAATCAACCTGCTGCCGCTCTCCAGTGCCTCCATCAGATTGGCTGCCTGAGAAGTACTGCCGCTGGCATCCTCCGTAGAGAAATGTACCGTATCCTTCCCGTTGGGAAGATTTTTGATAAAGGGAGAAATGTCAACTCCCGTAATACTTCGTCCATCCTCCGCGCGAAGCTTAAAAGCCGAGCTGTCTGTAATCACCAGCTCACGTCCGTCTCCTGCTATATGATTGTACACGCCGTTTTGCAAAGCCTGCAAAATAGTGGATTTGCCGTGATAACCTCCGCCCACAAACAGGGTAATGCCCTTGGGGATTCCCATGCCGGTCACTTCTCCTCTGTTGGGAAGCTTTAAGGTAACCTTTAAAGAATCCGGGGACCGGAACGCCACCGCTCCCTTCATAGGCTTTTCGGAAACACCGCTTTCTCTGGGCAAAACAGAACCGTCCGCAACAAAGGCACACAGATTTAACTCCGGAAGGCTTTCCCTGATATACTGCTGATCCTCGCAAAGACAAATAGCCTGTTTGAGCTTCATCTGATCAATGTTTGAATAATAAAGACTTTTTCGCACACAGTCCGGAAGAATATCAAAAAGCATTTTTTCCAATTCTCTGGCATTGATGGTACGCCCGTTCGCAGGAAAACCCGCCTCAAAGCGCAGAGTAATATTCCCCTCGTCTACCTTAAGAGCGGTGCGCTCAAGCACCTGCTGTCCACATCTGGAAACGGATAAAAGCCCGCTCTTTCCCGAGCCCTTAGCCTGAAAGCTTCCTCCCGACACCCATCTGCCAAACAATCTGGTAAGATGATCCTGCAGCGTAATGCGCTTAGCGGCAGTATCAAACAGCTCCGACGGAAAGCCTGCCTTGTCCTTCCTTACCCGAACAGACAATCTGGATGGTGCAGCAAAGGGGTCCCCCTGCACATGGTCAATGGAAAGCACATAATCCCTGAAATCATACTGCCCCCTAAGTTCCTTGTAAGCAGGATACCCTCTGTGGTCAATACTTTTTAATTTGTTTCGTAAATCCATTGCTGTCTGCATCATTTTACATTCTCTCCGGTGCGGAAAATCCCAGCACGTCAATACAGGTCTCCAGAATATCTCTGGTAAGGAGCAATAATGCTACCCAGCCTGTCTTTTTGTCCTGATTTTCCTCGGTAACAATCTTAGTTTCATGATAAAAACGATTGAAGGCATTAGCCAGCTCATAAATGTAGGCACATACCTTGTGAGGCGCCGTTTCCGCATAGGCAGTTTCCATCATTGCATTAAAACCTGCAATTTCCATCATTAACGCCTTCTCAGCCTCACTTCCCGCTTCTCTGATTTCTGCGTTTTCAGGCAGCTCTCCCTGCTCCTTCACCTTGGCCAAAATAGACTTAATCCTGACAATGGTATACAGAATATAAGGGCCGGTGTCCCCCTCAAAGGAAGTAAATTTATCGATATCAAAAATATAGTCCTTGGATGCCTGATTGGACAAATCCCCGTACTTAATGGCGGAAAGAGCTACAATTTTGGCAGTCTGCTTCGCCTCCTCGGATTCCTCCTGTCTGCTTTCAATAATCTTGCGGTACATCTCCTCATTGATTTCTTTAATGAGAAGCTCCAGACGCATAACACCGCCCTCTCTGGTCTTAAAAGGCTTACCGTCCTTTCCGTTCATGGTACCGAAACCGATGTGCAAAAGCTCTGTCTCCGGCTCTACCAGCCTGGTCTTTCTTGCGCAACGGAACACCTGCTCAAAATACAAATCCTGCCTCTTGTCCGTAAGATAAATCATGCGATCGGGATGATATTCTCTCATACGCTCCATAATAGTAGCCAGATCTGTTGTATTGTAAAGGGATGCGCCGTCTGATTTCAAAATCATGCAGGGCGGAACCTCCTTGGTATCCGTCTCCTCCTTTACATCCACTACCAGCGCACCGTCACTTAAATATGCGTAGCCTTCCTCTTTCATGTATTCCACCATGCCCGGAATCACATCGTGAACATCGGATTCGCCCTTCCAGAGTTCAAATTCCACGTTCAGATTTTCATAATTTTTCTTTAAATCCGCAACGGACACACGGATAATATGATTCCACAGCGCACGATAGCCCCTTACACCGTTCTGCAACTTAAAGGTAGCCTCCATGGCGCGCTCCTTGTACTCCGGGTCCTCCTTGGACTTGCCGCTGGCAGTGGGATAAATCTCCTCAAGCTCGGAAATGGTAAAGGGCGCCTCCTGCGGATATTCTCCGGCATAATTTTCATCAAAATAAACCAGATCCGGCTGACGCTCCTTAAGCTCTGTAATGATAAGCCCCATCTGGAGTCCCCAGTCTCCCAGATGGATGTCTCCGATCACCTTATGGCCTGCATACCTGGCGATACGCTTAATGCTTTCACCGATTACAGCCGAACGCAGATGCCCCACATGCAAAGGCTTGGCCACATTGGGGCCGCCGTAATCCACAATAATCATGCTGGGCTTTTCCGGCATTTCCAGCCCGAATTTAGACTCCTGCGCCATTTGCCTTAAATAGTCCGCAACAAAAGCTTCCTTCACCTTCAGGTTCAAGAATCCCGGATTGACTGCCTCCACTTCCAAAAAGATGTTGCTGTCCCCGCATTTAGCCGCAACCTCCTGGGCAATCATAATAGGGGCTTTCTTATACAATTTAGCTCCTGCCATTGCGCCATTACACTGATATTCACAAAGATCCGGGCGGTTAGACAGGGTTACTTTCCCAAGCTCTCTGTCATACCCCGCCGCCTGAAACGCATTTTTCATTTCCTCTGAAATCAAATCCAGAAATCTCTTCATCTCGTCCTCATTTCTGCACGGCCTCTTACTGAAAAAGGAGCTTCGGCTACCGTGCAGCCGCTCTCCCACGTTAAATGACTATCAATATCCTATCATCTTGTCTCGTTTTTAGCAAGCTTGGAAAACACACATCCGCAATAATCCTGCCGGTACAAATTATATTCTTTGGAAAGCTCCACTGAGCGCTTATAGCCGTCCTTCTTCTTAAAGTCAGAGGGTAAAAACGGCGTTCCGAATTCTTCGGCAAGCTTTTCCCCAATTTCATTGATTTTAGCTGCATTTTTTAAGGGACTGATGGTAAGCGTGGTAGTGAAATAGTCCGCTTCCCTTTCCTTTGCCAGACGCGCGGTCTCCCGAAGCCGCAGTTCATAGCACACAAAGCAGCGCTCTCCGCCCTCGGGACATTGTTCCAGCCCTTTCACACTGCTAAAGAAAAGCTCCTTGTCATAATCCCCTTCTATAATGTCTATGGGATATGCTTTCTGTTCCTCTTCCCCGGCAGCCTGCCGTTGTTCCAGCTGACTGTTTAATTCTCTAATCAGCCGCTTTTGTTCCTCCACCCGATGCAGATATTCCGGCTCGCTGGTTATGTTGGGGTTATAATAAAATACCGTAATCCTGAAAAAGGATCGCAAGCATTCCAAAACATAACTGCTGCAGGGTGCACAGCAGCTGTGCAAAAACAGTTTTTTCCCCCGGTGATCGGGGTTATTTAAAATCACATCAAGCTCTTTCGAATAATTTCTGTTCATCCCTATTCCTGCTCCCGCTTTATGATATAAAATCAGCTTCCCGCTGCTTTTTGGCTCTTTCCCATCTCATAAAAAAGGCTGAAAGAAACCTTTCAGCCTTTTTTATCCTGTGTGTCAGGTTCTATATGAGTTTATCCTTTTACCGCACCTTGTGTCAAGCCGTCTACAATACTGTTACTGAAACAGCAGTACACGATAATCGTCGGTATGATAGCAATTACAATTGCCGCAAACATCTGCGAATAATTTGTATTATATGGACCTACAAACTTTGACAAAGATACCGGAAGGGTCTTTTTGCTGTCATCGGAAATGAATACCATTGCCAGAAGCAGCTCATTCCAGTTTGCTACAAAGGTCATAAGACCGGTTACAAACAATCCCGTCTTGGAAAGAGGAAATGCAATATGTGTAAAAATTCTGTAAATCGAACAGCCGTCTATACACGCAGACTCAAAAAGCTCGTTAGGCAGTCCCTTAAAAAAGCCTGTCATAATAAAAATTGTCAGCGGCAGTGCCAGCGTTAAATAGGGCAGAATTAATCCCAATCGGCTGTTTGTCAAATGCATTTTGGAAAATCTGGTAAACAGCGGAATTAAAATACAGTGTACCGGTATCATCATGCCCGTCAAAAAATAAGTCATCGTTGCATTTGCAAACTTCCATCTCATTCTTCCAATGGCAAAAGCCGCCATGGAGCCAAGCACCAGGCACAACAGCAGGGTCACAAAACATACAACAGCGGAATTTAAAGTTGCAATTCCAAGTTTTCCGGCTGACCATGCAAAAGTATAGTTTTCAATCATCAAACGCTCAGGCATGGACCATGGTGAAACAAACAGCGTCTTATCGTCCTTTAGGGAAACATAAACAACCCATACCAATGGAAGAAGGTAAAGTACTGCCAAAATTGACAGGAAGATATAAATGAGCGTTTTAACAACTATGCTGCCTTCATTTTTCTTTATTGATGATTTGCTCAATCTTTCCACCCCCTACATTTCGTAATTTTCAATCTTGACAAATTTGTTTATAAAAAATGTTACCAATAAACAAAGTACCAAGAGGACAACACCGATTGCACTTGCATATCCATATTTAAAATACTTAAAGCCCTGGAGATACAGGTGAGTCGCAAGCACCTCTGTCATATGGTTCGGTCCGCCTTCGGTCATATTAAAAATCAAGTCGAAAAACTTCAGGGAACCGATTGCGTTTAAGGACATTGCCGTTGCCATCATCGGCCTGATTAACGGCAGGGTAATATACCGGAAAGCCTGCACCTTTGTGCAGCCATCTATGTAAGATGCTTCATACAGCGAGGTACTGATACCTGAAATCTGTGCCATATACAGCATCATGGACTGACCTACATACTGCCACAGAGAGACAAACGCTATCACCCACATGGGTAGAATAATAAATCCTTTGGTATCCATCAGCCACAACGGACCTTCAATTCCAAACTCCGCCAGTATTTGGTTGATACCCAGCTTTGGTGTAAATACAAACATCCACAAAAGTCCAAGTGCTGCGGAAGACAGTACACAGGGCAGATAATATACGTTTTTAAAGAAGTTACGGCCTCTTTTAATATTGGTTAAAAGGGCTGCCAGGATCAGACCGGCGATCAACTGCGTTACAACCGAAAACACCAAAAAGAACAGGGAATTCTTGATTGCTATTTTCATGCTTTTGTCCGTCGTTAAAAGCTGTCTGTAATTTTCAATTCCAACAAACTCCGGTTTTGTCAAAGCATTATATTCACAGAAAGAATAATATACGGACTGACAAATCGGAATAAACAAAACAAATGTAAATAACAGGAATGCCGGCGCCACAAATATGATTATTGCCTTTTTATCTCTTAATAATTTGTCCATATACACCTCCGGAACTTTAGAAAAATGCGGGATTGGATTTCTCCAATCCCGCCGTATAACCACTTTGTTTCTTAATTTTTCCAAACATTATTCTTGTAGAAATCTTCCAACGACTGGAGTCCTTCTTCAACGGGAGTTCCCAGATAAATGGAAACCATGGTATCATCAAATGCTGCACCTGCCTCTGTTGTAGCCAGTGATTCATTATAGAAACCAAATGTAGATTTTGCATTTCCGAATACATCCATTACATAGGAAAGCTGTGCGGGAGCTACGGAAGCATCATACTCAACTGTTGTTACAGGGATCTTTCCACCAACTTCAGCTGTATACTTCTGAGCCGTATCATCGGTAAAATATTTCATAAATGCGATTACCGCTTCGGGATGCTTCGTAGATGCACTCATTGCCAAGCTGTCAGACTTAGCAATAACTCTGCCGTCTGTTCCAGGGAATGCGAACACGCCGCACTTCTCCTCGAAATCGGGGTTAGCACCATTGATCTGTGCGATTGCCCATGAACCCTGGATCAACATAGCTGCTTCTTCATTATAGAAGTTAGCTGTAGCAACATCATTGGTATCACCTGCTGCCGTAGGCTGGAAATACTTAGAAATTTCAACCAGCTTGTTAGCTGCATTTACAACATTTTCATCTGTCCAGGAAGCTGTTCCTGCATCAAGCGCTGCGGTATCAACACCTTCACTGTCACACAGATAACCTGCTAACATGGACAAGCACCATGCGGTACCAGCGGAAATGGTAATCGGTGTATAACCTGCATCCTGCAGCTGCTGGCATGCGCTCAGCATTCCGTCCCAATCCGTAGGCATTTCACTAATACCTGCTGCTGCGAACATTTCTGTGTTATAGAATACACAGGCTGCTGCAATATTTAAAGGCACTGCGTAAATCTTACCGTCATAGGTCTGCTGTGAAAAAGCGCCCTCGCCGCCGTTAAAGGTATCCATCCAGCCGTCTGCCTTAAGATACTCTGTTAAATCAGCAGCTACACCGGGATCAACATAAACATCCAAATTCGGTCCGGGGCTGACGATAAAGCAGTCAGGGGTCTCACCTGCTGCAACCAGCGCATTTAACTTCGGATAATACTCTTCCAAATTGGTGGTAACTACATTGACATGATAAACGCCTTCATAGTCTTTGTTAAATCTGTCTACTGTTTCCTTGTAACCCTTGGAAATCAGATCTTCCGTAGCCTCAAAATCATCCCAGAACATCCATGTGATTTCCTGCACTTCACCGTCCGATGATCCTGATGCGGAAGTTCCTGTACTTCCACCACATCCTACCAATAAGGATGCTGCCATTGCTACAGAAAGAATTAATGCTAATAATTTTTTCTTCATATGCTAACTCTACCTCCCTCGTCAATTTGTTGCATAGCAATTTGATAATCTAAGTATAACAACTCACGAACTTTCCTACTATTAAATAATTGCTGTTTAAGACTTAATTCTTGCTATTTTATCTTTTCATTTTTTGTCATTTTTTTTAATTTTAGCATTTTTCCTCATTATGTAATGTAAGTTTTGCATAATCTTTATCCTTTTTTTCTTTTTAATCTATACATTTTGCAAGTGAAATGCTAGAATATTTTTTATCACACAACATTATTTACTGAATTGCAAATAGCAATTTTCGCAATTTCCCGGAGGGCATTATGATCGAGACACTGAATGGCATTCAGGAAACCGTCAACTTTAAGAAGGATACCAACCTGAGACTGTATAACAATGATGAAGCAGAAAATTACCCCAAGCACTGGCATGCGCCTCTGGAAATCATTATGCCTACCCAAAGCTCCTATGGAGCTGTCTGCAGCAATATTTCCTACGAGCTCCGCGAAGGTGATATTCTGATTATCACTCCCGGCGTTATTCACAGTCTGGAAGCCCCTCCGGTGGGAAAGCGTTTTATCTTTCAGGCTGACTACTCCATTCTTCGCCACATTAAGGAACTGGAAAACACCTTATCTGCCATTGCACCTGCTTTTATGATTACCCCCGAAGATGCTCCCACCGCTCACGGGCACATTCAGCAATTGATGTATACCATTGCGGATGAATATTTCTCTGATTCCCCCATGTCAGAGGCCTCCATCTATGCCAAGCTGATTGAAATTTTTGTCTGTCTTGGACGGGAATGCTCCCCAACCAAAAGCTTTCCCGCAACCACCTCCAAGCGAAAGGAATATACGGAAAAATTTCTGTTTATATGCGATTACATAAATGAGCACTGCACCGAAAATCTTTCTCTTGACGATGCGGCACAGCTTGCCGGTTTCAGCAAATACCATTTCAGCCGGCTGTTCAAATGCTTTACCAATGTGTCTTTCTATAAGTATGTGAATCAAAAGCGAATTGCTTATGCGGAGAACCTGCTGATCGATCCGGCATTAAGCGTCACCGAAGTGGCGCTGCATTCCGGATTCGACAGCCTGTCCTCCTTCATCAGAATGTTTAAGATCATCAAAGGCGTTACGCCCACAGAATTCAAGAACATGTATGCACCTTAACAATCGGTTTTTAATGCACTCTTTCTATAAATAATGTCTTCTCTTCCCGGACCGTTGGATACCATTGTAATCGGGTAGCCGATCCGCTCTTCAATAAACTCAATATACTTTCTGCAGTTCTCCGGCAAATCCTCATATTCTTTGATTCCACGGATATCACATTTCCAGCCGGGCAGCTTTTTCAGCACCGGCTTTGCCTTTTCCAGCTTGCAGGTCACAGGAAAATCCGTGGTCACCTCTCCGTCAATCTCATAGCCCACGCACACAGGAATTTCATCCAGATAGCCCAACACATCCAGCACGGTAAAGGCCACATCCGTTGTTCCCTGCAGACGGCAGCCGTACTTAGAAGCCACACAGTCAAACCATCCCATACGTCTAGGACGTCCTGTGGTAGCGCCATATTCTCCGCCGTCACCGCCTCTGTGGCGCAGCTCGTCAGCTTCTTCTCCGAAAATTTCCGATACAAATGCACCTGCTCCCACCGCGGAAGAGTATGCCTTACATACCGTAATAATCTGCTTGATCTCATAGGGCGGAAGCCCTGCACCGATGGCGCCGTAGGCTGCCAGCGTGGAGGATGAGGTCACCATGGGGTATATGCCATGATCGGGGTCCTTCAGGGTTCCAAGCTGCCCTTCCAGAAGAATGGTCTTTCCCTCCTTAAGCGCTTTGTCAAGATATACGGATACATCACATACAAAAGGCTCAATCATTTCCCTATATTCATGTAATGTAGCAAGCAGCTCGTCAGGATCGATCAGAGGCTTATGATACATGTGCTCTAATATAATATTTTTCTGCTCACATACTCTCTGTACCTTTTCTTTGAGCAGCTCCTCGTCAAAAAGCTCACTTACCTGAAAGCCAATCTTTGCATATTTATCGGAATAGAAAGGGGCAATTCCCGATTTGGTGGAACCGAAGGATTTTCCTCCCAGACGTTCCTCCTCGTACTGGTCCAACAAAATATGATAAGGCATAACCATCTGTGCACGGTCTGACACCAGAATCCTGGGCATCGGTACCCCCCTGTCGGTAATAGACTTCACCTCATTCATCAGTACCGGAATATTCAGCGCCACACCGTTTCCGATAATGCTGGTGGTATGTCCGTAGAACACACCCGAAGGCAATGTGTGCAGTGCAAATTTCCCATAGTTATTCACGATGGTATGCCCTGCGTTGGCACCTCCCTGAAAACGAATGATAATATCCGCCTGTTCTGCCAGCATGTCTGTGATCTTGCCTTTTCCCTCGTCGCCCCAATTGGCTCCTACTACTGCTTTAACCATTGAACCTTATGCTCCTTTCCCTCTTCACTCAGTAAATAATTGTAAAACCTGTAAGCCAGCCGTTTTTACATGCAAAAGAGCAGGTGTAAAAACCTGCTCCTTTTACCAGCTTCTTACTTAGTGATTATACAGCATCTCAAATCATAAGTAAAATCAATATTTATTATGAATAATATAACTCCACGTTATTTTTCACAAAATTACTTTCTTTTAGAAAACATCCCCTGCCTCGAAGAAACGTGCTCCCGTCTCTCTTAACACTTTTTCCGCCTTTTCCGGATCTGAAGGTTTAATGGCAATAGCCGCCTCATCCGTTCGCGTACAGAGGGCATACATATACTCAATGTTAATCCCCGACTGATAAAGTGTATGAACCACCTGCTGCAGGGCTCCCACCTGATGGGGAAGCGTTACCGCAACGATCTGATTTAAGGTAGCGGAAAAACCATCACGCATTAAAACTTCCCGTCCCTTTTCAGGATCATTAACCAGAAGCCTGAGCATTCCGTAATCGCTGGTGTCTGCCAGACTTAACGAAATGATATTAATTTGCTCTTCCTTTAATAGATTCAGCACATCCTCAAGACGTCCCGCCCTGTTTTCCAAAAATACCGATAACTGTCTAATAGCCATATTTTACGCTCCTTTCTACACCAGTTTTCTCTTATCAATCACCCGGACAGCCTTGCCCATGCTTCTTTCAATGGTCTTAGGCTCAACCAGCTTTACCTTTACCGTCAGACCGATAGCCGTCTGAATCGCATGCGCAATCTGCTTGGTCAGATTTTCAAGCTCTCTGATCTCATCAGAGAAAAATCTCTCCTCAACCTCCACCTGAACCTCAAGAGTATCCAGATTATTCACACGGTCTACAATCATTAAATAATGAGGTGTAGTTCCGCCCATTTCCAAAAGTGCAGCCTCCACCTGTGACGGAAATACATTTATGCCGCGGATAATCAGCATATCATCGGAACGTCCCTTAAAGCGGCTGATCCTTGCAAGTGTTCTTCCGCATTCGCATTTTGCATAATCAATACTTGTAAGATCCTTGGTACGATAGCGGATCAGCGGCAGTCCTTCCTTGGTCAGCGTGGTAAATACCAGCTCACCCGTCTGCCCCGGCTCAATAGGCTGCAATGTGTCAGGATCAATAATTTCAGGCAGGAAATGATCCTCATATACATGAAGCCCCTTATGATATTCGCAGTCACATGCCACGCCCGGTCCCATAACCTCAGACAACCCGTAAATGTCATGGGCGTGAATATGAAGTTTCTCCTCGATCTGAAGACGCATCTGCTCTGTCCATGGTTCCGCTCCGCAGATCGCCGCTTTCAGCTTAATGTTGGGGATGTCCCCATTGGCCTCCAAAGTTTCCGCAATATGTAAGAGATAGGAGGGCGTACAGGCAATAGCCGTCACCCCAAAGTCCTTCATCATTGTGGTCAGCTTTTTGGTATTTCCGGTTGACATAGGCACCACTGTAGCGCCCAAATACTCTGCACCATAATGAGCTCCCAGGCCTCCGGTAAACAGCCCGTACCCATATGCCACCTGAATGGTATCTCCTCTGGTTACATCTGCCTGTGCCAGCGCTCTGGCCACACATTCAGCCCAGATGTCAATATCCTTTCTGGTATATCCCACCACCGTTGCCTTTCCTGTGGTTCCGCTGGACGCATGAATACGCACGATTTCCGACTGAGGTGCCGCAAAAAGTCCAAAAGGATAAGTATCTCTCAAATCATCCTTGGTGGTATAAGGAAGCTTATCAATGTCCTCAATCCCCCGTATATCCCCTGGCTCAATACCTGCCTCCTGCATTTTTTTGCGGTAATACTCCACATTGTGATAAACCCTGTTTACCACCTTTACAAGTCGTTTGCTCTGCAAATCCGCAAGCTCATCCCTGCTCATACATTCCTTTGTTTCATTCCAAATCACTTGGTAACCCTCCGTTTCACTTTATAGCTTATTATTACAGTACATACCCCTCTTCAAATGCCTTCTTATTGATTTCCACCGTCTTAGGCGGCACCGTTTCTTCAATTATCTTAATCCATTCTTCCTTTGCAAAATCCATTCTCTTTGCAGCCACACCGATGATTACTGTATTGAATACTCTTGCATTTCCGATTTGAAGCGCCACCCCCTGCGCATCCACGGATACCACATTGTACTTTTTCTTAAGATTCTCAATAATATTTTCGGGATATTCAGCTGCGCCGATGGCTACCGGCATGGGGTCCATTCTCTGATCATTGACAATAATCACTCCGTCCTTTTTCAGGAAATGTGCATACCGAAGCGCTTCCAGCCTCTCAAAGGCAATCAGCACATCCGCACAGCCTTCTTCTACAATCGGCTCGGCCACCTTATCTCCATAGCGCACATAAGTAACCACGCTGCCTCCACGCTGCGCCATACCATGTACCTCTGAAATCTTTACATCATAGCCTGCCTGCCTTGTTATTCCACCTAAAATCCGGCTAGTGAGCAGGGTTCCCTGTCCACCCACACCTACGATCATAATATTTTTCGTTTCCATCTATGCGCCCTCCTACTTGTTTTCCAAAAGACTAATGGCACCGAATTTACAGTTGCTCATACACAGTCCGCATCCGTTGCACATTACAGCATCAATCTCTGCTGTTCCGCCCTCTGCTCTGTGGACGGCCGGACAGCCCGCAACCAGACACATGCCGCACTTTTTACACTTTTCAGGGTCTACCACACATTTTCCCTTGGGCACAAAGGTTTTCAGCAGCGCACACTGGGATTTGGTAATAATCACAGACACCTCTTCTCTTTGCGTTTCCTGCTTTACCAGCTTCTCAAGCCCTTCAATGTCAAAGGCATCCACCTCATATACATGCTCAATCCCCATGGCCTTGCAAAGCTTGTAAAGATTAATCATATAAGTGGTGTCGCCCATCAAAGTCTTTCCCGTAGCCGCATGATCCTGATGCCCCGTCATTCCCGTTGTGGAATTGTCCAGAATAATGACCGTACCCGCAGCCTTGTTATAGACCATATTCATCAGGGAATTCACGCCGGTATGTAAAAAGGTGGAATCTCCGATTACTGCCACCCAATTCTTCACATAATCCCTGCCTTTCGCCTTCTCCATTCCGTGAAGGTTGGAAATGCTGGCTCCCATACACACCGTAGTGTCCACGACCGAAAGAGGGGCTACCGCTCCCAAGGTATAGCATCCGATATCTCCGGCCGCATGAATTTTCAGCTTTTTCAGTACGGAGTACACACTTCTGTGAGGACATCCGGGGCAAAGAATGGGAGGTCTTGCCGGCACCTGCGCAGGCGTATCAATCACGAGTTCCTGGCCCAAAATGGCTCTTCTCAGCATATTGGCGCTGTACTCTCCCTGTACTGTAAAGATTTCCTTTCCGACTGCTTTGATTCCCCATGACTTCACCTGCTCTTCAATCACGGGCTCAAGTTCCTCCAAAATATACAGAGTATCCACCTTGGAAGCAAACTCCTCTATCAGCTTTCTGGGAAGGGGATGAACCAATCCCAGCTTCAAAACCGATGCATTGGGCAGAACTTCCTTTACATACTGATAAGGGATGCCGCTGGTAATCACGCCGATTTGGGTATCCTTGTATTCCACTTTATTGATATCCATCGTGCAGGCATCCTCCGCCATCCGTTTCAGGCGTTCTTCCACCACAATGTGACGTTTAATGGCATTACCCGGCATCATAACATTCTTTGCAATATTCTTCTCGTAGGGCCTATCCTCTACCGCTGCTCTCTCCTCCAGATGTACCAGGCCTTGCGAGTGCGCCAGTCTGGTGGTTTCCCGAACCATGACAGGGGTATCATACTCCTCAGAAAGCTCAAAAGCACGTTTCATAAATACCCTTGCTTCTTCGCTGTCCGACGGTTCAATTACCGGCACCATAGCTGCCCTTGCCACCATACGTGAATCCTGCTCGTTCTGGGAGCTGTATATTCCCGGATCATCCGCTGCAACCAGCACCAAACCGCCGTTCACACCGCTGTAGGCAATGGTGAACAAAGGATCGGACGCCACGTTTACGCCTACATGCTTCATGGAAACCAGTGCACGCACACCGCTTATGGATGCACCGATTGCCACCTCCATTGCCACCTTTTCATTGGGCGACCACTCTGCATACACCTCATCCTTGTATTTCACCAGATTTTCGCTGATTTCCGTACTGGGAGTTCCCGGATAAGCCGCCGACACCTTTACTCCTGCTTCATATGCGCCTCTTGCAAGTGCCGCATTGCCAAGCATCATTACTGTAGTTCCCGCACATTCTTTACTCAAAACTTTTCCACCTTTCGTATCTTACTGTAGCAGATCCTTACGAAGCTTGTATACTTGTCCGGACAGTCTTATGATATCCCGCTTTGCAATGATCTGCTTTACTTCGATTCAACTTATATTTTCATTATCATATCATAAGTCAGGCTTATTGGAAAATATTTTCGTTTAATCTTTCTTCCTTTGCATGACTATGATAAAATGTGGTTAGCTTAAAAATGATAATATTTTAAAATTATAAATTGTAATAGTCTCGGGGTGAATAAAGATATGTCAAAACAAACAAAACCGGAAAAATCCATAGAAGCATCGCGCACAGAACAGATTCATCTGCTCCGCTACGAGGATATTAACGGAGAAAACAGGCTCTTTGGCGGCAAGCTGGTGTCATGGATTGATGAAGTTGCCGGTACGGTTGCCAAACGTCATGCCGGTATCAGGGTAACAACCGCTTCCATTGATAATCTGCAGTTTAAAAATCCCGCTTTTCTGGATGAATTAATCGTCATCATCGGATACATCACTTACGTGGGGAATACCTCCATGGAAGTTCGGGTAGACACCTATATCGAATCCTCCGAGGGCATACGCCGTCCCATTAACCGCGCCTATCTGACCGTAGTAGCATTGGATGAAAACGACCGCCCCTGCCCAATCCCTTACAGCATCAAGATTGAAACAGAAGCCCAGAAATACGAATGGGAATCGGCTCTTAAGAGAATTGAGCTCAGGAAGAAGCGCCGGGATGAGGGGTATTGAAACCGATACCTGTCGGCTTAAGTCACATTTCCCGCTCAAATTCCTCCACCGAGGTTACTCTTGCTGCCAGCTTTATCCATCTATGAAGCAGTACTTCATTTTTCTCTTTCATAATCCGGTCTTTCAGCTTCTCTGAAACATACCGGTGTCCTTAAGCCTCCTCACCTCTACAATGTGAAGCTGATAATTAGACACTTTCTTTCTCAGGCTTTCCGGTATGTCCGTAAAGTCCAACAGTCCATGCAGGTCTCTGGCTCCGTCCCATTCCTGTTCCCCATAATAAAGCACAAATGTGACGGTAGGAAAAAGTCTGCTGTCCTTCTTAAACCCGTATAAATATTCTCCGGCGCTTAAACCCTTGCCATCTCTTCGAACCTTTTTCCTTATTTTGGCTGCCTGTTTCTCATACTTTCCCGCATCATAACACATAACTCTGAGCACCAGAGAATAATCAATTTCTTCCTGATTTTCAATTGTAATTGGGTAAATAAAAGCATTGATTTCCTGAAATTCTCTGATTTCTGCGGTCACCCGAAAGGGCTTCCATAACAGAAGAAAGAAGGCATAACGCCTGAATGAATAGAAATGTTCTATGCTTTGTTATCATGTTATCATATTAAGCAATCAGATGCAAGTGTTATGTTTGGTATTTTGTACACTTTTGAACTTTAATAGATTATTATGCTATGAAATTCGTCATTGACATACATTGAGATTTTGTAAGTCAATGATCTCCTGCTTTTTATCATATCGCTGCTAATTCCCTTTCAAACAGTTCCCTGCTGCTGCAATAACCCAGCGTCCGGCGTGGATAGCTGTTGATCCAGTTCTCAATCCGTTCACCCTCATAGTCTGCAAATTCCGATCCATTGTCTACGGTTATACTCTTGAATACATTATAGAACATATCACCCCACCTCTTTTCTAAACGATCCAGCGCATTGACCACGCTTTCCGCTTTCTGAACCGGCAGCTTTGCTATTATTTCATCCCGTGTCTTTCGTTCTATCAGCACAAGAAGGCAGGATTTTGTAACGTCCTTCTTGCCTTTGCCAGTGCCGCGTCCGGCGAATATTTATTATCAATTATCATTCTCTCCAAAAAATTAGCCAGTGCAATATCATTTCCAATTTTCAGCCCTGCGCCCTTTGCTTTTAAATTTTCCTGTGCTTTCCGGTCTGCTTCATCGGGGTTGCAGCGTTCTTCCTCTGTCAGATCGCTATTTGTGTGCATATACCGCCCGCGTTTTAATTTTCTGTAAATCGTGCTGATATGTTTGTGTAAGATAACCGCTATCTCCTTTGGTTTGGATACAATATCCTCCACTTTAACAGGAAACATCAATCCGTCTTTGCGAAAAAATATATGTTTGCTTCTTTTCTCCTCCACAACAACTCCCAAAATAAAGTTCTATTTGTATGTTCGGAAACTAACTGCATACTTCTTAAATACCGCAAGCAAGTCACTTAGACAGATGCCGTAATTCTACTGATTTATTATTCTATTTCCCCTTCAGCATAACATCGAGAACCTCATATATCTGCTTCTGCCTGTCCTTAGGCAAGCCTTCAATCCGATCGATATACTGGCTCATTCTCACCTGATATCCGGTATTGGTTACATCCTCCAGCGCCACATCTGCTGATACACCAAGCTCATTAATCATACGGATAAAGGTTTCCAGTTTGGGAATCTTCTCTCCCCGCTCAATCATCCCGATATATGCCGGACTAAGATTCAGTTTTTCCGCAAGCTTCTCCTGCGTCCATGATTTCTGTAAACGTTTTTCTTTCAAATGTTTTCCTATACTCGACAAATCCATAATCTACCTTCCTAATAGTAGTTGACCATTACTATTAGTATAGGTACTTATCAATATGTTTATAATAAACTACAAGGTAATTACTATAACTATTGGTTGTATTTTACCAGAAATTTCCTGCATATACAAATTTCAACCCGGATATTGAACAACCGTAAGCTTTTTTCTGAAATAATAACATCCAAAAACAAAGGCATCCGCCCGTTTGATACACCCCTGTAAAGAAGACAGGGGACATATCGGTTCTTTCTAAAATCTTAGAAAGTTCCTCGGGCAAATGCCTTATATCATTCTGTTTATTTTCAATTACGGTTCCGGCTGCTATTCCACTTCAACAACCCATCCTTCAGGCGCCTTGATGGTTCCCACCTGAATGCCAGTAAGGGTATCATACAGCTTCTTGGTAACAGGTCCCATCTCGCTCATGCCGCTGGGAAGGCAGATTTCCTTGCCGTGGTCAACGATCTTTCCTACAGGGGAGATAACCGCTGCCGTACCGCACAAACCGCACTCTGCGAAATCCTTAAGCTCCTCAACGCTGACTTCTCTCTCCTCTGCTTCCAGTCCAAGATACTCCTTAGCAACCTGAACAAGGGAACGTCTGGTAATAGAGGGAAGAATACTATTTGACTTAGGCGTTACCACCTTACCGTCTCTGGTTACAAACAGGAAGTTTGCACCGCCGGTCTCCTCCACCTTGGTTCTGGTAGCTGCGTCCAGATACATGTTTTCATCATAACCCTGCTTATGAGCGTCTACAATTGCATGAAGACTCATTGCATAGTTAAGTCCTGCCTTAATATGACCGGTTCCGTTCGGAGCTGCACGGTCGAAATCAGAAATGCGGATCGTCAAAGGCTTAACGCCGCCCTTGAAATAAGGACCTACCGGTGTTGTGAATACGCGGAACTGATATTCATCCGCCGGCTTTACACCGATAACTGCATTGCTGCCAAACATATACGGGCGGACATAAAGTGTTGCGCCGCTTCCGTAAGGAGGTACATAAGCTTCATTAGCCTTGATGGTCTTTAAAACTGCCTTTACAAAATCATCCTTAGGATAAACAGGCATCTCAAGACGGACAGCACTCTGCTCCATTCTTTCTGCGTTTAAATCGGGGCGGAAGGTCACGATACGATCGTCAGCTGTGGTATATGCTTTCATTCCCTCAAAAATAGTCTGAGCATACTGAAGAACTCCTGCACATTCGCTGATTACCACGTTGGCGTCCTCCGTAAGCACTCCGTCATCCCATGCTCCGTTTTGATAATTGGATACAAATCTGTAATCCGTTTTGATATAACCAAATCCTAAATTGGCCCAATCGATATTTTTCTTTTCCATCGTTAAAGCCCTGCTCCTTTCTTTCCCTGCAAGTTTGTGCTATCTGCCCAAATCTGCGCCGCTCTTCTGTTATTACTTTTATTTCCAAAAGATATCGTACTAATTATTATACTTTTTCTTCCAAAAGTCAATCACCTATGCTTACTTCATGACCGCTTCTACACATACTTCATAATGGCTTCCACCACTTCGGGATATGCCCAGATACACTTCTGTCTGATCAGAATACCAAACAACTCTCCGGTTCCGGCAAAACCGCCGTTATCCCAGACGCAGCAGGTGATTCCTCTTGCACGGGCTGAGGCAATATAATAAGTATAAAAGTTTACCCGATCCTGCAGGTTGTCATTCTTATTTCTGGCTCCGTACTCACCCATTACCACGGGAACTCCCTGGGAGACAAACTTCTGATACAGGGCGTTCATCACAGAATCAATTTCCGCTCTGCCCGTTCCGCCCTCTGCGTTAAACACATCGGTAGCGCCGCTTTCGCCCTGAGGCTGCAATGCAAAGCTGTATGGCGTATAAGCATGGGTGGACACAATCAATTTATTGTCTGCACTGTCCTGTGGAAGCTGATACAGGTCTGTGGTCACGCCTGCCAGTGAGGCCCCGTAGCCGGGCACCATCAGGTATCGCTGACCGTTGTTGCCGCCGGTTTGTCTAACCGTGTCAACAAACGCCTGATTTAACCTGTTAATACAGTCGGCGCTGTCCCTGCACTCCTCTGCGCTTTCCTGAAAATTCCATTCATAGCTGCTTCCCACCAGTCTGGGCTCATTCATGGACTCAAAGATCAAATGCTCGTCATAGTCTTTAAATCTCTCCGCCACCGTCTTCCAGATGGTGACAATATATTTCTCGGACTGCTCATAGTGGGCGCTGTCAGGATAATACACATCCTCCGCAGTGTCGTGATGGATATTGATAATCACATACATCTCATTGTCTACGGCGTAATCCACGATTTCCTGCACCCTGTCCAGCCATTCGGTGCTGACGGTAAACTCATCGCTTCCCTCCGCCCATTCTAAATGATTATGCCAGGTTACGGGAATTCGGATGGTTTCAAAGCCTGCTTCCTTAACTGCGGCAATCATTTCCCCGGTGGTCGCCGGATTGCCCCAGCTTGTCTCCGAGGCAAGGCCTGCATTGCTGCTGCCGGAATATGCATCCAGCGTATTTCCCAAATTCCAGCCTGTCTTCATATTTTTTACAAATTCCAAGGCCTCCGAATCGGGAATGCTGCTCTGCTCAATAGACACTTCCGGAATGATAATTCCATTATCCTGCGTATCATCATTTTCCTGGGGCTCTTCACTCTCCTGCGCTGTTTTGCCTTCCTGTCCGGCTCCTTCCTCTCTGGCCTGTCCATCCGCTCCGCTCTGTCCGCTTTCTTCCTTCTCCGCTGACTCCCCGTTCTGCACATCCGATGCATTTAAGGCCGATGCTTCCTGCGCATTCTGCTCCGGGTTCTCCTGTCCGCTGCTGCAGGCGCCAAGTATCATGGCCATGACCAGTAAAAGCGCCGCCGCTTTCCATCTGCTGTTTCTCTTTTTCATAATTTCCTCCCGCGCATCCTTTTATTTGATCCTTTCATACTTCAAAAAGTGATAAGTGATATCAAAATAGGTCTGTTCCTCACTGTCGGCTGTGATCCTCCACTCCGGCATTTCATCCAGATTGGGGAAATAAGCATCCGCCGCATAGGCATGATCGATTTTGGTCACATGGGCGGTGTCACAGTAGGGAAGAAGCAGACGGTACACGCTTTCACCTCCTACAATATACACGTCCTTCGTATCATATTTGGAAAGCTCTGCAAGAAGCTCTTCCAGATCATGCACCACCATTGCATCCTTCACCTGATAGTCCCTGTTGGTTGACATAATAATATTGGTTCTGTTTTTCAGTGGAAGCCCCTGAGGAAATGTCTCCAGAGTTTTCCGCCCCAGCACTACCACCTTTCCCGTAGTCTCCTGCCGGAAAAATTTGTGATCCGCCGGAATACTGATTAACAGCTCGTTGTTATTTCCGATCGCCCAATTTTCATCTACCGCTACAATTAAATTCATGAAATTACTCCTGTCCTTTCTTATGTGTGCAAAAGCACCCGTTTTAAATGGCAATGGGAATATTGGTGATTTGCTCCCCTGTCACATAATCCTCCACCCGCACATCGTTCCTGGTAAACTGATAGAAATCCTTAATATCCGGGTTCAGCCAGAACTTCGGCGCCGGATAAGGCGTCCTTCCGATAAGCTCCTTAATAATCGGCACATGCCTGTCATAAATATGAGCATCCGCAATCACATGCACCAGTTCTCCCACCTGCATATCGCAGACCTGCGCCAGCATATGCACCAGCACCGCATACTGAACCACATTCCAGTTATTGGCAGCCAGCACATCCTGGGAACGCTGATTTAAAATGGCATTTAACACCAGCCTGTCCTCGCCCTTTTTCTGGGTCACATTAAAGGTCATGCTGTAGGCACAGGGATAAAGGTTCATCTCATGCAGATCCTGATGCACATAAATATTGGTCATAATCCTGCGGCTGAAGGGGTTATTTTTCAAATCATAGATCACCCTGTCCACCTGATCCATCATGCCTTCCTTATACTGGTGCTTGACGCCCATCTGGTAACCATACGCCTTGCCGATGGAACCGTCCTCATCCGCCCACTCATCCCAGATATGGCTGTGAAGATCATGGACATTATTGGATTTTTGCTGCCAAATCCACAGCATCTCGTCCGTAGCGCTTTTTAGAGCAGTTTTCCGAAGCGTTAAAATAGGAAATTCCCTGGAAAGATCATACCTGTTTACCATACCGAATTTCTTAATGGTGTAAGCCTGCGTGCCGTCCTCCCAATGGGGACGCACCTTTTCTCCCTCGGTGCTGGTTCCGTTTTCCAGAATATCCTTACACATATTTATAAAAATTTCATCTGCCAAGCTCATACTCTTTCTCCATTCCGTATTACATATCCCATTTATCGCAAAGGGAATTAATCTGATCCGCAAATTTTGCCAGATCCTTGTTTGCTCCACCCTCATTCTTGTGAATAACGGCGATAAGCCTCTGGCCTGCTGCCAACAAGCGGCTGAATACATCAGATACCGTCTTCGTCTTCTTCTGGATAGGAATAGGCACTGCCTCGTACTCAAGCTTATCCGTCAGAAGATTAAATTCCGTACCACTGTAGGGCGCATATGCCCGATAACCATGCTCCACCTTTAAGCATTCCGCAAAAGAGGTGCAGACGCTGTCTTCCCCATGCACCACAAAAATCCGTCTGGGCTTCTCCTTAAAGCCTTCCACCCACTCAATAAGGCCGTTCTTATCGGCATGTCCCGAAAGCCCTGCCAGAGTCTTAATGTTGGCGCGCACATCTATGGTTTCTCCGAAAAGCTTCACCTCTTCTATTCCTTCCACCAGAAGCCTTCCCAGTGTTCCCACTGCCTGATAGCCTACAAACAAAACGGTACATTCCGGTCTCCACAAATTATGCTTTAAATGGTGGCGTATTCTTCCCGCCTCACACATACCCGATGCGGATATGATCACCTTGGGCGTGCTTTCAAAATTGATAGCCTTGGATTCCTCACTTGTGATGGAAAGGCGAAGTCCTGGAAAGGAAATCGGATTGATCCCCGCTTTCACCAGCTTCATTGCCTTCTCGTCAAAACAGCTGTTTTCGTTCTTGTGGAAAATACCGGTAGCTTCCACGGCAAGAGGGCTGTCCACATAGACAGGAAAACCATCGTGTCCCTTAATCAGCCTGTCCTCCTTGATTTTCCTGAGAAAATACAGAATCTCCTGGGTTCTTCCCACCGCAAAGGAGGGGATAACCACATTTCCTTTCTTGTCAAAGGTCTCCTGCAAAATAGCCGCCAGTTCTTTAATATAATCCGGTCTTTCACCGGGATGCAGTCTGTCCCCGTAGGTGGATTCCATGACCACATAATCTGCCGACTCGGTTTTGGCAGGGTCCTTGATAAGCGGCTGATTTTTATTTCCGATATCCCCCGAAAAGACAATCTTTCTGGTAGCGCCATCCTCCGTTGCCCACACCTCAATGCTTGCGGAGCCCAGAAGATGTCCCACATCCGTAAAACGTATTCTGAGTCCCTCACACAGCTCAATTTCCTGATCATATTTGCAGGGCACAATACGCCTTATCGCTCCGTCAGCGTCCTCCATGGTATAAACAGGCTCGTGCGCAGGCACACCGGAGCTTCTCTTAGCCTTCCGGTTCTTCCATTCCGCCTCCTGCATCTGAATATGCGCACAGTCACGAAGCATAATGCTGCAAAGATCAGCAGTTGCCTCAGTGGTAATGATCTGTCCGCGAAAGCCTCTCGCCACCAGTCTGGGAATCATTCCCGAATGATCCACATGCGCATGTGTAAGAAGCACATAATCAATACAGGCTTCCTGCACCGGCAGGTCACAGTTTTCAAACACATTGGTTCCCTGCTCCATTCCGTAATCCACCAGAATGTGTTTTCCACAGGCATTCAGATAATGACAGCTTCCCGTTACCTCATGTGCGGCCCCCACAAATATTAATTTCATTCCTTGCCCTCCGTTTAATTGTTGTTGCAGATAATATAGGCTGTATCTCCGTACATATACTTGACGGCCGAAAAAAACAATTCTCTGTCCTCTTCACTGCCGGCATCCCCATGAAAGAAAAATACTTTGACATGATAAATTCTTTCCAATTCTTCCTTGATCCTTCTTCCCAATTCTTTGTTCAAGTCCATAATTGCAATCCCACATCCCTGATTAGCATACTTCTCCAACAGCGAAAATTCCTTCGACCCCATTTCGCCGACAAGAACACACACATTTGTATTTCCCATAACAAATTAAGTACCTTTCCTCTCACACACCGACAAAAAACTTCATTTGTCGTAGTCAAATTATACCATAGCCGAATATGATATAGCAAACAATTAAGGCAGTGTATTATGTCATTTTCCTTTTATCTGTTTCTGCTCCTGATCCTCGCTCTTTCCATGGATGCATTTACTGCAGGATTGTCCTATGGCATGACCAAAGTCAGGGTACCATTTTCCTCTGTTTTCATACTGGCTGCTTTATCAGGCTGTATGCTGACCCTTTCCATGTACGCAGGCGATAAGCTGCTTTCCTTTATTTCTCCGGGGCTTACCCGGGGAGCTTCGTTTATTATTTTATTGGGCCTTTCCTTGTACAAATTTTATGACGCTTTTCCTTCCCTGCAAAGGAAAAACACCCGTCTTACTACCGACAATATTTCTCAAAAAGTCAACAGTCAGGAGCCTGCGGTGCTCTCCGGCCGCGAGGCGTTTCTTCTGGGGCTTGCACTGTCCGTCGACAACATATCCGCTGGGCTGTGCACCGGCAGCGCGTCACTTTCGGTAGGAAGCCTTCTTCTGATTACCGCCGGCATTCACCTGCTCTCCATACAGCTGGGACTTCTGGCAGGCCTGCTTTTAGCGCGGAAAGGCCTAAACCGCTTCACCTGGCTGGGAGCTGCCATTCTCATGCTTCTTGCCTTTCTCCGCCTGTTTTAAGCCGTCTGCCGTCCTGCCAGTCAGCCGTTCGGAAAAAATTAAAAGCTCATGCACCACGAGAGGCATACAGGACAACAGCGTCAGCACACCCCATTCTCCAAGGCTTAATCTGCTGGTTCCAAATAAGATTACAAAGTATGGGATTTCCGTTACCAAAAGCTGCAGCACCACCCCTGCCACACAGGCAAAAATCATGTAAAGATTATCCAAATGCTTCATTCTGAATATGGATTTATTCACATCCCGCATTCCTACCGCATGTGCCAGCTGACTCATGCCAAGCACCGTAAATGCATGAGTCTGCGCCTTGGCAAGCACCGCCTCCATTCTCAGCATCTTCTCCAGATTTTGAAGGGTCACGGGAAGATGCTCTCTGCATAGAGCCTGATAGGGCACCGCCAAAAAGGCAAGCAGGCTGATTAAGCCGATCACCACACCGAAACACAGCGTACAGCTTAGTCCTCCGTGAGAAAACATGCTGTCCGTGCTTTTTCTCGGAGGCTCCTTCATCAACGCCTCCCCATCGTTCCGATCCATCCCCAGCGCAAGTGCCGGTAAAGAATCCGTAATCAGGTTAACCCACAAGATATGACTTGCCTTAAGGGGGGCCGGAAATCCTGCCAATACCGCCGCAAGCATGGTAATAATCTCACCAAAATTGGAGGACAGCAAAAACAAGATGGTCTTACGGATATTTTCATAGATTCCCCGGCCCTCCCGCATGGCCTTTTCAATGGTGGCAAAATTATCGTCCGTCAACACCAGATCAGCGGCGCTGCGCGCCACGTCCGTACCGCCCTTCCCCATAGCGATTCCTACATCCGCCGCCTTTAAGGAAGGTGCATCGTTAATCCCGTCTCCGGTCATGGCCACCACCTTACCGTCCGATTTTAAAGCTTCCACAATGCGAACCTTATGCTCCGGTGACACTCTGGCAAACACCCGGATCTTTCCCACCTTCCCGGCAAATTCCTGTGTTGGAAGCGCATCAATCTGACTGCCGGTCATGCACTGCTCTTTATGTTCCGCAATCCCAAGCTCTCTGGCGATGGCAAAGGCGGTATCCACATGGTCTCCGGTAATCATCACTGTGTCCACATGAGCTCCCTTAAAGCTTTCCACAGCTCCTCCTGCCTCCGGTCTGGGCGGATCTATCATACCGGCAAGTCCCAAAAATACCATGCCTTTTTCCTCGGTCAGGTCTCCCTTTTTCTTCATGGTAAGGGCCATTACCCGAAGGGCGTTTCCGGCCATCTGCGTGATTGCCGCCTTTGCCTCCTTCTTGGCTCTGGCGGAAAAAGCCGCCTCCTTGCCATGCATCATAACACCTGTACACAAGTCAATCATTTCATCGGCAGCGCCCTTGCAATATGCAATCTTGTCCGCTCCCTTTTGATGAACAGTGGTCATCCTCTTTCTATCTGAATCAAAGGCCCGCTCGTCAATGCGGGGAGCTGTTTTCTCCAGCGCAGGCTTTTCATAACCATATTGAGCTGCCAAATCCAGAAGCGCCAGCTCCGTAGGATCTCCCAGCCGGTTTTCTCCCAAGGATGCATCGTTGCAAAGGGTACAAGCTTCCAAAAACAGCTCCCTGTCCTCTTTTGCCAGCCTTTCTTCACTTACAAGCTCTCCGCTTATGTAGCATTGCTTTACCGTCATTTGGTTTTTGGTCAGGGTTCCCGTCTTATCGGAGCACACCACATTGACTGCCCCCAGTGTCTCCACGGAGGGAAGTCTTCTGACAATCGTTCCCACCTTCACCATTCTGGAAACGCTGAGCGCCAGTACAATCGTTACGATTGCCGCAAGCCCCTCCGGCACTGCCGCCACCGCAAGGGATATGGCTGTAAGCAGCATATCTCCCACATCTCTTTTTTGCAAAACCGCCACCACAAACAAAAAGGCACATATTCCTACTGCCAGAATACTCAGTATTTTTCCCAAATCCGCAAGGCGCTTCTGAAGGGGCGTCATCTCATTCCCGCCCTTGCCAATCAGCCCGGCTATCTTTCCGATCTCCGTCTCCATTCCTGTTGCGGTAACAATTCCTTCCCCTCTTCCATAGGTTACCGAGGTGGACATATATGCCATGTTTGTCCGATCTCCAATGCTGCAGGCTTCTCCCTCAAGCTCTCCGTCCGTCTTATTAACAGGGACGGACTCTCCAGTTAATGCCGACTCTTCAATTTTCAGGTTGACGGCCTGAAAAAGGCGCATGTCCGCCGGGACCTGTCTTCCTGCCTCCAAAAGCACAATATCTCCCGGCACAAGCTGATCGCTTGAAATCTCACATTCCTTTCCCTCACGCCTTACCAGTGCTTTAGGACTTGCCAATTGCTTCAGCGCCTCTACGGCCTTACGGGCCTTGTCCTCCTGCACCACGCCCACAACGGAATTCAGCAGAATAACTGCCGCAATGATCATTGCATCTCCCGCCTCTTTTAGAAAAAGCGAAATGGCAATTGCCGCCATGAGAATATAAATAAGCGGGTCCTGAAGCTGCTCCAAAAACAGCCAAAAGATTCCCTTTTTCTTCTGTTCCTCCAGTTTGTTAAGGCCGGATTTCTCTCTTCTTGCAGCCGCTTCCAAAAAGGTCAGTCCAGTCTCCCAGTTTGTCCCAAATTGTTTTAAAACTTCCGTCGCTTTCTGCTCTCCATACATAATTAATCCCTCCTGCTCCTATGATTTATATGCAGGAGCAGAAGGGATTATGAATGTCATATCATGAACGCACCGCATGTTGCCTGCCGCGTTCTCAAATCTCAGTTTCCAAGTGCCGGAGTATAGTTATCAAAGTAACTGTAATTACATCTGACACAGGTATAAATCGTATAACCTGTTGTATTTGCAGTGGCCGGTATCACCACGGAGCGGAATGTGTGATTATTCATATCCAGCTCTATACTTTCCGCATAGCTGCTTCCGCAGGTACATACAAAGGAGCGTATTCCCTTTTCGGTGCAGTTGGCTTCTTTTAATACATAAGAGGTGTAGTTATGTGTATGCGGAGTAGCTGTAGGCGCCGCCGTTGCCTGTGTACCGGAATTTGCAGAAGTGGCCGCTGCCGTGGCTGTTCCCGTAGGAGCTGTTGTCGCCTGTGTACCCGAAGTAGCCTGTGCACTTGCCGAAGGGCTGGGCGACAGTTTGTTAATCGGCCTGGAGTCCAAAAGCACACCGCACACGCTGCAGGTTCGCTGCTCTGTTCCCATCTGGGTAGTGGTCGGTTCCTCTGCCACGGTCCAGTCTGTTGCTACATGTCCCGGTGCCGGAATCATTTCCGTATAAAAGCTTCCACAGCTGCAGCTGTATTTGCGCAGTCCAGCAAGGGTACAGGATGGTTCTCTCACCGTTTCCGCCGTATACTGATGCACATGCGGCGCATCCTCCTCATCCTCGTCCCCGTCCTTATCACTGCCATCCTCATAAGGAATGATTTCCTGCGCTACGATCTCGTCACAATAAATACATTTTTTAACTCGAAGTCCGTCTTGCTCCGCAGTAGGCTTTCTGACAACCTCCCAGTCGTCCGCCACGTGCCCAGTAGAAAGAATATCCACATAATATTCATCCCCGCACTCACAGCTGTACTTAAGCTTCCCTGCACTGTAGCAGGTAGCCTTTTCGACAACGGTTTCCTTATAATCGTGAGCATGCTCGGCATCTCCTATCGGCTGAGGTGTCCTGGCTGCTTCACTTCCTGTCTCGTCTATTTCCAAGTCGCTGTCAGGTGCCTGCGTCGGAACCAGAGTTGCCTGTTCCTGCTCATCCGTCGACACTTCGGCAGAGGCTGTCGTATTTTTTTCATCACCTGCACCTGTCATCGAGTACCCGATAATTCCCACTGTAGCAATACAAGCCGCCACTGCCAGCGCTCCCAATATACAGGTCAGGAGCTTCATAATTCCATTCATCTGCTTTTCTCCATTGGATCAGAAATTTCCTGATCATGTAAGATACATTTCCATACAATTTTAGTATATATTTTTTGACAGATTTTGTAAAGATGCATGATCTTTTCTAATAAGATTAGGGTATCAAAAGGTAAGTTGACACCTTAAGCCCGACAGACCTAACAAAAAAGGCATCCTGTCGGATGCCTTTTTGTATGATAGAGCGCGAGACGGGACTCGAACCCGCGGCCCCGACCTTGGCAAGGTCGTGCTCCACCAACTGAGCCACTCGCGCATTTACTTATCCGTACCTGACGGACAAGTATTAATATACTATATGGTTTTCACTTTGTCAACGAATTTTTTTTTAATTATTAAAGTCTCATTTGGAACAGTAAATACCACTTCGGGGTGAAATATACCGTTTATTATTCCACCTTATCCTTATATTTGACACGGTAAATTCTTCTTAGGGACTCGTTAATTCTGTCCTCCGTCAATGTACCGTTATTGACAGCATCCAAAACTCCCTGATATGCGGTTTGATAATCCTCCGGCATCAAAATCATATCGGCTCCGGCCTGCAGAGCCATTACGGCCGCCTGATCCGCTGTATAATAATCCGTTATAGCCGCCATATTCATGGCATCTGTAATAACAATTCCCTGATAGCCTAACTGTCCTCTCAATATGTCTGTAATCATCTGCGAAGAAAGAGAGGAAGGTGTATTATCCCCGGTAATTCCGGGAACGGAAAGATGGCTTACCATAATAAACTCAACGCCGGCCTCAATACCTGCCTGATAGACAGGAAAATCGCCAGAATTAAACTCCTCTAAGGTTTTATCTGTTTGCGCCATTCCGTCATGGGTGTCCTCCGTGGTGTCACCAAGCCCCGGAAAATGCTTAAGGCATGCGCTTACCCCGTTGCTCTGTAAGCCCTCCACGGCTGCCGCCACCATCGGCGAAACCAGATTTACATCACTGCCAAAGGAGCGGTCCCCGATAATCGTATTGCCCTCTGCGATCACATCTGCCACCGGGGCAAAATCCATATTAAAGCCATAACCGGACAGATAACTCCCCAGTGCAGCCCCCGCTTCCTGTGCCAATGCAGCATCTCCTGATGCGCCAATCTCTCCCATAGGACCTACATCATCGGCAAGACCTGCTTTGGCAACTCTGCTGACTGTGCCGCCCTCCTCATCTACTCCAAGGAATATGGGATATTTGCTCCAGTTCTTTGTATTTTGAAGCATTTCCGTAAGCTGGGCGGAGTCCTTTATATTCTGTGAAAAATAAATCAGACCGCCTACTGCATTCTCACTTAGCTTTTCTTTGGTTGTATCACCTGCTCTGATTACCACATCCGTGTCTGTCAATGCCTCGGGCGTAATCATAAAAAGTCCTGCCACCTTATCCTCAAGAGGCATCTCTGCAATACAGGCATTTACAATCTCATCCAAATAATCGGTCTCCTCAAAGGTTTCCGTGGACTCTGTCGGAGCCTCCACTACAGGAGTTTCCTCCTCGCTTTCCGCCAGCTCCTCCAGCTGCTTTTGCAATTCCTCCGCCTGTTTTTGGTCGTTTACCTTCTTCATAATCTGTGTAACGCCAACCACGCCGCCTGTTATCAGTCCAATCAATATCACTACAAGCACTATATAGGAAATAATCTGATTTCTAATTCTTCTTCTATGTCTGTATTCCCGACGATCTATTTCTTCATCAAAAGTTTCATTCTTAGCCATCCTTTAATCCTCCATATGAAATATCATACCTTATTCATCGTAGAATTTCCACTTAAAAGCAAAACTTTTGTAAAAACTTTCAACAGGAAAGCGGGCATCGATTTTATTAATCAACACCCGCTCCTAAACTATGCTATCCAATGGTCCTTACCTCTCTTTTCTTTTTTGTTTTTGGATTGCTTCACTATTCAGTTGTTTTCTCCTTCGTACTTTTCTTCTTTTTCTTTTGTACGCATGTACTGTAACGTTCATCTCATCTTTGGTAACTCGTTACCGTTTCTTTTGCTCTTCATACGAATTCGAAATTCGCTTTCTTTTGTACCTTGTTCTTTTGTACTTTAAAAGCTGACTCTTTCACATTTTGCTTTTTACTATCTTCTGTCTCCAATCCTGCAATTAACCTTTCGTTAAATTGTAGAACCGGTATCTATCTGATATAAAAAGCTGATCTCATGTTTTCGGTGGACTGTACCTTCCTTTCATTAAGATTATCTATGTGAATTTGTTTTTATGACCTTATTATAATCAGCTTGATTTAATTTGTCAACACATTTTTTAAAATTTTTACTAATTTTTTCATTTTTTGTTTTTTTACTGTTTTTTATCTGTTTTATTTCCAATAATTTACATTATTTTACAATTATTTTCTTGATTTGTCAGTTTTTTCATTTTCTATTTTATTGACAGGCGCCAGAAAGTAACTCCAATCCCTAATCATTACCTGAAAACAGCCCCGGGAAAACAAACTGTTTTCTCAGAGCCGCTCTCAGCTTCTTCTTATATTAAAGGATATTTATCGGTCAGCTTCTGTACAATTGCTCTTGCCTCGGAGATTTTCTCCTCTCCGCCCTTTACGATCATTGCAATTGCCTCTGCAATCTGATCCATGTCTTCCGTGTTCATGCCTCTTGACGTAACGGCCGGTGTGCCCAACCGAATACCGCTTGTCACAAAAGGAGACTTGGGATCATTGGGAATGGTATTTTTGTTGGCTGTAATATGAGCCTCATCCAGCATCCTCTCCACTGCCTTACCGGTCAGATCAAAGATGGTAAGATCCATCAGCATTAAGTGATTGTCGGTGCCTCCGGATACAATTTTGATGCCTTTGTCAATCAAGCCCTTGCACAAAGCCTGCGCATTGTCAACGATACCCTTCTGATATGCCTTAAACTCGTCAGACAAAGCCTCTTTAAAGCAGACTGCCTTCGCTGCAATCACATGCATCAAAGGTCCTCCCTGAATTCCCGGGAAAACAGCCTTGTTAAAATTATATTTGTCTGCCGCTTCCTGATTGCAGAGAATCAGACCTCCTCTGGGGCCTCTTAAAGTCTTATGGGTTGTGGTGGTCACCACATCCGCATAGGGTATCGGACTGGGATGAAGTCCTGCTGCCACAAGTCCTGCTATGTGAGCCATATCAACCATTAAAACAGCTCCCACCTCATCTGCGACCTCTCTGAACTTTTTAAAATCAATGGTTCTTGCATATGCCGATGCACCTGCAATAATCATTTTCGGCTTACACTCCAGCGCAATTTCTCTTAGCTTGTCATAATCAATAAAGCCTTCGTCATTTACGCCGTAAGGAACAATGTTAAAATATTTACCGGAAATATTCACCGGACTTCCGTGTGTCAAATGTCCACCATGATCCAGATTCATACCCATTATGGTGTCACCGGGATTGCAGATTGCAAACTGCACTGCTAAATTGGCCTGAGCGCCTGAATGAGGCTGAACGTTGGCGTAATCACAGCCAAACAATTCCTTTGCTCTCTCTATTGCAAGATTTTCCACCACATCAACACACTGGCAGCCACCGTAATAGCGCTTTCCAGGATATCCTTCCGCATACTTATTGGTCAAAGGGCTTCCCATTGCTGCCATAACCGCCTTGCTTACCCAGTTTTCGGATGCAATCAGTTCAATGTGGCTGTTCTGTCTTTCCTGCTCGTCCACAATCGCCTGGGCAATTTCAGGATCAACATTTCTTACTTCGTCAAGTGAATACATAATTTTTCCTCCTCATATTTTAATCATTTGAACACCTTATGTAGAAAGCTTTCAAATGAAAAGCTCAAAAATAATAAATTTGGATTATTATAGCATATACTTTTTTGAAAAAAAACCTTTCCTTTTATATTTTTCAGAAAACATTTAAATACATTTCTTACCAAACTCCTAAGTAAACCTTAAGATTTTCGGAATATGAACAAAAAATCTTTACTCTCAAAAAAAATACTGCTACAATAAGGAAAGATTTTTAGAGGGATAAAAATAATGTATTACATAATTGTAAACCCCGCTTCCAAATCCGGTAAAGGCGCCAAAATTTGGTCTGAAATTGAGCCGGTTTTGAACGAAAGAGAAATTGAATACAAGGTTTTCTTTTCCCGGGAAGCCGGACATGTTATCAAGCTGGTTCGTGATCTGTCTGCTTCTTTATTAAGTGCGGACTCTGAATATATTTTGCGTTTGATTGTCCTTGGCGGTGACGGCACCTTAAACGAAACCCTGCAGGGCATTCCCGACTTTGAGAGGGTGGAAATCGGTTACATTCCTACCGGTTCCAGCAATGATATGGCAAGAGATTTAGCGTTTCCCGCAAATCCTTTGGAAACGCTGGATCGTATTCTTTCCTGTCAAAGTCCGCTTCGCATGGATCTCGGATGTCTTGTTTATGACAATGCTTCCGGGCAGTTATCGCGCCAGCATATTGATGAGCAGATTTCACGCCGCTACTTTGCTGTAAGTTCCGGGATTGGATTTGATGCTGCTGTCTGCGAGGAGGCTCTTGCTTCTAAATTTAAAAATGTATTGAATAAAATAGGGCTTGGAAAACTGACCTATCTGACCATTGCCTTAAAGCAGCTTATCAAAGCCCAAAAGATTACCTGTGATCTTACATTGGATGATGACACACATATTCACCTGCCTAAATTTCTGTTTGTTGCAGGCATGATTCATCGTTATGAAGGCGGCGGCTTTAAATTTTGTCCTGCTGCCGATTATCAGGATGGCAAAATTGACATATGCAGCGTGGGGAATATCCCCAAGTGGCTTGTACTTGTGGCGCTTCCCACCGCTTTTAAAGGTAATCATTATCGTTTCAATGGTATTGAACATTACACTGCTTCCAAAATTCATCTGGAGACATCCGCACCTCTCTGGGTACATACCGACGGTGAGGTCAGCATGAAGTGCAGTTCCATAACCCTTACCTGTGAAAAGGAAAAGCTGAAATTTCTTATATAATTTTTTATAGTTTTTATGGAGGATATTATGAAAAAATTTTATGAAAGGTATAGGCATGCTTTACCGCTTATTATTTATGCGGTAATCTATTGTTCCTGGTTTGCTTACCTGGAAAAGACGGTAACTCATCCTCAAACGATCATTCATGTGAAGCTTGATGATGTGATTCCCTTTTGCGAAATATTTGTAATACCATATTTTCTTTGGTTTGCATATGTTTCCGCTGCGGTTCTGTACTGCTTTTTCAAAAACAAGCAGGAATACATCAAAACCTGTGTATTTCTGTTTACCGGGATGACTGTCTTTCTGGTTGTTTCCACGCTTTGGCCTAACGGACATCACCTTCGTCCGCATGAAATGCCGAGAGATAACATATTTACTACACTGGTTACGCATTTATATAGTATAGATACACCTACCAACCTGTGGCCCAGCATTCATGTATATAACTCCATTGGTGCTCATTTAGCGGTGCTTCACGATCAGAAGCTTGCCGAAAACAAGGCCATCCGTTTTGGTTCACTTATCGTATGTGTATCCATTATTCTTTCTACCGTATTTATCAAACAGCATTCTGTTTTTGATGTGCTTACAGCCTTTGTGATGGCCGGTGTTATGTATGTGGTGGTCTATCAGGCGGATGTGGTTTCCGCATGGCAGTCCTATCGGTCTCACACCAAACGCAGGATACGCCATATTTAAACAGGGAATTATTTAAAATAGCAGTTTCTTTATTAAAGAAGAAACCCCTTCTGCCATATCCGATCGGAGACGGTGAAGGGGTTTTCCTGTATATAAATTATGATTAGTTGAAGTTATAAAAGTGTCTGCATATTTTATATCCTTCCACGGACATCTTTCTTCCACCCTTACCGGGAAGATTCATGCATCTGCCCAGCAAGCCGTAGCGCAGCTTTCGGTATAAGAACCAATCCTTCTTTTTCAAATAGCTCCACAGTTCCTTTTTCTTTTCCAGATTTTCACCGGTTCCCGATTTAATCAAAAGAATGGAAGAAATTGTAGTAATAATGTCAAGATAACTAAGCATATAACGGTACAGCTTTTTATTCTGGGATATCTGGTTCTTCTTTTCAACCATATAATCAATCATAAGCTTATTTACCTTGATTTGCTGGTCAATCCTGCCGATCATCACGCTTTCATTGACCGACTGATCTGCTCTTCCTATGTAATAACGGTAAAAATTCACATCCTGATAATACATGCTTCTGACATAAGGAAGCGGTGCAAACACATAAAGATTATCTACATAAAAGGTATGCTCCGGAAGCCTTAACCCGCACTCCTTTAAAAGCTTGGTGCGGAAAATCACCGAATGCATCAGCATATACTGTCCCTTATGAAAATGCTTTACATCATCCCAGCCAAACATTTCTCCTATGGGAAGGGCGTGTTTATACCTCATCACCTTATGGCGCTTCTCCCCGACCTTCTCATAGACAAAATTACTGATCAGCATGTCCAAAACCTTTTCCCCGCCGGTCAGTTCTCGTAAGGTATCCAGTATCTCCATATAAGGCTCTTCCTTCACCCAGTCATCACTGTCCACCACCTTAAAATACAAGCCCTCGGCATGGTCGATACCGGCATTGACCGCCGAACCGTGGCCGCCGTTTTCCTTGTGAACCGCCTTGATGACGGAAGGATATTTCCTGACATACTCATCGGCAATTGCCGCCGTGGCATCCGTTGATCCGTCATCCACAATGATGATCTCTATGTCCTCTCCTCCTTTTAAAAGAGAGTCCACACACTTCTCCATATATGCGGCCGAATTATAGCATGGCACTGCAAAAGACAAGAGTTTCATTTAAATCCACCTTTCAACAAATTTCCTATCCTTAATATACTCCCGCATTCCCGGCAAATCAACTTAAGAAATTCTAAAAATGCATAAGCCTGCTCTGACTTATTTCTGGTGGTATAAACCACAATCAACGAGCTCCTTAATATTAATAAAAATATTTCATGTAGGCGGCATAGGCGGACGGAATCGGATATTTATCTCCGGTGTCCTGTTTCTCCACAAAAATCATGTCATTGCCTTTAGCCGGCGGGGCAAGCTCATCCACTCTGACCGCATAACCGATCATATGCCATTCCTTGTGAGTGAAAACGTGTTTACTCTCCTCCAGCTTATCAATTTTAATAACAGACATTCCCTGCTCTTTGAAATAATTTAACACCTGCTTTTTCGTCATCTTTCCTTCCAGAGACGGAAATTCATACATTCCCGCTAAAAGCCCGGAAGACTTTCTTTTCCTGAGCGCCGTGCGGTTTTCATCCCTGATGACAAGAACCGTTTTTTCCTCCACAGTTCTGGGCTTTTTGGGCGCTTTGCAGGGATATTTGGTCTCCTCTGCGGCCTGATGCGCCCTGCATAGCTCAAGCCATGGGCAGATTCCGCAGTGCGGCGCTCCGTTTGGCACACAGACCACGGCTCCAAGCTCCATCAGTGCCTGATTAAAGTCTCCTGCCCTTCCCACCGGCATGACAGGGGCAAGCTCCGCTTCTATCTGTCTGCGCACGGACTGCTGCATAATATCCCTTGTATCCGCCCGAAGCCTGGCAAGCACACGAAGCACATTTCCGTCCACAGCCGGAACCGGTTTCCCGAATGCTATGGAGCTGATAGCTCCCGCCGTATAACTTCCGATACCCGGAAGCCTGACAAGCTCCTCATATGTGCCGGGCATCTGCCCTTCATATTCCTCCAATATCACTCTGGCCGCTTTGCTTAAATTTCTCACACGATTATAATAACCAAGTCCCTCCCACAGCTTGAGAAGCTTTTCCTCCTCCGCTTCTGCAAGGCTTGGGATATCCGGCAGAGCCTTCATAAAGCGGTCATAATAGGGCTTGACCGCCTCCACTCTGGTCTGCTGCAGCATAATCTCGGACACCCACACATGATAAGGCGTAGGCTCCTCCCTCCACGGGAGAATTCTCCTTCCACCGTCATACCACTTAAGGAGAGGCCCGGCAATCTCATCCAGTACGGAAAGCCGCACCTCCACCGGCTGTCTGATCGTCATACTGTCAGCCGTCACATGACAGTCATAAGCAAGCACCTGCACTCCCGCCGCTCTTGCCTCCTCCAGCGCCTGGGCAAATTCCGGATGGGTGGAACAGTTTGGAGTAAAATAATCCACATCCTCCATCTGGATTACCAGAATAACATATGCCTTGTACCCCTTCGCAACGGCAGATACTAGTTCCCTGACATGCTTAACCGCCCTGTCAGAGGGAGCGTCGGGAAAAAGCACTACATTGTCCTGCTCTAAGGTAACCCCCTTCACCTCAATAAAAATTTGCTCCTCCGGCGTCTCCACATAAAAATCAAACCGGGAATTGCCATATGTGGTTTCCGGTCTGATCTTCACCGCGTCGGGAAAAAGAGCGCCCTGCCTGAGCCATTCCTCCACTGCTTTATTGGGCGCCTGGGAATCCATGTTGACAATGCGCTGTCCCTTTTGTACTGCCACTAGGTCATAGGCAGTACTTCTTTCAGGATTGGAGCTCTTATTCAAAAACACTTTGGCATGATCTGTCAAAAGCTCCCTGCATCTTCCCGTGTTCTTCACATGAACCTTCTGAATTTCTCCATCTATATTTACATAAGCAATAAATCTGTTGGGACGGCTTTCAAACTGTCCCTCATGTATATTTTGATATTTCATCGGGTTTCTCTTTCTTATAAGGGTTAAGGTATCAAAAGAAAATGGACAAATTGTGAGTGATAAATTGTACAAAATATTATGCACCGTCAGCTTCGTCAAATAGATTTTCTAAATGTTCTATACCGGGAGAGGTAAATGGGTCTTAGGGATCACGCCCCCGCTCCTTCTCCGGCTCCTGTCGGTAAGGCACTCTGGCAGAAGGAACCACCTCCGATGCCGGTTTGGTGTGAACGGCCTGGTCATCGAAGAAAATATGTGCTCCAAAAGCCTTGAGAACCTCCGTTTTCGGTATTCCGCCCAAAAAGAAGGCCTCATCGATACGCACATTCCACGCCCGGAGCGTTCTGATAACCCGCTCATGGGCAGGTGCGCTTCTGGCAGTAACCAGTGCAGTTCTGATAGGCGCCTGCTCCGGAGTAAATTCTCTTTGAATATCCGAAATTGTTTTGAGAAATTTGGCAAAAGGTCCCTGCTTAAGAGGGTTTTCAGCCTGCAGCCGCTCATTTTCCTCAAACGCCTCAAGCCCTCTTTCTCTGTATATACGCTCGGATTCATCGGAAAACAATACTGCATCCCCGTCAAAAGCTATATGAATCCTAGAGATTTCCTCCTGTTTGCCCGGGGTACGGATCTCATCACAGCAAATAATTCCCGCCGCAATGCCGCAGTCAATAGCCGCCTGCACATCCGCCTCGTCCGCCGACAAATACAAATCCGTATGAAACGCCTCCAGATAGGGGGCAAGGGATGCACCGCTTGCAAGCACTGCTCTGGAAATATTCAGCCCGTAGTGGGCAATGGAGTTAAACACTCTAAGGGATGTATCCGGGCTGTTGTGAGACATGATGATAACCTCCACTCTGCCCTCCTGACCCGGAAGCTCATTAATATTAAGAAGCGCTTCCACCAGCCTAAAGCCGTTCCCCGGCATTAAAAGCTCCTTCTCATGCTCTACCTGATAGCTGCAATAAGCATCCACTCCCCGCGTGCGGAAAATCTCATTCTCAACAGTCAGATCAAACAATGCTCTGGACGACACGCCTATTACCAGTCTGTTAGCCAAATCATATGCCATCTTACTCCTCCTTCTCCCGCCGGACAAAACAAAAAACTGTCCATGCAGCATCCGGAGAAGGTCTCTAGCTATCTAAGGCGGTTGCACTCATATTTTTCAAGCGTAAGGAGACAATTTTTAAGCTCCTCATACCGCTCCTGCGTATCTCCCTCCTTGACCTCCAAATCTATGGATACTGCCATAGTGTTAATCATCTCGTCAGTGATACGATGATGGAGTGCTGCCAATATATTAAGACGCTCCTCGTAGGAGTCTGCATCCAAAAACTCCAATACCAGCGGGTCTATATTAATTTTCTCTTGCTCTATGGATTGTTCTGTCTCCTGCCTCTTAAGCTGCTCTGCCTCTTGCACCTTAAGCTGCCCTGACGGCTCTTTCCCGGACTGCTCAGTCGTCTGTCCGTCTGACTGCTGCGCAGCCGTCTCTCTGCTGGCTGTTTCTGCCGGCTGAGGCATGTTGGGAACAGGCAAAAGCTCCTTCACAAGCTCAAAGCGGTATTCCTGCGGTGCATCAGGATATTTCTCCCGGTCTACCTTTTCAAAAAACATAGACAGCGGTCTTGCATATACCTGATAGTCTCCGTAAAGCGCCTGATAAATCACCAACTCTTCTCCCGTTTCACTATGTTTTGCAAGGATAACAATCCTATATAAATTTCCTTTAAAATGTCTGTATATCTGCTGCGGTAAGGGTTTATTTAACATGATATAACCATGCTCCTTTCTGTGTCTGTCAATGTAGCAAATCCGGTCACACAACTATATCAATTATAATCCCTGTTTTGGGTCTTGTCATTCTTCTTTTTAAAAAGAGTTGCCTTCCAAAAGCTCATAATAAATACTGCAGTCCTCCACAGGAAATTGAATTTCCCTGCATTCCTCAAGAAGGACTTCCTGCTGCTCCGCATCCAGATCGGAAATACGGCGATGATGAATCGTCACCGTATATTCCACACTTCCATCCTGATCTATGATCCGGTTCATGGTAATACCACTGGACGCATATCCCTGTTCCGCCAAAAAAGTCCGTACTTTCTCCACATATTCATGCTCCAGCATCTTATAATATTCCTTCTGCTCCCTGGCAGTTTCCCTGCTCTGGCTGAAAGCCGTCCCCAATATGGCAAAAGCACATATCAGTACCAGAAACACGGTAGCAATCATCCACCAGGTTATCTTTTGCATAGCTCTCATAACACTTCCTCCTCAAAACCGCATATTTGTAATTCATCAGGTGCTGTTTTCTTATCTAATAACAGTATATAGAAAGAAGTGTACGATAAAACGGACTCTGATATGTTGCGATGAATTTTAAAATTGCATCCATTGTCAAACAATATGATTGGGTGTAAACTGTCTTCTGGACATATCTTTGCGCTGTCCGTATAATAATAAGAATAAAATTTAAGCGCCTTAAAGGCGCTGCATGAAAGGAAAAAAGATGATACAAGCCCTTCAACTCGTTCCCGAATATAAAGAAGAATTAATTTATCCCGCTGTCTGCCGTTTCATGGAGACACTTGAAGTTGCCAAAGATATGCGCCCTGATCTAAAGGTTGTAATAAAACCCAATCTTGTCATGGCCAAAAACCCGGAATTTCCCGCAACCACTCACCCGCTGGTGATTAAGTGTGTCGTGCGCTGGCTGAGAGAGCAGGGCGTCCAGAATATTACTTTGGCGGAAAGCTCCGGCGGGCTGTACAACGCAGAACACATGAAAAATGTATACCAGGTCTGCGGTATGAAGCAGCTTGAGCCTGATATTAAGCTGAACATGGACTTTTCTGCCCGCACCGTAAACTGCATGGAAGGCTTTGCCAACCATTCCTTCCATATTATTACGCCGATTACAGAGGCAGACTATATTATCAATATCTGCAAACTGAAAACCCATGCCATGACCGGCTATTCCGGCGGCATCAAAAATCTGTTCGGAACCATCCCGGGGCTGGAAAAACCCCAGATGCATTATCGCTGGCCGGATATTGAGGATTTTTCCCGAATGCTTCTTGAGCTTGCCCAGACCGTAAATCCTCAGCTCACTGTCATTGATGCCATTGATGCCATGGAAGGGAACGGCCCCACCGGAGGCACCTCGCATCCTCTTCACATGCTCCTTGCCGCAAAGGATTTTTATACACAGGATTACTTTGCTGCAGGACTGATGAAGCTTGATCCCATGAATATTGTCATGATCAGACAGGCTGTAGAGAAAGGACTGGCCAAACCCGATGAGCTGCAGCTTATCGGAGACCAAATTCCGAATGAGCTTACACCGTTTCAGGTTCCTGACGCCATCAGACTGGATTTTTCAAGCTGTCTGCCCGGCTTTTTGCAAAAGCCCTTCCTTGCCATTGCAGGGAAACTGCTTAAATCCTATCCCCAACTAAATAAGGATTTGTGCGTAGGATGCGGAAAATGTGCGGAGAGCTGCCCAGCTCACATCATCACCATCAAAGACAAAAAGGCTAAATTTAAGAAAAAGGGCTGCATCTCCTGCTTCTGCTGTCAGGAAATGTGCCCTATGAAAGCAATTTATGTTAAGAAAGCCTTATAGCGTGGATGTGGGGTGGTATTCAGAAAGAAGCAGAACAACATTACCTTCCCTCAATCCTGTATCCGTTTGTCCACTTATCTGCCGTGGAAGCATCCTCTTCTGGTCCTATGACCGCTTCCAATAAGGAACCGAAAATTCATCCACATAGGCAAAAAAATTAAATATTCCCGGTATTCCCCATTCCACCTGCGGTTGAATGTCCATATTGGAATTATTGACGGTAAACTCTTCGCCCTTTTCCGGGTTATAGAGTTCCTCAAAGGTTGCAGTCACATAGCGGACGCTGCTGTGAATATCATAATAAAATGCATAGCCCACAAACTCTTCCTGAATGTGGTCCGTCAGTTTTAATCCCACACAGACCTTACATGTGAGATCAGGATATTCCGGGCTGATCAGCCAATCATAGGAATACAGATACATTTCCCCTGATGCACCGTCCTGATTTTCCGTCCGATAATGTTCAAATTCAAGCTCCGAAACCTGTTGCGGATAGTTTTTCTCCGCATATTCCGTAATCCTGCGGACACACTCTTCAAAGTCCTGTACGGTTTTGACCGTCTCCTTTTCCTTATCCCTGATCAGGCAGGCAATTACCCCGTCACTGTCACCGGACCATGCAAAATTTGCCCATGCGTCACCGTACTGTGAAATACCCGCCGCCCAGCCATAGGGCGTATTCACCAGGTACTCCCCCGCCTGCATATAGGCCGTCCTTGATTCCTTTGTTATGATATTTTCTTTCCGCAATACTTTAAGCGTCGTTCCCGGATAAATCATGTCAGGATTAGAAATCAAATCCTTATTGTCAGCTGCAAGCTCCACATAACCATTTCCGTAACCCCACAGCTTCTCGGCAATCTTCCACAGACTGTCTCCTGGTTCAATCGTATAATCCTCTTTTTCCGTTATCAGCGTCACGTAAATCTCTTCCCCGTCCGGCACATCGCCATAAACAACGGGGTATTTTCCCTCCGCCAAGGCAGGTTCTGCCGGTATGAACAAAAAAGCAGTATTACCGCACAAACACAGCATAAAAACCTTTTTAATAATCGTATTCCCATATACTTGCATTTTCCCTCAACCAGATGTTTTCCTTCTTTTCCTCACAGGGAAGCACTTCGCCCGCTTCCTGCGACTTTTCATATTTATCCCAAAATTCACTTTGCTTTTTAAAGCCTTCCAACTCATCCGGGCTTAGCTGCGTATAATAAATTCTTTCGGTAGAAACCTGCGTAATGGCATATTCCAATACAGGATCAAAGGAAATTCCCACCACGAAATCTTTCTCCTCTGTAATGTAGAAAAAAGGCCTGCACATCCTCGCTCAGGGACTTATCCCACAGAACAATAAAGTCTCTGTCAACGTTAAAAATATCGGATAACTCATAGCTTTCACCGGTCACAAGATCCACGGTAAGCGCTCTTTCAGTACCATTGGTCATCTACACCGGATTTCCGGGAGCATACAGTTCGTAATAATCAAGGCTTATCAGATACTGACTGTGGAAGGTCACATCACAGGTTATGTCACTGCAAAAAATGGAAAAAAGCTCTTCCTGAAAGGCCTTTACCTCCTCAGACGGCTCTAAGTGCCAATAATTCACCCTGTCCATTGCTGTATCATACATTAGCCCGTTCATCTGCTCCTGTACCTCTTCGTCAATCCCCTCCAGTCTGGGATATTCCACAGTGATTACATCCCAATAGTCATACTGCTCAGAATACTCCACAAAATATTGTTCCTTTTGAACAGTGTAATTCTGATAACCTTTAGAGGGAAGCAGGAAAAGGATACTCCCCAGACCTATGCCTCCCGCTGCAATCACAAGCAAAAGCACCCCAAGGATAATCCATTTTCTCCGTTTCCCTCTGTTTTTTTCTCTCGTTTCTTCTCTTAATTCTTCTCTGTTTTCTTCCCCGCCCATAGTTTAATCACTCCTTTTTACAACCTGTCGTCTTTAAAATGATTATACAGGTCGAATGCATCAAAGTTGCATCATATCTGCATCAAAAATGCATCTTTTATTGAATTCCCACTACCTCATAACCGGCCTCTGTCACCGCCGCTTTTAACACGTCATCGCTCATCTCAGCGCTTAAAGTGATTTCCGCACTTTTTTGCTCAAGACTCACAACAACGCTTTCCACTCCCTCAATTTCCTCCAATGCCTTCTGTACTCGTCCGGTGCAGTGCGCACACATCATTCCTTCAATAGTCATTACTTTTTTCATTTTCGTTTTCTCCTGATTTTCTTTCTTAACTTCAAAAAATTCAGCGTCTACATTTGTCTGCGCTGTTTCTTCCCTTTCTTCCGCCAGGCTGCCTTTAAACCCCCGAAGCCGCAGCGCATTTCCAACCACAAACAAACTGCTGAGACTCATGGCTGCCGCCCCAAACATAGGATTCAATCGAATTCCAAATACAGGATACCACACTCCTGCCGCCAGGGGAATGCCAATTACATTGTAAAAGAATGCCCAAAACAGATTCTGCTTAATATTTCTGATTACCGACCGGCTGAGACGGATAGCTGTTATGGCGTCCGTCAGTCTGCTCTTCATCAAAATAATATCCGCACTGTCAATTGCCACATCGGTTCCCGCTCCAATGGCAATTCCCACATCTGCGGCCGCAAGTGCGGGAGCATCGTTAATTCCGTCTCCGATCATTGCCACCTTTCGGCCTTCCTCCTTCAGCCTTCTGATTTCTTTCTCCTTATCCTCAGGAAGAACCTCTGCAATCACCTGATTGACATTCAGCTGACGCTTTGCCGCTTCGGCCGTCCGCTTATTGTCCCCGGTAAGCATCACCACGTCAATCTTCATTCTATGGAACTCTTCAATTGCACTTCTTGAGGTTTCCTTGATGGTATCTGCAACTCCTATAATGGCTGAAAGCTGCTTTTCCCTTGCAAAAAGAAGAGGGGTCTTTCCATCCACGGAAATCTCTTCCATTTTAGCCTCCTGCTGTGCGGATACAGAAATTCCGTTTTCCTCCATAAAGGCTTTATTGCCTGCA
Organism: uncultured Lachnospiraceae bacterium; assembly: GCA_964393865.1. Lineage (GTDB taxonomy): Bacteria > Bacillota > Clostridia > Lachnospirales > Lachnospiraceae > Suilimivivens. The sequence continues at coordinate 62,322 of CAYMUW010000007.1, forward strand.
AAGCACCACTGTCCTTTGCATTTTGCCACAACTCCCTTTCCAAAAACAGCTTGAAACTCCTGTACATCGGGAAGGGTAAGCTTCCGCTCCTTTGCCGCTGTCACAATGGCATCTGCTAAAGGGTGCTCGCTGGGCTTCTCAATCGCCGCACTGAGAGCAAGCACTGCATCTTCATCCGGCTCTTTATCATAGCATACGATATCCGTTACCTTAGGCTTTCCTTCCGTAATGGTTCCGGTCTTATCCAAAACTACCGTATCGATATCTCTGGCCGACTGCAGGGCGTCCCCGGACTTAATCAAAATACCGTTTCTTGCCCCAACGCCGGTTCCCACCATAATCGCCACCGGCGTTGCAAGACCAAGGGCACAGGGGCAGGAAATTACCAGCACCGCAATTGCACTGGACATTGCCTCTTCAAATCCGCCTCCCGCAAGCAGCCACACGGCAAAGGTAATCGCCGCAATTCCCATAACCGCAGGAACAAATATCCCTGCAATCTTGTCGGCCAATCTGGCAATAGGCGCTTTGGATGCGGAGGCCTCCTCCACCAGCCGGATAATCTGAGACAGGGTCGTATCCTCTCCCACCTTAACCGCCCGGCAGATCAATCTTCCCGCCTTATTCATAGTTGCGGAAACCACCGTATCCCCGGGCCCTTTTTCCACGGGAATGCTTTCGCCTGTAATGGCAGCCTCATTAATGCTGGAGGTTCCCTCCTCAATCACACCATCCACCGGTATCAGACTTCCCGGCTTAACAACAAACCGGTCTCCCTGCAAAAGCTGCTCCGTAGGAATTTCCTTTTCCGTCCCATCCTCCATAAGAAGCAGTGCTGTCTTAGGAGACAAATCCATCAGCTTTTCAATTGCCTCTCCGGTTTTGCCCTTGGAGCGTGTCTCTAGGTATTTCCCAACTGTAATCAGTGCCAGGATCATACCCGCAGATTCAAAATACAGGTCAGAAGCATAGCGACCAACCAGCGCCTCATCGCCATGCCCCAGACCATAACCAATTCTGTATATGGCAAAAATTCCATAGACCAAGGCTGCACCCGAGCCTACTGCTATCAGGCTGTCCATATTGGGGTTTCTGTTCAGCAGAGTTTTAAATCCGTTTTGAAAATATTTTCGGTTTACATAAACAATCGGCAGAACAAGCAAAAATTGCGTAAAGGCAAAGACAAGCGCATTCTCATTGCCATGAAACAGCTTCATAAAAAGCTCCGGTACCGGAATATGCAGCCACATAAAGATCATGTGATGCATGGCTACCACCATGAGAAGCAGCATGAAAATTATGGATATAATCAGCCTTGTTTTCATCTCGGCATTTTGTTTCCTGCCCTTTAACGCCTCCCGCCCTTCCTGATTCCTGCCGTTTCTTTCCCGGCTGCCTTCTGGCTTAGCGCCGTATCCCGCTTTTTCCACAGCCTCTATAATCATCTGCTCATTGCACAGCGCTTCATCATAGGACACCTGCATGCTGTTAGTCAGAAGATTCACTGTCACTTCATTCATTCCCTGAATTTTTCTTACACTTTTCTCCACATGAGCAGAACACGCAGAACAGGTCATTCCTGTTACCGTATATTTTTGACTTTTCATTTTGCACCTCACTTTATTTCAATTTTTTAACCAGCTCTATGGCCTCCTCCATGATCTGATCATTTCCTTTTTTGATCTCTTCCGTCACGCAGGTTTCCATGTGCTCCTTCAGCACGATATAGCCAAAGCTCTGCAGGGCACTTTCCACTGCCGCAATCTGCGTCAGAATATCACCGCAATATCTGTTTTCATCCAACATCTTACCGATGCCGTTCAGCTGCCCGATCATACGGCTCAATCTGTTCTGTAGCTGCCTGACCTCTTTTTCACTTCTTGGCGTGTGTTTGGTCCGACAGCAACTACATATATTTTCCTTATTTGCATTATTTCCTGTTGTAGTCATCCTATCCTCCATTCCGAAGCGATTTTTCGCACTATCCTCCATTTCTCATTGCTTCCTATTTATAATCAGTTTCAGGTGAGCCGTGCAAAATCTCAACCCCCCCAATACCCCATGGGGTATATCTCGTATATAGAGAATATACCCCAGTGGGGTATTTGTCAAGAGTTACTATATATTTTTTAACTATGAAAATAAAATCTTAAAAAAAATTGTACTATTACGTTTTTTGTGCTATGATGTTTCCATCTTATTATTAATTTCTTTTATTTCATTTTTCTTTGGCTGTTTCAGCCATATTTTCAAGTACTTTTATATCTATCGTAAAGGGGGAATGACTATGATTGTTTAGAAATTATCTTAAAATTCTGTTACTTACTTTTAAAAGCTTCAGGTTCTAAAAGGTTATTTGACGCCTGAAGCCTAACAAAAAATACCATTCGAAAAGGAGTCTTATGTCACAAACAATCTTTCACATCTATGATAAGGTCTTTAAAAAAGTCCTGACCTTATCGTCTAAAGCAGTTATCAATCTTATTAACGGTTTATTCGGAACCGACTACCCCGAAGACAGTACCATCCGGTACAACTGGACAGAATTTGTGGATGGGGAATTAAAGAAAACTCTGGCTGACACCATTCTCACCATCAATGAAAATCAGAGCTATCATCTGGAAGCACAAATGACCACGGATGAAACCATTGTCCTTCGGGTTTTCAAATATGGATTTTCCCATGCAAACCGAAATCTTGTCAGTAATGAGACCTGTTCCGAATTGTGCTTCCCGGAACCGAAGATCATTTACTTAGCTCCTGAAAAAAGCATTCCCGAAGAATACACCTTAAGGCTTAACTTCGGTTCCCAGGGGTACTTTGACTACAAAGTAAGCGCCTTTCTCTTCAATCAGATTTCGACACAGGAGTTAAATCAGAAGAAAATGATTATCTTAATTCCCTTTATGCTGTTAAAGCTTCGGGACGCAATGTCGAAATCCCGTTCAAAAGATAACCTCGAGGCATTGAAAAATCTGATACAGCATGATATACTGGAAAGCATAGAGGAAAATCTGCGGCTTAATAATATCACCCAGATGGATGCACGGAAACTGAGACGCTATACCCACAAGCTGTATGAACACATTTACTCCCATTATGAGGAACTGGAGGAACTAAACGAAATGACAGACGAATCTTTGATGCTGGATATTGATATCATTGAAAAAGAGCATGAACAGCGATTGGAAGAAATGGAAAGAGCCATAGAAGAAAAACGCAACGTTATCAAAGAACAGGAGGATACTATAAAGGAAAAAGACACTGTTATAAAGAACCAGGACGATGCTATAAAGGAAAGAGACGATGCCTTAAAGGAAAAGGATGATGCCTTAAAGGAAAAGGACGATGCCTTAAGGGAAAAAGATGATGAAATCTCCGCCCTTAAGGAGCACATCCGCCAGCTGGAAAAACAGGCAGCAGGACTAAACTAGAAGAATACATTGTCATGTTTCCTCGGCAGCAATACTGTTTAAAATCATTCCCGCAATAACAAGCAAAATCCCTGCAAATGATGGTGCAGAGGGAACAGCATCGTGTAAAATCAATATTCCGAGCAGAAGCGTAAAAATCACTTCCCCTGACTTGGTCGCCTCAATCACCGCCAACTGCTTTTGATTGTTTTTCACAAGATCGGTTGCCTTAAAAAACAAAATGGTTGCAATCACACCGGAAAATAATGCCACCAAAAGCGATTGAAGTATCTGGCTGCCGGACGTCACACCGGCATGAACGCCGGCGCAGATCCCGCAAACCACCCAAAAAGGCATACTGCACAGCGTCATTCCAAATGTCCGATGAACGGTACTTAAGCTTTGCTGCTCACAAACCTGCATCATCTTACGATTCCCCAGAGGATAAGAAAAAGCAGCTATTAAAATCAGCCCCAACGCAGCCAAAATATTGGTGCCTCCAAGATTATCTATCTGGGGAATCTGCATAATAAAAATTCCCAATAAAATCATACCAGCAACAGGTTTTTCACCGGAATCTTTTTCCTGAAAAGCGGGGTCAAAAGAATGCCTGCAACAATTGTAAGCTGCCAGGTTGCTGCCGTAAACCAGCTTTCCGCATAAACGGACGCTGCCGATAACGGTGCATAAAACAAACCAAATCCTACCGTACTCCAAAGCATCCATGAAACAGGAGCCTTTCCGATTGCCTTTAAGACTGCACTGATCCGCTTTTCCCGTAACAGTAAAACGGCCATCATCGGCAATGTAAAAAAATACCGTAACGCTGCGCTTGCGGAAACGACACATAAATTACTTAATTCACACGCATTATTGTCCTGCAACACCAGGGAATAGTATCCGACAATGCTGTCTTTATCATAATATGCATACATGAACCGGCGCTCAACATCCATCTGGTAGTTTAGCCTCTCCTCCGTTGTTGCAAAAGCGGTAAAACGCGGAGCATTTAGTGCGGTAAAGCCAAATTCATCAGCTACCGTCAGAAAGCTTTCCCTGATTACCTTTACACATCCGGCAATCTCTTCCTTCTCGATCCTTTTAATCATAATTTTTTCTCTCCTGTTCAAAGCCCTTATTCATGTGCACATGCCAGCCGCCGAATACAGCCTTTCTCTATTTTACTTTCAGCTTAAATCTCATGAAAACAAGAACCAGCTCGCTTATTACCGATATTCCTGAAAGCAGACCGAATGCTATTTTTATCTTTCCTTCCTGTTCTGCTGTGGGATACATTTCTAATGATCCGTTCATCCAACAGAATATTGAGAATAATAAAATGATAAACACCAAAATAATACCCACATCTAATGCAATCTTTTTCATAGAAACAGCTCGCTTTCCATTTTGTCTAAACAAAAAACACCAGACACAAAGTCTGATGTTTTTCCACACTCTTGTATTCAGGCAGACTTTACTTTCTTAATCTTATCATGCGCAAAGGAAAAATAAAACATTTGTATTCTAAGTCTGTTTTCCTGATATAAATCAATGGACTTATACAGATCACGATAATAATCAAACAAGATCCGCTTGGTACGGATAGTCTGCGGGAAATTCACCTGAGTATCAACAAGACTGCCCTTGGTCTTTACATAATAATAAAGCGGCCTGGTAATCACGCCTACCTTTCCCACATACTGCAGATATTCCAGATTAAACTGGAAGTCCTCACACCAGTCAAGCTCCGTAGAACAGGAAAGGGAAAATTTTCTGATAATATCAGCTTTGAAAAATTTATTCCACAAAACACCATAGTAAAAATTGGCCGGTGCACTCATCATATACTCCGCATATTTCATCCGGGTAATCACAGGCCCTGCATCAATACTACCCTTGGAATAAATTCTTCTGCCGCACACTCTGTAATAATCAGATATCACCATGTCACACTGATATGTAACGGCAAATCTGACAAACTCCTCGGTGGCTGTTTTCACCAGCCAGTCATCACAGTCCACAAATTGAAAATATTCTCCCTTTGCCGCTGCCATTGCCACATTTCTGCTGTGGGAAACACCGCTGTTTTCTTTCTTTATATATTGAAAACGATAATCCCCGTCCGCATACTTGCTGATAATTCTCTCACTGTGATCGGTGCTTCCGTCATCCACCACAAGCACCTCTATGTTTTTATAACTCTGATTTTGAATGCTGCGAAGGCATCTCTCAATTGACCTTTCCCCATTGTAAACCGGTACAATAATACTTACCAATGGCTCTGCCATATTACCACTCCCTAACTAAATGTGCATATTCCGCAACCGTCATATCATATATATTCTTCCATATTGCTATGAATGCTCATTAAAATAATTTAACCCTAATGAAAAAAATTGTCAATTGCGGATTTTAAACAATCTGCAGCAAGGGCGTTGAAAAATATGTAACAAGCAACTGGACAGCCTGTGACAAATCAGTGTAACTCAGGCATACCATTCCTGTTGATTATTTGAGGCGTCACCTGTGTCTGCACCTTACAATCTACCTGTATCAGCTTTTCAGTCTCACCATTAAGAATCCGATATCCGCTGATATGAAAATCATATAGACCATCCTCATACAAAACATAAATGACATTTCCGTATTCCGTATGATCTACCCACAGTTCCTTGGGAATTCCCCCATCCTCATAAAGAATATCTTGAACCTGCTGCGATATTTCATCCTCCTCTGTCGAAAATTGCAGATGGTCCACCGTATAGTAGTTTGTAGTCTGCCACAAGGATAGCCGATATGTTTCCGACTCACCGTCATTGTCCAGGTCACTGCTTCTTGGATAGTCAGCTTCCTCATCAACCGACTCTGCGGTACCCGGGCTGATGCTTTCCTCCAGATTATAACTCCCGGAAAGCTCCTGCAGTTTTTCCTCAAGGTTATGGTGACACTCCTCCTTGACATAGGAGGTTTCAATTCTGCTGGCATCTGCTCCGCTTTGAGGCGTAATAGAAAGCCACACTCCGCCCTGATAACTGCCGCTTTCGTAATATTCAAGCGAAATCCCGTCAAATACCTTTTTGGTAAATTCCCAGGTGGTTTTCGCCAGATAATTCTTTCCTTCCCAGTTAATAAAAGCAAATTCCTTCTTTAGCTCCTCCTGACAATCCGTTAGTTCATAACCTCCATCTTCCTGTCCTGCAAAAAGATAATAGTATACTGAACCTAAGCTTCCTCCCATATACTCACAGAGAAAGATATCCTCTATCCCGTCATTATCAGCATCTACCGCAAGCCATATTCCTACACCATCAGAGATAGATGTAATAGATAACAGTTCATTCTTAATAGCGATATTATCTTTCGCCAGCTCCTTGACCTCCTCAATGGTAAGCTCCCGGTCCGATACCAGTGCTGTCATTACATCCCGAAGTTCTTCTTTGCTTTTTTAAATATATCCCGATAAATATTCGCTTAAGCTTGCCGGGATCGGATTATCATTTTCTAAACGCTCATGATTGTACCAACGCCCTCCCAGACATCACCATATTTTGCAAGCATCTGTTCTCCTGAAATGTAAACAAAGCTTTTCTGCTCCTCAACAGCTCTGTTATCGCTGTTTCATAGAACCCTTTTCGATATACAAATATTTTCCCCGGGTCTTCTCTGTACGCACTATGCATTACCACAAACAGAGGTTCATCCGTGTTTCCATTAAACAAGTAATAGTATTCCATCTGTTCATTGCTGCTCTTATATGGAACATCATCTTCCCCTCCATTGATCCAAACCAAACCTTCCTCCATAAATTCATCAAATGCTTCCACGTCATTTTGATACCCCGTAATAGCACTTTCCCTGACATGAAACAGTTCTTTTTCCCCTCTTGCCGTTTCGGAGAAAAGAAAATATTCGTTTTCCTCCCTGTCCCCGTCATAGCCATACAGCCAGCAGCCACTTATCTCATCCGTTGTTTTCGCTCCCCTGACACCCTTCAGCACAGGAATAGGAAAATACGCCTTTATTTCCTCCGCCAGCTGCAAAGAAAGCTCTGGCATTTGGCTAATCTCATAAGGCGTGATTACGATTTCATGCTGGTAGCCGTTTTTATGACCTGTTATTTTCTCACTCTCACATTGGGAATAGATATCTGTCAAAACATACCGGCTTACACCCTCCTCCTGTCTTTGCTCAAATTCCCATCCCTCCGGAAGAAAAAGATGCAGGCTGCTGAGGGTGACCTCCATATAGTTTCCTGTTTCCCGCTTTTCAACATCCAGTTCCACCGGAGCGATCTTTAAACGTTCTGAAAATATCTTCCTCCGGTCATCCTTTGTTTTCACGTCTGCCGCTTCCTCATCCATTGTCTCCGCCTTTACTCATAATTTCTAATAAAAATATTGTAGAACAGCACTGCATCATAATTTCATCTTTTATGCATCATTTTTGCATCTTTTTCATTGGAAGCTCCGTTTTTTATCAACTTGCCATAACTTCTTTCCTGTAATATAATTTTTGTAACTTTGGAAAACACTATAAGAAATACAAAATGAGGCTGCCATGAGAATACTTATCCTATCCTGCTCCACCGGCGGCGGGCATAATGCCGCAGGCAGGGCAATTAAAGAACAACTTGAATATGAAGGGCACGAAGCGGTAATGATGGATCCTTTCAGCCTGTCCGGCAAAAATACGCCTGACATAGTAGGAAACGCCTATGTTCAGGTGGCAAAGCATGTTCCAAAGCTGTTTGGAATGACTTATCGTCTTGCTGTCAAAATCAGTTCCTCAAGGCATAAGTCTCCCGTTTATTACGCCAATATCAAAACAGCCCGGAAACTGAAAGTCTATCTGGATGAAAACCCTTATGATGCAATTGTTATGTCCCATCTATTTCCTGCGGAAATGGTTACCTATTTAAAAAGAAAGCATATGGAAATTCCTCCCACAGTTGCGGTTGCTACCGATTATACCTGTATCCCCTTCTGGGAGGAAACCGAATGTGATTACTATATTGCTCCCCATGAACAGCTTTTGGATGAAAATATCGAAAGGGGAATTCCCTCAGAAAAGCTTTTCCCCTATGGAATTCCGGTGGGCATGGCTTTTTCCAAACCTGCCAATAAGGCCAGAGCCCGTTCCAGGCTCCGCCTGTCCGCCGACAAACCGGTATTTCTGGTAATGAGCGGCAGTATGGGCTTCGGAAAAATGCATCTTTTTGTTTTTGAACTGACCAGAAAGCTGATCCACGATGAACAGCTTATCATTATCTGCGGCAATAACAAAAAAACACAGCTGATTTTGAAAGGAACCTACCGTAAAAATAAAAATGTGCATATTACGGGCTTTACTGAGCATGTGTCCGAATACATGGATGCCAGCGACGTGGTGTTCACTAAACCCGGCGGACTCAGTTCTACTGAGGCACTTGTGAAAAACATTCCAATTGTTCACACAGCAGCCATTCCCGGATGTGAAACTAAAAACAGGGAATTTTTTGTATCCAGAGGACTGTCTCTTGCCTCTGAGCACATCCATACCCAGATTTCCCAGGGTATCACTTTGGTGGAAAACAGGGAAATCAGAGAGGCTATGATCTGCACCCAAAAGAAATACGCCAGGCCTTTGGCATCTGCCCACATCGTAAAGCTGCTTGAACAAATTACAAATACAACAAAGAAAGGAAAGGAGCCTGCGGTATGAGTTATCTTCTATGGATTAGATACTTATTCTGGATTCTGGCAGGTTACCTGTCAGGAAGTGTACTTTACGGATACCTAATCCCAAAATATGTGAATCATATAGACATCTGCCAAATCAGCGATGACGGCAATCCCGGCACTGCAAACGCCTTCAAGTATGTTGGTTTTTGGGCAGGCTCAGCCGTCATTTTATGTGAGCTTCTAAAAGCATTTATACCGGTATTTTGGGCTGCAAGAAATCTGGATGTAAACCGCCTTCCCTTTGCCCTTGTAATTGCGGCTCCTGTGGCTGGGCATGCCTTTTCCGTCTTTTTCAAAGGAAAAGGAGGCAAAGCTATCGCTGCCTCCTTTGGTGCTGTGCTTGCCCTGTATCCGAACCTGTTTCCACTGGCAGCACTGATTATTCTGTATATTTTGTTTTCAACAGTGATTGTGATCAGTCCCCACCTGTACCGCTCTATTGTGACCTTTTTCCTTTTTACGGTGACTGTCTGTCTGGTGGTACCCGTTCATTCCCTGCGGCTTGGATGCGGCATCATTTCTGCAATTACCATATTAAAGCATATTATGAGCCGGGATGATGAAACCTTGTCGATCCGCCTGTTCCATCATGCATTAGATAAGTCCTAAAGCCCTTCCAAGCATCAGAAATTCTTCCTGATAGATGCAGTTTGGAAGGGTTTTATCCTGCATGCCTCTTTGTATCTCAAAATAGTCAAAGAACCGAACCTCTTCCACTTCACTTTCCTGAAGCTTCAACTCCTCTATTTTAATCGGCTTATCATACAAATAAACCGCACTGACCTCACGGTCCACAAATTGCTCTCCCCAGAAGGTATCCGTCAGATTACCATGATGAAAACCCACAAATCGAAAATCTGAAAATTCCACATGAAGCCCCAGCTCTTCTTCGATTTCCCTGACTGCCGACTCCTGAAAATCATCGCCTGCATGCATATGACCGGCAGAAGAAATATCATAACAGCCGGGATAAGAGTCCTTGTTTGCACTTCGCTTTTGCAAAAGTACATCCACGCCTCCGTCATCTCTTCTTCTAACAATCCACATGTGCACCGTGCGGTGGAGATCCCCGTCCCGGTGTACCATAGATCGTTCCTTTACCCGGCCCGTAGGTGTTCCGTCCTCCCTGCAAATATCGAAAAGCTCAAGCTCCTTCCCGTTCAACACGGCTTTATACCAAAATCCATCCTTGCGGTAGCACAGCTTTAAGGAAAAGAAAGGCACCTCTCTCCTTAGAAGGTCTAAAAACAGTATGTCACCGTCCCACAACTGCAGTTCGTTCATACGGCTCTTGTCCACCCACTCCAGAGTTCCCTCATCGCAGTCTGCCAGCTCTCCCTGAAACCCTTCCGCAGTATAAAGACACATATACTCTGTGGGATAATCTTCTGAGCAAAAGGTAACAATCCCGCGAAAGCGCCAATCGGTCAGGATCAGTCCCGTTTCCTCCCTGACCTCTCTTAACAGACACTCCTCCGGGCTTTCTCCCTCCTCGAAGTGGCCGCCCACCCCGATCCATTTATCCTTGTTGATATCGTTTTTCTTGGAAACCCTGTGAAGCATCAGGTACTTCTTTTCCTTCTCAATGTAACACAGGGTTGTCAATGCACTTCTCATAATCAGCCAAGCATTTCTCCTACAATCCTGTTTACAAGCGCACCGTCCGCCTTGCCCTTTACCTTAGGCATCAGCTCCTTCATAATCTTTCCTTTATCCTTACCTGTAGGCTCTGTAATGCCAAGGCTTGCAAGCACCTCCTGCACTGCTTCGCGGATTGCACCCTCACTCATCTCCTCCGGTGCAAACTCCTGATAAACCTTCAGGCGTATCTCACATGCCTCCCTGATATCCTGTCTGTCCTCCGGCGCAAGCTCCATGGTTTCCCTGGTCTGCTTCATTTCCTTTTTCACAACCTCAAATTCCTCTGCCTCGGTAAGATCAGCACGTTTGTCAATGGCCTTGTTCTTAAGCGCCGACAGCAGCATGGATAAGGCATCCTTTCTGTCCTTATCCTTGTTCTTCATTGCTTCCATCATTTTACTTCTTACATCATCAATCATGCTCATAGTTTTTACCTCTTTCCTGCTTATTTACTGCTATATCTGATAATCAAGAGCTCAATGCTCATGTTGTCATTCATTCTTCCTGTCTTAATGGCCTCCTCGGCCTCCACGCAGGCCTCTACCGTTTTTCTGAGCTCCTCCCGCTTAAAACGGGATGCCTGGGTCACATACTTTCCTGCAATAAATCCCGGCAGACCAACCTTTTCGCCGATAGCCTTATTCTGGTAACCCTTTCCCGACAGTTCCTTGACCTGCAAAAGAAGATTAAACTGTCTTGCAATCAGGAACAAAATTCTCATAGGCGGTTCTTTCAACGCCAAAAGCTCATAATATAACTCTAATGCCCGCTTTTGCTTCCTGTCTGCAATGGCATTCACCATATCAAAGATATGACTGGAAATTCGTTTGGTACAAATCTGCTCAATATCTGCCTCCGTAATGGCTTGCTTATCCAGGCAGTAGGCAAACAGCTTTTCCGTCTCCTTTTTGATATTTTCCATATCTGTGCCGGTCATTTCAAGCAGATAATTGAGGGCAGCCTCTGAAATCTTTTTGTTCTCCTTCTTCACCATCCCCAATATCCAGCGCTTTAAGGTAGTCTCATCCTGAATGCCAAATTCCACTGCGCAGCCCTTTGCGGATGCTGCCTTATAGAGCCTGCTTCTTTTGTCTACCTCTGTCTCCACAAAAAGGAAAAAAACAGACTCCGCCGGCGCATTGAGATACTCCGCCAGCTGCTCTCCGCCGCTTTTAAAGAATCCGCTGTTTTCCAGCACAATAAGCCTTCTGTCCGCAAAAAAAGGCATGGTCTCAGCCTGATCAATGATCTCACCGACAGAAATATCCTTTCCCTCATAGTAGTGATAATTCATGGTATCATCACCGACAATGGCTTCCTTCAGCCGATCCCGATACTGCTTGCGAAGATATGCTTCTTCCCCGTAAAGAAGGTAAATATGATTCAATTGTCCGGTTTTGATATCCTGAATAATCCGTTTCATCTGTGTATCCTTTCGCAGATAGTATATCATAAATTTAAAAATTGCGGTACTGTTTAATCGTTATATGCCCCTCATCCACATGAACAGTAACCGCTCCATCCTCCTTAGTTATCAAAACCTCGCTGCCGCAGGCGGCAAGCCGCTCCAGAGTTTCCGCTGCCGGATGTCCGTAGCTGTTTGTCCCGCAGGAAATAACCGAAAGATAAGGCTGTGCCCATTCCAAAAAATCCATATCCGTGGAATATTTGGAACCGTGATGCGCCACCTTAAGGACCGTAAAACCGCCTATCCGGCTCTGTTTGGACTGATCCTGCCCTGTTCGGCTCTGCTCTGACATGCTTTGCTCCGCCTGGCTGCCCTTCATATAGCTGAGAAAATCCTCCTCCCCCTCTCCTTCCAGATCACCGGTAAGCAGTGCGCTGAAATTTCCGTAACCAAGCTCCAAAACCATGGAATAAGCATTGGCATCCTGCACCTCATAGCCCGCCTCAGGATGCAGGCAGGTAAGGGTCAGCTGCCCCTTTGAAAAACACTGTCCCCTGCTGATATAAGCCACTGAAATTCCTTCCTGCTCTGCGGTATGTACCAGCTCCATATATGTCTCATCTCTTGCCTCCTCGCCGATATCGGGAAGAATCAACTGCTCCACCCGAATGCCGTTTAGCCTTCCCTGTACAAGCAGCTCCTCTATCCCGTTGCAGTGATCCTGATCCGGATGGGTCAAAAAAACCGCATTCAGCTTCCTGACCCCTTTATATTTTAAAAAAGGCATAATTCGATATTCACCTACATTACTTACCGACGAGCTTCCCCCGTCAACCAGAAAGCAATATCCTTCCTCCGCCTTTATGAAAATACTGTCTCCCTGTCCCACATCAAGAACGGTAAGCTCCAATCCCGAGAAAGGGCGGACACTCAGAATCAAAACCGCAGCCATTGTTAAAAGCCACCTGTTCGGCAGCGCCAGCTTTTTCTTCATCAAAACCACCAAACAAAGCACCCCTAAATAAACAATCATCTGCCATCTATCCGGTCTGCCCAGGTTTAAAAGCTGCATAGGCAGCTGGTCCCCCATCCCGCATAGCAGCTCATAAATCCTGCATATTCCTTTTATCATCATTGCCAGCGGAAGAACCGCAAGCGGACATAGAACACTGGCTGCAAGCAGCAAAAGGCCTGCTGCCATAAGATAGCTCATAAGGGGAATAACCATCAAATTTAACAGCACTGACCACACCGGGAACTGATAATAATACCACAGATAAACGGGCAGCGTAATCACAGCCATGGAGAGCGCCGAAAGCAGTGCCCTGACAATGCGGAAAACAGGCTTTCCACCCTCTTCCAACAGTCCTCTCTTATCCTGCGTCAGAGCAGGCGTAAGCATGCACAGTCCCAACACGCAGCCAAAGGAAAAGACAAAGCCGCTTTGCCAGAGATAATAGGGCTGTCCGATTAAGATAATCACTGCCGCCGCTGCCAGTGAGGTGATTCTGTCGCAGGTTCTCTCCGTCATCACTGCCAGCATACGAAAGGAAAACATCAGGATTGCCCGCAGTGCTGATACCGAAAATCCTGTCATCATTCCATACACCGCAAGCGCTCCCGCAGCCAAAGCCGCTGCTCCCTTCATGGGAATGCCGCACCTTCTAAGCAGCCTGTAAAGCCCCATGCCAAGCATGGAAACATGAAGGCCTGATATTGCCAGAATATGTGCGATCCCGTTTCTCTGATACAAAGCTTTCAGCTCCTTGTCCAACCCGCCCTTTTCTCCCAGAAGGATGGTTTTCATTAGCGCCCCTTCTTTTTCGGGCAAACAACCGGACAACCTTTCTGACCAAAAGCTCTTGATGCGGTATAAGGTTTCTCCCCAAATGCTGTATTTAGTTGACTGTTCCTGAATGACTGCCTGATTTAGGCGGTACGAAATTCCAGATATCTGATAATAAGAATATGCATCAAATTGTCCCGGATTAGAGGGACTTTCAAAGGATTTATATACCCCTTCCAGCCTGACGATGCTTCCGATAAGCGGCTCTTCCTGTTCTCCCTTTAGATAGCAGACCGCTCCCTCGCCGGGCGGAGAAGCTTCACTTAGCTTTTTCAGGTATAAAACCCAGACTTCTCCACTACTCTGCGTTATACTTTCCTTCTTGTATATCCTGCCGGTAACAGTAACCTTATCCCCTTCATAAATGTCATTTGAAGAACGGGTAACAGGCTGTATCGCCGTGGCAAGACCCAAAAGCAAAATGACCATAAGGCAGAGTACGCCTAATGGACGTTTCTTCACACTGACTCCTTTCTCTTACTTACTGCCCAACGATTTCAAGATTTCTCTCAAAAACAGTGGAAAGACTGATGTTTTCCTTGTAATTTACATTGGTATCACCGTTAATGGAAATCTGCACCTTATTCACGTTGGAAAGCTCCACCAGCGAATTGGTGATTGAGTATATGGTAACATCCGAGGTCACGTTATAAATCTGGGTCAGGAATGCGCTGTCCAAGTTTACATAACACGTTCCATCCTTTACGTTTACACTGACAATCTTGGTACTTGGATTGATCGTGGGATAAGCACCTTCATTTTCTGCAGGACCCGCTATCAACTGCTCCACCACAAGCCTTTCCATGGAAATATTGCTGTTATACACCACGGATCTGGTCACAGGAAGTAAGCGCTCCCCATTTTCATCCGCCAAATAAAGAGTAAGCTTCACCTTTTCATAGGTGTTAATCTCATTTCCCTCATTATCAATAAACTGATCGGCGCTCATTACACCCACTACCACTCCCGATGCATCGGCAAGGGGCTCTGAATTAATCTGAAAGGATACATATTGGATTCCCTGTATCTGCGTCATGGTTCTGACAATGGCAGCTCTGACCAAAACCTCCGTGGTTACAGACAGCTGGCGATAGCTTTCCGAAAAATTTAAAATCAGCTGATCCTCGGAGATTGTATATCCAAGGAGATTGACAGAGCCGGACAAAGGAGCCTTGTATTCCAGCTTTTCCGCCGTCACGCTGAGCTGCTCTAACAGCTCTTCCAGCAGTTCCTCCCGTTCCTCGGTCTTGGAGGTATATTCCCTGGAAATAACACCGGTCTCATCATAGTTTACATAATATACAGAATATTTATTCCCGTTATCGGCTTCTTCACGCCGGCCACAGGCGCAAAGCAGCATCATTCCCATTGCCGCCAACAGCCCAAGCTTCCATCTCTTTACTGCAAACATACCCTGCGCTTCCTTTCTCTGCCTATGCCAATACTCTGGTAAGCGGTATCTTAACATAGAAGGTTGTTCCTTCCCCTTCCGTGCTCTCTACCTTAATTGACCCGCGATGCAAAAGCACCGCATTTCTGGTAATTGCAAGCCCCAGTCCCGTTCCTCCGATCTCTCTGGAGTGAGACTTATCCACCCGGTAAAATCTCTCATAAATGTGGGAGATAGACTCCTCCGGAATGCCAATGCCGGTATCCGTCACCTGAATGGTAAAAAACTGGTGATCCGCATCCAGCGTAACCTCAACCGTTCCCTGCTCTCTGTTATATTTAATGGCATTTTCCACAAGATTGGTAAGTATCAGAGACAGCTTGACCTCATCCACCTCTGCAATAATCTCACGCTTACTGATCAGCACCACTTCCACATTTCTCTTTCTGGCAATGGGTCTGAGTCTTTTTAATATAATCTCCGTCAGCTGATTAATATCCACTGAGTTAATGTTTAATTCTGCGGCCGCCTTGTCAAGCTTAACAAGCGCCAGCAGATCGTTAATGATCTTATCCTCCCGCTCGATCTCCTCCGCAATGTCCACCATAAACTCACGATAAAGCTCTGCCGGTACATCCTGCTGCGCCATAAGCGACTCCGCAAGCACCTTTACGGATGTAATAGGCGTCTTTAATTCATGGGACACGTTGGCCACAAAATCCTGTCTGGAGGCGTCCAGAGCCTGCATTCGCTCCAGCAGACTGTTAAAGGCGTCTACGATATGCTCCGTCTCCAGATAATCGGGTATGGAAATGGGTTCGTCCGTATATCCTTCACTGATCTCACTGATCGCTTTAGACACCCTGTCAAAAGGACGGATCAACACCTGGGCCAGCCAAAGGGCGATAGCAAAAATACAGAACACCATCAGAATTTCAATAATCAACGCCTTTCTGTTCAAAATCTCCATGGTGGTCACAATGTTGTCGGTAGAGATACTGGTCAGCATAACCCCTCTCACTACCTCTGTTTCTTCCGGCATGTTTTCCGCAGCCATCTTATCGGAAACCGTTTCGATAATAGGTATGGTAATCTCAATAAATCCGTTTACCGCATCATAATTAGCCGTTCCCATTCCCTTCATACAGCGGATAACCTCTTCGGAAATAATGGTTTTCCCTTCACTGATGCCATAGGTATCCTTTACGATTTTCAGGTTTCCGTTGACAATGATAGTACGCCCGTTATACAGGTTGGAAAGCTGCTCCAGCTCCGCATTAATAACCTCCGATGAAGGGTCCTGCAGATAGTTATATGTAATCAGATGATTTGCAATAATTTTAAGCTGGGTTTGTGTGTCCGAAATACGCACATTGACAGCGCGGTCCTCGTAGTTTTCCAGAATTCCCACGAGCATAATGACACTTGGAATAATTCCCATAAGAAATATAATGATAAACAGGCGGAACTTAAGGCTCCGCCCTATTTTTAGATTTTTTAAAAAACTTACTATTCGATCAGCCATATCGGCACTGCCTTTCATAGTATCTGCTTATCTCAGGCAAAATAGTAGCCTACACCCCATTTGGTGTGAACATATTTGGGCTCTGAGGGATTCTTTTCGATTTTTTCCCGCAGCCTTCTCACATGCACGTCCACTGTACGCACGTCCCCGGGATAATCGTTTCCCCATACCAGCTTTAACAGTTTTTCCCTGCTGTACACCTTATTGGCATTGACTACCAGAAGCTCCAAAAGCTCAAATTCCTTGGCCGTTAAATTAATTTCCTTTCCGGCCACATAAACTCTTCTTCCCTCACAGTCAAGCTTCATATCTCCGCTCTCAATCATCTTCGCAGAATCCTTGGGCTTAGGTGATGTACGTCTGATGATAGCTTTAATCCTGGCTTTTACCTCTAAAATATTGAAAGGCTTGGTAATGTAATCATCGGCACCGTACTCCAGTCCCAAAATCTTGTCCATATCCTCGCCCTTGGCTGTCAGCATAACAATGGGAACATTTGAAAATTCCCGAACCTGCTGGCAAACTTCAAATCCGGTCAGCTTAGGGAGCATTACATCCAAAAGGATAATATCGTATTCCTTTTCTTTGATCTTTTGAAGCGCCTCTTCCCCGTCATAGGCACAATTCACTTCCATTCCATCCTGCTCAAGGCTGAACCGTATCCCCTTTACGATCAGCTTTTCATCATCCACTACCAGTACTTTCTTCGCCATTCCTATATCCACGCCTTTCCCGCTTTTCTATACACACAACTACACGGTAATGCTGTCTCTGATTTTCTGAAACAGCCCCTCCTTAATCCCCTCAACATTCATAATATCTTCGATTGTTTGAAATAAACCATTCTTTTCACGATATGTAATAATACTCTTTGCCTTCGTACTCCCTATCCCCGGAAGCGTACAAAGACGCTCCTCATCGGCGGTATTAATATTGACCTGTCCCGCCTCATCATCCGCTGTGAGGCTTCCTGAAATTCCTTCCCACAAAGCCTCTTCCGCCTCCTCATTGGTAGGCACATAAATTTTCATTCCGTCGGCGATCAAATCCGCCTGATTTAAATAATCCTCTTTCGCATCCTGACGAAAGCCTCCCGCCGCATCAACAGCCTGATAAATCCGGCTTCCTTCCTCCAGCGTATAAACTCCGGGATTTACTACCGCCCCACATATATGTACCACACAGACTTTTTGCTGTGTGAGCAGCGTTTCTTCACCAAAAGAAGCTTCCGCTGCATTTTCCCTGAACCTGTTGTCAGTGTCCGGTTCTGTGCCGGATGCATCTTCACGAGGCTCTTCCCCGGCGCTCTCACTGCTGGAATCAACAAACTGAACTGACACAAGCCCCCGCTCATTCTCTTCCTTCTTTTCACACCCCATGAGGACACAGAAAAGAATGACCAGAAGCCCTGCCGCAGGCTTAATTGCTTTTTTCATCGTTACTCCCTTCCGTATAACGGAAAGCCCCTTATAACGATTATATTTTATTGTAAAATAATTTTACAGGATTGACAAGCACTGAACTATTAAAATTTATTTCCACTTAAAAATAACAATCCCTGCTATGGCTACCACCATACCGATGATCTTCCGCCACTCCAGGGGCTGCTTTTCCACGCCAAACCATCCAAGCAGTTCAATCACATACGCTACAATCAGCTGTGCTATAACGATCAGCATAACCGCTCTTGCCGGTCCCAGCATATCCATACTTCTGATTACCGTGTAAGTGATAAAAGCACCGATCACTCCACCCAGCAGCATATATTTCGGTTCCACCTTTAGTAATGTGCCAAAAGAGGTTCTGTCCGCACACAGCCATGCAGCCAGACATACCAAAAGTGCCGTCAGCTGCACAAACACATTGGCAACCCAGATGCTGGAATCCTTCGTCACCTGCGTATTGAATACCCCCTGCACACTCATCAGAGCCCCCGATAAAAGGGCAATAAAAAATCCAATCATAGGAAAGCCTCCTTAACTTCTTTCGTTAATTCAGCATTCCCATATGATTGGAAATTTATGCAAAGTAAAAGGCGAAACGGTTACGAAGCATCGTCCTCTCCCTGTGCCTCCTGCCTGTAATACTCTTCATCCAGATACTCTATTTCTTCCTCTGTTTCCTGCTCATCCTCAATATACTCTTCCTGATAATCCTCTCCCGTAATCTGATGCATAATCTGCTCGGAAAGAGCCTTTAATTTGGCATTGGCATCCGCACCGTTCCAGATTTCAGAAAAGGCCGCCTCAAGCTGTACCCAGAAATTACTGGTCTCCAGCATCTTGGGCATGGAAACGGAATTCTCATAAGCCTCAGCAAACTGCGCCAGTGCTTCATAATCATAATTTACATTCTTTGCCGCAGACACCTTACCGGTTCTTGCATACAAAATGTCATTGTATTGAGAGGTCAAAAAGCATGCAAAATCATTGGCCGCCTCTTTATTCTGGGAATATCCGTTTACTACCACACAGCCGGTCATCGAAAGCGATCTGCCTTTGATCTCGTCATTGATATCCGGAGCCAATATAATCCCGTAATCATACAAAAACGTGCCTTCTTCCTTAGCCTGCTCCAGCTTAAGCACACAGTCTGAGGTTGCCATGGTAAATACCATCCTGCCTTCCATAAATTCATTTAAGATAGATTCATAACTGCTCTTACTGGTATCTATGGAAAAGAACTGATTCAGCTCCTGATAAACCTTCATGCTTTTAATGGCGTTTTGATTGTAAATATCAACCTGCGAAGTGTCCCAGCCGGCCTCCCCGCCCATATTGATCACATTGCCCACAAAAAAGTAATTGTAGAAGACATCCGTCACATCCCACTTAAATACGCCTTCCACCTGCTCCGGTGCATCGTAGCTGTCTGCAAAGGTCTTTATATCCTCAATGGTAGCCGGAAGAAGCTCTTGTATTTTTTGACTTATCTGCTCCTCGGAAAATGTCTCCTCCTGCGCTTCTTCCGCTTCTCCGGACTGCTCCGCTTCGCCGTCTTCCTCTGCCGCTTCCGCTTTCTTCTTCTCTATGCTTTCATTGGAGAGAAGTCCGGCTTCCTCCTCAGCCTGCACAGCCTCGGCTTCCAGTTGGCTTACCGCCATCTGCTCCAAATATGTTTTATTATACAAAAGGGCGCTGGTTTCAAAATAAAAGGGATAACCAATCAGCTTGTCCTTATAGGTTGCTGCCTGAAGCCCGGTTTTCATATAGACCTCTTCCATGGATACCCCTTCTGCCGGCGATATTTCATCGGCAAGTCCTGCCAAATACGCCTTTTCCAGAAGGTCGTGCCCTAAAATATACAGATCCGGTGCATTGGCGTCCAGAGAGGATTGATTGATTTGCTCCAGATATTCCAAACCGGATTCCAATACGGGAACAATTCTCACATCATGATTTTCATTGTAAGCAACGGCTGCGCCGCTTAAATAGGAAGTAAGCGCCTCATCCGCATACCACAGATAAAGCGTCTCCTTCTCATGTGTAAAAAACGTATTCTCCTGCTTTTCCGTAATCTGTCGTCCCGATTTGGCTATTCCAAAGGTAAGTGCTGCGGCTATGGCAATAATTGCCGCTGCCGTCAATCGCTTTTTCAGTTGCATTATTTACTCCGTTTCTATTCTTCCAGACATTCAACCAGAATATCCAGCATTTCATCCACGTTTTCCCTGGTAATGATAAGGGGCGGTACAAAACGAATAACATTCGTGCCAGCATTAATCAGAATAAGCCCCTTCGAAAGAGCCTTTATGATAATATCCCCGACCGGCTTATTAAATACCAGCCCCTGCATCAGACCAATTCCCCGTCTGGTTTCAATACAATCATATTCTGTGGCAAGCTGATCCAGCTTCTCAGTCAGGTAGTCACCCACCGCTTTTACATTATCTATTATATGGTTCTCCTCGAATAAATCAAGAACAATATTTATCGCTGCGGCCGCCAATGGATTACCGCCATAGGTAGTTCCGTGGTCTCCGCTTGTAAGGGAATTCTGTCCCACCCTTTCTGTCATCATAAAGGCTCCCACCGGAACGCCGCACCCCAATGCCTTGGCCGAGGTCATAATATCCGGCTTTACACCATATCTCTGCCACGCATACATATAACCGGTACGCCCCATGCCGCACTGGATCTCGTCCAGAATCAGAAGAATATCTCTCTCATCACACAACGCCCTTACCTTTTTCATGAATTCTTCCTCGGCAGGATAAACACCGCCCTCACCCTGAACCGTTTCAAATATGACGGCGCAGGTCTTGTCCGTCACATTGGCAAGCACGCTTTCAAAATCATTCATTCTGGCAAAGCGGATATTTCCAATCATAGGCTCAAAGGCTTCACGATACTTGGGATTTCCCGTCACCGACAAAGCCCCCATGGTACGCCCGTGAAAGGAATGCTCCATGGCAATAATCTCGTGATCTGTAGTGCCATCCTTTAAATACGCGTACTTCCGTGCCGCTTTGACAGCACCCTCAATGGCCTCCGCACCGCTGTTGGTAAAAAAGATTCTGTCCATCCCGGAAATCTTTTGAAGCTTCTTCGCCGCTTCAATAGCCGGAACATTATAGTAATAATTGGAAGTGTGTATCAGCTTATCAATCTGAGCCTTTAAGGCATCATTATACTTCTGGTTATTATAGCCAAGAGCAAACACAGCAATACCCGCACAAAAATCCAGATATTTCCTGCCCTCAATATCATAAAGATATACACCGTCTCCCTTGTCGAGTACTACCTGATAACGGTTGTAGGTGTGTAACAGCGCCTTTTCCGCATCCTCAATATATTCCTGCATGTTTTTCATCATCTGCAACCAGCCTTTCTCATTTTAATATCTTTTATTGCTCCATCGCATTCTTGTCTTCGTCACGGATAATCGCCGTGCCCACACCGGAATTGGTGAATATTTCCAAAAGCAGGCAATGGGGAATTCTTCCATCCAGAATATGAACTCTGTTGACGCCGTTCTTAATGGCGGAAGTACAATTGTTCAACTTCGGCAGCATTCCGCCTCCAATAAATCCCTCAGAGATCAGCGTATCCGCCTCGCTTGCCGTCAGTCTGGATATAAATGAATCCTTATCATTAATATCCTTATAGAGACCTTCAATATCAGTCAGGAATACCAGCTTATCTGCACCCACCGCCTTGGCAATGGCACAGGCCGCATCATCCGCATTGATGTTGTAGGTATTAAACTGATCGTCCAGCCCCACAGGAGCCACAATGGGCAGAAAGTCCTTTTCCAGAAGGTCATAAAGGATTTTGGGGTTCACCTCGTTAATATCACCTACAAAACCGATATCCTGACCGCCTGCATATTTCTTTTCCACATGAAGCAGGCCGCCGTCCTTGCCGCTGATTCCTACGGCCTTTACCCCAAGCTCCTGTACCATGGTAACCAGTCTCTTATTAACCCTGCTAAGCACCATCTCCGCAATTTCCATGGTCTCCCCGTCAGTCACTCTCAGTCCGTTTATGAACTGGGCTTCCTTTCCTACCTTGCCCACCCAGCGGCTGATTTCCTTGCCGCCGCCGTGTACGATAATCGGCTTAAAGCCAACCAGCTTAAGGAGCGTTACGTCCTTGATCACGTTCTTTTGCAGCTCCTCGTTGCTCATAGCGCTGCCGCCGTATTTCACTACAATGATTTTACGATTGAATTTTTGTATGTAGGGAAGAGCTTCAATTAAGACCTCCGCTTTTTTCAGTACTTCCTGTATGTCCTTGTCCATTTTTCCTCTCCTTTAGCTTCTGTAATCTGCATTAATCTTCACATAATCATAGGTCAGATCACAGCCCCACGCAGCAGCTGTCTCATTTCCCATTTTCATATCCGCAAGGATGGTCACCTCAGGCTCTGACAATATTCTGCTGGCTTCCTCCTCGCTGTAATCGGTGGCTATGCCGTCTTTGCAGACTTGAATTCTTCCCGCTTTGCTTTCAAAGAACAGATCAACCTTTTCCGGGTCAAAGGAAACTCCCGAATATCCCAGCGCACAAATCATTCGTCCGAAATTGGCATCATGTCCGTAAACTGCCGCCTTGGTAAGGCTGGAGCAGACCACAGATTTACTCAATATTCTTGCATCCCCCTTGGTGGCTGCGCCAATCACCTTTGCCTCCAAAAGTGCGGTAGCCCCTTCTCCATCTCCCGCCATCATTTTGGCAAGGGTTTCGTTTATGTAATGAAGCGCCGCCTTAAACTCTTCATATTCCGGCGTGCCGTCTTTGATTTCCTCGTTTTCCGCCATTCCGTTTGCCATAACCAAAAGGGTATCGTTGGTTGAGGTATCACCATCCACAGAAATCATATTGAAGGTATCTGCCACATCCTCCCGAAGCGCCCTGGTGAGAAGCTCTTTGGAAATCACCGCATCGGTTGTCACAAAGGCAAGCATGGTGCACATATTGGGATGAATCATGCCCGAGCCCTTGCTCATACCGCCTAAGGTTACCTTAACGCCTTTCACGTCGATTTCCACAGCTGCCTGCTTGGAATGGGTATCCGTGGTCATAATTGCTTCCGCTGCCTGGGTTCCCGCATCTAAAGTGTCCGCCTTTGCCTTGGCAAGCTTTTCTACCCCCGCCTCTATCCGATCCATGGGCAGCTGCTTTCCAATCACGCCGGTAGACGCCACCAATACCGCATCCCTGGGCACCTTCAGCGCCCCTGCCGCTGCTTCGGCTGTCTGCTCGCAATAGGAATAGCCTTCCTTACCGGTACAGGCGTTGGCAATTCCCGCATTGACGATTACCGCCTGCCCGAAAGGGGATTCCTCCACGATCTTCTTATCCCACAAAACCGGAGCTGCCTTTACCACATTGCTGGTAAAGGTTCCCGCAAGTATACAGGGCTTCCGGCTATAGATAACAGCCATATCCTTTCTGTTCTGATACTTAATGGCGGCCTCCACGCCTGCTGCCTCAAAACCTTTGGCTGCGGTCACACCGCCTGTTCTTACTCTCATATTTTCCTCCATTCCAAAGCATTTACGCATTTCTGCTCTTTAGTTCATTTTCTTATCTACATATGCTGCAACATCAACCCAGGATACAAATTCCGCTGACAAATCATCTTCACTGTAATACCCATATATGATTTCGTTATCTTCTGCCAACTCAAGCCATTTTGCTGTTTCCCAATAGGAAAAACAGTCATTTGCCATATCTTTCTCCTTAGTAAAACTATTTTAAAGTCCAATCCTGAGGCCCTATCCCCAAAAACTTCTTACTATATTTCCCCCCTTCCAAATTACGCCTTTTCGTTTCATTTATCAACCCGTTAATCCAAGAATTATAAATTTATATCTCCTGTCACGGACGGTGACGGTGCGCAGGTTTAAAGTTTCCTCAAAAATGGAATAGGAGTCAATCCGTTTCCCCTCAATGAACCAGTTCATGTTGTAGCTGTTGAGTTTTACCTGTATGCCGGAATTTCTCCATTCTTACCATACAGCCCTTGCCCTGGGCGGCGTTTTCAGCAGCTCATAGATAAACTGCTCGTAGTCCTCCGGCGGGAGTGTGCTGCATTCCGGCAGGCTTTCCGTCTCTTTGCTGGTGTCAGGTTCATATATGCTCAGCATGAACGGGATATTGACCGCCCCGAACTCATTGACGGACACATTCAGCGCCTCCACCGCCGTTTCCACACGCTCCACCTGATTCTTCGCATGTATGGTCTGCTTATGGAACATATCCGCTTTCTCCATCTTTCCGTCCTCGTCCACGACCTCAAGGGAACACAGAAGCGGGTAATCCGCATCGTCACGGAATGCCTGCTGGCTTCCCCGCCCGGTCAGCGGACCGTATTTTCTTACATAGGCATCATATTTTTCATTAAGAAGTTTCTGCTGTGCGGCTAATTCCTCGCTGCTGCACCCTTCCGTCTGGATAAAGATAAGCTGCCTTGTGATGGTGCGGATTTCGTCCATTCCCCGTATCCGTTCCTCCGCCGCCTGCGACACTTCCTTGCGGTACATGACGGAATTTTCACAGTAATAAAGTTTCCCTCCCACAAAGGTATAAGTGTAATTCTTCACATCGGGATCAGCATCAATGATGTCCTCTGTCTTTTCCTCTTCCCCTGCAAGCTCCGCCACGATCTTGCGTTCCCTTTTTTGCAGGAATATGATGTCGCTTGTGACATCGGTCCCCGCACTGTCCTTAAAGGCGGTACTTGAAAGCCTGATTGCGCCGAGCAGCTCCGCCCGTTCCGCAATGTATTTCCTTACCGAAGGGTTTGCCTTGTCAAGCGTCCCTTTGCTTGTGATGAATGCCACAATGCCGCCCGGTCTGACCTTATCCAGCGTTTTTTGCAAAAAAGTAGTCATGGTAAATATTATCCTAATGCGGCAGCTTCTTTACCCGATTCCACATGGCAGATTCTTGAAAAATTCTGGTCTCTTGAACTTTCAGCTGTGGACAACCTTATGCAGGATCGTTATTCCGTCTTTGAGCCTGAACCAAGACTCCCTTCCGATATGCTCCGGGCTCTTCTTGTCTCTTTCGAATTTAAAATAACTTCCTACACCAGATTTGCTGCTGACTTCAAAGAGAATCATTTACATGCCATTATTTCTGGTTTTTCTGTCGGTGATACTCCGGGTACCGGTACCTTCTATGATTTTCACAGACGGCTTTGGCTCTCTGATAATAAAAATCTTTCTGTGGCCTTACATCCGCCAGTTTGAAGAAAATCCTCCTTCTGATTTGGCTCCCTGCCTAAGGCTCTG
>CAYMUW010000008.1:0-83432 GCA_964393865.1 uncultured Lachnospiraceae bacterium
GCAACGCCTTCAGGAACGGAGTTTGCACCATAGCAGTTAACCTTGGAACGAAGTCCGTCTGAGTAAGCCTTGCGCTCGATTTCCTTAACTGTATTTGTGTAAGGATCGTATTCTGTCTCAACAAATGTAAATCCGTTAATTCTGGAAATAATCTTAGCAGCGTCCTTGCCAAGACCATTTAAAATAACACGAAGAGGTTTCTGACGAACTTTGTTTGCCTTTTCAGCAATACCGATTGCACCTTCAGCAGCTGCAAAGGATTCATGTCCTGCTAAGAATGCGAAGCATTCTGTTTCCTCTTCCAGAAGCATCTTTCCAAGGTTACCATGTCCAAGACCAACCTTACGGGTATCTGCTACGGAACCGGGAATACAGAAAGCCTGAAGACCTTCACCGATTGCTGCGGCAGCATCTGCTGCTTTTTTGCAGCCTTTCTTAATAGCAATTGCTGCACCTACTGTATAAGCCCAGCAAGCATTTTCAAAACAGATGGGCTGGATTTTCTTAACCTGATCGTAAACGTTAAGTCCAGCATCTTTGGTAATTTTCTCAGCTTCTTCGATAGAAGAAATGCCGTAAGAATTTAAAACGGAATTGATCGTATCAATTCTTCTTTCATATGATTCAAATAATGCCATTTTTACATTCCTCCTATTAATTATTCTTTTCTGGGGTCAATGATCTTAACAGCATCATCTACACGACCATACTGTCCACATGACTTCTCATAAGCAGTAGCAGGATCATCGCCCTTCTTCATGAAGTCTGTCATCTTACCAAAGTTAACAAACTTGTAACCGATGATTTCGTTATCGGCATCAAGTGCAATACCTGTTACATAGCCTTCAGCCATTTCCAGGTAACGAGGACCCTTCTCCAGAGTACCATACATAGTACCAACCTGACTTCTAAGTCCCTTACCAAGATCCTCGAGACCGGCACCGATAGCAAGTCCGTCTTCTGAGAACGCACTCTGAGAACGTCCATACACGATCTGTAAGAATAATTCTCTCATAGCTGTATTGATTGCATCACATACAAGGTCTGTATTCAATGCTTCCATAACAGTTAATCCGGGAAGGATTTCTGCAGCCATAGCTGCGGAATGTGTCATACCTGAGCATCCGATTGTTTCAACCAATGCTTCCTGAATAATACCTTCTTTAACATTCAGGGATAACTTGCAGGCACCCTGCTGAGGTGCACACCAGCCTACACCGTGTGTAAAACCTGAAATGTCTTCCACTTTTTTAGCCTGAACCCATTTTGCTTCTTCTGGGATAGGTGCACAGCCATGATGAACACCCTGTGCAACTGTACACATTTCTTCAACTTCCTTTGAATAAATCATGTGAAAACTCCTTTCAATATGTAGATAAATATTTATTAACAAAGTACTCCTGCTGCGAATACTTTGTTATAATCACACCCTCTATTCTCGCATATATTACGCAAAAAATCCAGCCCTTTTGACAATTTTTTCAACTAAGTCAAAGGAAAAAGCTTATGATCTTTTAGCGGCTATTTCTCCCCGTTTCTTATAAATGCTGTTTGCGGGAATACAGCCCCTTACCATACTGGTAGGATAAACATTGGAATTTCGGCCGATTACGGTTCCGGGATTCAGCACGCTGTTACAGCCCACTTCCACATGATCGCCAAGCATTGCGCCAAATTTCTTAAGACCTGTCTCAATCCGCTCCTCGCCGCTTTTGACCACTACCAGAGTTTTATCGCTCTTAACATTGGAGGTGATAGATCCCGCTCCCATATGAGCCTTATAGCCCAAAATGCTGTCTCCCACATAATTATAATGGGGAACCTGAACCTTGTTAAATAAAATTACATTTTTAAGCTCTGTGGAATTTCCCACTACTGCCCCTTTTCCCACAATAGCATTTCCTCTGATAAATGCACAATGTCTGATTTCAGCCTCCTCATCAATAATAGCCGGACCATTGATGCAGGCTGTGGGCGCCACAGTGGCGGATTTGGCAATCCAAACATTTTCCTTTACCTGAGTATATTGATCCTTGGGAAGTTTTTCTCCCAGTTCTAAAATAAAACTGCTGATTTTAGAGAGAAGTTCCCAGGGATATTCTGCTTCTTTCAATAATTCCGCTGCAATCGTCTCATCAAGATTGTATAGATTAGCAATCTTATAGTGTTCCATATTCATAACCATGCCTCCTTCTGCTGCAGAACATTCAAGTTTTATATCAGCTCTTTTTATAATTTCCCGCAGCTTTGTTAAACTGCCGGTTTAAAATATACTGATTATTCAGCTGCTTTACGATATTGGTTCTTCTGGACACAAAATCATCCAGCTTTTTCATATATTCGTCCTCTGTAATCACCCCGTCTGCCACCATGGTAAGTCCCTTTTCCCAGCTTGCGGTAAGTGCCGGATCTAAAAGCGGCTTAATGGAATTATCTACCACCTCGTATATCATTTCTCCCATTAATGTAGGGGTAATTATCTGCGTCTTTTTGTTAAGCGCAAGATATTTAATATTAATCAGTTTTTTCAAAATTTCCGCTCTGGTCGCCGATGTGCCGATACCGCTTCCCTTAATATGAGACCGAAGCTCCTCGTCCTCAATCAGCTGTCCGGCATTTTCCATAGCCAGAATAATGGTTCCGGAATTGTATCTTTTGGGCGGTGATGTCTCACCCTCCTTGATCTGCATTTCGGCCACCGGAAGTTCCATGCCCTTTTTCAGGCGGTTTAAAGCCTCCATGAATTCCTGATCAGCTGTGCGATCCTCTCCATCCTCCGTATCTTCACCGTTTCCGCTATTCTTTTGTATGGGCTCTTCCTTTGCTTTGGTATCTTCCTGCTGACTCCTTTTCCTTGAGAAGGAGAATGCCGCCGCTTCCAGATAACCTTCTGTTTCCAATACCTTAAATCCTGCAAAAAACTGTTCCCCCTTTATTGACACATTCAAAGAAACCTTCCGATATACTGCCGGAGGAAAAAACACAGCCAGAAATCTTCTCACAATAATTTCATATACCTTTGCCGCTGTGGGATTCAGGTTTCCAAGATTACCCAGTCCCTGCCCGGTGGGAATAATTGCATAGTGATCCGTGATCTGCTTGTCATTTACATATCTTGATTTCCCGATCTGCTTATAGCTGCCGCTTTCCAGTACCTTTGCCGCCATATCCTTTGCAATTCCGTAATTCAAAAGTCCTCTGATATTCTTGGAAATTTCCTTGGCAACCGCAGTGGAAAGCACCCTGGCATCCGTTCTGGGATAGGTAGTCATCTTCTTTTCATATAGCTCCTGGGCAATGCGAAGCGTTTCATCGGGACTGATCTTAAAATACTTGGAACAGTCATTTTGAAGCTCTGCCAGATTATATAAAAGAGGCGGATTTTTGGTTTCCTTTTTCTTTTCCAGCGCCTCTACCACTGCAGATACAGGCGGCTGTGCGGTCAAATCCAAAATCAGTGCCGCTGCATCTTTTTTTTCTTTAAACCCGTTATCTTTGTACAGAAGAGGCGACCCGAAATATCTGGTATTTTCTACCGCCTTCCACTCGCAGCTGCAGGTCTTATCTCCTACCGTTACTCCCGCTAAAACACGGTAAAATGGGGTTTTGACAAACTCTCTGATTTCCCGCTCTCTGTTGACCACCATTCCAAGCACGCAGGTCATAACACGTCCTACACTGATTACGGCACGGTCTGCTTTCAGATAATTCTTAACAGAAGTCCCGTATTTTAATGTGAGCACTCTGGAAAAATTAATTCCCATCAGGTAATCTTCCTTTGCGCGAAGGTAAGCCGCCGCACCGAGATTATCATACTCGGACAAATCCTTTGCTTCCCTGATTCCCCGTAAAATTTCTTCCTCTGTCTGGGAATCAATCCATACTCTTTTTCTCTTTTTGCCCACAACATGAGCCTGCTGTTCCACCAGACGATAAATATATTCCCCCTCACGTCCGGAGTCGGTACAGACATAAATGGTCTCCACATCCTCCCTGTTCAGCAGTCCGCTCACAATGTGAAACTGCTTTTTTACGCTATCGATTACTTCATACTTGAACTCTGTCGGAATAAAAGGGATGGTGCTTAACGACCATTTTTTGTACTTTTCATCATAAACCTCCGGGTAGCTCATTGTAACCAGATGTCCTACGCACCAGGTAATAATGGCATCCGGAGATTCCATATATCCGTCTTTATTGCTTGCATTGATTTGCAGTGCCCTGGCAAATTCTCTTGCCACACTTGGCTTTTCTGCTATATACAGACTTTTTCCCATTACATCTCATCCATACTGATTAATTTCAGATTTTGTTTTACCTTTGCCTCAAGATTAAGCTTTTCATCAAATTGCTTCACCGAAAATAAATATACATAATCAGCCCGCAGCTTTGCCTTCTCGGCACAGAACAAAAGCCATTCATAATCGTCATAACGCATCATCGGCTTATCCCAATTGCAGATGCCGATAATCGTTTCACCCTTTTCGTTTTGAACAATAATATCTATGGTTCCAAGCTTTCCTACCCATTCGCCGATCCGGTCTATCTCAATCGGCAGTCTTCCCCATTTATTCCATCTTTCCACATACTGCTTACATACGACTTTAAAGTATTCCGCAACATAGGTTTTAAACCCGGGTGCAATGTACTTATTAAAAAATTCACCGGGTGTCAGTCTTTCAAGGCTGCTTAAATTAGGATACAAATAGGTAAAATAGAAATTCACAAAATGATTGCTGATTCTGTATATTCCCTTCTGGGTATTGGATTTGCCTTCCGTATCGTAGGAAAAAACCTTCTCCACCAATTCCAGCTCCATCAGATTTTTCAGGTAAACGCTTATTTTGGCTCTGGAAAATTCCGTGTGAAGGTACAAATCATTCAGCTTGTGATTTCCTGCAGCTATAGACGCCAAAATTGTATTATATACTCCGGTCTCCCGAAGCTCTTCCTCCACCATACGCTGACCTTCACCGTATAATAAAGACCGGGGATTCAGCAGATACCGGCAAATATTTTCACGAATACTCAGTTTGTCGTCAAAATGTCTCCACAAACCGGGGATTCCGCCCAGAACAGCATATGTTTCCACGCATTGTTCCATGGAAAAGCCGGGGAAATATTCCATCATAACATCAAACTCAAGCTCTCTGATCTTTAAAAAGCCTGAAAGCTCATAGGCTGCTTCACCAATTCTGGTAATCATACTGTTTTCCACCCAGCCTATGGAAGAACTGCACAAAATCACCATCACCTGTGTGCTTTGCCAGTTATCATGGACGAAGTTAATCAATTCCTTCATGAAGCCTTTGCTTGCCTTAACAATATACTGAAATTCATCAATAATAATGACTTTCTTTCCGCTTTTTTCGCGAAGAAAAGACTGGAATATTTCTGTGAAGGAGGGATATTTTAAAACCTTTATATCCTCTCTGCCAAGCTCTGCTCCCCACTGATAACGCTGCTCTCTTTCAGCGGCAGATCGGGCCAGATAATAAAAATGAGGCTTATCCTGAACAAATTGACGCAACAGAGATGTTTTGCCTACGTTTTTTTTGCCGTAGACGACCATGATCTGGCTTCCCTCACGATCATAATATGTATTTAAATATTTCAGCTCCGAAGTCCGTCCTAAAACCATTGTTCCCCCTTTCGATTCTAACTCTGCCCGCCAAGAAGCTTCTCCATCTCCTCTTTCGGCATGGGGCGTCCAAGTAAAAATCCCTGTATACAGTCGCAGCCAATCTCTTTCAGATAATGAAATTGTTCCTCTGTTTCCACACCCTCAGCTATGGTTTCAAATCCCAGTTTTTTCACCATGTGAATAATGGATTCGGTAATAATTCTTGTATTTTCATCGGTAATAATTGTATTAATAAAGCTCTTGTCGATCTTCAAGGTATCTATGGGAAGTCCCTTGATGTATGACAAAGAGGAATAACCTGTTCCAAAATCATCTAAGGATATTCTGATGCCATACTCCCGAAGAATATGAAGCTTTTCCATCACATTCTTAAAATTCTCAATCAACACGCTTTCCGTAATTTCCAGCTCAAGCTCCCTGGGATCAACATCATACTTTTGGATAATCCCGATAATGCTGTCCACAAACTCATCTCTCATATACTGAATGGCAGATATATTCAGTGACAAGATCACATCACAGTCATATTGCTTCTTCCATTGAACAAAGGTTTTGATACTCTCTTCCATTACCCATGTTCCGATAGGAACAATCGCTCCGTTCTTTTCTGCGATAGGAATAAAAAGCGCAGGGCTGATCATCTTGCCGTCATTATCCCGCCATCTGATCAGAGCTTCCATTCCGCGAAGCTTTTTGGTATCTGCATAATACTGCGGTTGAAAATTCATAGTAAAATTCTGACTAAAAACCGCTTCTTTCAGCTTAGTTTCTATATTCACATTCTGCAGAAATTCATTGAGGATGGGTGCATCAAAATACTTGATTGCATCTTTTCCGCCTCTTTTTGCCTTGAACATTACAATTTCCGCACAATTAATCAACTCCAAAGTTGTTTTGGCGGCTTCCGGATACTCCGCTACGCCCACGCTGACGGAAATCATCATTTCCTGTCCTGTGCTTAAAAGAAAGGGATTTCTGATCCTTTCATGGATACACTTGTAAATATGCTCTACCGTTCTGTTTCCGCCGGGGTTATAAATAGCAATGCAGTAAATGTCCGCATTAAAATGGGACACTAACACATTTTCCTCCTGAAATTCCGACAGCAGTTGTCCGAATTGCTGGACAATCTCATCCCCTACAATAATTCCGAAGCCGTCATTGATTTTCCTGAAATCATCAATATCCACAAACATTACTGCCACAACATCATTATTTTCTCCGGCTCTTCTGACAAAATCAGCAAGCAATCGAACAAAATAATTTCTGTTATACAAGCCTGTAAGCATATCATAGTATGCCATATAGGTCAGTTCTTCATTTTGCTTTTTAAATTTGGATATATCTTTAAAACGGATTACCTTATCCGTTGCATTTCCCATACTGTCATATAGAATTGAGGT
This sequence comes from uncultured Lachnospiraceae bacterium, assembly GCA_964393865.1. GTDB lineage: Bacteria > Bacillota > Clostridia > Lachnospirales > Lachnospiraceae > Suilimivivens. The sequence continues at coordinate 7,048 of CAYMUW010000008.1, forward strand.
CTCGCACTCCACCCATGTCTTTCCGTCCTTCAGCCTGACAATACCGCTGTCCGTATTCATTTCTTTCTGTTCCAGAAAAATCAGGTCCCTGAGCGGAAGCTCATACTTATCCTCCACCTGAGAATACAGTTTGGCCAAATCCTTCATGTCTTTCAGCTCAACATCCGAGAAAAAGTACTCCCAGTTAGCAATCGTTCTTACTTCATTGTCAATAAAATTAACATAAAGAAATGCATTGCTTGATGTGTTGCAAATTAGGCGGTACATTTTTTCATCATTTGTCAATCGCAGGTTCATTGCGCTTAACAGGTCTACCTGATAACGTAATTCATCCATTTTTATTTACCCTTCTCTTTTGAACTGTGCATGGAACGCCCCTCCATGCACAGCTGCCAAATAATTTTGTTTGATTATTTTTTAGAAATGTAACCCTGTTCCTTTAATAGCTCGGCACATAATACCGCACCGCCTGCCGCACCGCGTACGGTATTGTGAGATAAACCTACAAATTTCCAATCATAAACGGTATCTTCACGAAGACGTCCAACGCTGATTCCCATACCGTTTTCAAAGTCTACATCCAGCTTTACCTGTGGTCTGTTATCCTCCTCCAAATACTGAATAAACTGACCGGGTGCGCTGGGAAGCTTAAGTTCCTGAGGAAGTCCTCTGAAGGAAACCAGCTTTTCGATCAACTGCTCCTTGGTAGGTTTCTTTTTGAATTTTACAAAGACTGCTGCGGTATGACCGTTTAATACCGGTACTCTGATACACTGACATGTAATAACAGGAGAAGCTGCCGGAACAATTACGCCGTCCTTAATCTCTCCCCAAATACGAAGAGGTTCCTTCTCACTCTTTTCCTCCTCTCCGCCGATGTAAGGGATAATATTTTCAACCATTTCCGGCCAGTCCTTAAAGGTTTTTCCGGCACCTGAGATTGCCTGATAAGTGGTTGCAACCACTTCGTAAGGTTCAAATTCCTTCCATGCGGTAAGCACAGGTGCATAGCTCTGAATGGAGCAATTAGGCTTTACAGCCACAAAACCTCTGGTAGTTCCCAGTCTCTTTTTCTGAAAATCAATTACCTTCATATGCTCGGGATTAATCTCCGGCACAACCATAGGTACATCCGGCGTCCATCTGTGAGCGGAATTGTTGGATACCACGGGAGTCTCGGTCTTTGCGTACTCCTCCTCGAGCTTCTTGATTTCTTCCTTGGTCATGTCCACTGCGCTGAATACAAAATCAACCTGGGAAGCAACCGTTTCCACCTCATTCACATTCATAACCACAATGTCCTTTACAGCCTCCGGCATAGGAGTCGTCATTTTCCATCTGTCTCCTACGGCCTCCTTATAGGTCTTGCCCGCCGATCTTGCACTTGCTGCAATGGTTGTAACCTCAAACCATGGATGGTTTTCAAGAAGAGAAATAAATCTCTGTCCCACCATACCGGTTCCGCCTAAAATTCCCACTTTCAGTTTCTCACTCATTTTCATTCTCCTCATTTTATATATTATTTTATTTATCCTTGATTCTGATCTGCTCCAGAAATTCTTTGTTTATCCTGATAGCTTCTTTCATTGCACTGGGCCCCGGGGCGCCGGTGGTCAGCCTTTTCTCCACGCAGGTCTTTAAACTGATGGCATCATACACATCCGCCTCAAATACGGGACTGATTTCTTTCAGCTCCTCAATACTTAAGGCGTCTATGCTGCTGTTTTTCTCAATACAGTACAGCACCAGCCTTCCGATAATTTCGTGAGCATCCCGGAAGGGAACGCCTTTATTCACCAGATAATCTGCCGCATCAGTCGCATTGGTAAAGCCCTTCATAGCGCTATCTTCCATAACACGATCGTTAAATCTGATGGTAGATAACATGCCGTTAAACAGAGTCAGGCAATTCTTAACGGTTTCAATGGCATCAAAGGTGACCTCCTTGTCCTCCTGCATGTCTTTATTGTAGGCAAGGGGCAGTCCTTTCATGGTGGTCAATATGGAAACAAGAGCTCCGTAAACCCGCCCTGTCTTTCCTCTTACAAGCTCTGCGATATCCGGATTCTTTTTCTGCGGCATAATGCTGCTTCCGGTTGAAAAGGCATCATCGATTTCCACAAAACGATATTCATTGGAGTTCCATATGATAATCTCCTCCGAAAAACGGCTTAAATGCATCATAATCGTAGAAAGCGCCGCCAGAAATTCTATCACATAGTCTCTGTCTGCCACAGAATCCATGCTGTTAAGAGTGGGCCCCTCAAATCCCATAAGTGAAGCGGTATAAGATCTGTCAAGAGGATATGTGGTTCCCGCAAAGGCTCCAGCGCCAAGGGGACAATAATTCATCCGTTTGTATATATCGGAAAGACGCAGCACATCCCTTTTAAACATTTCAAAGTAAGCACCCATATGATGAGCCAGAGTGGTAGGCTGTGCCTTTTGAAGATGGGTAAAGCCCGGCATATAGGTGGTTAAATTATTTTCCATAATATTCAACAGTGTTTCCAACAGCTCATGCAGACAATCATTGATCTGTACTGTCTCCGATCTCACGTAAAGCTTCATGTCAAGCGCAACCTGATCATTCCTGCTTCTGCCGGTATGCATTTTCTTGCCTGCATCACCGATCCTTTCGATCAGCTTTGCTTCCACAAAGCTGTGAATATCTTCATATTCATCCGAAATAGAAAGTCTTCCCTCTTCCACATCGGTTCGAATACCCGTCAATCCCTTTATAATATCATCCTTTTCCCTGCAGGTGATAATTCCCTGCTTCTCCAGCATAACTACATGGGCTATGCTGCCTTCTATGTCCTGCTCAAAAAGCTTTTTGTCAAAATTGATCGAAGCATTAAACTGATAAACCAGCTTGTCCGTTTCCTTCGTAAAACGTCCGCCCCACAATTGAGCCATAAAATCATCCTCCAATAGTTAAATCTGAATTTGATACTATCATATTTTCCCTTATATTTCAACGTTTTATTTAAAAAGCCGGCACAAAAAGCCGGCACACATATGTCGAATGTTCATAAATTAGAAGTATAAAAAAAGGAAATGAGGTCCCGCAATGGAACAGCCTATTCTGGAATGTCGGAATATCAGTTTTTCATATCACAGTTTAAAATGCGAGACTAAAGCGCTTAATCATATATCTTTTCAGGTTCATCGGGGAGAATTTATTGCCATTGTTGGTCCCAGCGGCTGCGGAAAATCCACGCTTCTTTCCATTATTGCAGGTCTAATGCAGCCGGAAGAAGGGGAAGTATGGCTGGATCACAGCAGTGATGTGAGGATCGGCTATATGCTTCAGCAGGATCATTTGCTGGAATGGCGCTCTATCTGGAAAAATGTACTTCTTGGTCCCGAAATAACTAAAACAATGAGTCCCGAAAAGGAGGCTCTTGCGGAACGTCTTTTGAAGGATTACGGCTTATATCGGTTTAAGGACAAAAAGCCGGGAGAATTGTCCGGTGGTATGAAACAGCGGGCCGCCCTCATCCGCACCATGGTCATGGAGCCTGCACTTCTTCTTCTTGATGAACCCTTCAGCGCTCTGGATTACCAAAGCCGTTTAATGGTTTCCGCCGACATAGGAAGCATTATACGGAAAAGCGGAATTACCGCCATTCTGATTACACATGATTTATCCGAAGCAATTTCACTGGCCGACAGAATTTTAATCATGACCAAAAGACCTGCTACTATTAAAAAGGATATTCCGGTCCAGCTTACTATGACGGAAAATTCTCCTCTTGCCGCAAGAAGCGCTCCGGAATTCAATAATCTGTTTACATTTCTATGGAAGGAGATTTCCGATGAATATTCAGGAGAAAACAGCTGACCATACATGCGATATCTCCCGGCAGTCCGAAGCCCAGGAGCTTTATGTACGAAAGCATCATCACTACCATCACATGGTCACATTTTCAAGGCTGTTATTATTTGCTGCATTCCTGATACTTTGGGAGTTTGCCGGAAGATTACAGCTTATTGACACCTTCTTTTTCAGCAGTCCCAGTATGGTAGCTTCTTTCTTTATACAAATGCTGGCAGACGGCTCCTTTTTTACGCATACAGGAATAACGCTTTTAGAAACGCTGATCAGCTTTGTTTTGATTACTTTGCTGGCCATGGTTATCGCTACCCTTTTATGGTACTCTAAAACATTGTCAGAAATTCTCGAACCGTATTTGGTGGTTTTAAACAGCCTTCCCAAATCAGCCCTTGCTCCTCTTTTTATTGTATGGCTGGGCACAGGCACCAAAACAATCATTGTGGCAGGAATTTCCGTGGCAATCTTTGGCTCCATTATCAATCTCTATACAGGGTTTAAGGATACGGACCCCGAAAAGCTTAAGCTTATTTTTACTCTGGGCGGCAACCGCCTTAATGCATTTTTTAAGGTTGTTCTTCCATCGTCTGTTCCGACTATTTTAAGCAATATGAAGGTCAATATCGGTCTCGCGCTTGTGGGCGTGATTATTGGCGAATTTCTGGCTGCCAGACAGGGGCTTGGGTATCTGATTATCTATGGTTCACAAGTATTTAAGCTTAATATGGTCATTACTTCTATTATCATTTTATGTCTTATTGCCATGGGATTATATCAGGGAATTCAATACCTGGAACATCTGTACAAGAAGAAAAAATAAAGAGAGTTGCGAGGGCAACTCTCTTTGCAAGCTACTGAGGGGACTTGAACCCCTGACCTGCTGATTACGAATCAGCTGCTCTACCGACTGAGCCACAGTAGCACTCTTGTGGTTTACATACAAACCAACAACAAGAAATATTATAAATGCAGCGTCTGTAATTTGCAAGTACAAATTTATACTGCATTCCAATGCATTCCAATGCATTCCAATGCATTCCAATGCTTCATTTTCATTTGATTGATTTATTAAAAAATATTACGCTTCATCTAAAGAATCTAAGTGAATATCCATCTGCGGATAAGGAATACTGATCCCTGCATCATCCAATGCATACTTTATTTCTTCCGTAAGCCGCCATTTGGTCTCCCAGTATGTCTCTTGAGCTGCCCAGCATCTTACATTGAGCAAAACACTGCTGTCTCCCAACGCATCCACAAAAATCCGCCTATCCTGATCCTTCAAAACACCTGCGTCCTCATTCAACACCTGTTCCAGCACTTTTCTGGCGGTTCTGATATCCTCCTTGTAAGAAATTCCTACCGGAATATCCACTCTTCTTGTTTTGCACATGGTGTAATTGGTAATGGAACCGTTGGCAAGGGTACCGTTGGGCAATACAATTATTTTATGATCCGGCGTGATAAGATGGGTATAAAAAACATCAATACTTTCCACCGTTCCCTCATTGCCTTCCCCATCCTTAATATAATCTCCCGGGGCAAAAGGCTTTAAAACCAACAGCAGAACGCCTCCTGCAAAATTACTCAGGCTTCCCTGCACCGCAAGACCAATCGCCACGCTGGCAGATCCTAAAAGCGCTAAAATACTGGTCGCATCCACACCCAGGCTTGCTGCTATGCTGAGAACAAGTACAAAATACAAGCCCAATTTTACAAAAGAATCTATGAAATGAACCGCACCGCTTTCTACCCGGCTTTTATTCAGTGCCTTTTTCAGTACATGGCGGATAAGCCTGATCAACTGCACACCAATCAAAAATGCCAGTGCGGCAAGCACCACGCGCACCCCCAGATGAAATGCTTTTTCGGGAAGTTCTGCCAAAAATTCCTCTATGATACCGGCATCCTTTTCAAATTCCTGCATATCCATAGCTTCGCACCAATCCTTTCCCGATTAAGGGTTATTTTTTATTGTCAATGCACGTTCCTGTGCTTCCTTAGCCTTCTGTATTTCCTCTTCAGCCTTCTTTTGTGCTTCCTTTGCTTTCCTTTCCGCTTCCTGCGCCTGCTTTCGGGCAGCTAAAGCCTCCTCTTTGGCTGCAAGCGCCTGACGCTTAGCCTCCTCTGCCTCCTGTCTTGCTGCTTCCGCTCTTTTCTCTGCCTCCAGCTCCGCTTTTTTCTTTGCAATCTGCTGCTTTTCCTTTTCTGTGTAAGGAACAAAGGCAAAAATGCTGACAGATAACGGTGCTGCCGTCATTTTAAAGGAATAAGGCTTTCCGTCAACCTCATCCTCCGAAACACTCTTTGCCCTGCCGTTTACTCTTCCAAGACCGCCGTAACATTTGGCGTCGGTATTTAAGATTTCTTTATATTTTCCTTCATAGGGCACACCGATTACAAACTCCTGCTCCACATTGGCAAAGTTTGCAGTGACAACCAATACCTCTTCCGGCTTGTCTGTCTTACGCATAAAGGAAACCATACATTTCTCGGGAGAAATACAATTAATCCATTCAAAGCCCTCCGGTTTGGTATCCAGTGCATACAATGCGGGCTTTTCCTTGTAGAGCTTATTTAAATCTTTCACCAGCTTGTGAATTCCCTTGTGGGAATCATAATTAAGTAATGACCATTCCGTTTGTCTGGTCTCATCAAACTCCTTAAATTCGGCAATATCCTGTCCCATAAAAAGAAGCTTCTTTCCGGGATGGGTCATTATATAAGCATAGGTAAGCCGCAGGTTTGCAAACTTATCCTCCAAGACACCGGGCATCTTCCCGATCAGAGTAGCTTTGCCGTGTACCACCTCATCATGAGAAAATACCAGCATAAAGTTTTCACTGTAGGCATAAATCATGCTGAAGGTCAGCTCGTTATGGTGATGCGCCCTGAAATAGGGATCGTTGCCGATATAGGAAAGATAATCATTCATAAATCCCATATTCCATTTCAGGTCAAAGCCCAGTCCGCCGTCATTAAGCCTGCCGGTAATCTTGGGCCATGCCGTAGATTCCTCCGCTATCATAAGCACATCCGGGTTTCTCTTTTTCATAATGGAATTCAGATGCTTTAAAAACTCCACCGCTTCCAGATTTTCATTGCCGCCGTAAATATTGGCAACCCATTCTCCGTCACGTTTCCCATAGTCCAGATAAAGCATGGAAGCAACCGCATCCATTCGAATTCCATCCACATGATATTTTTCTACCCAGTAAATGGCGTTGGCAATCAGATAATTGGACACCTGAGGCCGACCATAATTATAAATCAGGGTTCCCCAATGAGGATGGGCACCCTTTCTGGGGTCCATATGTTCATACAGGCAGGTACCGTCGAAGCCGGAAAGCCCATGGGTATCTCTGGGAAAATGCGCAGGCACCCAGTCAAGAATTACGCCAATTCCTGCCTGATGCAGTGCGTCCACAAAATACATAAAGTCTTCAGGGCTTCCGTATCTGGCAGTAGGCGCATAATAACCAATCACCTGATATCCCCAGGATGCATCCAAAGGATGCTCCATAATTGGCATGAGCTCAACATGAGTGTAGCCTGTTTCCTTTACATATTTAATAATTTCCTCTGCCAGCTCTCTGTAATTTAAATATTCTCCCATATCTGCATTTCTTTTAAAGGACCCCAGATACAGCTCATAAATGCTGATCGGAGAGTTCTCACTTTGCAGCGCCGCTCTTCCCTTCATCCATTTCTGATCCTTCCACTGATAACCGGAAATATCCTGCACAACGGAAGCCGTTTCCGGCCTGAGCTGCTGGCCAAACGCATAGGGGTCAGCCTTCATAAAGGTCAGCCCGCCCTTTGCCTTGATTTCGTATTTATAGCATTCGCCCGGCTGCACGTCGGGAATAAAAATTTCAAATATGCCGCCCTCTGCATTTCGCTTCATTTGATGAATACGTCCATCCCAGCCGTTGAAATCTCCTACCACACTGACCCGTTGGGCATTGGGCGCCCATACGGCAAAGAAGGTTCCGGAAATCCCCTGTATGGTCATGGGATGCGCACCCAGCTTTTCATATATGGAATAATGGATGCCTGCATTAAACTTATCGATATCCTTTGCGTCAATACCAACCGAATACTTATACGCATCCCGCATGGTTTTTATATTTCCGTCTTTATCTTTGATTTCGTACACATAATCATCAGGAATCCTTCCACTGGCCAGACAGGCAAAATACCCCGTCTCGTCAACCATTTCCATCTTGTGTGTCTTATCCTGTGTTTTAATGCTTACGGCTGAAGCACCCGGCTGAAAGGTTTGAAATAATACGCTCTTTCCCGTCACATGGGGCCCTAAAATTTCATGAGGACTATCCTCTTCTGAGTAAATCACACCTTCAATTTTCGGCCAATTCATCAGCTTATATAATTTACTGTTCATACTAATCATTCCTTTCTCTCAGCCGGCAATATTGGTATGCTCATTATTTTACGGCTGCATTTTACTTCATCAGTTACTAATTATTTTAACAAAGATATCTATACAACACAAGCGTCAAGTGTTACAATCATAAGGTATTCAATTTACTGATAAGGATGTGAAAAAATGTTTCAGACACCAAAAAATTCTAACGGTTTTTCCTCTTTAAATGAGGAAGAAAAGGACATGCTTTCCCGTATTAATGCTTATGCAGAAAAGGTTCTTGGCGATATAGATCCCCAGAAAACCCGTATCTCATTTCAGCTTGAACAGCTTAAACCCATTATGCAGGAAATTGCAGACGAAAAAAACATGGCTCTTGAGGATGTATTTATCAAATACATGGATCTGGCAAGTATTGTTTCTGCCAAACAGGATGCCATGTTAAAGGAAGATTTGGATGAAAATCTTACTAATTTTACGGAATTTTAAAAGGCTGCCTTACGGCAGCCCTTTTTATTTTACAACACGAACTCTGAACACGCCCTCAATGGATTGAAGCTTGCTGATAATCTCTGCATCCGCAGGCTTTTCAATATCCAGCATGGTGTAGGCAACTTCACCTTTGGACTTATTAACCAAATCCGTAATATTAATTCCCTCGTCACCAAAGCATGCGGTAAATTTCGTAATCATATTGGCAATATTTTTGTGGAAGATCGCAACACGTCCTGCCTGGGTGCAGACACCCATATCGCAGTTGGGATAATTAACACTGTTGTTAATATTGCCGTTCTTTAAATAATTCATCATTTCCTTCACTGCCATCTTGGCACAGTTATCCTCGGATTCCTCTGTGGATGCGCCAAGGTGAGGAATTACAATACAGCCTTCCTGACCTGCTGTGGTTGTGTTGGGGAAATCCGATACATATTTACGCACCTTACCGGACTTAATGCCATCCAGAACATCCTTCTCATTCACAAGAAGATCTCTTGCAAAGTTCAAAAGAATAACGCCATCCTTCATTTTGGAAATAGCTTCCTGATTAATCATTCCTCTGGTAGAATCCATTAAGGGAACATGAATGGTGATAATATCACAATTTTCATAGATATCTTCTACATTCAGCACATGCTTTACATCGCGGCTTAAGTTCCATGCTGCATCTACGGACACATAGGGATCATAGCCGTAAACTTCCATTCCCAAATGCTTTGCCACATTTGCTACCTTAACACCGATTGCTCCAAGACCGATAATACCAAGCTTTTTATCCTGCACTTCGGTACCTGCAAAGCGTTTCTTTTCCTTTTCGGTTGCCTTGGCAATGTTTTCATCATCCTTTGCGGAAGTAACCCAGTTGATACCTCCAACAATATCTCTGGATGCAAGAAGCATACCCGCAATCACAAGCTCTTTCACGCCGTTGGAATTTGCGCCGGGCGTGTTAAATACGACAATGCCCTTCTCTGCACATTTATCCAGGGGAATATTATTGACGCCTGCGCCTGCTCTTGCAACAGCCAGCAGGTTCTCGGACAGCTCCATGTCATGCATGGCCGCGCTTCTGACCAAAATACCCTCTGCATCATTGATATCTTCTGTTTTCACAAATTCTTCTGTGAACTTTTCCAGCCCTACCTGGGCAATGGGATTTAAACAATAATATTTGAACATCCTCTCGTCTCCTTACAGGTTCTTCTCTTCGAATTCTTTCATAAATGCAACCAGCTTTTCCACGCCTTCAATAGGCATTGCATTGTAAATGCTTGCACGCATGCCGCCTACGCTTCTGTGGCCTTTCAGGTTCTCAAATCCGGCTTCCTTTGCTTCCCTCACGAACTTGGCATCCAGCTCTTCGTTTCCGGTAACAAAAGGTATGTTCATCAGTGAACGGTCTTCCTTTCTGACTGTTCCCTTAAAAAGCTTGCTTTCATCTAAGAAGTCGTAGAGAATCTTTGCCTTCTTTTCATTATATTCCTTCATGGCGGAAAGGCCGCCCTGCTTTTTCAGCCATTTAAATACCTTGCCGCAAATATAAATTCCATATGCCGGAGGAGTATTGTAAAGAGATTCCGCATCTGCATGAATCTTATACTTTAACATGGTAGGAGTGCCGGGAAGGGTATCCTCGGTAATCAAATCCTCTCTGATAATAACGATTACCACGCCTGCCGGTCCCACGTTTTTCTGCACGCCGCCGTAAATCACACCATATTTGGTTACATCTACAGGCTCAGATAAGAAACAGGATGAAACATCGGCTACCAGCGTATGTCCCTTAGTGTTAGGCAGAGTCTTGTATTTGGTACCGTAAATGGTATTATTCTCACAGATATATACATAATCAGCATCTTCCGGAATATCAAGGTCTGAGCAGTCCGGAATATAAGAAAAGGTCTTATCCGCCGAAGACGCTACCTCAACGGCTTCACCGTAAATCTTAGCTTCCTGATATGCTTTCTTAGCCCACTGGCCGGTTACAATATACGCAGCCTTTTTATTTTTCATAAGGTTCATGGGGATCATTGCAAACTGCTGGCTTGCGCCTCCCTGCAAAAACAGCACCTTATAATTGTCGGGAATATTCATAAGCTCCCTTAAATCGGCTTCCGCTTCCTTAATGATATTGTCATAAACCTTGGAACGATGGCTCATCTCCATGACAGACATGCCCGATCCCTTGTAATCAAGCATTTCATCTGCAGCTTCTTTTAATACTTCCTCAGGCAAAACTGCCGGACCTGCTGAAAAGTTATACACTCTAGACACTATTCTCTCCTCCTGTAATGGCTCCTGCCAAAATAAAAACATCTGGGAAACATTTTAAACTCATTTAACACTTTAGTCAACTGCTTTAATAAAACATCACACAGGGCGTACCGATTTCCACCATATCATAAAGCCTGGAAACTTCCTCAAGCGGTGTATTAATACATCCATGGGAACCGTTGGTCTTATAGATTTCTCCGCCGTATTGACTTCTCCACGATGCATCATGGATGCCCACAGCTCCTTTTACAGGTATCCAGAATTTTACCGGTGTTTCATAGTCCTCACCTCTCAAAATTCTGTTTGTCTGCTTATTGTACACATAATTGGTTCCCACCGGCGTTCCTCTTCTAAGTGAGGTATTGCCTGTAACCACCGGGGTTTCTATCATCAGCTCCCCTTCTACATAGTAGTACATCATCTGATTGGTCATATCTACCTCAATGTAGGTATCGCCAATATCATCCTTTCCCTGCTTTCTTGCCATCTGCGTGTAAAAAGGGACATGGGTTTCCGTTTTTTTCTCAAGAAAAGCGGCAAGAAGATATTCCTTCTCCGCCTGCCGGTCGATTTTATTTCCGTATATTCCGCCCTCCACCGCCACGATGTCTCCTCTGGTGGCGTGAAAGCTTCTGGTTTTGCCTACCGTATCATATTCATCTGCCAGATCATCAATAAACTGCCATACCATCTGTTCATCGGTACAAAGATTTCCGTCCTCATCCAGCACAGGAGTTCCGTCCTCATTTAAGACAAGCCAGTTACAGACCACACTGCCGTCTATCGGTATCAGGTCATCCCCAAGCTGATAAACAATTCCGCAGCTCTGATAATCCTCCAGCTTATCCCACAGGGCTATCTGCTCCTTCATCTCCTCTGTCAAAGGAAGATCCCGGTAACAGCCTTCCACCTCCAGATCAACCTTATCCTGAAAGCCTTCAAAAGCCTCCTTAATAAGGCTGTATGCCAGTTCTTCATCAAGAACATGAACCCTTTCATTTACAAGATAATACCCTTTATCCCCTTTTTGAAGCCGAACCACACGGTCTTCCTCTCTTTTTCCGGTCAAAAGTCCCATCTGATTGACCAGATTTTCAAACGCCGCCCCATCATAGCTCATCTGAGGCTCCAGACTTTTTTCTCCTGACTTTTCAATCAGATTGTCAATCCACAGAAAGGGGTTTTGCTTTTGCTTGTAAAGCTCCAACGTATTGGTATAATCATAAGAAAGAGCCACATCCTCAGGCAAAATTGTATAAGACTTACCATCACAATCTGTAATGGTAAGCCCTTCATAGCTGCACTGCCTTATCAGTTCTTCATTTACCTCATTAATACTCTTTCCGGTACAGTAAACCCCGTTAATCCACGTTCCGTAACTGAAGCTGTCCCTATAATAAAATACCAGTCCCAGGTACATGGCAATCAAAGAAAGAAGTATAACGGAAAATCCTGCTATCGTTCCTTTAACAATACTTTTTTTCATTCTTTCCCTTCTAAATCCGTTGCGTCAAACACATCGCTTAAGGGTGCGCCGGAGGGCACCATCGGGAATACCTTGTCATCCTCCGGTATAATGCATTCGATCAGTACCGGCTTTTTCATCTCAATGGCACGCTTTACGGCATCGGCAACCTCTTCCTTTTTGGTGATGCGGATTGCCTCACAGCCAAGTCCCTTTGCTACCATGCAAAAATCCACTCCGTCATTTAACACGGTCTGAGAATAACGTTTCTCATAAAATAAGGTCTGCCATTGTCTGACCATACCAAGCACATGATTGTTGATTACCACTTCAATAACAGGTATCTGATATCTGGATGCTGTGGCAAGCTCATTCATATTCATACGGAAACATCCGTCCCCTGCAATGTTGATACAAATCTTATCCGGTCTGCCTACCTTAGCGCCGATGCAGGCACCCAGACCATATCCCATTGTTCCAAGACCGCCGGAGGACAAAAAGGTTCTGGGCTCTGAATACTTGTAATACTGAGCTGCCCACATCTGATGCTGTCCCACATCCGTAGTGATAAGAGCCTTTCCTTCTGTAACCCTGTCGATTTCCTCCATAATGAAGGGACAGGAAAGTCCGCTTTTATCATAATTAAGCGGGTATTTCTCCTTTAATTCTTTTATATGCGCATTCCATTCTTTATGCTCCATCTTAGGAATCTCTCTGCTAATCAGAGTCAGAATTTCCTTCAAATCACCTACCACAGAAGCCGCCGTCTTAATGTTTTTATTAATTTCCGCCGCATCAATGTCAATATGTAAAACCTTTGCATGGGATGCAAACATGGATGCATTACCGATTACGCGGTCAGAAAATCTTGCGCCAAGGGCTACCAGAAGATCACATTCGCTGACGCCAAGGTTGGAGGCCTTGGTTCCGTGCATGCCGATCATACCAGTATACCTGTCATCATGTCCATCCATAACGCCCTTGCCCATCAACGTATCGCAAACCGGAGCATCCAACAGCTCTGCCAGCTCACGCACTTCCCGAGATGCGCCTGAAATTACTGCGCCGCCGCCTACATAGATAAACGGCTTTTTGGCTTCTTTCAAGAGCGTCACTGCCTGGTCAATATCCTCTCTGGTGTATTTGCAGGAGGAACCTGACGGAACAGGTAAATATTTCTCATATTCGCAGCTATTTGCCGTTACATCCTTTGTAATATCCACAAGAACCGGGCCGGGACGTCCTTCCCTGGCAATTGCAAAGGCTCTTCTCATGGTATCTGCCAGCTTGGTTACATCCTTAACAATATAACCGTGCTTCGTGATCGGCATAGTCACGCCCGCAATATCCACCTCCTGAAAGGTATCCTTCCCCAGCAAAGGAAGAACCACATTACAGGTAATCGCCACCATGGGAACGGAATCCATATATGCTGTGGCAATTCCGGTTACCAGATTGGTTGCTCCGGGGCCGCTGGTTGCCATACACACGCCTACCTTTCCGGTAGCTCTGGCATATCCGTCCGCTGCATGAGCGGCTCCCTGCTCATGGGAGGTCAAAATATGATTAATCTCTCCGCTATGCTTATATAAAGCATCATATACATTCAGGATTGTACCTCCGGGATAACCAAATACAGTATCAACTCCCTGCTCCTTTAGACATTCAACTACAATTTCCGCACCTGTCAGCTGCATTTCTTTATCCATCCCTTTCTCTTGTTATTTTTACTGTCTGCCGTGAGGAATTTCCAAAATAGCTCCTCTGTTGCCGCTGGTAACCATCTCGCGGTATCTTGCCAGATATCCGGTAGTAACCTTAGGCTGCCGGGGCTGCCATTTTGCTTTTCTTTCAGCCAGTTCTCCGTCTGAAACCTTAAGATTTAAGGTGTTTTCCGGAATATTAATACTGATAATATCTCCCTCTTCCACCAGTGCAATGGGGCCGCCTACCGCTGCTTCAGGGGATACATGACCAATGGATGCTCCTCTGGATGCCCCTGAAAAACGCCCGTCGGTAATCAACGCCACACTGGAGCCCAGACCCATTCCCGCAATAGCGGAGGTGGGGTTCAGCATCTCGCGCATACCCGGACCACCCTTGGGGCCTTCATAACGGATTACCACTACATCTCCTGCCACAATCTTTCCGCTCTTGATTGCTTCAATGGCATCCTCCTCGCAGTCAAATACTCTTGCAGGACCTTCATGAACCATCATCTCAGGTACCACTGCAGAACGTTTCACAACGCCGGAATCCGGAGCCAGATTTCCCTTTAAAACAGCAATGCCGCCTGTCTCGGAATAAGGATTTTCCACCGGCCTTATTACCTCAGGATTTTTATTTACCGCACCCTTTATATTTTCACCCACCGTTTTACCGGTAACCGTGATCAGATCAAGATTTAACAGATTTTTCTTGGTAAGCTCATTCATTACCGCATAAACGCCGCCAGCCTCGTTTAAATCCTCCATGTAGGTAGGTCCTGCGGGAGCCAGATGACAAAGGTTGGGCGTCTTGGCAGACAATTCATTGGCAATATCAAGATCAAGCTCTACCCCTGCTTCATGGGCAATGGCAGGCAGATGCAGCATGGAATTGGTGGAACATCCAAGCGCCATATCCACCGTAAGGGCATTTAAAAAGGCCTCTTTCGTCATAATATCTCTGGGTCTGATGTTCTTCTCCACCAGCTCCATAATCTTCATTCCCGCATGCTTTGCCAGACGAATTCTTTCGGAATATACCGCAGGGATGGTTCCGTTTCCTCCAAGCCCCATTCCAAGCGCTTCTGTCAGACAGTTCATGGAATTAGCGGTATACATACCGGAGCAGGAGCCGCAGGTGGGACAAACCTTCTCCTCAAACTCGCACAGCTCTTCCATGCTCATGGTTCCTGCCGCAACACTTCCCACAGCCTCAAACATGGAGGATAAGCTTCTCTTCTGTCCGTGCACATGGCCTGCAAGCATAGGACCGCCGGAAACAAAAATGGTGGGAATATTTACTCTTGCTGCCGCCATCAAAAGTCCCGGCACATTCTTATCACAGTTGGGAATACATACCAGACCGTCAAAGCCGTGCGCCATAGCCATACATTCCGTAGAGTCGGCAATCAAATCCCTAGTGACCAGTGAATATTTCATGCCAATATGTCCCATGGCAATTCCATCGCACACCGCAATAGCCGGAAATACCACCGGCGTACCGCCTGTCATGGCAACACCCATTTTTACCGCTTCCGTAATTTTATCCAGATTCATATGTCCGGGAACGATCTCATTGTAGGAATTGACAATTCCGATTAAAGGACGTCTTCTCTCCTCTTCCGTATAGCCTAATGCGTTAAATAAACTTCTGTGGGGCGCCTGCTGGGTACCCGATTTTACGGAATCACTTCTCATTTCATTACTCTCCTTTTTCATCTGCTTGATATAATATATAGTTTTCACTTTCGTAGGTTACGCTCATATTTTCATTCACATATTCCCACGGAATACTGTTATAGTAGTGATAAAACTCCCATACCATCTCATCAAAAACAGGATCGGTCATCCGCTTGTCAAAAATTACCATATCCGACCCTTCAATCTGTTTATTTTCACAGCGTATCCCATAGAGGAAATATAAAAGATATTCCTGATTGCAGTCAGTCACACAATAATTTCCTCCCTGATGAATATCTGCCTGTTCCAAAACCTGCTGTATTTCATGCTCCCTGTCCCCATATTGATTGTTATAGCCGGAGAAGAATATGCATTTTATCCCGAGAACTGCTGTCAAAATCAGGAAGATAAGGGACAATCCCTGTTCGGTAAGCCTTCCCCTGGATTTTAAGGCAAACTTCTGTATCCAATGGCTGACCAGCCAGATCATCAGCAGTGCCAATACGGCTCCGCCGTAAGTAAAAACCCTGTGATAGGGACGCTTACATTGTATCAGCAGGCACACTGGCACAAACAGAATTTCCAGAAACAGGAACAGCTCCAGAAGAATTTCCTCTGCCTGCCCGCTGCGAAGCTTTTTGATAATCAAAAGAAACAGGTCAATCAATCCAATTACGAATATAACAACTACAGGTATGGCAAGAAAGCTGTAATAATACCCCGACAATGATACCAAAAAGCTGCCCAATCTTCCAACAAATCCGGCACGCTCCTCACTTTGGATATAGGGCGTATCCAGCATATATTCCATGCCTCTTCCGATTGCCGCAAAAGGGGACTTTAAAATCATTTTAATATGTTCCAGTCCGTAATAAATACTGGTCTCATCCTTTACCAGCAGATTGGAACCGATAGCCAGCCAAATGGTGCAATAAAGAAGCACGGTAAGTACGGCTGCGGTAACGGATGCCGCTATCAGCTTTAAAAGCTTTCTGCCGGAAACGGTTTTTAAAAAGAACCGTTTTTCTGCCTTACCCTCTTTGATGCTTAAGAACAGTAAATACAGTCCTCCGGCAACACATAGCGGAACCACCCAGTATACATTACTGCTGACCGCATAAAGCCCTGTCACCAGTGCACTCACATAAATCAAATAGCTCCTCTTTCGGGCATGTTCTTTGCAGCATATGTCTGTCATTCCCCAGAAAGCCAAAAGGAAACAGGTTACGCCAAGAGTGTATCCCCGTCCCTGAACCGCAAGCTGATTGACCAGATTCATGGACAAATATAAAATCACTGCGGCAACGGGCATCCACCCCTTTGTCCACTTCCCTGCCAGTCTGTAAATCAGATACAGATTGGCCAGTGCACACAGATAAGACACGCCGCGAAGACCGATATAGGAATTTCCGCTATAGTTCAAAAATCCCGACAGTGCCGAATACCCCACATGATTATTCGGCAGCGGCCAGTGAAGCGCCGCGTATACAGGCCCTTTACTGATAAAGCAATAATAGGTATACAGCTCATCATACCAGGGAGTAAGAGCAAACATCCGCCAGCCGTAATAGATTGCCATGGCTGCAAACAAAACCCAAAAGACAGCCTCTTCTCTCCCGAATTTCTTATTTGATTTCATCTGCCAACAAGTCACCCATTTCCTTGCAGCCTACCTGGCTGCAGCCCTCTGACATGATATCAACGGTACGATATCCCTTTTTAAGTACATTCTTCACTGCCGCCTCAATTGCAGCAGCCTCCTTATCCAGATCAAAAGAATATTTCAGCATCATTGCCGCCGAGAGAACGGTTGCAATGGGATTGGCAATTCCCTTACCTGCAATATCGGGAGCAGAACCGTGACTGGGCTCATACAGCCCGAATTTGCTGTCATTTAAGGATGCGGAAGCCAGCATACCGATAGAACCGGTAATCATACTTGCTTCATCGGAAAGAATATCGCCAAACATGTTTTCCGTAAGGATTACGTCAAACTGCGCCGGATCTTTCACTAACTGCATCGCACAGTTGTCCACCAGCATATGTTCCAGAGTAACCTCCGGATAATCCGCAGCAACCTCTTCTACCACCTTGCGCCATAATCTGGAGGAATCAAGAACATTCGCTTTATCCACGCTGGTTACCTTTTTCTTTCTCTTCATGGCAATATCAAAGCCTTTTATGGCTACCCTGCGGATTTCATTCTCATCATAGGTCAGTGTATCCACCGCCTTACGAACGCCGTTGTCTTCCGTGGTATGACGTTCTCCAAAGTAAAGTCCTCCGGTAAGCTCACGCATAATCAGCATATCAAACCCAGCTTCGCTGATATCCTTTCTCAGCGGACAGGCATCCGCAAGCTCCTGATAAAGCACTGCAGGACGCAGATTTGCAAACAGGTTCAGTGCCTTTCTGATTGCAAGAAGACCTGCCTCCGGGCGAAGATTGGGGGGCAGCTTATACCAGGGAGATGTAGTGGTGTTTCCACCGATAGATCCCATTAACACAGCATCTGCCGCCTTGGCAGCCGCAACCGCTTCCTCAGTCAGCGGCACACCGTGCACATCAATAGATGCTCCTCCCATCAAAATATCCGTATACCTGATCTCATGTCCGTATACGGACGCCACCTTATCAAGTACCTTTTTGGCTTCAGCCACAATCTCCGGTCCAATTCCGTCTCCCGGAATACATACAATGTTCAGTTTCATATTTTCCTCATTTCTGCCGCAAAAACAGCTTCTTATTATTTTCAAAAAGCAAGGCGCAGTTTTTCTGCGCCTTGCTTCCGGTAAACATCATTTATTCTGCATCTGCTTTTTCTACCTGAGCAATTGCGGATTTCTGCATAGGAATACGACAATTTTTGTTATTACCAAATTCTACAATCACTGTATCATCCGTAATATCTATGACGATTCCATAAAAGCCGCTGCTTGTAAGAACACAATCGCCTACCTCAAGCGTAGACAACATAGCTGCCACTTTCTTCTGCTCTTTCTTTTGTGGACGTATCATAAAAAAATAAAGAAAGGCAAAAATCAGTACCAGATATACAATCATAATAATACCGCCGCCTGTTGCAGTTCCGGCTTCTTCTGTCAACAAAATACCCATTTATTGTTTCCTCCTGATCTATTACGACAATTTTACTGCCAAGTCTATCAACTATAATACACAATAACTCCGGCAAAGACAAGCTTTTTTCAGATTTTATTCCTCTTACTGTACGGTGTTTTGACTCATCCCTTCCAGCTTTCGTTTCTTATAGGCAGCAAACCCGCCTTTATCCAACGCATCACGAATTTCTTCCATCATGGTATTATAAAAATACAGATTATGAAGGACACATAACCTCATTCCAAGCATTTCCTTTGCCTTAAGCAAATGTCTGATATACGCTCTGGAATAGCGCCTGCATGCAGGACACTTACATCCCTCCTCAATAGGCCGCTGATCCAGCTCATACTGCACATTAAAGAGATTGATCTTTCCCTGATTGGTATATAAATGACCGTGACGTCCGTTTCTGCTGGGATATACACAGTCAAAAAAGTCTACGCCCCGTTCCACTC
Organism: uncultured Lachnospiraceae bacterium; assembly: GCA_964393865.1. GTDB lineage: Bacteria > Bacillota > Clostridia > Lachnospirales > Lachnospiraceae > Suilimivivens. Next base: position 26,471 of record CAYMUW010000008.1, read on the forward strand.
CTTCCAGGATATTGGCAGGCGTTCCCACGCCCATCAGATAAGTAGGCTTGTCAACCGGCAGATGAGGCACTGTTTCCTCCAGAATATAATACATTTCTTCGTGGCTTTCTCCTACCGCAAGACCTCCTATGGCATAACCGTCAAGCTCCATTTCCGCAATTCTCCTGGCATGCTCCACTCTGATATCCGCATAAATTGCCCCTTGATTGATACCAAACAACAGCTGGTTCGGATTGATGGTATCAGGGAGCACGTTCAGCCTTCTCATTTCCTTCTGACACCGTTCCAGCCATCTGGTGGTTCTCTCTACAGACGTCTGAACATAGGCTCTGTCGGCTAAGCTGGGAGCACATTCATCAAATGCCATGGCAATCGTTGAAGCAAGATTGGACTGGATCTGCATGCTTTCCTCCGGTCCCATAAAAATCTTTCTGCCATCTATATGAGAATTAAAATAAACACCTTCCTCTTTAATTTTTCGAAGTCCTGCAAGCGAAAACACCTGAAAGCCGCCGGAATCCGTCAAAATCGGCTTATTCCATGACATAAACTTATGAAGACCGCCAAGCTGTTTAACAATCTGATCTCCCGGCCTTACATGCAGATGATAGGTGTTGGACAGCTCCACCTGCGTATGAATCTGTTCAAGATCCTCTGTGGATACCGCCCCCTTAATGGCCGCCACCGTTCCCACATTCATAAAAACCGGTGTTTGTATCACTCCATGAACGGTTGTGAATTCTCCCCGCTTCGCTCTTCCTTCCTGCTTTAACAACCGATACATTGATTATATTCCTCCAAAACCTATAAATATTTATCCCAGAATTCTTCCAGACAAAGCTCCTGCTCCATAATAATCGTGGCAGCCTCTTTTCCCACGTATCTGAAGTGCCAGGGCTCAAATTCAATACTGGTTATATACTCTTTTCCTTTTGGGTAACGCAGAATAAATCCATATTCACAGCAATGCTCCTTCAGCCATATTCCTGCACTGGTATCCGCAAACCCCTCATCCAGGTCTATATAAGTATCCGAAACAAAATCAAAAGCCATTCCGATTTGATGCTCGCTTGCTCCGGGAACCGTTACAGCCTGCGATGACAGCGAGTAAGCTTCCATATAAGACATTCCTCTTTCCATGTATGCTTTAATCTTTTGATTAAACAAAAACTTCTGATATTCAGAATCCCGATAAGGCGAACAGATTTCAAGATTAACACCGTCATCCCTGGCCGCCTGCATCATAGCCAACAGTTCTTCAATTACTCTCTCATCACACTGCATATTCCCCTTAATCGTCTTAATCGCACCAAAGGGAAAAGAATAATTATCAGGAATAGGGTGCTGTTTATTGATTAAAATCAACCGCCAGTCATCCGCTGAAAATTCCACATCCTCCGCTTCTGTATTTTCATCAGCCGCTTCTGCGTCATTCTCAATCCCTTCATTCGTCTCCTGATAATCCTCGTTTAAAATCTCATCCAACGAATATTTGTCCATGTTCTCTATGCCGTGAAGCTCCACGTCTCCGAAGCATTCCATAACATCTTCATCATCCAGAATTTCAATATCATCATATACTACTTCCTGTTCATCAGCCAGCGTAATATCAGAATCCATGGCGGCAATTACTTCCCTGTTCTTTTCGTCACCGGACACAAAACCGCTTTCCTCCTGAAAAACCGGATATGCAAAGCTGTTTCCGACCATAAAGCAAAACAGGATAAAAGCCGCACAGGCAAAACGTTTTGTACCCCTTCTGAAATATTCAAATACCCTATGTAAAAGCATACATACTGCCAGACCAATAATTGCAGGACCTTTCAGCAGCCGGCCTCTGCGCCCCATATTGATAAAAAATGCCTTGGCTCTTTCGTGGTAACTTCTTTTCATTTTTCCCCCAACGTATTTACACGAACAAATGATTTACATAATATTTTACAACAAGTCTTCCTGTTTTCACAATAGGTATTTTCTGTTTTTTGTCAATTTTACGCTTTTTTCCTTACACCTTGCTACATTTTCCTTTTTCCGCTATAATTTTATGTGAATTTATTGACTACAGAAAGGAAAACTTATGGCAGGCTCAACTTTAGGAACTAATTTCAAAATAACCACATGGGGGGAATCGCATGGTAAAGCTCTCGGAGCGGTTATTGACGGCTGCCCTGCGGGGCTGCCCTTATGTGAAAAGGATATTCAGGTTTATCTTGACAGACGCAAACCCGGTCAAAACAGCATTTCCACTCCCAGAAAGGAAGCGGATCAGGTAAAGATTCTTTCCGGCGTATTCGAGGGAAAAACCACCGGCACGCCTATTTCCCTGCTGATCCCCAACACTTCCCAGAAATCATCGGATTACAGCGAAATTGCATCTTATTACCGGCCCGGACATGCAGATTATACCTTTGATGCCAAATATGGATTTCGGGATTATACCGGAGGCGGACGCTCTTCCGGCCGGGAAACCGCCGGACGTGTGGCAGCAGGCGCTGTTGCCATTAAAATCTTAAAGGAGCTTGGTATAACCATTACCGCTTATACCCGTTCCATCGGCCCTGTAACCATTGACGATGTGCATTTTGACAAATCCGCTATCTATTCCACCGCTACCTGCATGCCTGATCCTGCGGCTGATGAAAAAGCAACCGCTTATTTAAAGGAATGTATGATGGAAAAGAATTCCAGCGGCGGCGTAATTGAATGTTTGGTTGAAGGACTTCCCGCCGGTATCGGCGATCCCGTATTTGAGAAGTTGGATGCCAATCTTGCCAAGGCAGTCATGTCTATCGGCGCCGTCAAGGCTGTGGAAATCGGAGACGGTACCTTGGTATCTTCCGCCAAGGGTTCGGAAAATAACGATGCGTTCCGTATCTCTTCCGAAGGCATTACCAAAAAGACCAATCATGCCGGCGGCATTTTAGGCGGTATCAGTGACGGTTCAACACTGCTTCTCCGTGCTCATGTGAAACCTACTCCTTCTATTTTTCAGAAGCAGGAAACGGTAAACAGAAACGGTGAAAACATCGAAATCGAAATCAAGGGCCGCCACGATCCGGTAATCGTTCCCAGAGCCGTGGTAGTTGTTGAGGCCATGACAGCCCTTACTGTGCTGGATGCCTGTATGGCAAATATGACTGCAAGATTAGATTATTTGAAGGATTTTTATTGTTAAAAGCATATCAGTGATTCCCTGAAAAGACGGGAGCTGCCAATGGCAGCTCCCGCTTGATCGGATTTTCTCTGATTTTCTTACAAAGTGCAAAGCCGCTTTCTCCTGTAAGATTAATATCCAGCAGCATTAAGTCCACTTGATTTTCCTCTAAAAATGCTTCTGCGCTTTGTATCGTTACTGCCCATGCACAGGTCACATCAAACAGTTCAAAGTACTCGCAGGTCATTTTCGCAAGCTCTTCTTCATCATCCACAATCAGACAGTTATAGGGCATCTCATCCCTTTCATATAACCAGACTTATTTTATTCTGTAAAAAATCACGCAGTTCGGCTGATCTACCTTCATCTCACGTCCGTTCATTACAAGGGTTCCCTTTTCGGTATCCACATTGAAGAAGGTCATGGAATCGGATTCATGGTTTAAGGAAACCAGATGCTTATTATCCGGGAAAAGCGCTACATCCTTGGGGTAATCACCACTGACCGGCAGACAGAATAGCTTGGTCAGCATACCGCTTGTCTGATCTATGGAATAAACAACCGCACTGTTGTCCCCTGCATTGGAGCTGCAGATATATTTGAAATCCTCGGAAAAATTAAGTGCGCTTGCCGCTGATCCCTTGGCATGATAGTCATTTAATGTGGAAATACTTTGAATCTTATTAAATACCGGGTTGCTTCTCTCATCAAGTCCATAGGTATATACATCAATATAATTCTTTAACTCATGCACAATATACAGGAACTTGCCGTCCTTTGAAAATTTCAAATGTCTGGGAGCCGATTCCTGCTCGCTTCTTATGATATCAACCTGACGCAGCTTTCCGCTTGTGTGATTTAACTCGTATACCACCACATGATCCATTCCCAAATCTGCCGCACACAAAAATCTGTTATCTCTGGTCATTTTGACACAGTTGATGTGGGGACGGAAATTGCGCTCCGCAATACTTCCCAACCCCTTATGGAATATCTCCTCCGTAATATCTCCTATAGAACCGTCTTCATTGACCCTAAGAACCGTAAGCTTGGCATCATGATACCCTGCCACAAACAAAAATTTGTCATCATAATCCGTGGAAAGATAACAGCCTCTCATTCCATTGATGGGTGCATGATTTAAGGTCTCCAGGCTTCCATCGGCCTTAATTTTGCATGACTCTACGCCGAAATCGGTGATAGAGTATAAATATTGGCGGTTATGAGATATGGTGACATAAGAGGAGTTGGTAATCTGTACCTGATCCTTCTCAATAAATCTTCCGTTCTCTATATCCACATCATAAATTCTGATCCCGCAGCTGCTCTTATTTCCTGATGTATAAGTAGATACATATGCAACATATTTTTCTTTTTCCATATCAAGCCTTCCTTTTCCACATGGGATACCATTCTGTCTTTAGGGCAATTATATCATCCTTTTGTTTAAAATGGAAACTTAAAATGCAAAATGTATTGACATTCTTTTTCTGATCTGTATAATTAGTGTCAGTGTTTTTAAGTTTAGTTTTACTAAACTCAAAGTTTATTATAATTGTAAGCGGATTTTTGTGAATAAGGGATTGGATTTTTTATGAATAACGGAATTAATATTGGAAACAAAATTAAGGATCTTCGAACGCAGAAGGGACTCACACAGGAGGAGCTGGCAAATCGATGTGAATTGTCAAAAGGATTTATTTCACAGCTGGAACGTGATCTGACCTCTCCTTCCATCACTACTCTTGTGGACATTCTGCAGTGTCTGGGTACTGATTTGAAGGAGTTTTTTAATGACTCCGAAGATACACAGATTGCTTTTAAACAAACCGACTATTTTGAAAAGATAGATGAAGAGCTTCACAACAAAATTGAATGGATCATCCCCAATGCCCAGAAAAATATGATGGAACCCATTCGTCTTACTCTTGCTCCCGGCGGTTCCACCTACCCGGATAACCCTCATGAGGGCGAAGAATTCGGATATGTGATATCCGGCAGTGTAACTTTGATACTTGGAAAGAAATCCATCCGGATGAAAAAAGGCGAATCCTTTTACTTTACCGCTAAAACCACCCATTATCTGAAAGCGGATCAAAAAACAGGCGCTGTTGTCATTTGGGTCAGCAGCCCGCCAAGCTTTTAATACATTTCGAGGAGGCAGTGCAATGAATAAAGTATTGATTGACCTGAAAAATATCAGCAAATCCTTTGATGGTCAGATGGTTTTGGATGACCTTAACCTCTATATCCGTGAAAACGAGTTTTTGACTCTTTTAGGCCCAAGCGGTTGTGGTAAAACCACTACCCTGCGTATTCTTGGCGGCTTTGAAACGCCCGACACGGGAAGCGTAATTTTTGACGGCCGGGATATCACTCAGCTTCCTCCAAACAAACGACAGCTTAATACGGTTTTCCAGCGTTATGCTCTCTTCACCCACATGACCATTGCGGAAAACATTGCTTTCGGCCTTAAAATCAAGAACAAAAGCAAAGCTTATATTGACGACAAGATCAAATATGCCTTAAAGCTGGTTAATCTGGAAGGTTACGAAAAACGTATGCCGGATTCCCTAAGCGGTGGTCAGCAGCAGCGTATTGCCATTGCACGTGCTATTGTCAATGAACCCAAGGTGCTTCTTTTGGATGAGCCCTTAGGCGCCCTTGATTTGAAGCTGCGTCAGGATATGCAGTACGAATTGATCCGTCTGAAAAATGAGCTGGGAATCACCTTTATTTATGTGACACACGATCAGGAGGAAGCCCTTACCATGTCCGACACCATTGTGGTCATGAATCAGGGATATATTCAGCAGATTGGCTCTCCCGAGAAAATATATAATGAGCCGGAAAACGCCTTTGTTGCCGATTTTATCGGGGACAGCAATATTATCCGTTCCACCATGATTGAGGATAAGCTTGTAGAAATTCTGGGAACCCGTTTCCCCTGCGTGGATACGGGCTTTGGCAAAAACAAGCCTGTGGACGCCGTAATCCGTCCTGAGGACGTAATTCTCTCCTCTCCGGCAAACGGCAGAATGAAGGGCGTTGTCACTCATCTGATTTTTAAAGGCGTTCACTACGAAATGGAAGTTACAGCAAACGGCTTTGAGTGGCTGGTGCACTCCACCGGTATGTTCCCGGTAGGTACCGAAGTGGGTCTTGATGTGGACCCTTTCAATATTCAGATTATGCACAAGCCAGCATCCGAGGATGAGGAGGCAGTGGGAGTCAATGAATAAGAAACCTGTTTCCAAGAAAAAACTACTTGGCACGCCCTATTTTATCTGGTCCGTTCTATTTATCATCGTTCCTCTGTGCATGGTATTTTATTATGGACTTACAGACAAAAGTGGTGCTTTTACGCTGGACAACGTTCTGGCAATTGCCTTACCCGAACATGCAAAGGCTCTGTGGATTGCCCTTGGCTTATCCCTGATTGCGACTGCAATCTGTCTTTTGCTTGCTTATCCGCTGGCTATGATTTTATGCAGCAAAAAAACAGGCCAGCAAAGCTTTATTGTACTGATTTTTATTCTGCCCATGTGGATGAACTTTTTGCTTCGCACCCTTGCATGGCAGACTCTTCTGGAAAAAACGGGGGTAATAAATAATATTCTGGGCTTTTTTCATTTACCTCCGCTTAGCATTATCAATACGCCCTACGCCATTGTGCTTGGTATGGTTTATAATTTCCTGCCCTTTATGGTGCTGCCGATTTATAATGCTCTTTCCAAAATTGACGGCAATGTAATTAATGCCGCTAAGGATCTAGGCGCAAACAGCGTTCAGGTATTCTGGAAGGTAACGCTGCCCTTAAGCATTCCCGGAATTATCAGCGGAATTACCATGGTATTTATTCCGGCACTTACTACCTTTGTTATCAGCAAGCTTCTTGGGGGAAGCAAGATACTTCTCATCGGAAATGTGATTGAAGAAGAATTTACCCAGGCAAGCAACTGGCACTTGGGAAGCGGTCTTTCTATTGTGCTGATGCTGTTTATCATTGTGAATATGCTTCTTACGGCTGTATTCGACAAGGAGGGGGAGGGTTCGTTTCTATGATAAAAACTATTGCTCAAAAAATTTATATTGCGCTGATTTTTATCTTTCTGTACGCTCCCATTGCAACTTTGATGGTTTTATCCTTCAATGCAAGCAAGACCCGGGCAAAATGGGGCGGCTTTACCTTAAAATGGTACGTGGCCCTGTTTCGAAATGATGATATTATGCAGGCACTTTTCAATACCCTTTTGATTGCCCTGATTGCCTCCGTGGTTTCCACGCTCATTGGTACGGTGGCATGCATTGCAATTATGAACCTTAAAAAGCGTTCCCGCGCCGTGATTATGGGAATTACCAATATTCCCATGCTGAATGCGGAAATCGTTACCGGTATTTCCCTGATGCTTTTGTTTATCAGTATGGGCTTTCGTTTTGGCCTTGGAACCATTCTGCTTTCTCACATCACCTTTTGTATTCCTTACGTAATCTTAAGCGTGATGCCGCGAATGAAGCAGATGAATCCATACACCTATGAAGCAGCGTTGGATCTTGGTGCCGGTCCCGTATACGGCTTTTTTAAGGTGGTATTTCCCGAAATCCTTCCCGGTGTACTCTCCGGCTTTTTGATGGCTTTTACCATGTCCATCGATGATTTTATTATCACACACTTTACCAAGGGTGCCGGCGTGGATACTCTTTCCACTAAAATCTATACGGAGGTTAAGAAGGGAATCAAACCGGAAATGTATGCCTTATCCACTATTATTTTCATGGTGGTTCTCATTCTTCTGCTTCTTGTAAACAGAAGACCTGTAGAAAAGAAAAAATAATTTAAATACTTTTACCAAAGGAGTCTGCTATGAAAAAATTTATTTGTATTGCTTTGGCCCTCTCTACTGTATTATCCCTGCTTCTTACCGGCTGTGGCAGCGGAAGCGGCGGCGAAAACGGAGAAGTTATTGTTTACAACTGGGGGGAATATATTGACCCCGAAGCACTTACCATGTTCGAGGAAGAAACCGGAATAAAGGTTGTCTATGACGAATTTGAAACCAATGAGACCATGTATCCCAAGGTAGAGGCAGGCGCAACTGCTTATGATGTAATCTGCCCCTCCGATTACATGATCCAGAAAATGATAGACAATGATCTTCTGGCAGAGATTAATTTTGATAACATTCCCAATGCCAAAAACATCGGACAGCAATATTTTGAGCAGTCCAGGGAATTTGACCCTGAAAATAAATATTCCGTTCCTTACTGCTTCGGCACTGTCGGAATTCTTTACAATAAGACAATGGTATCTGAGCCAATTGACAGCTGGTCCGTTCTTTGGGATGAGCAATATGCTGACAATATCCTTATGCAGGATTCCGTAAGAGACGCCTTTATGGTTGCCCTTAAGCTGAACGGCTATTCCATGAATACCTTAAATGAGGATGAGCTGCAAACCGCAAAAAATGCTTTGATTGAGCAGAAGCCTCTGGTGCAGGCCTATGTCATCGATCAGGTCCGCGATAAAATGATCGGTGACGAAGCAGCTATCGGTGTTATTTACTCCGGCGAAGCCATCTATACCCAGCGCGAGAATGAAAATCTGGAATATGTTATTCCCAGGGAAGGAACTAATGTATGGATTGATTCCTGGGTAATTCCTAAAAATGCACCCAACAAGGAAAATGCCGAAAAGTTCATTGACTTTATGTGCAGAGCCGATATTGCCCTGATGAATTTTGAGTACATTACCTACTCTACTCCCAACACTGCGGCACAGGCCCTGATCGAGGATGAAGATATCAAAAATTCTCCTATCGCCTTTCCTGATTTATCACAGTATGAAAATCTGGAGACCTTCCACTATCTTGGTTCCGAGGGCGATGAGCTTTATAACAATCTTTGGAAAGAGGTAAAGTCCGAATAATAATCCTATCGTTCTATCATATAAAAAGAGTACAGACAAAAGCCTGCACTCTTTTTATTTCCTCACATGTCCCTTTCCTCTAATCATATATTTGTAGGAGGTAAGCTCCTTAAGCCCCATAGGACCTCTGGCATGTAGCTTTTGGGTACTGATTCCGATCTCAGCTCCCAGACCAAATTCAAATCCGTCTGTAAATCGGGTGGAGGCATTCACATACACACAGGCAGCATCCACCCCGTTTAAAAACTTCTGTGCATTCTCCTCATTGGTGGTTAAGATTGCTTCCGAATGTCTGGTACTATACCTATTAATATGGGCAATCGCCTCATCTATGGAGGAAACTGTTTTCATGGAAATAATATAGTCCAGATATTCGGTTCCGTAATCTTCTTCCGTTGCGGGAACACAGTCGATAATCTGTCTTATCTGTTCATCTCCACGGATTTCTACATTGTGTTCCCTTAACGCTTTGGCAAGCTCCGGAAGGAGTTGTTCCTTTACCGCCTCATGAATCACCAGAGACTCGCAGGCATTGCACACGCCAATTCTCTGGGTTTTCGCATTAATAATGATAGGAACCGCCTGCTTTAAATCCGCCCATTCGTCCACATAAATATGACAGTTTCCTGTTCCGGTCTCGATTACAGGGATAATGCTGTTTTCTACTACTGTTTTAATCAGACCCGCTCCGCCTCTTGGTATCAGCAGATCTACATATTCCTTCATACGCATAAACTCCTGCGTCACGCTGCGATCCGTGGCTGTAATAAGCTGTATGGCATCCGGTGTAACTCCTATGCCTGCCAGCACTTTTCTGATCACAGCCGTAATAGCTTTATTGGAATGTATTGCATCGCTGCCTCCCTTTAGGATCACCGCATTACCGCTTTTAAAGCATAACGCAAAGGCATCTGCCGTCACATTGGGGCGGGATTCATAAATAATTCCGATTACCCCCATGGGAACTCTTCTTTTTTCAATATGAAGACCATTGGGGCGGTCTATAACCTCCATCAGCTCTCCTATGGGATCATCCAGTTCCGCTACCTGTCTAAGTCCCTCAGCCATCTGGGCAATTCTATCCTGTGTAAGGCGCAGCCTGTCAATTAAACCGGCGTGCATTCCCTTTTCCTCACCAGCCCGGATATCCTTTTGATTTTCTTCAAGCAGAAAAGTACTTTCTTTCACCAGCGCCAACGCCACCTCAACAAGCGCCTTATTTTTTATTTCTGTTTCCAGTATTTGCAGCTCATACTTGGCACTCACGGCCTTGCTTCCCAATTGCTTTAACATATCCGATTGTTCCATCTTCCTTATCTCCGTTTCTATCTTATCACACCATTCTCCGTAACAATGATTTCCGGTCTGACATCATGCTCTTCCATTGGTACATTTTTGGCGATCTGGCATTCAAAGGCAAGAGCCGCTCCGTGAAGTCCTATGTAATCCGCAAGAAAACGATCGTAAAATCCCTTTCCGTAGCCCATTCTTCCACGCTGTCTGTCAAAGACTGCTCCGGGGATTAATATCAGGCAGTCCATCTGTGTCATCATTTCAAGCGTAAACAGCTTTTCCCAATTTTCATCAGGTTCTCTGATGCCCTGATATCCCGGCTTCAATTCCTCTAACGAGCTTATTTCATAGAAACGAATGTCCATTCCTTCCACCCTCGGCGCAAACACCCTCTTGGAAGGATCTGAAAGCAATTCTGAAACCAGCTCGGTGGTCATAACCTCACTTCTGTAATCCATATAGACAAGAACTGCCTGTGCATTTTGATAAACCAGCTCCCGCTTCAGATTTTCCTGAATTTTCCGGCTTTTTTGCGTTCGCTCGCTGACAGAAAGGCTGTTTCTACAGCCCAGATACCTGTTTCTGATGCTCTGCTTACTGATGTGACTATTCTCTCCCATGGACAGTCCTCCTTATCCTCGGTACTCTTCTTTTATTATGTGCTCTGCTACCATCTCAGCAACATGTATCCCATCCATAGCGGCAGAGGTAATGCCGCCCGCATATCCTGCGCCTTCGCCGCATGGATACAGCCCCTTAAAGCATGTCTGAAGGCTTTCATCTCTTATAATTCGAACCGGCGAGGAGGTTCTGCTCTCTATCCCCTCTACCCAAACATTTTTATCATTAAATCCTTTTATTACTCTTCCAAACTGTTCCATTCCGTCTACAAAGGCCTCTGAAAGCTCTCCCGGCAGAATTTCATGAACAGGTGCATATTCCCAATCCCCTTTGATGCAGGGAGAAAAATCCTTTGAAATCACGGCAGCATCCCCTTCATCCACCGGTTGTCCTTCTCCCCAAACAGCCTTTCGGTAATCTCCATACCGTTCCACCGGCACCTTGCCACCTGCCAAACAACAGGCCTTCTCCTCCAGCTTTCTTTGAAATTCAATGCCTGCCAGAGGATGATCACTGCCATAATCCTGCGGAGATACGGAAACAATGATTGCGCTGTTGGCGTTTTGCCCGTCTCTTTTGCTGTAGCTCATTCCATTGACCGCCAGACGCTTTGGCTCTGAGGACGCGTTGATCACATAGCCGCCGGGGCACATGCAGAATGAATAAACACCTCTGCCGTTTTTCGCCTTGGCCGTAACCTTATAAGGCGCATTTCCCAGAATTAAATTTTCATCACTTCCATATTGGGACTGATTAATCAGCTTCTGGGGATGTTCCACCCTCATACCTACAGCAAAGGGCTTTGCCTCTATCACACAATGCTTTTGATACAGCATGGCAATGGTATCTCTGGCGCTATGTCCCGGTGCAAGCACCACATAGGATGCCTCCAGCCTTTCCCCTCCGTTTATTTCAACGCCCCAAACCTGCCCATCCTTTATCAGGATATCCGTAACCCTGGATTGAAAACGAAAGCTTCCGCCTAAATCTTCAATCTTATGACGGATATTCTCAATCACGGTACACAAAATGTCTGTTCCGATATGAGGCTTGTGATCATATAAAATTTCCTCCGGTGCTCCCGCTTCCACAAATAAACGCAGTACCTCTCTGTTTCGTCCGTATTTGTCCTTTACCAGTGTATTCAGCTTTCCGTCGGAAAATGTTCCGGCTCCGCCCTCTCCAAACTGCACGTTAGACTCAGGATTCAGCTCTCCGGTTTCCCAGAATTTCCGTATATCTTCGGTGCGCTCCCTAACGGACTTCCCTCTTTCCAACAGAAGGGGGTTAAAGCCTGCCTTTGCCAACATCAGTCCGCAAAACAAACCTGCCGGGCCGGTTCCTATAATCACAGGCCTTACCGCTCCGGTATAATGCTCTGCCGGAAACCGATACGGAGTCTCTTCTAAAACAATAACCTGCTTTTTATCACAGTGCCTGTAAACCTCTTTTTGATTTTTAACGGTAATATTTAAAACATAGCTGAAATACAGCTCCGGCTTTTTTCGTGCATCTACAGACCGCCTCACAATGGAAATCTGAGGCGTACCGTCATATCTTAAAAGCTTCTTTACCTTAGAAACCAGATCTTCCTCGGAATGTTCAATAGGAAGCCGCAATTGATTAATTCTAAGCATCCTGTATGCTACCTCCGGATTGTTTCTTCTCCCACAACCCCTCTGCGATTTCGGAGGTGGAACAGCCTGCGGCATTCATCCCTGCAACATAGCCGCTTGTCCATGCCCACTGAAGATTATAGCCTCCGCACTTACCGTCCACGTCAACGATTTCTCCCGCAAAATAAAGTCCCGGCACCTTAACAGACTGCATCTGCACATCTATTTCTCCAAAATCTACACCGCCCGCGCAGACCTGTGCATTCTCCATAGAGTTTACACCGCTTATATGTATAGGAAAATTGCGGCTTTGCAAAAACAAGTCTCTAAGCCTTTCATAGCCTGCATCCTCTGTCTTCATTCCTGCCTTAAGGCCGTTTCTTTTGATTAATACCATATTAATTTTTTTATTCAGTGTTCCGGTCAGAAATTCCTCCAGCGTTTTGTCCTTATGTGCCTCATAGCGAAGCCGGCTTAGGTATACAAAGGCCTTAGTTTCCTGATCCGGGAAAAAATCTACCAGAAGCTGAACATCCTTTTTGGCTTTCAGCGCATATGCCGCTGTTCTGCTGATCTGAAATACCGGTATCCCAGAAACTCCATATTCCGTAAACTGAACTTCACCGGTCTCTTCTCCTGCTGGACAATTCTCTATCATCAGTGTAATCTTGGCCGTGCTCCTTACTCCTGCAAGGGCCTTACAAAATGTCTCATCAGACCTTAACTGCACCAATCCCGGCACAACCGGATTAATTCTATGTCCAAAGCTTTCTGCAAGCTTATATCCGCTTACAGCATCATCTTTCAGAGAAGCAGGGCCTCCGCAGGCAAGAATTAAACTGTCATAGCTGCAAATGCCTTTCTCCTGATCTTCTACCTCAAAGACTGACCGTTCCCGTTTAAAAGAAATTTTCTTAATTTCACTTTCCGAAACTACTTTCACCTGATTTCTTCTAAGCTCCATTCGGAGCACATCCAGCACTGCCGATGCCTGCTCCGAATAGGGATACAATCCACCGTTTTTGTTCCTGATCATCAGCCCCATACTCTCAAAAAAAGAAACGGTATCCCATACAGAGAAAACCCGAAATACCTTCCCGAGCTTCTCTTTATCATCACAATAATACTGATCTAACGTAAAATTCATATTACTCAGATTGCATTTGCCGTTTCCCGTTGCAAGAATTTTTTTGCCGACTCTGTCGTTCTTTTCATATAGGGTTACCTCAGCGCCCTGTCTGGCCGCAGTGATTGCGGCTGTCATTCCCGATGCCCCTGCTCCGATTATTGCAATTCTGATTCTGTTTTCCATTTCTGTTTTCTCCCCTGCATTCGTAAATTATCAGCTGGAATACGACTCAAGAAAATTATACAATTCTCCTTCATTTTCCACATATTTTATATTTATGATCTCCTCCTGCAAACTCTGGGGCAGCTGTTCCACCAGAATATCCGTATTCATATAGACATGCGACAGGCTTTGATCATATACAACCACATAATGATTTTCGTTTAACAGAAAGAAGCCCTTAACTGCTTCTGCGGGCTCATAGCTTTTTCTTACCACGATTCTGGCACCGGAAAAGGAAACAAGCTCCATATAGAGAAAGCCCTTTTCCAGATCGGTAAGCGATGGATTTTGATTATAGTTATCAATCTCTTCGACCAGTTGTGCTCTGCTAAGCCCTATATATTTATCCGGCGTGCTTTCCTCCACCTCGTTTGTTTCTGCATTCAAAGAATTATACTCCTGAACTACATAACGGGTATTGGCTGTCACAATCGGTTCATCGCTGACAGATACCTCAATCTGTTCCTCCTGTTTGGGAACTTCGATATCAGTCTGTATATCAACTGCCCCTTCTCCCGGATAAAAAAATTCCATAATTGCCATGTTGGCAGCAAATCCCAAACTAAACATACTCAACGGATAGATAAAAAACAAGCTGATACGTTTCACAAATTTCATAGTACATACACCTTTACTATTTTATTATAAACAGTATCAGCCAAAATGCCTAAAACTATACTTCTACATAATATGAAGCAATACGGATAACCTTTTTAACAGCCAGCCCCCTGCCATATTATCCATTTCATCGCTGTTAAAGGCTCTCGCTGCCACCAAAAGCAGCAAATAAGATAATATTGCCACCACAAGGCAAACAATCATGGATATCAGTGCACCCATCATAGGTTCAAACGCCTTATTGAGAAGCATGGCAATCACTCCCGAAACGGCGGCAGCAACAATCGTAACCGCAAAGGTTCTGATCCATTCCTGATTGTACTGAAATCTGCGGCTGACAACCAGAAATCCGCAAACTGTGGTTAAAAGATAAAAAATAATGTTTCCAATCACCAACGCCACGATACCCATCTTGGCATTCACCAACAAGATGATAATTCCCGCTTGAAGAACAAATGCCCCGGCTCCAATGCCCACAACAAAGGTTAATTGTCTTTGCTTATGCAGTATTTCCATGAAAATTGCAGAAAAAACGAAAAAGATAAGAAATATGCTTGCTGTCTGCGTTATCAAAACGGCCTGCTGATTATTCCCTGCAAAAAGAGTACTGATTAAATTTTCAGCCAATACCGCAAGGAAAATTGCAGCCGGTATCGCAATTGCCGCACACTGATGAAGCAGCAGCCCAAGCCTTTCCTTGGCTGCCCGATGCTCGTCTCTTTCCCATAAAGCCAAAATTTTTCGAACAGGGGGAACACAAATCATACAAATAACGCTTCCCATAATGCCTATGATAGGAAGCGTTTTCCCGTAATAGGCTCCCCACTGCCCTATCAGTTCATCCCCATTTTCTCCAAACCGCATCAAAAGAAATTCATCTGCCAAAACCCATCCATGAAACATCAGCCAAAACAGCGCATAAATCGCTCCCGTTCCCAATAGCATATGCATGATTCGGGGCCTGCTGTCCTGATTTTTGGGAAATTCCCTGGTGATCTGATTTTGCATTCTCCTTCGGAATATGAAATATAAAACAAGAGCATGAAGAAAACAGATAATGGAAGCAGCCAAAATTCCTATGCAGGCTCCCATGGCACCGTATGCACTGGTAAAATCTTCATTCTGCAGCAATGCGGAAACCTTAACTCCATAGTCGCCGCAAATCTTTGCTCCAATCAGCCCACCCGTAAACAGGAAAATCATCTGAAGAAGACGGGAATGCATTGCCGGTACCTTTGAACCGTTACCTTGAAAATAGCCCTTAAATACACCTGTCAAAACAAAAAAGAAAATAGAAGGCGCCATCATGCATACCGACAATTGAGCCATCGGAATATTCATAAGTCCGCCTGCCACAAATTGCGCCGCCACAAAAACAATAAAGCTAAAGACTGCTCCTATTACCCCTCCAAGCAGAAGCGCCCCTTTAAATACCTTTTGTGCATTTCTGTACTGTTCTCTTCTTATGCGGTACTTTACCAATGATGATACCGCTTCTGAAAGCCCGTAGGCTGCCGTTCCTCCTAAAACCAAATAAATTTCACCGGCAGTTCCAAAGCAGGCCATACCCTTATCCCCAATAATCCTTCCAAGCAAAAGCCTGAAAATCAACATTCCAATAAAGGTAATTCCAACTGTTATCATAAAATAATCTTTTTTTGATGAAGGATTTCTTCGTTCAAATTTTTTCATATGGTTCCTCATTTCATACTATCTATACCGGTATCTTCAATAATCCCGCGTTATTCCAAGCAGCGCAAGCACCTGCTCCTGCTTTTCTTCCATTCTCCGTGCCTGCTCCTTTTCCATATGATCATAGCCGCATAGGTGAAGCATACTGTGCGCCGTAAGAAAGGCAAATTCTCTTTTAACGGAATGACCGTATTTTGCAGCCTGCTCCAAAACCTTCGGTGCCGAGATAATAATATCACCAAGCATCAGTTCCCCGCTTTCCGGATCAAAGCAGTCGGCCGCATCCCTGTCCGCCATGGAAAAATCACCCTCCCGCTCAAAGAACAGCATGGGAAAGGATAAAACATCCGTAGGTGCATCAACCTGTCGATATTCCTTGTTATACTGCCAAATTCCTTCATCGTCTGTAATCAGCAGATTCACCTGAGCCTCATAAGGGCAGTTCTCCATGTCAAGTACCTGCTCCATAACGGCTTCCAGTATTTCCTTACTGTCAAAATCAAATGTAACGGATGTCTCATTTTCAACGTAGGAAGTCATAATACAGCCTTTCCTCCACCAGTATATTTTTCATTTCCTGTAACTCTCCGAAGGTAAGATCACTGCGATCGATCATACCGCTTTCCACCCTCTTTTTAAATATCCCATCAATAATCTTAGGATAATCCAATTGTATTTGAGGCTCCTTGGAAAACAAATAATGAAAGGAGGAAATCACCGTGTCGGAAAACAAAAGAACTATTGTTTCCTTGGATGTCATAATTTCTGTCTTATCGATATATTCTTTTAAAATTTCTCTCACTCTTTGCGGAAAATTGTTTTCCTCCAAAATAGCCTGTACATTTTTCCAGTTGTTCTCTCCCCGCAGCGTTCCAATTCTATGGTAATATCCGCAGGCCTTCACAACCGCATCATCCAGCTTTAGCCGTTTAGCAATTCTGTCGCATAGATAGGCAGTATGAATTGCATGATAGTATTCTTCTTTGGAGGTGTTTTTAAGCTCTACCAGCAAAGAGCATTCGGGATCATTAATATCCATATATAAATCGCGATTTTTATATATAATCGAAAAACTGAAATATTTCAAAAGCACCAGCAAAAGTATCAGACATATCAACAGATTAACCGCGGGAATAAGAAACATAGCGGCATTGAGCTTTTCGTTTACATACAAAACCTCCTGTATGGAAAGACAGACCATCTGAACCATTAATGAAATCAATAAGGGAAGCCCTACCTTAAAGGAGTCATTTACAGCGGAAAACACAATAATTCCCACCAGTCCGCCTGTAAAATATACAAAAAATCTAATGTAGCTGTCTGTCCCCGTACAAAGCAGACAGGAAATCATCAGAAGCAGCGCACCTGAAAAAATACCTACCATCTGGTTTGAGAAAAGCATCAGTCCGATAAATGCCGTCAGATAAGGCCATCCGCCTGCCGGCAGCATGGGAAACAGTATACTTCCGGTCAGACAAATCAAATAAATCACCGTAAATCTCCACAGATGGTCTTTATTGTCAAAAAGAAACCTGTCCGCCTCCGCACTTTGTTCCATGGAAAACAGCAGCCCGCAGGCTCCCATCAATACAAGAATAATAATTCCGGATGCTTCAATCAGCGTTCTGCCATACAGGAAAGCAGCCAGCCCTGTTCCCGCTCCTGTGAGAAGAAATAAAAAAGCCTCCTGAATCCTTCTTCCTATACAACCTGTTTTTTCAATATTACTGCCTGTTTCCACTGTTTTTTCCATACGATATATTCCTGCTTTTGCGCTTTATACTGTTATTTTTCTTTGCCTCATAATTTTCATAAGCCTTAACGATCTTCTGTACCAAAGGATGCCTTACCACATCCCTGCTTGACATCTTACAAAAAGCAATTCCTTCAATTCCCTGAAGTACTCTGGTCGCAATATCAAGTCCCGACTGGCTTCCCGGTGCCAAATCCTTCTGGGAAGCATCACCGGTTACAATCACCTTGGAACCAAAGCCTATTCTGGTTAAAAACATTTTCATCTGTGCCGGAGTGGTGTTCTGCGCTTCATCAAGAATAATATAGGCATTATCCAGTGTACGTCCCCGCATATATGCAAGCGGCGCAACCTCGATCAATCCCTTCTCCATATTTCTGGTAAAGGACTCTGCCCCCATAATCTGATATAACGCATCATACAACGGCCGCAAATAGGGATCTACCTTGCTCTGCAAATCTCCCGGCAAAAAGCCCAGCTTCTCTCCCGCTTCAATTGCCGGTCTGGTAAGAATAATTCTCTCGACCTCCTGACTCTTAAAAGCCGTAATCGCCATTGCCATTGCCAGATATGTTTTGCCTGTTCCTGCCGGGCCCAGTCCAAATACAATCATGTTATTTCTGATTGCATCCACATACTGTTTCTGTCCAAGAGTTTTGGGCTTTACAGGCTTTCCTGTAATCGTATGACAAATCAAATCCTTATCTATTTCAAGTAAAACCTCATCATTTTCTTCCATGCTCATAGTAATTGCATAATCCACATTCTGTTCCTGAATGATATTTCCTCTCTTTGATAATTCCGCAAGCTCATCAAGCACCGCCCTTGTTCTCTGTACATAAGGGGCCGCTCCGCTTATGCGTACCTCTCCGTTGCGGTCTATAATAGAAACCTTGAACTGTCTTTCCAGCTTTTTGATATGGCTGTCAAACTGACCAAACACATTCTGCTGATCAGCCGCAGGCACTCTGATTATTTCAGAAACCTCTTCCATCTGCTGCTCCCAACTTATTATTCTTGCGTCTCCTCTGCATCCGAAACCTCATTCTCTGCGAGGCTCTCCTCAACTTGAACAATCTGCGTTTTCTTACTTTCTCCGGTTTGTTCAACGGCAAGAAAATCCGCGTCCATTTTCCAGACACCTGAAGTCTTTTTTATTGTAACATTTTTTTCTACAATTTGTACCCCCTTTTCCTGTAAAGTTTCAATAAATTTTTGAAGTCTTCCTTCAAACTGCGTTTTGACCTGATCCTGTGTGTATATTTTTTCCTCTACCGTGTATTCTCTTACCAAATCCTTTCCTATATACACCGGTAAATAATAATTTTTAAACAGTCTAAGCTGGTTCTTTTCCTCCATCACATCATATTGTTCATATTTTCCAAAAACAGCCGGGATTTTTATCTTTTTTGTTCCCAAAATCAGAAACGGCTCTTTCCTTTCCCTTCCTGTATACTCCTTATCCTCATATTTTTCGTCTATTTCCTCCTGCAGGGAATAAATACATTGAAGCATAATATCTGCATCGGCCACACAATAATCATACCGTTTTACCGTACCGTCGTCATTCAGAATCGGTACACCCCCTTCCACCAGAACATCCCCCTTTTTCACTTCCGTTCCGGCACTTACCTTTGGAATGCCGCTTCTGGTAACAATGCTGATAACCACACCGTCCTTTTCCGCTACCAGATCCATGCCCTGATCCGTTTCTTCCGTTTCCGCTGCTTTCCCTGTATCCTCCACCTTGATTAAATCATTTTCCTTTACCTGAATTACCAGCCTGGTTCCGTCAATCTTAGCCGAGGTCCATGTAACAATGTCAAATTCCGTTCTGATGGCCTCCTCCAGTTTTTCAATATCAATCCGGTTTTTCTTCATCCCGGTTTGAATTCCGTTATTCAAAAGAAAATCCTGAAACACATCGGTAGTCACAAAATAATTTCCTGTGATTTCCACGGCCCAGATAAAGCCGGACATCCAAATCCAAAAAGCGATGCTTCCCAAAAGCCC
This sequence comes from uncultured Lachnospiraceae bacterium, assembly GCA_964393865.1. Lineage (GTDB taxonomy): Bacteria > Bacillota > Clostridia > Lachnospirales > Lachnospiraceae > Suilimivivens. The sequence goes on from CAYMUW010000008.1 coordinate 46,508, forward strand.
TGCAATAAAAATGCGCCGCCTCCACATGCGTACAGAAAGAAAGGGTAGTCCATAACGTCCCGTTATGACTACCCTGGTTCCCGTTTTTCTTGTCAGGCCTTTCAGCTTGTAAAAGTTTTTAAGGCTGATATTCATGGAATAATATTCCCCATGATTTACTATGTTCCACAAAAACAAATGATGATGACTGCATAAGTTCATAAACCTTTCGGGAGAAAATCCCCAAACCTTAATTGCAAGATATCCCTGCAGATATCGAATTACCTGTAGCATAACACACCTCACACAGTTTATTTTTAGACAAAGTAACAGACCCTTTCAATCCATCCGCTGATCTTCATATCCTCATTGGTATAATAAACAATGCTCAGTCTTTTCCCGCAAATTTCAATTTTACAGGTCTTTCCCTGCAATAGGATTATCTCACTGGTATACTCTATAATTCCTTTATAATTTTCAACAAATGCTTCCGTATTGCCTGTCAGCGTCACAATGGATGCTCCCAGCAGGGAATCCTTGGGAAGCTTTAACGATTCAACCATCAGCTCGCGCCCCGATATGGTGCGGTTGGCTTCTCTTTCTTTTCTTGTAGCGGCCCAGCCGTCCTTAAATCTGCTCTTTTTCTTCATCATATCATACTATATGACCAAAAAAGTGCCGCTAGACCAATTATAACACTCCAATAATGACAGAACTCCGTGATACCTTTTCCTTTCCGATATGATAAGCATTTTGAAGTCTTTCCTTTGCTGCCTTCAGCTTATCCGCATCATTGGCATACAGGACTGCCAGTTCATCACCGGGCTCTACCATATCTCCCACCTTCTTTTTTAAAATTATGCCTACTGTCAGGTCAATAACGCTTTCCTTTGTCTCTCTGCCGCCGCCCAGAATAAGGGACGCAATCCCCGCCTCGTCACAGACTATTTTCTGTACATATCCGTAATCAGGGGCTACAATTGCCTCCGAAAGGGAAGCCTGTTCAAAAAGCTCCGGTTCATAAACAGGGCTGTCATCCCCGCCCTGAGCCTTCACGAACTCGGCAAGCTTTAAAAGCGCACTTCCATCCTCTATCACCTTAGTCAGCTTATCTCTTCCTTCCTGTTCGTCCTTAGCCGCACCGCCTGCTATCAGCATCAGCGAACCAAGAGACAGGCAAAGCTCTGTAAAATCAGCAGGTCCCTGTCCCTTAAGGGTTGCAATCGCCTCCTTGACCTCCAGGATATTTCCGATGGCATTGCCAAGAGGCTGATCCATATCGGATACCACCGCCATGGTATTGCGCCCCGCATTCCTGCCAAGCCGCACCATTTCCTGTGCCAGCGCAAAAGCATCCTCTCTCTTTTTCATAAAGGCGCCGCTTCCCGTCTTTACGTCCAGTACAATAGCATCCGCCCCCGCAGCCAGCTTTTTGCTCATAATGGAGGATGCAATCAGGGACATATTGTCCACCGTAGCGGTCACATCCCTAAGAGCATAAAGCTTTTTATCGGCAGGAGCCAGCTCCCTGGTCTGTCCCATAATGGCAATACCGATCTTATTCACATTTTCAACGAATTGGTCAATGGATATCTCCGTCGAAAAGCCGTGAAAGCTTTCCAGCTTGTCAATGGTGCCTCCTGTGTGGCCCAGTCCTCTTCCGCTCATTTTGGCTATTTTTACCCCACAGGCAGCCACCATGGGCGTTAAAGCCAGAGAAGTCTTATCTCCAACCCCGCCGGTACTGTGCTTATCCACCTTCACTCCCTGGATCATAGACAAATCAAGCATTTCTCCGCTTTCCGCCATCGCCATGGTGAGATGCAGCGTTTCCTCCTCATCCATTCCCACAAAATAAATGGCCATCATCATTGCCGACATCTGATAATCGGGAATCTCACCCCTTGTATAGCCGTCAACCATAAAATAGATTTCTTCTTTAGACAGCTTACCGCCATTGCGCTTTTTCATAATCAGGTCATACATTCTCATTTTCCGTTCCCCCATATTTTCCTATTAACGCCCAAGATACTATCTTCTTTTTATCCGGTGTATCTGCGGCTTTAGCGTTATATCAGACACAATCATTCCTTCCCGCTGGCTTAAAACAAATTCCACTGCAGACGCAACCTCCTCCGGTAAAAGATAGGATTCTGCCTCGTCCCCTTCTCTAAAATCCGCATTGCGGTAGAGATCGGTTTTGGTCATGTCGGGAAAGATCGTTACCACCTTTACGCCGTATTTTCGTGTCTCGTCAAACAGACTGTGGGAAAAGCTGGCGAGTCCCGCTTTTGTAGCGCCGTATGCGCATCCGTGAGGATTGGATTCTGTTGCGGTCACAGAGGAAATATTGATTACATATCCCTCATTTTTCTTCAAATGCCGCAAAAGCTGCTGAGTAAGAATCATGGGTGCCTCCAGATTGGTCCGCACAAGCTCTTTAATCTTTCCCGGACTTAATTCCTCATGAAGTCCATAATATCCCACCCCCGCATTATTCACCAGAATATGCACCTGATGCATGGATGCAATCTGTTTTACACAATCACATAACCGATCCGTATCAAGCAAATCACAGACTATCGGATGAAAGACATTATCCTCCTTAAGCTGCACCTTCTCAAAATTTCTTCCCAGACCGAATACCTGATACCCAAGCTCACAAAGCTTCCTGCTGATTGCATAGCCTATACCGGAGGACGCTCCTGTTACAATTGCTGCTTTTTTTGCTACTCTTTCCACCTGAAAATTTTCTCCTTAGAAATCTTTTCCTCTAGTCTCCCTGTCAAAAATGATTCCATCTGTTCCATCAGCTCCTTGGGATAATGATAAAACCCGTCTTCATTCTGAAAAGGGAACCAAACCACCGCCGAATCCGGCTCCTGCCTTCTCATTTTCTTTAAATAGTCCTGAGAAATCCGAAAGCTTCCCACGCTTACATCCACGATTTTTTCCAAATCAATGGTATCATATACCTGCCTTAGCATTTCTTCATAATATTGCTTCCACCCCGGCAAATAGATCATGGGATCAAAGCAAAGCCGCACTGGAATGCCCCTCTTCACCATCTCTGCCGCACAGGAAAGACGCTCTTTAAGCGCCGGAGTCTGATGCTCACAGGCATCAATAACAGCCTGCGGTGACAGAGTAAAGGCATAGATCGCTCCGGGAACCGGTCTGGCATTCCGGGCATACAGCTTATTTGCACATTTGGTTCGTATCTCTATTTTCAAATTCTCATGCTTCTCCGTAAAAGCACACCATTTTTCTGCATATCCGATGATCTGCTCCAATGCCAGCAAATCCGTATCATAAGAAACGCACAGATACATGGGATGAGATTTCAGCATCTCCTCCACCCGGGCAAAAACATCCTCCAGATTTGCAAATATCACAATATTTGCAGACGGATACATCCCTTTTAAATAGCAGTATTCACAGTCAAAAACACAGTTCATCATGCAGGAGGTATAGTAAAAATGGTCATTTCCAAAGCTCTGACATACCGGCGCTCCTTCATAGATCAGCGTTCCCTGCTTGGCAGCCAAAATCAGGTTCTGGGAACAGTGCTGAAACGTAAAGCTTTGTTTACTTCGGCAAAATATATCCTTATAATGACCGATCTCAATCACCTTTGCCGTCGGAAATTTAGACAAAATCTCCTGTGTGCGAGGGAGCCTGCGAACAGACTCCTCCACATAAATATGTGAAAAAAACGCATTAAAATAATCTTCCTTTAAGCTCTTCAAAACGCAGTTTTCCTTCTCTTTTATCCTTACACGGGAAAAGCCCTTCCCGGTACATCTCTTGTATCACGGAAACATAATCCGTTCCTGACAGCTCCATGTAACGGATATGCTGCTTTAGCATATCCCGCATAACCTTAGAGCAGTGCATATCCGTGCAAAGCTTTTCCAGCATAACTTCTTTTTCCGTCCATAAGCAGTTTTCATTCCACGTATCTTGGCACAATATTTCAGGAAGCTGCTTCACCAAATCAAACAGCTCATCCTGACAGGCTTCCATTAACTGCTCAACCTGTTTCGCCGAAACCTCTTTTGCCCCTCCGCTGTCAGACACTATTTTCAGAAACACCATTTGATGAGGGCCAAAATAATAGGAACCTGCCTGATAAATTGCTGCCGCTTCCATATCATAAAGATTTCCACCGGAAAACGCCAATGGCGCTTCTGCACCGTCTTTCTCTCTGTTCCAGGGCCGCATTCCTGTCACCACAGCCTCTTCATCAAAATTATGAGAATATAAAATATCGGGATAAAATGTTTTTCCCGTTGCCTGTTCCGTCAATTTATTACACACAAAAACCCCGGCAGTTCCCGATCTGTGGGCACAGGTTCCGATATTAAGGAGCATATCTTCCTCCTTCGGCTTGTATTCTGCACATGCACTGCCCACCGCAGCGGCTGCGGCAATTTCACCGATACCGGTAATGATAAGCCGGATACCTGCCCTCTCACTGTAAAATTCCTGAAAACGCGTGTTTTTCGGATTTTTTTCCAGATGAAAATGTCTGATAAAAACATGTGCTTCACAATATAAAGCGGTAAATATATAAATCATCTATGTGTCCGTTTCTTTCCCATTATATTTAAGGCACTTTCTAACCAATCCTCACCTTTCGCCCTTACTTATGATACGGCTCACCCATACTGATCCGATACCCTCTGTATATTTGCTCCAAAAGAATTACGCGCATCAGCTGATGCGGAAAGGTCATATTGGAAAAGCTAACAGCCTCATCTGCGGCTTTTGACACACTTTGATGCAGTCCCAATGAACCGCCGATTACAAATTGAATATGGCTTTTCCCCTGAACGCCCAACTCATTTATTTTTCTTGCAAAGGAAATGGAATCCGGCTGCTTTCCTTCAATTTCCAGAGTAAAAATATAAGCATCCTCTTTCAGATGCTTTAAAATTCCGGCAGCCTCCTTTTCTTTGATTTGCTCTTCCTCCGCCGGACTTGCATGATCAGGAGTCTTTTCATCCTGCACCTCTATAATCTCAAGTCTGCAATATCTGGAAAGCCGCTTCTCAAATTCGGAAACTGCCCTTCTATAAAAATCCTCTTTTATTTTTCCAACACAGATAAGGGTAATCTTCACGATTTATTCTTCTCCGTCCTCAAATATTTCGGGATAAACCTCTTCTATCAGCCTGTCCAGATATGCCTCATCAAGGTTCATAAACTGCTTGCTAATAGCTTTTTTCATATAATCAATACGCTGAAAATACTTAAGCTCCAAGGGCTCTTCCGAAAGCTCTAATGCTGCATCAATGCTTTCCTCATAAAGATTTTCCACACACCATTTTTTAATTTCTGTTGTCAGATTGTTTTCCTTGTATGCCTTTCTCTTTAAAATTTTAGAATTGCGGAGAGAAACAATTCCTATAATGATAAACAGGATAAAAAGTACGCCCATAACTTCTGTAACAATATACTTATTGGTAACAGACATATTAATGTCAATCACTCCCACAAAGAACAGAATGATTACTATAAGGCCCAATCCCCCCACAGCCAAAAGCGTATAAGCCGAAGTTCTGTTTTCTTCCGCTCTTTCTTCATTGTTCATGTATACGCCCTGATAGGATGGTGCCGGTTCCTCTTCGTCAAAAGCAAAGCCTTCCAACTCATCCGCATTCATAAGTTCCTCGGGAATGTCACCGTTTTCAACCATGGCCTGTGCCGCTGCCATAATCATTTCCTCTGAAACATCTTCCGCCAGATAAGCCTCCATATCCCCCTGCGCATTCTTTTCCTCAACAAGCTCGTCCACAAGCTCACATCCGCAATCTGCGCAGACGGTTATTCCCGCTCTATACTCGCACTTACATTTAGGACACCATGCCATACTCCATACCTCCTTTATACCCTAAGTTCTATTTTACTACGGATTGGCATGTGTTTCCACTAATTTTTATTTTGTTTGGAGATCAGGCACGGTACGCCGATATTTTTATTCTCCTTGGGCAGCATCCAAAAATAATTATTGCTGTCCTTAACTGATACATAGACAGGCCCTCTTCCCACACTGTCCCTTTTATCACTTAAGAAAGACCATGAACCATTTTCGGCAGAAGCATTCCACTCCTTATAATTCTCATTGGCATCCGTACTGGTCATATAAAACTCACCGTCTATAAGCCCGGCCGAGTAACTTCCAATTAAATTAGTACAATAAATCATATTATCCTGGAACAGCGTGGTATCGTAATCATAGTGCTCCGAGCCTTCTCCGTCCGGCAGATCATTGGCCCAGGAACCGGTGTACTGATGATACAAATATAAATCGCTCTTATTGGCGGTGTTGTGAATATGATAATGAATCCAGGTTCCGTTTCCGCTTCTTAAACCGTTCTTCCATTCTCCGTAATAATATTGGTTATCTGCATATACCGCAATTCCCGTTCCATCCGGCAGCCCCGCAGCATTCTTATCACCATAATAGTAAAAATCGCTGCTGTCTCTAAGCTTCCATGACATAGCCTTAAACCGATCCAGATTAGCCAGATCATCCAAAGCCTTTTGATTATTATCTGCCCAATAGGTCATCATTTCCTTTAACTGTTCGTCCTTGTCAAAGGAAATCTTACTGTAATCAACCTTATCCGTATCCATAATCTGCTGATAGGGTGTGGGACTGGGTGCTTCTGCCTGCGAAGAATCCTCCTCCTTTGAGTCACTGCTTTCTTCTTGGCCCGCCTTTTCATCCGTATCCGATTCCTCATCATCCTTACCGGAAGTTTCGCTGACAGAATCGCTGTTTGACGGCATGGCATCATCCGCATAATCCATAATGCTCTGCTGTAAGTCATCCTCCTTGGGTGTGTCCTTCTTATTACTGTTCACAATCAGGGTGATTGCAAGAATAATAACAATTAAAACCACCGGTATTACACTGACCAGTATCTTGGCCTTATCCATGTTTTGAATCTCGGTTTTGTCTTCGTCAAAAAGCTTTTTCATAGTTTCCTCTCATTCTTCTGCTTCATCATTCCTCATAATCGATGCAGCTTCTGTTACATGTCACGCTGCGGACATATTTTCCCGCCTCAACATGTGCCGGAGATACCTGATATGCTTCCAGAGCTGCCGCATCAACAAAGCCGGAGATCAGGGCAATATCTCTATTACTGGAAGCCATTTCGTTAATAACCACCTTAAGAGAAATTACTCCGCTTACCGTTTCAGCTACCGCTTCCAGCTTTTCCTTAATCGTAAGCGCTGCTTCCCTTTTTTCTTCCTCCGTTAAATTTTCATTTAAATTCCAAAGTACAATATGATGAACCATTTTCTTTCCTTTCCCTTTACTATACACCGCAACTTTTAAATTACGGCTAAAGAATTATTAATATTTTCTTAGTTTCAAGCGTTGTCCATTGACTATCAATAATTGAAAGCCTATGAAATATGCCGGAACGTTGTTCCGGCACGTTTCCATATAATAACCAATCCGTTTACTTATTTTTCAGATACTCATCAATGCCTTTTGCGCCTGCACGTCCGGCACCCATGGCAAGAATAACGGTTGCTGCACCTGTCACCGCATCACCACCGGCATAAACGCCTTCCTTGGTTGTCTTTCCGAATTCCTCATCGGCAACAATACATTTCCACTTATTGACCTCAAGACCTTCAGTGGTGGAAGAAATCAGCGGATTGGGGGATGTTCCCAGCGACATGATCACAGTATCAACATTAATGACAAATTCCGAACCGGGAATCTCCACCGGACGTCTTCTTCCTGATGCGTCAGGCTCTCCAAGCTCCATCTTAATGCATTTCATGCCGCATACCCAGCCCTTTTCGTCCTCAAGGATTTCCACAGGATTGGTAAGAAGATCAAAAATAATGCCCTCCTCCTTTGCATGATGAACCTCCTCCACACGGGCAGGAAGCTCTTCCTCGCTTCTTCTGTAAACGATATGAACCTCAGCGCCAAGTCTTAAAGCAGTTCTTGCCGCATCCATTGCCACATTACCGCCGCCTACTACAGCTGCCTTTTGTCCTCTCATAATCGGCGTATTGGAATTTTCGTCAAATGCTTTCATCAAATTGCTTCTGGTTAAATATTCATTGGCTGAGAACACACCGTTTGCCTGCTCTCCGGGGATACCCATAAACTTGGGAAGACCAGCACCGGAGCCGATAAACACTGCATCAAAGCCTTCCTCACCGATCAGCTCATCGATTGTGACAGCCTTTCCGACCACCACGTTGGTCTCAATTTTAACGCCCAAAGCCTTTACATTCTCAATTTCCTTTGCAACAACCTTGGTCTTGGGGAGACGAAACTCAGGAATACCGTACACCAGAACACCGCCGGGCTCATGCAGCGCTTCAAAGATGGTTACATCATAGCCCATTTTTGCCAAATCCCCTGCACAGGTAAGGCCGGCAGGACCGGAACCGATTACGGCTACCTTTTTGCCGTTCTTTTTCTCCGCTCCCTGAGGTTTAATGCCGTTCTCGCTTGCCCAATCGGCTACGAAACGCTCCAGTTTACCGATGGAAATAGGCTCACCCTTAATTCCTCTGATACATTTTCCCTCACACTGGCTTTCCTGCGGGCAGACACGTCCGCATACTGCCGGAAGTGCGGAAGACTCGCTGATAATCTGATAAGCAGCCTCCACTTCTCCTTCTTTCACCTTCTCGATAAATCCGGGAATATTGATGGATACCGGACAGCCCTTAATGCACTGCGCATTTTTGCAGTTAATACATCTGGCTGCCTCCTCCATTGCTTCTTCTTTATTATAACCAAGACATACCTCTTCAAAATTGGCTGCCCGTACTTTTGCATCCTGTTCCCTTACAGGAACCTTCTTTAAAACGTCCATTATTACTAATCCGCTCCCTTCTTAGTTTCCGCAATTTCCACATCCGCCATGGTGGGTGTCACCCTCTTTGGCCTTAAGGAATGCTCTTCCCTCAGCAGTCTTATAAATTTGCTGACGCTGCATTGCCTCATCAAAATTTACCTGATGTCCGTCAAATTCAGGACCATCCACGCAGGCAAATTTTACTTTTCCGCCCACTGTCACACGACATGCACCACACATGCCTGTACCATCAACCATAATCGGATTTAAGCTGACAATCGTAGGTATTTCCAGTTCTTTGGTAAGCTTGCAGACAAACTTCATCATAATCATCGGGCCGATTGCCACACAAACATCGTAATGCTTTCCTTCATTCACCAGATCGCTGATGGTCTGGGTTACCATACCGCTTCTTCCGTATGAGCCGTCATCAGTGGTTATGTACAGATTTCCTGCCACAGCTTTCATTTCTTCTTCCAGAATCAATATGTCCCTGGTCTTTGCTCCTACAATTACATCAGCCTCAATTCCACGCTGATGCAGCCATTTTACCTGGGGATAAACCGGCGCAGTTCCCACGCCGCCTGCAACAAAAAGCATCTTTTTGTTCTTTAACGTCTCCAGATCCTCCTCAACAAACTCAGAAGGACATCCCAGCGGCCCCACAAAATCATGGAAGAAATCTCCGGCTTTCAAAGATGCCATAACCTGTGTACCGGCTCCTACGATCTGAAAAACAATCGTTATCGTTCCTCTCTCTCTGTCATAATCACAAATTGTAAGTGGAATGCGCTCAGAATGCTCATCTGTTCTTACAATCACAAATTGACCGGGCTTACATGCCTTTGCTACCCGCTTTGCCTCAACTACCATATAAAAAATATTGGCAGCCAGTTCCTTTGCTTCTAAAATCTTGTACATCATTAATCCCTTTCTGATTTTAATAAAAATAATTTTTAAACTTTAATCTACCAGAGAAATCAATCCCATTTCTCCCTGCTCATCGTAAATCAAACGGTTTGGCGTTCCGGTGTATACCTCCACGGCATACATCCGTTCCGTTTTGGTTTGATTTCCATTTTCGTCATCTATATATTCGTTCAAAACATAATAATAGCCCAAATTGGGAATTTCTACAATAGTATCATATGCAAATACATATTTCCCCTGTATTCCATGGGAATGCCCCTGAAGGTCATTTAAAACCTTACGATCAAAAAGCGCCTGCACAACATTATGTATTGCTTTCTCCACTGTTACATCCGTTTCAAGAGTAAAATCATAGCTTCGGCTCACCACTTCGCTTGATACTCCTTCCTCGGATACCGCTATAAATTTAAGGTTTGATTTTCCAAGGGGCATAAAGATGGGGCCTGTGTATTTTAAACTGTCCTTGGTAGGTTCCGCTCCGTCCATGGTATAGTAAACCGTTTCCTCCAAAGGAACCTCAACCTCTATCATGGTGGGCAGGGAATAATTTCCGCTAACGGGAAATACCTCCGGTGCATCGGGCGCGGTAAGATTGATGATATACCAATTTCTTACTACCCCGCTTTTAATCCCGTAATCATTCACAAATATGGCAGAAATTTGAAACTCACCTGTTTCCAGTAAAAGCGGTGCTGTGTAAACTTCACTGTGTTCATCCGGGTCGCTGCCGTCCGTGGTATAATAAATCTTTCCGGTGGTGTTGGCGCTTATTTTCAGTGAAAGAATCTCTTCATAGGTTCCGGATTCATAGCCAAATTCGGGAGCCAATGCCATATATTGCTGAAAATGATTTTGTATCTCCGAATCCGCACAGGAAACCAGAAGTGCATTGATCTTTTCATATTGCCCCATTTCATCATAAATGCTTACAATATTCTCATATGCTTTTTCCTTATCTTCATATTCAAGATGATTTCTTTCTACCATTTCAAGCAGAATGGACAGGGCTCTTTCCTTATCCCCCAGCTGATACAGATAACTGACCTCCAACAGCACAACATCGGACATTCCCGCTTCTAAATCTCTTGCCCGTTCCAGATATTCTACCGCTTCCTCATAATTCTGCTCTTCGGCATATTTCTTTGCCTGATTAATCTGATAAGATACAGAGTACCTGCGATACATGAAGATCGATCCCAAAACTGCAATTACAATCAGTACCAAAACCGTTATAATCCCGACAGATAACCAGTTTTTCCCTGACATTTCTCCCATAAAGGCATCTTCCTTTTGAGAATCCTTAGAATGCTCCGAAATGTCCTGGGTTTCCGGGGCTTTTTCAGCAGCTTTCGGCTCGCTGCCTTCTCCGATTTCCTCTGCAACTGTGGATAAGGTTTCTATTATGCTGTTTTCAATTTCCGGTTCAAAATCCGGTACAATCTGGATTTCTTCTCCGCATGTTTCACAATATAGATGCCCCTCTTCAATTTCACATCCACAATTGGGACATTTCATAACTGCCTCCTTTCTGCCGCAGCCGGCATAAGTCAGAAAAATTAAGAATTGATTTCAGCGGACTCCATGCAATTATAAAGCAGCATCGCTATAGTCATCGGACCCACTCCTCCCGGAACAGGAGTGATAGCACTGCATACAGGCTCCACATCAGCAAAATCCACATCTCCGCAGAGTTTACCGTTTTCATCTCTGTTAATGCCCACATCAATCACCACAGCGCCTTCCTTTACATAATCCGCTGTAATCATTTTGGGTTTTCCAACTGCCGCAATCAGGATATCGGCTCTTTTGGTAACTTCCTTCAAATTCTTTGTTTTGGAATGTGCAATGGTTACCGTTGCATTTTCGCGAAGAAGCAAAAGTGCCATAGGCTTTCCCACAATATTGCTTCTTCCCACAATCACGCATTCCTTCCCCGCAATCTCAATTCCGCTTCGTTTCAGGAGCTGTATAATTCCGGCAGGGGTGCAGGATACAAAGCCCGGCTGCCCGATACACAACGCCCCCACGCTCTGGGGATGAAAACCGTCCACATCCTTTATCGGATCAATGGTCTTAATCACACGATCCTCGTCAATATGCTCCGGCAAGGGGAGCTGTACAAGAATACCGTTTACCTCTTCCTTTTGATTTAACTCCTTAATCAACGTAAGCAGTTCTTCCTCTTTGGTCTCCTCAGGCAGCTCATAGGACAAGGATTCGATACCTATGTATTCACAGCCCTTCTTTTTGTTCCTGACATAAACACAGGAGGCCGGGTTGTCACCCACCTGAATTACCGCAAGTGTAATCGTCTTTCCTGCCGCCTTCTTTGCCGCAGCCTTTTCCTTCAGTTCATCTTTTATCTGGAGGGAAATTGCCTTCCCGTCAATAATTTTTGCCATATATCTTCCATCCTTTCTGCAGATAAGCAAGTTTAAAACAGTCCTGTAATTCTGCCGTTTTCGTCAACATCTATGGAATAAGCTGCCGGTTTCTTCGGAAGTCCCGGCATAGTCATTACCGCACCGGTCAGCACTACTACAAAGCCGGCTCCTGCCGAAACATAAGCCTCCCGCACATTGATATCGAAATTCTCCGGCCTGCCAAGAAGCGCAGGATCATCGGAAAGTGAATACTGGGTCTTTGCCATACATACAGGCAGCTTCCCAAAGCCCAAATCCTCCAGCTTCTGCAGCTGTTTTGCCGCCGCTGCACTATAATTCACACCCTTTGCACCATAAATTTCTCTTGCCACGGTCTCTATCTTTTCCTTTAAAGTAAGCTCATCCTCATACAGCAGTTTAAAGCTGCTCTCCTTCTGTTCCAGCGTATCAAGTACCTTCTGTGCTAACATGACGCCGCCTTCTCCTCCCTTGGCCCAAACCTCTGCCAGGGCAAATTCACAGCCCTTATCCTCACAGAACTGCTTTACAAAGGAAACCTCAGCCTGAGTGTCCGTCACAAAGCTGTTTAAAGTTACTACTACGGGAACACCGTATTTCTGCAGATTTTCAATATGCTTCTCCAGATTCACGATACCTGCCTTAAGAGCATCCAGATTTTCATTGGAAAGCTCTGCCTTCGGCACATTTCCGTTATATTTTAATGCCCGGATCGTTGCTACCAGCACAACCGCATCCGGCTTCAATCCTGATATTCTGCATTTAATATCAAAAAACTTTTCCGCACCGAGATCAGCGCCGAACCCGGCTTCTGTGACCACATAATCCGCCATCTTAAGCGCTGCTTTCGTGGCACGAACGGAATTGCAGCCATGAGCAATATTGGCAAAAGGGCCGCCATGAACCAATACGGGAGTATGTTCCAATGTCTGCACCAGATTAGGCTTCAGAGCATCCTTAAGAAGCGCCGCCATAGCGCCCACTGCATTTAAATCTACAGCAGTAACAGGCTCACCCTGATAATTATATGCAACAACCATTCTGCCTAAACGCTCCTTCAAATCCTTCATGTCAGATGCCAGGCAAAGCACTGCCATAATCTCCGAAGCAACCGTAATGACAAAATGATCCTCCCTAACCGTTCCATCCGTCTTGGCTCCAAGTCCCACTACCACATTTCTAAGGACACGGTCATTCATATCCAGACACCGCTTCCACACCACGGACCTGGTATCAATTCCCAATTCATTCCCCTGTTGGATATGATTATCCAAAATAGCCGCCAAAAGATTATTAGCGCTGGTGATAGCGTGGAAATCCCCGGTAAAATGAAGATTCAAATCTTCCATGGGAACCACCTGCGAATATCCGCCTCCGGCAGCGCCCCCTTTCACTCCAAAGCAGGGACCAAGGGAAGGTTCACGCAGGGCTGTCACCGTCTTCTTTCCAAGCCTTGACAGAGCCTGGCCGAGACCTACACTGACTGTAGTTTTCCCTTCTCCTGCCGGCGTGGGATTAATCGCCGTCACCAAAATCAACTTTCCGTCCGGATTGGTTGAAATCTTCTGAAGGTATTCATCGGATATCTTGGCCTTGAATTTACCATACAATTCCAGTTCATCCTCTGCGATTTGCAATGTCCCGGCGACATTAACAATGGGGTCAAGTACCGCTTCCTGAGCAATCTGAATATCTGTTTTCATAATACACCTCCTGATTATAGGGACTCCTCTATGTACTGTTCAAACTGTTCCTGGCTCATAAGTACCTTTCTGGGCTTGGTTCCTTCTTCCTCACCTACCACGCCCGCTTCACAGAGCTGATCCATAATCCTTGCCGCCCTGTTGAAACCGATCTTGAAAACTCTCTGCAGCATACCGATAGACGCCTTGTCCTTTTCAATAATGAACTTCGCCGCATCCACAAAATATTGATCCCTCTCAACCCCTTCATCGCCTGCTCCTCCTGCCGCACCGCTTCCACCATAGGTTGAAATCTTATCCTGAATATCCGTATCATAAATATTTCCAAGCCTTTGATTCTTTAAAAATTCCACGACATCCGATACTTCCTTATCCGAAACGAAAGCCCCCTGCACTCTGGCCGGCTTACTGTATCCTTGAGGATAAAAAAGCATATCTCCCTTGCCCAGAAGCTTTTCTGCACCGTTCATATCCAAGATGGTACGGGAATCCACACCACTGGAAACACTGAACGCCACACGGCTTGGCATATTGGCCTTAATCAGACCTGTAATGACATCCACAGAAGGCCTTTGCGTTGCAATAATCAAATGGATACCCGCAGCTCTTGCCAGCTGCGCCAGACGACAGATAGATTCCTCCACCTCTCCCGGCGCTACCATCATCAGATCCGCCAACTCGTCCACAATAATGACAATCTGAGGCATCTTAGCCGGAGCCTGTGCATCTGCGGCTTCCTTCATTGTATCTGCCTTTTTGTTATAGCCCTTTAAATCTCTTACATTAAAATCGGCAAACTTTTGATAACGATCCGTCATCTCAGCAACAGCCCACTGCAAAGCAGCCGATGCTTTTTTGGGGTCTGTCACTACCGGAATCAATAAATGCGGGATTCCGTTATATACACTAAGTTCCACCACCTTCGGGTCCACCATAATCAGCTTCACATCATCCGGATGCGCCTTATATAAAATACTCATAATCAGGGTATTGATGCATACGGATTTTCCCGATCCGGTAGCTCCCGCAATCAGCATATGAGGCATTTTGGCAATATCAGCCACTACCACCTTGCCGGAAATATCTTTTCCTACCGCAAAGGCAAGCTTGGACGGAAATTCCTTAAATTCCCTGCTCTCCAACAAATCCCTGAGCATTACCGTACTGTTTTCCTTATTCGGCACTTCAATTCCCACTGCAGCCTTGCCCGGAATAGGAGCCTCTATTCTAATATCCGTTGCTGCCAGATTTAATTTGATATCATCGGAAAGCCCTACAATCTTGCTGACCTTTACGCCCTGCTCAGGTTGAAGTTCAAATCTGGTAACAGCAGGTCCCTGACTGATATCCGTAACGGTAACTCGAACGCCAAAGGTCTGCAGAGTCTGCTGCAGTCTTTGTGCTGTTTCCCTCAGCTCACGGCTGGAATCCCTGCTTGTTCCGCTTCCCTTTACCAGCTTATTGATGGGAGGGAAAATATATTTCTTAACAGGAGCTGCTTTGGCCACACTGTTCTCCGTCTCTCTTTCTCTATGTACATGATCGGCATGCTGAACCTGATATCCGCTGTCCTTATAGGCGGGAGTCATTTCTTCCTCTTCATACATATCGGTAATCTCGGAAAGCTCATCATTGCCTTCTTCCTCATAAGCACTGTGAATCTTAATCTGCTCATAGCCGGAAACAGGTTCCTTATCCTCATTCTCTATAATCGCCTGATCGATCTTCTCATCAAAATCCGTCAGGTTAATCTCATGGATGTCATCTCTGCTCTTTTCCTCATTTCCGTGCCCTGTCAGAGAAGTATTCAGCATTACTCCTGTAACCTTTTTATCCATACGAAGAATCTTTTCGTTTTCTATTTCTTCCTGTCGGATTCGCTTTTCTTCTTCCTTCCGGAGACGTTCTTCCTCCATTTCCTGCCGCCTTTGCTTTGCTCTTTCCCTTCGGTATGCCGCATCCTCTTTGGAACGCTCATAAACCTTCCTGCCACCTGATTTAACGCCTGACACAAAGGACTTGTCCGTTAAAATAACAATGGAAATAACCGCAGCAACCAAAATAACCAGAACGGTTCCCACTAATCCCAGAAAATGATGCAGCAGATAAGCAGCCGAGCCTCCTATAACGCCTCCGCCCACATGATTGGTACTGCAGCTCTTATAAATTTCACCGATCTGATAGCTTTCTGCCGTCCCTGCATCTCCTGTAAAAAGCTCACACATAACTCCGATCAGCAAAACAAGAATCACACCGGACACCAGCTTACGAATGGCTATCGCATTACCGCTGTTGACCGTGCCGAATGCAATCATTACGAAAAGGACCAGCGGCATGATATAAGCCGTAAGGCCAAAAATTCCAAACATCACGTTACTGATCGTATTTCCAAACACACCCGCCACGCCAAAATTGCACACAAAAAGAAAGATGGCAACCGCAAACAAGACAATCAAAAACACCTCGTTTCTGATTGCCGTATCCATGGGTTCGCTCTTTCTGGAACTATTGCGCGATGAACTATTTCTGTTTTGATAACTTCCTTTACCGGAACTGCTTTTTCTCTGCGTCGAGGTGCTCCTTCCGGCAGTACTCTTTTTATTCTGTGCCATACTAAAACCCCTTTGGTACCCTTGCCGATACCCAAATAATCTAATATAGTATAGCATTTTCATTAAATCTTGTCATCCACAAACCGTTATTTGTTTTTTTTCTTCTTGGAAATTAAATTGTGCAGTTTGCCCATTGCTTCACTGATTCCACCCGTTTCATTAATAATACCTTCCGCTACCGCTTCCTCACCTACCAGAATCGTTCCCACATCCTTGGTAAGCACGCCTGTCTCCATCATCAATTCTTCCAGCCTGCCCTTGCTGATTTTGCAGTGGCTGCATACAAAGCCTGTAATACGATTTTGAATCTGCCTGAAATAGTCAAAGGTCTGCGGTACACCGATCACCATTCCGTTCATCCTGACAGGATGAATCACCATAGTACCTGTGGGCACAATAAAGGAATAATCCGTACTTACCGCAATAGGCACACCGATGGAATGACTTCCTCCCAACACAAGGGATACCGTAGGCTTGCTTAAGGAGGCAATCATTTCGGCAATGGCAAGTCCTGCCTCCACATCTCCTCCCATGGTATTAAGTAAAATCAAAACGCCGTCAATATTACTGCTGTCTTCAATGGCCGCCAGCTCTGGAAGGATATGCTCATACTTGGTAGTTTTGGAATTTGTTCCCAGATTATCATGTCCCTCCACTTCACCAATAACGGAAATTAAATGAATAGTATGAGATTTCCCATTTTTATCCAGCGTAACCTGTCCAGTCTCCTCAATTCTTTCACTTCTATTTTTTTCTTCCTCAACCTTTTTTCCCGACATTTTATGAAAACCTTTCTTTTCAATAATATAAATTTAAAAATTATAAAAGAGAACAGCAAAGCAGTTTTTTAACTACTGCGCTGTCCTCCTTAGTATGCTGTCGCAGAAAAAAATTATACATCAAAATCATCGTTTTCCGATATTGGAATATCAAAATCATCATGCTCCTGTTCTTTTCCTTCGGAAAGATCATTGATTTTAAAATCCATTTCTTTTTTTACATGAGGCTTCGGAAGCGGTAACGGGTTTTCCAAAAGTTCAACCTTTTTTTCCTCAGGAGTGATGACATACTCATGGGGAGCCTTTGTTGTTTCTGCTTCTTCCTGTTGTGCTTCACCCTTTTCCTCGATTTCTTCTTTCTTTACTTTATCTGTTGCTTCTCTATTCATTTCATCTGTTATTGCATCTGTTCCTGCCTTCTTTGCATTATCTGTTTCTTCCCGGACAACCTCATCCTCATACATGCGGTCCTGAAGCCTTCTCTGGCCGATGTATTTCGCCGCAGCGCCAAGAAAAATCCCCAGAGCTCCGGCAGTTGCCAGCCATATGGTCATCACCAGCGAAATATCCTGACACCGATCTGAAACGCTCTTAAACTGATCCGTCCACCATATTATCTGCTCTCCCACGGAAATCCCTGTTAATCCTGTATACTTCATCAAAGTAGCATACATGCCAAGAAGCAGCCCGAGTGTCAAAATACCGGTCTGAGAGGATACAGGCATCACCTGCTCCCTCTCATAATAAAGCTCCTTTTGCTTCTGCTCCCAAATCCGGCTTCTCAAATTACGATGATTTTGGCACAGCACATAAGCCGTTACCGGAACCAAAAACCATCCCATATAGTTCCAGACACACAGTACACCCATCCCAAATCCAAGGAGCATCAAAAACAACTCGCAAATACTGCTGCGATACCAGCCCCGCTTTTGGGTCCACCGAAGGAAAATTCCCAAAGCAAGAAACATTACGGAAAAAAAGAACATAAAATAATTCTCCGGAGATATCTGGAACACAGAATTGAAAATCCATGGCGAAACTGCCAGAATACTTCCGGCAAGCAGCTGCGCCATCCTTCCGAAAATAAGTCCCATTGCGACAAAAAACATGGTAATCCACAAAATCTGAAGAACCAATTGCCAGATCACAACAGGCTCAATACGGTTTCCGAAAAACGTCAAAAGCTTTGACAGATTTTCCGTATAAGCATAAGCAATCCCGGAAGTCAATATCGGTTCCGTATCCCCCGCCCGCACCATGGCACCGGCATAATATTCATATGTATCGGCGGGCACTCCACCGCCAAAAAGAAAATATAATATTCGAATTGCCGCCGCTGCCAATATCCAAATGGCCGTCAGCAGACCTTGTCTCCTCTTATCCATCCTTCACCTTACGGTTCCGCTGTTTAAATGCAGCTAAGTGCGTGCTCTAAATCAGCAATAATATCATTTACATTTTCAATTCCTACGGAAAATCTGATCAAATCCGGTGCAACACCGGCCTCAACCAGCTGCTCATCTGTCATCTGCCTGTGGGTATGGCTTGCCGGATGCAGCACGCAGGTTCTTGCATCCGCCACATGGGTCACAATTGCCGCCAAAGAAAGCTGATCCATCATCTTTTCTGCAGCCGCTCTTCCTCCCTTTAAGCCAAAGGAAATTACGCCGCAGGTTTTTCCGCCCATATACTTCTGTGCCAGGTCATAATATTTATTGCCCGGAAGTCCCGGATAATTCACCCATGCTACCTTTTCATGCTTTTCCAGATATTCCGCCACCTGCTGGGCATTTTGACAATGGCGCTCCATTCTCAGGGGCAAGGTTTCCAATCCTACATTTAAAAGAAATGCATTTTGCGGCGACTGGATAGAACCCAGATCTCTCATTAGCTGTACCGTTGCTTTGGTAATATAGGCGCCCTTTCCAAACTTCTCCACATAGGTGATACCGTGATAGGAATCATCCGGCTTACAGAGCCCCGGAAATTTATCCGGGTACTTTTCCCATTCAAAAGCCCCTGAATCGACAATGGCGCCGCCTACACACATTGCATGGCCATCCATATATTTCGTGGTGGAATGAGTCACAATATCGGCTCCCCACTGAAAAGGATTACAGTTAATGGGTGTTGCAAAGGTATTATCCACAATCAACGGCACCTGATGCTCATGGGCCGCCTTGGCAAATTTTTCAATATCCAAAACAACCAGCGCAGGATTGGCAATGGTTTCCGCAAAAACACATCTGGTATTATCCTGAAAGGCCTTATTGATTTCTTCCAGCGGTGCATCAGGGTCCACTACGGTACATGTAATTCCCATTTTTTTCATTGTTACTGTCAGCAGATTAAAGGTTCCCCCGTATACGGTAGAAGAAAGAACCACATGAGAACCGGCCTCGCAGATATTAAACACCGCATAATGATTTGCTGCCTGTCCTGAGGAGGTAAGCATTGCCGCAACACCGCCCTCAAGCTCACAAATCTTCTGTGCCACAAAATCATTGGTGGGATTTTGCAATCTGGTATAGAAATAGCCCGTTTCCTCTAAGTCAAACAGCTTTCCCATCTGCTCCGATGTCTCATACTTGTATGTAGTGCTCTGATAAATGGGCAGCACACGGGGTTCTCCGTTTTTGGGCTTCCAGCCCGACTGCACGCATATTGTTTCCTTGGCGTATTCTCTTCCCATATTCCAATCCTCCAACGTAAAAATCTAAATGCCTGTCAAAACAGACTTACCATAACTGTTATTCGTCCCAGTTATGATATACAGCCTGCACATCATCATCTTCATCCAAAAGATCCAGAATTTTCTGCAGATTTTTTACTGCTGTCTCATCGCTAAGCTCCACATAGTTCTGAGGAATCATGGTAACCTCAGTGGAAACCATGGAGATGTTCGCCTCCTGAAGCGCTTTCAGCACCCCGTCAAAGTCCTCCGGAGCCGTCAGTATTTCAAAGCTGTCTTCCTCCTCCTGAAAATCCTCTGCGCCGGCATCCAATGCCAGCATCATAAGCTCATCCGCATCCCCGTCATATTCTTCCTTATCAATAATAAGCTGTCCCTTTTGATCAAACATAAAGGAAACGCACCCCGGAGTGCCAATATTTCCATTTCCCTTGGAAAAGGCATTCCTTACGTTTGCTGCGGTTCTGTTCTGATTGTCGGTAAGTGCATCCACAATAATGGCAATTCCGTTAGGTCCATATCCTTCATAGGTTATATATTTATAATTTACATTGCCAACGTCGCCTGCAGCTTTTTTAATGCCTCTTTCAATGGTGTCATTGGGCATATTGTTTGACTTTGCCTTTGCAATTACCTGGGCCAGCTTGGAGTTGTTGGCAGGATCAGGTCCGCCTTCTTTTACGGCTACTGCAATTTCTCTTCCCAGAATGGTAAAGATTTTTCCCTTGGCCGCATCGTTTTTCTCCTTCTTATGCTTAATGTTTGCAAATTTTGAATGTCCTGACATAACTCTCTCCTCTTATTCCTGTTTTGTATTTTCTTCCTGTCCCTCTATAGGGGCAGTCTCTTTTTTGACCGGAAGCTTTTTGACGAGAACGCTTTTAATCATTCTGTTCTCAACGCTCATAATGCCAAAGCTGTATCCGTCCACTTCAATGGAAAAATCCTCGTTATCCTCCGGAATTTTTTCCATTTTAGAAATCAAAAATCCGTTCAATGTCTCAAATTCATCCTCATGGAAAGAAATTCCAAATCTCTCCTCAAGTTCATCTAAAGGGGTCACCCCGTCTATAATATATTCATCTGCATTTTCTGTTTCTTCTATGTGAGCCTCATCCTCATCATACTCGTCCAGTATATCGCCTACGATCTCTTCCAGAATATCCTCCATGGCAAGCAGTCCTGCAGTTTGTCCATATTCATCCACCACAATCACCATCTGCGTCTTGGTATGCTGCATGGATTGAAAAAGTACATCAATATTCTTTGTTTCGGGAACAAACATTGCTTCACGAACCAGCCCCTCAATATCCCCTATCGGAAGCAACCGGTTTTCCGGTACTCTTTGCGCTCCGAATGCATCTCTGAAATGCAGAATGCCGATCACATTATCAATGTTCTCCTCTATAACGGGGAACCGGCTTTTACACTCCTTCAGCATATATTCCAAGGCATCATCAAGAGTGGTGTTCCTGTCAATTGCAAGAATATTATTTCTATGCGTCATGATATCCCGGGCTTCCTTATCTCCGAACTCGAAAATATTGTTAATCATTTCCGCTTCCGTTGCAAGTAAAACCCCCTGCTCATGCCCCTCATTGACCATGGAAATAATCTCTTCCTCTGTCACATCCTCTGAATTGTCATCTCCCTGAATGCCGAACAGATACAATATTCCTTTGGCTGTTACCGATATCAGACCTGTAAGGGGGGAAAACAGCTTCATCACATAATAAATCGGATCAATGCAGGCATATGCCCATTTTAAGGCATAACGCGTACCGAGACGTTTCGGTATCAGTATCCCAAAGGTAAGCAGGATATACATTAATACAGCACCGGCCAGCACAAAGGCCAGTACCGCAACCACCTGTGGGGAAACCACCACATTTCTCATGTAGCTGCCTACCCCGGCGTCCAATACTCCCTGCGCTGTCCTGCTGAAAACACGCAGGAAAAATCCGCCCATGATTAAATTAATCAGCGTAACTATCAATTGTACGGTATTTATGTACTGCTCAGGGGCTTCTGTAATTGCATGAAGCCTCTTCGCCTTTTTGCTCCCATCCGCCGCCTGGTCGGATAGCTCCTTGGAATTTAATTCCTTGACAGCCGCCCCAAACCCGAAAAAAAGCATATCAATAAGCAATAATGCAAAAAATATCACGTAACTGGCCGTAGGCCCACCATCGTCCATTTTCCCATCTCCTTTTTTGCACAAAATATCAAATTAAACTATAGCATTTCCTGTTCCTATCGTCAAGTTCTGCTCAGCTCACATGTATGTACCAAGCTCCAGACTGATCATAAGTCCCCGGTTAACCTCTCTCATAATATCATCATCCAGATGGCATACCTTATCCTTGAGCCGCTTCTTGTCAATGGTTCGAAGCTGCTCCAGCAATATAACAGAATCCTTAACCATATCATATTTTCCGGCATTCAGCTCAATATGGGTGGGCAGCTTTGCTTTATTCAGCTTTGATGTGATTGCCGCACAGATGATCGTGGGACTGTGCCTGTTACCCACATCATTTTGAACAATCAAGACGGGTCTGATCCCTCCCTGCTCTGATCCGATTACCGGTCTTAAATCAGCGTAATAAATATCTCCTCTTCTCAACCTTCACACACCCTTCATTCCAATAGGATCTTTTTTAGCATTAAGTATTATAACCGTATTGTCAGAAGGTATTCAGCTGCGTTTAAAAATCCTGATAATAATCCTTGGTACACAGGACTTCTCCGCCTTTTGTATAAACTCTCGGAATGCGCTTTCCCAAATCGCAGGCAAGCTCATAGTTAAATCTGCCTGACAGCTCACCCAGCATCTCCATTGTAATTTCTTCCTGCCCATCATGGCCGATCAGCGTCACCCGATCCCCCTGTCCGGCCTCAGGAATATCCGTCACATCAATCATAAACTGATCCATACAAACCCGCCCCAAAACAGGCGCTTTCTTTCCCCTCACCAGCACATGGCCCTTGCCCGATAAGCCTCTGGGATAACCGTCACCGTACCCCACCGGAATGGTTGCAATGCGCATTCTGGAAGCCGCAGTAAAGGTTCCTCCATAGCTGACCTGGGTTCCTGCCTCTATCTCCTTTACATAAACAATGTGACTGTACAAGGACAACGCAGGCGTAAGCTTTACAATATCCTTTCGCACCTGCTCGGAAGGCCACAGTCCGTAAAGCGTAATTCCGGCTCTTACCACATCCATATTAGCCTCAGGCAGCTCAATAATCCCTGCACTGTTAGAGCAATGCTTAAGAGGGATTTCTTTTCCCGTCCTGTCCCTGATAAGCTGCAGGAAACTTCCAAATGCCGACAACTGTCTTCCTGCTGCGGATTTATCTGTTTCATCGGCTCTTGCAAAGTGGGTAAAAATACCTTCTACCTCTACATTTTCCGTATCAAAAGCGCTTTGGACAAAGGCAAGCCCTTTCTCATCAGGCGTCACACCGATACGGCTCATTCCGGTATCCGTCTTAACATGAACCTTTGCATTTACATCTATGCCTTTCTTCTTAAGTGCGGCGCAGACCTCCGAAAGCTCCTTTAGCGTATCATAGCGAAAAACAGCCATCCTGATGTTTTCCCTGATCAGGCTTTCATAGCTGTAGGGAAAGGTATATCCCAAAATCAGAACAGGCTTTTTCAGCCCTGCACGGCGCAAAATCAATGCTTCCTCCGCCGTTGCCACCGCAAAGCCCCACACATAATCCAGCGTCTCCAACTCTTTTCCTATCGGGATGGCCCCATGCCCGTAACCATCGGTTTTAATCACACCGATCATTTGGGTTCCCGGGGCAAGATTAGCCTTCATATTCTCCATATTGCTTCTTATGGCGTCTAAATTCACCTCTGCATATACACGCTGATAGTCTTCTCTCATGATATTGCACCATGCCTTTCTCTCGATTATTTCCCCTGAAGGCGTTCTCCTTTCATTACACCGGGAAGATGCATGACAATGTCCATTGACGTCATTCCGTATTTTCCGCTCTGTAAAGCGGCATCGTCGCCTGCCTTGCCATGCAGAAAAACTCCCAGACAGGCTGCCTCAAAGGGTGATACTCCCTGCGCCATCAGGCCTCCTATGATACCGGCCAGCACATCCCCGCTTCCGGCTGTTGCCATGCCGTCATTCCCTGATGTGTTGATAAATATTCCGCCGGCTTCTCCCGAAACAACGGTTACCGCATCCTTGGAGGCAAGCACGCATCCGTATCGTTTTACTGCTTCCTCCATCATTTCCATGCGCTTGTTTTGATAGCTTTCCATATCTGTGCCCAGAAGTCTGACCAGCTCCCCGGGATGAGGCGTAAGTACAATTCTGTTTCCGTCCTGCCCTCTCAGTAGCTCTGCCAGCTCTTCGTGCTTTCCAATCAAATTCAGTGCATCCGCATCAAGCACCATAGGAACTTTACCGTTAAGCAGACAGTACTCAACCAAAAAATACGCCTCTCTGCTCATTCCAAGCCCCGGTCCCGCAACAATCACATCCGCCCAGTCAAAAGCTTTTTGCAGCTGCGCTTCCTCGGGAAATTGCCGGTAGGAATAAAGCATCGCTTCCGGCAGAGTTTTCTGTATGATTTCTCTGTTGCATTCCGGGGCTACGATTTTCACCATTCCCGCACCGGTCCGCAAAATACTGCTTCCGCACAAAATACAGGCTCCGCACATATCCAGACTGCCCGCAAGAAGTAAAACCTTCCCAAAGGTTCCCTTATTTCCGTCAGGCCTTCTCTCCGGCAAACGCAAAGCACCGTCCTCTTTCTCGTAAAAGAACGCCTTCGGTTTATGCTGCTTGGTCAGCATATAAGGAATGCCGATATCCCTTACGGCCAGTTTTCCTGTATATTCCCTGCCCGGATAAAACAGCTCACCTTTTTTGGCAAAAGCATAAGTCACCGTTAAATCCGCCTTGATGGCACACCCCATAATTCGCCCCGTATCTGCACAAATTCCTGACGGGATATCTACGCTGCAGACGAATGCGCCTCTTTGGCTCATTTCGTTCACTGCTTCCACAAGCTCCTCATACGATCCCTCTATCGAGCGCGCCAATCCTATTCCAAACAGGGCATCCACTACAATATCATATTCCCGTTTTTCTAATTTGCTCTGTATGGAAAACCCTAAATTCCGCAGAATTTCTATTTGATTTTTGGTTTCTGCGGTCGCCCTTTCCTCTCTGCCTGCCAAAAGGAATGTCACATCCGCTCCCGAAAGAGCGAGCATCCTTCCGACAGCCAAACCGTCTCCTCCGTTATTTCCCGTGCCTGCCACTATCAGCACCCTGCCTCCGGCCTTTCCTTCCTCTGCAAGCGCTCTCACCGTTTCCAGGGCAGCCCGCTCCATCAAAACAAGGGAAGGTACTCCGATTTTCGAAATTGTCTCGGCATCATAAAGCTTCATTTCAGCCGCTGCCACCGCATACTGCACATTATCACATCCTTCCTTCCAACCGGAATATCATAACTACATGGGAAATGCGCCACATACCAACCCTGGCCATGACGCATCCTATTTCTCCTGATAATCCATATCAAATATTTCAATCACTTCCGCTCCGAAAATATCATGCATGTACGAATAAAGCTCCTGATTCATCAGTTCCTGTTCCTGCTTTCTGACGAGGCGCTTTTTCAATTCCACGCGTGTTCTGTTAATCCACTGCGTGTTTTCCTCTATTTCTATTTTATTTTCCTTTAACCTGTTGTAACAAATCTCCATGGTGCGGAGCATTAATTCCTTATTGACACGATCAATCTCTCTCGGAACATCCAAAAGCTCATCTTCACATACCTTCAGCTTTTCATTGCATTCCTCAATCAGATGCTTATTGTCGGCAGCCTTCCTTTGTGCCTTTTCATTGTTTTCTATGGAAGCATCTTCCGCATTTTCAACAATCTCCTGCATCAGCTTTCTTTTCAGTGCTTTAATCCTTTTGATTTCGTCTTTGGCTTTCCCCTGCCTTTTCAGCAGTCCGTTCAATTCCTCTTCCAAACATTTAATATATTTATCCGGCTGTGTCTGCGTAAACAGCTGGTGCCACTTGTGATCCAATGTAAGCACCGGTATTTTCTTTCCTGCAAGCGCCGGTTTATAAATCTCATCCGTTCTGGACATTTAAATTCCACCTTCCTGCTCAAATCGATTAATATTATATGCCAGTTTCATAAGGCTGTCTGACAGGTGAACGTTTTCTACCTGAATTTCCCCGGGAACATTTAAATCAATATGTGCAAAATTCCAAATACCTCTTATTCCGTTGTCAACCAGCCGCTCCGCAACAGCTCTTGCGCCGGTCTTTGGTATGGTAAGCACAGCAATATCAATGTGATTTTCCCTGACAAAGCTTTCCATTTCTTCCATGGGCTTTACTTCCATTTCCCTGATCCTTTTCCCATAAAGAGCCGGGTTATTGTCAAAGATTCCCCGAAACAAAAAGCCTCTTCTCTCAAAATTCATATAATTGGCGAGCGCCTGTCCCAGATTACCCGCTCCGATAATAATCAGATTATGCGTCCTGTCAAGCCCTAAAATCTTGCCGATTTCCTCGTAAAGATATTCAACCTTGTAGCCGTAGCCCTGTTGCCCGAAGCCGCCAAAATTATTGAAATCCTGCCGTATCTGGGAAGCTGTCACTTTCATAATATCACTGAGCTCCTGAGAAGAAATTCTCTCGATTCCTTCGTCCTTCAGTTCTCCCAAATACCGGAAATATCTTGGCAGCCGTCCTATCACTGCCTGGGAAATTTCTTTGTTCTCCACCTGACATCCCCCTGTTTCCTTATGTTAATTTTCTGCACAATACAAATATATAACACTGTTAAAATAATGTCAATCAATTGACATTCCCTTTCATCATCTGTAAACTGTAAACTGATACGGGAAGAAAAATTTAGATTGTGAATAAGGAAGATTACCATGATTTTATCCTGTCAGAATATATCAAAAGCATTTAATGAGCAGCCTGTCCTTTCAGGTGTCTCTTTTCATATTGAGGACTGCGAAAAAGCCGCCATTGTAGGAATTAACGGTGCCGGAAAAACCACCCTGCTTCGCATTATTGTAGGAGAACAGACTCCTGATGAAGGGCAGGTCACCCTGGCTAAAGGCAAGACCTTAGGCTATCTCGCCCAAAATCAGGATGTAAACAGTGAAAATTCCATCTATGATGAACTTTTGTCTGTAAAGGCCGATGTGATTGCCATGGAAGAAAAAATCCGCCAGATGGAGCTTTCCATGAAACAGCTGTCCGGCTCCGAGCTGGAAGACCTTATGGAGGCTTACACCCGTCTTACCCATGCTTTTGAGTTTGCAGGCGGTTATGCATACAAAAGTGAAATCACGGGAGTATTAAAGGGATTAGGCTTTGAGGAGAAAGAATTTTCAAAAAAAATCACTACCTTATCCGGCGGTCAAAAAACCCGGGTATCCCTTGGCTGTCTCCTGCTTCTTAAACCCGATTTGATTATTTTGGATGAGCCTACCAACCACTTGGATCTTAATTCCATTGCCTGGCTGGAAACCTATCTGCTGAATTACAAGGGCGCGGTGCTTATTGTCTCCCACGACCGCTATTTTCTGGATCGAATTACCGGAAAAATTATTGAAATTGATCAGACGAAAGCAACCTCCTTCACCGGCAATTATTCCGATTATGCCGTTAAAAAGGAGCAGCTTCGCACGGCCGCATTAAATGCATATTTAAAACAGCAGCAGGAAATCAAACATCAGGAACAGGTTATTGAAAAGCTTAAATCCTTCAACCGGGAAAAATCCATTAAGCGAGCCGAAAGCAGGGAAAAGATGCTAAGCAAAATTGAAGTTTTGAATAAGCCTGCGACGGCTCGCACGGATATTCATATGACTCTTACTCCCAGATGCACCAGCGGCAATGATGTACTGCATATAGAAGGTCTTGCCAAGTCCTTTGACTCCAAGCAGCTTTTTTCCAACCTTGACATGGATATTAAGCGGGGCGAGCATGTTGCCATTATCGGTGATAACGGTACCGGTAAAACCACAATCCTGAAAATCATCAACGGTCTTCTGGAAGCTGACGCAGGAAAAATCACTCTGGGCACCAATGTACATATCGGATACTACGATCAGGAGCATCATGTGCTGCACATGGAAAAAACCTTGTTTGAAGAGATTTCTGACGAGTATCCTTATCTGAACAACACGGAAATCCGCAACACTCTGGCCGCCTTTCTCTTTACCGGAGACGACGTATACAAGCAGATCGATCATCTCAGCGGCGGCGAGCGGGGACGCTTATCTTTAGCCAAGCTGATGCTCTCCGAATCAAACTTTTTGATTCTCGACGAGCCTACCAACCATTTGGACATTACTTCCAAGGAAATATTGGAGGATGCTCTCAATGCCTATGAGGGTACCGTGCTCTATGTATCCCATGACCGATACTTTATCAACCGTACGGCCAGCCGCATTCTGGATTTGACCGGCGGCCAGCTGATCGGCTATCTGGGCAATTATGATTATTATCTGGAAAAGAAGGATGGTCTGGAAAGTGCCCTGTTAAACAAGTCCTCCGCTTCCTCAGCGGCCTCCTGCCAAAAGGAAGCTGCCGTTTCCTCCGAAAGCAAGCTGGACTGGCAGAACAAAAAGGAGCAGCAGGCCAAGCAGCGTAAAAAGGAAAATGATTTGAAGAAATGCGAGGAATCCATCGCCTCTATGGAAGAAAAGCTGAAAGAAATCGAACAGGAAATGGCACTTCCCGAAAATGCAACCAATGTCTCCAGGCTTCAGGAATTAACTGCCGAGCAGGAAAACATAAACACCAAACTATTATCAATGTATGAACAGTGGGAAGTGCTTGCCAATCCTGTTTTATAACGCGTCAAAGGTTTCTCTGATGGCTTTAATAAAATCAAGGCTGTTCAAAATCACAGGATTTTTGCAGGTGGATATTAAGGACAGGCTCTTGGTCATCTTTCCGTCCTCCACGGTCTTAATACATGCCTTTTCCAGCTTATCCGCAAATTCCACCAGCTCAGGAATTTGATCCAGTTCTCCTCTCTTACGCAGTGCGCCTGTCCACGCAAAAATGGTTGCGATGGAGTTGGTAGAGGTCTCCTCGCCCTTTAAGTGCTTATAATAGTGACGCTGAACCGTGCCATGTGCTGCTTCATACTCATAAACGCCGCCGGGTGATACCAAAACGGAGGTCATCATGGAAAGATCACCGTATGCGGTTGCAACCATGTCTGACATTACATCACCGTCATAGTTCTTACATGCCCAGATAAAACCGCCCTCGGAACGGATTACACGGGCCACCGCATCATCAATCAGTGTATAGAAATACTCAATACCAAGCTCCTCAAATTTATCCTTGTACTCCGCATCATAAATTTCCTGAAAAATATCCTTAAAGGTATGGTCATACTTTTTGGATATCGTATCCTTGGTTGCAAACCATAAATCCTGCTTCGTATCAACAGCATATCCAAAACAGGCTCTTGCAAAGCTGGAAATAGACTTTTCTGTATTGTGAATACCCTGAATAATTCCCGCCCCATCAAAATTATGTATCAGTTCTCTGATCTCGGTTCCATCCTCCGCAGTGAACACAAGCTCTGCCTTTCCCTTACCGGGAACCTTAATCTCCGTGTTTTTGTACACATCACCATAAGCGTGACGCGCTATGGTAATAGGCTTAGACCAATTTCCCACATAAGGCACAATGCCCTTAACCAAAATGGGAGCCCGGAACACGGTTCCATCCAAAATTGCTCTGATGGTTCCGTTGGGACTTTTCCACATTTCCTTCAAATTATATTCTGTCATTCTTGCAGCGTTGGGTGTAATGGTGGCACACTTTACAGCCACTCCATACTTTTTGGCAGCTTCCGCACTGTCCACAGTCACCTGATCATTGGTTTCATTTCTATGCTCCAGCCCCAGATCGTAATACTCCGTCTTTAAGTCAATATAAGGAAGAAGAAGCTCATCCTTAATCATCTGCCAGAGTATTCTGGTCATCTCATCTCCGTCCATTTCTACCAGGGGTGTCGTCATTTTGATTTTGTCCACTTTTCATACCTTCCTTTTCTTTTATTATTTTCCCTTTTCCTCATCGGCAAAAATATTGTACAAGCCGTTTCTTACCATATTATCATATGCATTAATCATATGCTGGGTTGCAAGGCGCTCCGCCTCATCCTTCTGTCCGGCCTTAATCGCTTCCATAATGCTTTTATGCTCTTCATTGGAAGCAATGCCCCTCTCCCTGGTTGAAAGGGTCTTCTTTCTGATACGGATAACATAATGATGAAAATCCTCCAAAAGGTTTTGAAGCATTTTGGAATCACATGCCTCATACAGAATATGATGAAATCTGTTATCCAGCTCCGTCATCTGCTCCATATGTCCCTTAGATGCATGAAAAGCGGCAAGGTATACATTTTCCTCAAGTTCCTCAAGCTGCTCGGAAGTAATATGTTCCGTTGCCAGACGGGCACACATTCCCTCAAGTGATGAACGGATCATATAAATGTCCTTCACATCCTTAGCGGTTATTCCCGTTACATAAGCTCCCTTATTAGGTACAATCTGTATCAGTCCTTCCAGCTCCAGCTGCCTGAAAGCCTCTCTCACCGGTGTCCGGCTCACTCCAAGCTCTGTGCCGATGGCAACTTCCTTCAGTTCCTCATGCTCCGCATATTTCCCATTTAAAATATCCTCACGGAGCTTGTGAAACACTCTTCCACGCAGGGAGTACTTGTCTGTTACTTCCTGCTTCACATCATATTTACCCATTTTGCTTCTTTGTCCTTCTTCCCTGTTTTTAACCTATGGTTGTATCAAGCTGCTTACATGCCAGCATGATCTGCTCAATCAATTCCTTGTCCGTGATAACGGTAACACGCCCGTCCTCATACTGCTTGTCTACCCATTTTTTCACCTCGGCAACCACCGGACTTGACTTATCCAGCTGCTTATCATCCTTCAACTTAAAATAAGTATTAATCCAATGAGCAATACCGGCAAGACCTGAGGTATTGGAAACCGCACACAATACCGGCCGATTTAAAAACTTATCGGTATCAAAAATATTGTAAATCTCCTCATTTTTCAGCAGCCCGTCCGCATGAATTCCCGCTCTTGTTACATTAAAGTTTTTGCCCACAAAAGGTGTTCTCTCCGGTATGGAATATCCGATTTCCTTTTCATAATACTCTGCAAGCTCTGTAATTACAGTGGTATCCATTCCGTTTAAATCACCTTTCAGCTGTGCATATTCAAATACCATAGCCTCAAGCGGTGTATTACCCGTCCGTTCTCCAATACCGAACAGCGAGGTGTTTACACCGGAGCAGCCATACAGCCATGCCGTCGTGGAATTGACAACCGCCTTATAGAAATCGTTATGTCCATGCCACTCTATCAGCTCATGAGGCACGCCTGCATGGGTATGCAGCGCATAAATAATTCCCTGTACGCTTCTGGGAATTACCGCACCCGGATAATTTACTCCATATCCCATTGTGTCACATGCGCGAACCTTGATGGGAATTTTATATTCTTCCATCAGCTTCATCAGCTCTAAACAGAAGGGAACCACATAGCCGTATATATCGGCTCTGGTAATATCCTCAAGATGACATCTGACACTGATTCCCTCCTCCAGACAATCCCTTACCACACTTAAATAATGATCCATGGCCTGCCTTCTGGTCATTTTCAGCTTTAAGAAAATATGATAATCCGAACAGCTGACCAGAATACCTGTCTCCTTCATGCCAATTTCCTTAACCAGCTTAAAATCTTCCTTACTGGCACGAATCCAGCTTGTAACTTCCGGGAACTTATATCCCCTTTCCATACACTTATAAACAGCATCTCTGTCCTTCTTGCTGTAAAGGAAAAATTCACTGGCGCGAATCATTCCATTGGGACCGCCCAATCTGTGAAGATAATCATATATTGTAACAATCTGCTCCGTCGTATAGGGAGCTCTGGACTGCTGACCGTCACGAAACGTAGTGTCCGTAATCCAGATATCCTTTGGCATATTGTGAGGCACAATTCTGTCATTAAAAGGAATCTTGGGAACCTCCGAATAAGGAAACATATTGCGGAACACATTGGGCTTTTCCACATCATCCAATATATACATATGCTCCTCAATTTCAAGCAGATTGTTTTTGGCATTTAATGATACCGGTCTATCCATAAACATGTTGTTTTCTCCAGCCATCACCGTTTTCCTCCCTAAAACCAATGTTTAATTCATGTATAATTGTATACATTGAAACATCTTCTGTCAATTACTTCTTTTATAAGCTTAGCAACCTGTCAATCTGAATCATTCCCCATCCCTGCTTGTTCCAGGGTTCCTTCAAATCTCTTGCCGTATACTGGAGCCTTTGCTTCACCTGATCATTGCTATAAAAAGGATATCTTTGCAGAAGCAATGCCGCTCCACCTGAAATAATCGGTGTTGCCATAGAGGTTCCGCTTTTGGCGATATATGCATTCCGATAATATCTTCCTCTCCGTTCAATCCCTGCATTACAGGAAATAATATCTGTTCCCGGAGCGACGATATCCGGTTTTTTCATTGCATAGGGACTGGGCCCTCTGCTGGAATAATTTTCGCACAAATGCTCTCTTTTTCCAAAATATCCTCCCTCATGGCAGCCTACTGTAATTACCTGTCTTCTGGCGCCAAGAGGTGAAATAGTCATTGGCTTGGGTCCCATATTTCCGGCAGCGCAGACCACCACCAGTCCACATTCCCATGCCTCATCCACCAGTTTCACCAGCTTTTCCATTCTTTCCTTTTTCGTGTTTTCTCCCATACCGATGGAAATATTAAGGATGCGGATATCATACTTTTTCTGTATGTCAAGTACCCACTCTATCCCCTCCGCCATACTCTCAATAATTCCGTCGCCTTTGTAATCCAAAACCTTCCCCACTATTAATCTGCTGTAAGGAGCAATTCCCTTGTATCTTCCCTGAGACAGCTTTCCGCTCCCGCACATGCAGCCTGCTACATGTGTTCCATGTCCGCTGTCATCATAGCATCTCTCTTTTCCGTTCACAAAATCTCTAAAGGAAAGAATTCTATAATCTAAATCAGGGTGGAAAGCCACCCCAGTGTCCAGCATTGCTATGGTTACTCCGTTTTTTCCGCAGGACTCGACCAACTCGTCACTGCAGCCTATTTGATTTCTCACCCGAAGCATAAGAAAACTCCCGGCTTTTTTAGTATTTTATGCCGGGAGCTTCCAACAGTTCTTTTACTGCTTATCTTAAATTGCTTTCTTTCCTTTCCCTGAATAAGCGAACAGGGCAATTGCGCCGGCCAAAAGACCTAACGCCAAAAACCATTTCGGGTGAATAGGATCACCGGTGTCCGGCGTATCATCCTTGTTTCCCGATAAATCTGTGATGACAGCCTTTCCGTCGGAAACATAGGCCTGCCCGCCAAAGTTTGAATAAGTGTAAATGCCAAAGGGCGAAAAATGACTTGTGGTAAACTGCAGATATTCCCCGTCATCCGTTTCCACAATTCTATGCTCCACAGCCTCAAGCTGACCGTCCTGATCCAGGGTAACAACATGCAAATCACCTGTGGACATGCCTTCCGGCATGGGCACTTGAACGGTAATATACTGCTTACCCAATCTGGTAATGGGAATACTTCCTGAAGCATCATAAAGGCATATATCATAAGCCGACAATCTGCTGGGCTCTCTTCCTCCGTAAAGCTCCCCATAGGCCGCCGAAATATCCTCTTCCGCCTGCCGGGAATCTGCTATTTTTAATACATAAGCATTGTCGTTTCCGGGAATGGATGCATAAGCATTTTCCCCTTCCTTCAACACCTGACTGTTGATTTCAAGCAAAACGCCCTTTTCTCTGGAAGAAAGCACGCCCTGCGTATTATCTGCGATCTGGCTGCCGCCCTCATTGCTTATCACACCGTGAAAACCGTATATTCCGGTTTCAAGAACCGTTCCGTCCAAATCTTCTGCCGTGTTCGGTATTATGGCATTTTTTATATTCCCAAAAGCATAGGTTCGATAGCTGTCATTGGCAAGCCTCTTCGCTCCCTGACCTACATAAAGCGTTGGCAATGAATCCCCTTTAAATACTACGGTATCTGTACCCCCTGAGGAAATGGCATAGGCTCCCAAACCTATCTCCTCCACAGTCGCCGATATCGCAACCTCCGACAAGGGACAATCCATAAAGGCCCGGTCTTCCACTCTGACCAGATTATTTCCACCATTTATGGTTTTCAAATTACGGCACCCCATAAAAGCTTCCTCGCAGATCACTTCCACGGTTTCGGGGATATTTACAGCTGTAATTCCCATATGATCCTTAAACACCAACGGACCAATCTGTTTAACGCCATTTGGAATATTTACCACACTGTCGTTCCCCGCATAGGCAATCAATATTCCGTCTCCCACTATTTTAAAGGGAGATGCTGCGCTGTCCATATCCTGTATCCACAAGGTTTGGTCAAACGCATAGGGTTCAATTCTGGTAACTGTTGAAGGTATGGTTACCTCTGCCAGGGCATCACAGTGATAAAAGGCTCCATAGCCGATATCCGTCACTCCTTCCGGAATTGTAAGTGACGTAAGGCCCGATCTTGCAAAAGCAAACTCTCCTATTTGCGTGATTCCATCCTCTATCTGATATTCCGTAAGATTCGTATCCTGATAAAATGCCTGGGCCGCTATTCTGTTTCCCCCTGCAATCGTATATTTGGGAAAATCCTTTCCCTTCTTTGCATTATCAGCCAATAAATTTTCCAACCCCAAAAGGCCTGCCTGTCCGGCCTCCGTTTCAATTCCTTCTGTCTCTCCCAGCTGTGACAAATCAATCCTGTCACTTCCTGCATTGCTGCCGGCAGATTGATTTCCGCTTAATACATTGGACTGTCTGTTATCAATAAAAATAACCGCACGCCCGGATACAATACTGGACTGCCCTAAAAGTGTCCGGTTATTAATCCTTTCCGTTTCCACCGATAAAGTAGGCTCAGGTGCAGGCGTCTTTTCATCTGTCTCCGGATTGATTACCTGCGCATCCTTTACATCCTCATACTCCACTTCCTCTACATCAGACTTTTGAAGTGCCGCTGCATACTCTGCACCATAAGTTCCCGGTGTAGCATTCAACTCCACATTAGGACAGCCGTCAAAAGCGCTGTCGCTGATTTCGCTCATAGAGTCCGGTATCTCAACCGTTTGAAGATTGACACAATCCTCAAAGGCCTTACTTCCTATTCCATGAACCGGAAGTGGTATCTCCACCTCCCGCAGATTCATACAGTTGGAAAAAGCATAAGCCGGTACCTCATAAAGACCGCTTCCCAGTGTCACCTTTTCCAGATAAGGATTGCCCCAAAAAGCATATCCCATTATCTCCGTAACCGTTCCCGGCATCGTATAAGCGCCCTTTTCATAGGCGGGCATCAGCGCATAAACCTTTGTCTCCTCATCGTCATACAGGATGCCGTTTGAATAATATAAATAAGTGTTATCCTCCGAAACAGACAACTCCTTAAGCTGACTGCATCCGGCAAAAACACCGCTTCCTAAATCCTTTACCCCTGCTCCCAGAGAAACATTGACAAGCTCTTTATTGTTGCTAAAAGCCGCTGTATCAATGGTTGCCACACTATCCTCTATCGTAATGGTTCTGAGACTGTCACATTCCGCAAAAGCACGATAGCCCACATATTCCACATCTCCGCCAATGGTAACCTTAATCAGATCATCATTTCCCGCAAAGGCCTCTTCACCGATTGTTTTGATACCATCAGGAATAGACACGACTTCCGCCGTGCCTGTATATTTTAACAATTTAGTTCCGTCCATCTGAAAATCAGATGCAGGCGCTACTGCTTCTACATCTGATACAGGTACCTGAGTCACTGCTATTGCCGTCAGCAATAGCAGTACACTCAGGGTTTTTGCAATTTTTTTGTTCATAGGAGCTCCTATGCTGTTTTGGTATTGATGACTACCTTATCACGCTTAAAAAATAAGATCAGTGAGATACATGCGAGTCCCAATGCAAGGAACCACTTCGGATGAATAGGATCACCCGTCTTAGGCGTAGCATCAATGGTTGCCTCCGTCAGATTTGCGGTATCCACATAAATAACATAAGGTGAAAAATGCGTTGCCGTAAAGTTTACACAAGGCACACCATCTACCGTGGTAAATCTGGCATTCAGTTCCTCCAAAGCACCGTTTGAAACGGCGGCTACTCTGTTATTTCCCGCATATTGAACAAGATCGTCTGGAAGAGGCAGCGTCAAATTAACCGTAATGCCAGATGTATCCGCTATCTTAATTCTTCCTGTTGAGTCATAGAGGCTGATATCCATTGGCAGATACTTAATTCTGCTGATATCGCCATATTTAGCCTGAAGCGCAGCGATTACCGCGTCCGTGGCTGTCTGATCCTCCGTGACCTTCACCACGAAATTATCCGTTGCTCCGCTCACCGTTGCACCGGCAAGATTCGTGTTAGAAATGCCCGGCTTGGTAACCTCTACTGTGGTACCATTGCTTCCATTACCAGCGCTATTGGTACCGCTTCCGCTTCCCGATCCCGAACCAGTAGAACCGCTGGATGAGCTTCCGCTTCCTGTCTTATAGGTGGCTGTAATCGCCACATTAGCTGCCGGCATCGTAAAGGTTGTAGATGTGGCATTGGGATTGGCAAAGCCCACTCCTGCCGTAGAGGAAGTCCACTTGTCAAAGGTCTGTCCTTC
Source organism: uncultured Lachnospiraceae bacterium (assembly GCA_964393865.1). GTDB lineage: Bacteria > Bacillota > Clostridia > Lachnospirales > Lachnospiraceae > Suilimivivens. The sequence goes on from CAYMUW010000008.1 coordinate 83,253, forward strand.
GCCCATATCATAAGCGTTAATCGCTACCACGGTTCCTGCCGGATAACTGCCGCTTCCCGATCCACCGGACACAGAAACCGTATATTTTTTAACACTGTCCTCCGGATTCGGTGTTGCAGTAGGGGAAGGCGATGCAGTGGCACTGGAGCCGCTTCCATTACTAGCGCTTCCCGAACCATT
>CAYMUW010000009.1:0-80883 GCA_964393865.1 uncultured Lachnospiraceae bacterium
AAGGAAAAATGACGCTTGAAGATATTGCGGAATGCGTTCCGTCATTGTCTTTTGACGAATTGAGAGAAATTGAAGCCGAAATTATGCAATTGGCTTAATTGTTAAAACAATTTAATATCAAAATAACAGCGTAAAAGCGCATGGAAACAGTAAAATGTAAACCATGCGCTTTTTTTGCGCCCAAAAGGAGGAACCATGAGCAAATCCAATAAATTGGATTCAAACATTCAGACCAACACCACAGGGCGATTAACGCCCTGTTTGCAGAAGAAGATTGATAAGACAACCTACTTAGTCGAGGTACATTTTTCTGATACAAGTACCCAAAGTGTAGAAGATAAGCTAAAACGAGTTATTCTCCATGACTTAGAGCATGGGCAACAAGAAAAAGTGGTGAAAAATGATGAATAAGTCCTTGACAAGCTGCAACAGGAGTTGCAAAAAACTATGTAAAGAAAGGCGAGAAATAAAACAGTGGAATGGTACATTGAACTTTTAAGAATGGGTTCTACAAAATATATTGTTCTACAAAGCTTGTCTGAGCTAGAGACAATCAGGTCACAGCTTAAAGCGTGTCATGAAGAGATTATGCGTGTAAAAATAACAAATCCAAATGATCGGCCTCTTATTGATATTAAATATCCGAAAGGATATGAAGGGTAGTTATTTTGTAAATGTGTATTGTAATGAAGAAATATTTTTGACAGAGGTTTAATTTGCATAATCCCAAAAGGGTATAGAAATTATGTTAGAGCAGGGGAAATGTCATGGCGATAATTTATCAAAAAGAACGAGAGCATAAGAAATTTAGCTTTTTCTTTAAAATTAGTATGATTGCTGCAATCAAACTTTTTAATCAATCCCAAACAAAAAGAATCATCCAATCGCTGATGCATGTGCTATAATGCACTTACGGTATCTGTGTACCAATCATTAATCGGGAACTAAATTCCCCAGTAGCATTCATACGAAAGGATGACCCTATGAACACTATATTAGAACAATTCAAAGATAAAATCAATGGTACATTTTCATTTTTTGACAGAATGATCATCAAAGGACATATCCGCCAGTTCTTCTCCACCTCCGGCAAAGGATTTTTCCTCTCTGAACAAAATGTTCTGCTGAAAGATTTTTCTGCCTATGCCAACCAGATAACATCTGATGAAGAGTGAGCCATAGGCGTAGCAATGGATGATGATATGAAGAATAAATGGAAATGGACAATTATCTCAATATTGGTTATAGTTTTGATAACAATTGTTATAATATCTTACCTGTCAGGACGTTCAGGGAACAATAATCAGCCTCTGACAGAACAGATTGTAGTACAATCGATTGATGGGCAGATGTCTGATGAAGCGGCAGTGAAGGAAATGGACATGGATGAGGAGTTTTCTCTTGAGAGTGTATTGGGAAGCTGTGTGCGTGTGCAGGCCAATGGTCATCATGGCAGCGGCGTTATCTTTATGATGACGGAAGAGGAAATGATTATTGCTACTAACAGACATGTGCTGCAATATTGGAATGAAGACAGCTATGTAACATTTTCTAATGGGGCGGTGGGAAACGGAAGAGCAGTTACCCTTTCAGAAAATACGGACGTGGGATTTATCAGTATTTATACAGCTTTTTTGACAGAGGAGGAACGAAAGGACTTAAGGGCGATAGAACCGGCGGAAGCGCCGCCTGCTGCGGGAACAAAAATTTATATGATTGACATGGCGTCGGATGTATGGAACCCGGTGCTATATGAAGGAGAAGTGCTAGAGACTCGGAAGTATCTGGAAGACTTTGGAACGGAAATGCTCTATGGGGAATCGGCAAGCAAGCCGGGGATGTCAGGAACCGGAGTGTTTGATGTTAAAGGGCATTTTTTGGGGATGCTTACCGGAGGAACGGATGCCAATGAGATAGCGGCAGTGCCGACAGCAGTTTTGGAAGAGGAATATAAAAACCAGTTCACATGACGGTATGAACTGGTTTTATTAATTCAAATTCATATATGTTATAACAAATTAAGCCATCTTGTTTACGGCCTGTGCCAGACGGGAAACTTTTCTGGAAGCTGTGTTCTTATGATAAACTCCCTTGGTAGCTGCTTTGTCGATAGTAGTTGTAGCAGCAACTAAAGCTTCTGCGGCAGCAGCCTTATCGCCAGCTTCGATAGCAGCGTTTACTTTCTTAACAGCTGTCTTAACGCCGGATTTAATAGCTTTATTTCTTTCAGCCTTGGTTCTGTTTACTAAAATTCTCTTCTTTGCAGATTTAATATTAGCCACGATGTACACCTCCTATTAAAATCATCAGTTCTTTGAGATGTTTCATTAAAGCCGGAGACACGGACGTCTTAATGTAAACACACGCATATTATTGTAGCGGTAAAATGTGTTTCTGTCAATACATAAATCAAGAATATTTGGAAAATACTGTTCTTAAAAAGATAGCAGTATAAAAAGCTATGGAGACAGTATGGAGGAGACATGAGCAGCATTAAGATCAGAACGGATCTGGCACTGGAAGCAAGAGAAAGTATGGAGGATGGTGCAAAGGAGTGCCGGGGCGTTTATGTCGAAGAGGAATACCATGAGGAGAATGAAATCAAGATCACCAGAGTGGTGATTGAAACCAAAAACGGTTCCATAGCCATGGGAAAGCCTATTGGCGTTTACGTTACTCTGGAGGCACCGGCTATGGCACTGCCTGATGAAAATTATCATAAGGAAATTTCGGAGGAACTGGCCAGGCAGTTAAAAGCAATTATCCCCGGCATTGATCGGGAGCTTTCTGTAATTGTGGTAGGACTGGGAAACAGAGATGTAACTGCCGATGCATTGGGACCTAATGTGGTGGATAATCTTACCATCACAAGGCATATGGTCAGGGAGTACGGGAAGGCGGCTTACAATCAAAACCGTATGCATATGATTAGTGGCCTTGTACCGGGGGTTATGGCCAAAACCGGCATGGAAACGCAGGAAATTATTAAAGGAGTGGTGGAAATGACTTCCCCTGATGTGGTAGTGGTGGTGGATGCTCTTGCAGCACGATCTACCAGACGCCTTAACAGAACCATACAAATCAGTAATGCAGGCATTCATCCCGGATCGGGAGTGGGAAATCATAGGAATGCCATTACAGAGGAAACATTAGGAGTTCCGGTTATTGCAATTGGTGTGCCTACGGTTGTGGATGCGGCAACGATTGTCAGTGATGCCTTTGAAAAAATGATGCGTCTTTCCGGAGAGGAGCCTCTTGAAATTCAGGATGATTTGTTTACAGGTCTGGATGAGCTTTATAACATGTATGTCACCGGAAAGGATGTAGATTATGAAATCAAACAGATCAGCCACATTATCTGCAATGCGTTAAACAGTGCCCTGGAAACCTGAATGAATGTCCGAAAAAAAGCATATACTTCCGTAGTGAGGTGCGTGCTGTGAACGAAAAAGGATGGAAACAGAAGGGCAAAAGCTTTGGCGTTGGAATACTGCTCTTAGCCGTTGTGGTCTGCTGCTGTATCAGCTTTCAGAGAGGCAGGCAGACCGCACAAAAGCAGGGCGAGAAGCAATACGGCATCAGCATTTTCTTTAAAAGGCAGATGGAAAAGGCATATTTTCAAATACCGGCATTTCTTGAAGAAGGAGAAAGCAATATTGACGAAAGCGAGAGGATTGTTGACTGCATGTTGGGAGAATTTCCTATCTTTCGATATGCGAAGCAGGAGATCAATGCGGAGCCAGACCAGGAGGATGGTTCAATGGCAGAGCTGCTTTTAGAGAGAGAAGGGATTGACGAGGATTATAAAAATATTGAGGAAGAAAATCTGGACTATGACAAGGATGCATTACATATAGAAAGCAGCGTGCTTACAGAGATGGAAAGAGAGAATAGTTTATATAGTGCAGAAGAAATGAACGAGGAAGGAGAGCTGTCAGCGCAGGGGGAAACGGGTCTTGGCGGAACAGATGAAGATTTTGTGCAGAACTTTCAACAGGCAGCTTATCCGGCTTATACCTATGATTGGAAGGAAAACTGGGACTATGAGGCATTGCTTTCCAATTTTTTTGCAGTGGACAGTTCCACCCTTCTGGATGAAGAGTACTTAAGCCTGAATAAGCTTTTATATGAGGATTTGTCTGTAGATAAGGAAGTGGATGGACCTCAAATACTGATATATCACACCCACGCCAGTGAAAGCTTTATTGATTCGGTGGAAGGGGATACCTCCACCACAATAGTAGGTGCCGGAGAAAAGCTTGCCCATCTTCTTCAGGAAGAATATGGCTTCCGGGTGCTGCATCATACAGGGGTTTATGATGAGGTGCGGGAGGATGCCTATGCCAATGCACTGCCTGAAATAGAAAAAATATTGGAGGAAAATCCGACAATAGAGATAGTAATTGATTTACATAGGGATGCTGTTTCCGGCGACAGAAAGCTGGTTATGGATTTACAGGGAAGGCCTACCGCCAGATTTATGTTTTTTAACGGGCTAAGCTATATTAGGAAAAGCGGCAGCATTGAGTATCTGGAGAATCCTTATATACAGGACAATCTTGCTTTTTCCTTTCAGGCACAGGTAGCAGCCAATGAATACTATCCGGGAATAGCAAGAAAAATTTATTTGAAGGCCTATCGGTATAATCTACATTTAAAGCCTAAGAGTATGCTAATTGAGCTTGGAGCACAGAATAATACGGTAGAGGAAATCATGAATGCCTGTGATCCGTTGGCACACATTCTTGCCATTGTGCTCGATGGTGTGGTATCATGATATTTAGCCAAGCCATGCGAAAACAGACAGAAGCAAAGTGTTTGCTTGCAGACAGGTTTGCTTCTGTCTGTTTTCATAGGGCGCAGCCCGACAGCGAGAGGCTCCGCCTCGAGCGGGCATGGCGAAGGAAGCCATATATCATTGGCATTGGCGCAGAGAACGGAGGATATATTTATGGCACAAATCGACCAGAGCAAAATCAGAAATTTCTGCATAGTTGCACATATCGATCACGGGAAATCCACTCTGGCGGATAGAATTATAGAAAAGACAGGACTTCTTACGAGCAGAGAGATGCAGGCGCAGGTTCTGGATAATATGGATTTGGAAAGAGAGCGGGGAATCACCATCAAGGCACAGACCGTCCGCACCATTTATAAAGCGAAAGACGGAGAAGAATATATTTTTAACCTGATTGACACACCGGGACATGTTGACTTTAATTATGAGGTCAGCAGAAGCCTTGCTGCCTGTGACGGGGCAATTTTGGTTGTGGATGCAGCGCAGGGAATAGAAGCCCAGACCCTGGCCAATGTTTATCTGGCGCTGGATCATAACCTTGAGGTATTTCCGGTGATTAACAAGATCGATCTTCCCAGTGCGGAGCCGGAACGGGTGAAAAATGAAATCGAGGATGTAATCGGAATAGAGGCACAGGATGCGCCGCTTATTTCCGCCAAGAACGGAGTTGGAATTGATGAGGTGCTGGAGGCTATTGTGGAGAAGATACCCGCACCCGGCGGCAGTCCTGATAACCCGCTGCAGGCGCTGATCTTTGATTCTCTTTATGATTCATACAAAGGAGTGATTGTATTCTGTCGTATCATGGAGGGCCGTGTATCCAAAGGGACAAGCATCCGTATGATGGCAACCGGAGCATCCGCAGATGTGGTTGAGGTGGGATATTTTGGAGCAGGACAGTTTATTCCCTGTGAGGAATTAAGTGCCGGAATGGTTGGTTATATCACTGCTTCCATCAAAAATGTTAAGGATACGTCGGTGGGAGATACCATTACCGATGCCGACCGCCCCTGCGCACAGCCGCTTTCCGGCTATAAAAAGGTTAATTCCATGGTTTACTGCGGTGTATATCCGTCAGACGGGGCTAAGTATCCCGACCTCAGAGATGCCCTTGAAAAGCTGCAGCTAAACGATGCGTCGCTTCGTTATGAGCCGGAAACCTCCGTTGCCCTTGGCTTTGGTTTCCGTTGCGGATTTTTGGGACTTCTTCATCTGGAGATCATTCAGGAGCGTCTGGAGAGAGAGTATAATCTGGATTTAGTGACTACTGCACCGGGTGTTATTTACAGAGTGCATAAGACCGATGGAGAAATGATTGAACTGACCAATCCCTCCAATCTGCCGGACCCGTCTGTGATTGAATACATGGAGGAGCCTGTAGTGTCCGCAGAGATTATGGTTACCACCGAGTTTATCGGTTCCATTATGGAGCTTTGTCAGGAGAGAAGAGGTAAATATCAGGGAATGGAATATATAGAGTCTACCAGAGCACTGCTGAAATATGAGCTGCCCTTAAACGAGATTATTTATGATTTCTTTGATGCCTTGAAATCCCGCTCCAGAGGCTATGCCTCCTTTGACTATGAGCTTAAGGGCTATGAGCAGTCCGAACTGGTGAAGCTGGATATCCTGATTAATAAAGAAGAAGTGGACGCTTTATCCTTTATTGTACACAAGGACAGTGCTTATGAGCGCGGTAGAAAAATGTGCGAGAAGCTGAAGGATGAAATACCCAGACATTTGTTTGAAATACCTATACAGGCAGCCGTAGGCGGCAAGGTGATTGCCAGAGAAACCGTGAAGGCTATGCGAAAGGACGTGCTGGCCAAGTGTTATGGCGGCGATATTACCAGAAAGAAGAAGCTTTTGGAAAAGCAGAAGGAAGGTAAGAAGCGTATGCGCCAGATTGGCAGCGTGGAAATTCCCCAAAAGGCGTTTATGAGCGTGTTGAAGCTGGATGATAAATAATGGAAACAACAGAAAAAGAGCTGAGTATCTATATTCATATTCCGTTTTGCGTGCGGAAGTGCTTATATTGTGATTTTTTATCTGCGCCGGCTTCCGGGGAGGTACGGGAACAATATGTGAAAAAGCTGATTCAGGAAATCCGGCAGGCTGGAGAAAGTTATGTAAACTATCGGGTGAAGACAGTCTTTTTCGGAGGGGGCACGCCATCCTTGCTTGAAGGCGATCAGATGAAAGAGATCATGGATGCGGTTCGCTGTTTTCCGTTGAACGAGGATTGTGAGGTCTCTATGGAGGTCAATCCGGGAACAATCACACAGGAGAAATTGCAAGCGTACCGGGAGGCGGGGATCGGACGCCTCAGTATAGGGCTTCAATCGCTGGTGGATGAAGAACTGCAGGCTTTGGGCAGAGTTCATAACAGCCGGGATTTCTATCGCACATATGAGTATGCAGTTAAAACTGGATTTAACAATATTAATATAGACCTGATGACTGCAATTCCCCTCCAGACCAAAGAAAGCTGCCTTGCTACTTTAAAGGGAGTACTTGCACTGGAACCCGCACCTGTACACATTTCAGCCTACAGCCTGATTGTGGAGGAAGGAACTCCGTTTTATGAAAACACGCCTGTGCTGCCGGATGAGGACACGGAGCGGGAAATGTATAAAATAACGAATGATATTTTAAACAAAGCGGGATATTACAGATATGAAATCTCCAATTATGCCAAGCCGGGCTTTGCCTGCCGCCATAATCAGGTTTATTGGCGGCGTGGAAACTATCTGGGCTTTGGCGTTGGAGCAGCGTCTCTTATGGAGAATGTAAGATTTTCCAACAGACGTGATTTAAAGGAATATCTGGAAAAGGGAGCGGTAAAGGAAAATATACAAAAGCTGACTGTCAGGGAACAGATGGAGGAATTTATGTTTTTGGGGCTTCGAATGACAGAAGGGGTCAGTACCGCAAAATTCTGTCAGAGCTTTGGGCAGAGCCTTGCACAGGTGTATCCCGGTATTATAGAAAAACATATAAGGCAGGGACTTTTAAAAAGAGAATCCTGCCTGAGCGGACAGGATGAAAGAATATCGTTGACAGAGCGTGGAATTGATGTAAGCAACGTGGTTATGGCAGATTTTCTGTTTACATAACAAGATAACGATTGATATTTACAGCCGATATTTGTATAATAAGTTTATTGGAAAGGCACTAGGTTATTTCCGAGGTCATAGAATATTAAAAATGACTTTGGAGGCGCCCTGTGAAAACCTTTAGGCAACCTTTATCAGCGGTGGAAGAGGCGCACTATATACAGGCGTTGCAAAAGGGAGATTGTGAAGAGGCTGCTAAGGCCAGAGAAATCCTGATTGAAAGGAACCTGCGGCTGGTAGCTCACATTGCCAAAAAGTATCAGAATGTGGATGAAGATATGGAGGATCTCATATCAATCGGCACAATAGGTCTGATCAAAGCGGTGTCTTCCTTTGATGCCGGTAAGGGGAAGCTTAGTACATATGCTTCCAGATGTATTGACAATGAATTACTGATGTTGCTTCGCTCCAAGAAGAAGAGCTCCCGTGAGGTATCTTTGTTTGAGCCGATTGGAACAGATAAGGAAGGTAATGAGATTAATCTTCTTGATATTATTGAACATGAGCAGGAAGACATTACGGAGCAGATGGAGTTATACGAAAATACCAAAAAGCTTGTGAAGCTTCTGGATGAAGTGCTTACAGACAGAGAGCGGGAGATTATTTGCCTCAGGTACGGATTATTAGGGGGAAGAGAGGTTACCCAGCGGGAGATCGGAGATGCACTTCATATTTCAAGAAGCTATGTATCCAGGATAGAGAAAAAGGCCCTGTTAAAGCTGAGAGAAGGTTTTTTAGGGTGATGGGGGAAAACAGAATATGCAGTTTAAAAAAACAGAAGAGTTAAGGACGGGGATGCGTCTGGCGCGTCCGATTTACAACAAAAACGGCGTGCTGTTGTACGAAAGAGCTTCTAAGTTGACGGAACAGGGAATTGCCAGTATCAAGAATTTTGGTTTGATCGGTATTTTTATTCTTGAACCGGCAGAACCTGTACCGCCGATGAGTACGGACGACATTGAATTTGAACGCTTTCAGACGGTTAATGTGTTTGCGATCAAGGAGGAGATGGATCGCATAGCAGGCAACGGTAAAACAGCAAGGCTTCAGATTATCGTTTCCAATATTATTAAAAATTACGGCCATTTGGAGAATAAGATCAATTTTATTCAGAACCTGAGAAGCGTGGAGGATTATCAGTATAAGCACGCGCTGAATGTGGCTATTCTTTGTGCTATGATGAGTAATCAGATGAACCTGAGGGTGGAAGAGCGTTTGGATGTGGTAACGGCAGCGTTACTGCATGGTCTTGGGGATTATGAATTAATCGACAAGCTTTGTTCCTCTAATCCCAATGTGAAGCGCTATTGTATGCAGGCGGACAAGATTATCGAAAGTGAAGAGGAAGGTCAGGTGGATGCGTCCATCAAACTGATGGATGGGTCCAGTATTCTTGCGGTAGCACAGGTGTATGACAATATGACAGCCATGGGTATTGACCGGGTGCCGGAATCTGAGGTGACGGCTGTTCGCTTTCTAATGGATAAGGATGGGGTTTACTCACCGGCAGTTGTAAGTGCACTTATCAGTTCCATCAATATCCTTGTGCCCGGTGTCTGCGTGGAACTGAATACCGATGAAAAGGCGTTGGTTCTTGTAGAGAATGAAAGTAATATTTTCAGACCCATGATCCTGTGTTTTGGTGACAACTCTATTATGGACCTTGGTAACCAGACAGCCTATGGGGATGTAAAAATAAAGGATATTATGAAAACGATGGACAACCGCCATGTTATGGATACGGAAATGTTGAAAAAATATGGTTTTGGTGAATAAATATTTGTATTTATGCAGGAAAGCTGAGGATCATTGAGATGCCGACAATCGAAGAAATGCTGAAAGTTGCCAAAGAGGCAGGCGCATCCGACGTTCATCTTACGGTCGGCGTGCCGCCTAAAATGCGTGTCAACGGGGAATTAATCACGATGGATTATAACAGACTGCTGCCACCGGATACAAAGGCCTTTTTGGATGAAATTATGAATGAACAGCAGAAAGCGCGTTTTGAGGAGTGGGGAGAGTATGATATGTCCTTTTCCATTCCCAATCAGGGACGGTATCGTGCCAATGCTTATAAGCAGCGTGGCTCGGTGGCGCTTGCTCTCCGACTGGTGGGGACACATGTGCCTTCAGCGGAGTCTCTGGGGCTGCCGCCTTCGGTTATTGACCTTTATCAGAGAAAGCGTGGACTGGTACTGGTGACGGGGCCTACCGGAAGCGGAAAATCCACTACACTTGCAGCGATTGTTGACAAGATTAACAATAACAGGGAATGTCATGTGATTACGCTGGAGGACCCTATTGAGTATCTCCATCAGCACAGACTCTCCATGGTAAACCAGAGAGAAATCGGGTTGGATTCCCAGAATTATGCAACAGCCTTAAGAGCAGCGCTGAGAGAGGATCCGGATGTTATTCTGGTAGGGGAAATGCGTGATTTTGAGACCATCAGCGTGGCGATTACGGCAGCGGAAACAGGCCATTTGGTTTTGTCTACCTTACATACCATCGGAGCAGCCAGTACAGTGGATCGTGTCATTGACGTATTCCCGCCTCACCAGCAGCAGCAGGTCCGGGTACAGTTTGCCAATGTGCTTGAGGCAGTGGTATCCCAGCAGCTGATACCCAGAGCGGATGGAAGCGGACGTGTGGCGGCTTTTGAGGTGCTTCATGCCAATCATGCGGTGAGAAATCTGATACGTGAGGCCAAATCCCATCAGCTTATGAGCATTATGCAGACCAATCGAAAGATAGGCATGATTGCCATGGACGAAGCGATTATACAGCTTTATTCCGAAGGGAAAATTACTAAGGAAATGGCCATTCAGTTTGCACAGGACCCGGACGGTATGGTGAATAAGCTGCGTTAGTAACGGTTCAGGGTAATTTTATAAATTTTTAATTGATTTTTTGATTGATCTTATGTACAGTAGACATATCTGAAGCAGATTTGTCTGCTGTATTTCTTTACAATTCTATTTTAGTTTGTTTTTTCTGTATCTGATAGTTTTATCATCAGAATGTTCCAGGTTTTTCAATGTATTATGCAAAAGGAGGCAGGAGTGTTTAGTACGGTATTATCGGGCGCTGTCTATGGAATTGACAGCTATCTTGTTCATGTGGAGGCGGATTTATCTCCGGGTCTGCCTTGCTTTATTATGGTTGGAAATGCCGGAGGTGAGGTGAAGGAGGCCGCAGAGCGGGTGCGGGTTGCCCTGAAAAATTCCGGCATTCCGATACCACCCATGCATATTGCGGTGAATATTTCTCCGGGAGACATTAAAAAGCTGGGAACCGGATTTGATTTGCCTGTGGCCGTTGCGGTGCTGGCGGCGCTTGGCAGGATTCCCGAGAAAGCAGTTTCCGAAATACTCTTTTTGGGCGAGTTAAGTCTGGATGGAACCTTAATGCCGGTACGCGGTGTGCTGCCGATTATGGCCTGTGCATCCAAGGCGGGTATCAAACGCTGTATGGTTCCCCGGGAAAACAGAGAGGAAGCAGCCCTTATCCGGGAAATGGAAGTTGCCGGAATGGAAAGTCTGAAGCAGGTAATAGAGTTTTTGCAGCTGCCGGAAAAGGAGCAGAAAAAAGCATTTCTGGAAAAGGCTGCCTGTTCGGCAACGGTTGTTTACGGGAACATGGAAAGAACGGTAGATTTCGGAGAGATACAGGGGCAGGAGCAGGCCAAACAGGCTGCTTTAATTGCGGCGGCAGGCTTTCATCACATGCTGCTGGTAGGGCCGCCGGGAGCGGGCAAAACCATGATTGCCAGAAGAATGCCTACAATACTGCCGCCTCTCTCGGAGGAAGAAAGTCTGGAGGTGTCTTCTCTGTACAGTATTTCCGGGAGGCTGAAAAAGGGCAGCCCGCTGGTGCGGGAGAGACCCTTTCTGAGTCCTCATCATACCATTTCCCCACAGGCACTTTCGGGAGGCGGGAAGGTGCCCAGACCGGGGATTATCAGTCTTGCACACAGAGGCGTGCTGTTTCTGGACGAGCTTCCGGAATTTAAGAGGCAGACTCTTGATCTGCTGCGCCAGCCTTTGGAGGATAAGGAAATCCAGATTGCCAGAAGCAGCGGCTTTTTTACCTATCCTGCGGATGTGATGCTGATCGGAGCCATGAATCCCTGTCCCTGCGGTTGTTATCCGGACAGAAACAAATGCCGCTGTACGCCCTACGAGATTCACAATTATTTAAGTCATATTTCGGGTCCTATTCTTGACAGGATCGACCTTTGCGTGATGACCCATAAGGTGGAAATCAGTGAATTGCAGTCGGGAGCAGGTGGGATGAACAGCGGCGAGATGAAAGCCCGCGTACTGGAAGCGAGAAACCTGCAAAAGGAGAGGTATCAGGGGACAAAGCTTCGTTTTAATTCTGATTTGGGACCGGCAGATATGGAGAAGTACTGCTTTTTGGAAAGCAGAGAAAAGGAAATGCTGGAAAAGCTGTGCCGCACCATGGATTTCAGCGCCAGAATCTACCACCGGCTTCTGAAGGTTGCCAGAACCATTGCCGATTTGGATGGAGCATCCCGTATCGGAAGGGAGCATTTGGCCCAGGCGGCAAGCTTCAGGCCGGGAGATTTGTTTGACAGATAACAGCATGGAGGATAAGAGTGGACAATCAGGAAAAGATTTATCAGCTTTGGCTGCATAACCTTCCGGATATAGGAACGCGGAGAATAGGAAAGCTTTTGAAAGCTTTCGGAAGTGAGAGGGCTGTCTACGAAGCGGATCAGACACAGCTTGGCAAAGTGCTGAATGAGAGTATGGCAAAGGCGGTGAAACAGTTTTCACAGAGGTGGGATTTACAGGGGGAATATGAGAAGTTGAGGGAAAAAGGGATTTCCTTTGTTACCTGTAAGGAACAGGAATACCCCATTTCTCTTAAGAAAATGAAAGACCCGCCCTATGCACTGTATTGGATCGGCTCCCTGCCGCCTGAAAGAGTACCGACAGCGGCGGTGATCGGAGCCAGAGAGTGTTCCGAATACGGAAGACAAATGGCGGTGGCCTTTGGGGAGAGGCTTGCCAAAAGGGGAATTTTCGTGGTAAGCGGAATGGCAAGGGGAATTGACGGAATAGCCCAGCAGGCGGCAATCGACGGCGGAGGGAAAACCTTTGCGGTTTTGGGCTGCGGCGTAGACATCTGCTATCCGGCTTTCAACCGCCCTCTTTATGAGCAGATTATAAGCACCGGCGGAGGAATTTTGTCGGTGTTTCCGCCCGGCTCAGGACCCCGGAAGCAGAATTTTCCGGAGAGGAATCGGATTGTTGCCGGGCTTTCGGACGTGCTGCTTGTGGTGGAGGCAAGACAGCAAAGCGGTACATGGATTACCGTGGATATGGCTCTTGAACAGGGCAAAGAGGTATATGCAGTGCCGGGAAGATTAACTGACCGGTTAAGCGACGGATGTAATCTGCTGATCAGGCAGGGAGCGGGAATTGCCTTATCGCCGGAGGATTTGATACAGGAGATAGCGGTACTGATTAACAGGAAGGCAATCGCTGCTGCAGGAGATTTGAAAGAGCCGGGCGGTTTCGTTCAGAGGGGAAAAGGCGTAGAGCAGTATAGGGACGGGCGGGAAGAGGGGATTTTGGAATTTTTGGATTATACACCCCGCTCCGTGGATGAACTGCTAGCCTGCACGGAAAAGGCCGGCAAGCACAAAGAGCTCGCCTGCCTGCTTTCTCAGCTTATTGATTTATGCATGGAGGGAAAGGTAAGACAGGTGGCTGGAAGCTATGTAAGGACGTTTTAAAATTCTCAGGCTGTGCGAAATGGCTGTTTATGTGAAACAGACTTGCGGTTGCGCTTGCGTAAACAGAAACGATGTGATTTAATTATAGCGGAAAAGGATATGATAATAGGCGAGGAAATAATAAATGAACACGTTTCTGTATGAAGTGGTCAGCATTGACGGTGATTATGCCAATTTAAGGAGGACGGATGTGGAAAGCGATGAGTTAAAGCTGGTGGCAAGGGCGCTTCTTCCGCCGGAAATCAGAGAGGGGACCAGGCTGAAATATGAATGGTTGCAATATGAAATTCTGGAAGATGAAGACAGTGGTTTTTCTTTGATAGAGCTTGTTTTGGTGCTTATGGTTACAGCACTTTTGGTGTGTGCCATGATTCCGCTGATCCTAGGTTATGTAAACAAGGCAAAGACATCCGCAGATCAGCAGTTTGCGGATACCATCAAAAAGTCGATTGCCGTGGTGTTGGAAGAACCCCCAATGGAAGCGGAAACGGACTGGGGCTGCCCGGAGCCGGGTGCAGTTTTATGTCTGGATGTTGCGGAGCATTTTCAGGGGGAGTTTGGAGAAAAGGTGGCGGAAAAGCTTGGCTATGACAGTGCGAAAGCCATGACCGATCCGGAAAGCGGTATTGTCTCGGAACTTCAATCATCAAAGGCTGCAAGGATTATTGTGAAGATCAACAAGGACGGCAGCTGCGGTTCGGTGGTGGTTCTTTCGGGAAGCGGAAGCCCGCTTATTACAGTGGATTGATTATGCCGGTGAGGAATATGGAATACATAGTGTTTGATATTTGGATTTTTATATTTGGAATTGTAATAGGAAGCTTTTTGAATGTGTGCATTTTCAGACTGCCCCAAGGAGAGGATATTGTGCGAAAACCTTCCCATTGCCCCCACTGCGGGCAGACGCTTAAGTGGTTTGAGCTGATTCCGCTTGTAAGCTTTCTTATGCAAAAAGGAAAATGCAGAAGCTGTCAAAAGCCTCTTTCTGTGCAGTACCCGCTTGTGGAGCTGGCTAACGGACTTTTGTATCTCTGGATTTTTCATGTAACAGGATATTATCCGGTAAGTGTTTTATACTGCCTTAGCACCTCCGCGCTTTTGGTGGCGTCGGTGGTGGACTGGCGTACCTATGAGATTCCGCCCTGTTGTTCTCTGGTCATAGGAGCAATGGGAGTTTTCAGAATGCTTTTGGATCTGCCACACTGGTATCGTTACGGTATCGGGATGCTTACGGTAAGCGGTCTCTTTCTTTTGGTTTATCTTATTACCAGGGGAAAGGGGATTGGCGGCGGCGATATTAAGCTGATGGCAGCGGCCGGTCTTCTGCTGGGGTGGGACAAAATTCTTCTGGCGCTGGCCATAGGGTCGATTGCGGGCTCCGTTATTCACATCAGTCTTATGAAGCTGAAAGGCAAAAGCAGAATGCTTGCCTTTGGTCCATATCTGGCGGTTGGAATTTTCTGCGCCATGCTTTACGGGCAGGAATTGATCGATTGGTACTTAAAATTTTGTGGCTTGCAAAAATAATCTAAAATAGATCGTGTTAAAATCACTTTGTTGGGGACATATATTATTAATAGAAGAAAAAGCTGTCACAAAATTTTCACTTGCCAGTGAAAAAAAAGTGGTGTATAGTTGAGCACGTTATAACTTTATAACTTGAAAGAATAGGGGAAATGAGATGGCAAAGTATCTGGTAATTGTGGAATCACCTGCCAAAGTAAAGACGATCAAAAAATTTTTGGGCGCAAATTATGAGGTTGCGGCCAGCAACGGGCATGTTCGTGATTTGCCAAAAAGTCAAATGGGAATTGATGTTGAGCATGACTATGAGCCCAAGTATATTACGATTCGTGGAAAAGGGGATGTATTAGCCAATTTGAGAAAAGAGGTTAAAAAAGCCGAAAAGATTTATCTGGCAACTGACCCGGACCGTGAAGGAGAAGCAATATCATGGCATCTTTTAAAGGCCTTGAAGCTTGAGGATAAAAAGGTCTACCGTATTACCTTTAATGAGATTACCAAAAATGCGGTGAAGGAATCCCTGAAAAATGCCAGAGAAATCAATATGGATCTGGTGGATGCCCAGCAGGCAAGACGTGTTCTTGACAGAATGGTGGGCTATCGGATTTCTCCTCTTTTGTGGGCCAAGGTAAAAAGAGGCTTAAGCGCAGGAAGAGTGCAGTCCGTAGCGCTGCGTATTATTTGTGACAGGGAGGATGAAATCAGTAGTTTTATCCCGGAGGAGTATTGGACACTGGATGCGTCTTTAAGCGTGCCGGGGGAAAAGAAGCCTTTGATTGCCAGGTATTACGGCAGGAACGGACAGAAGGTATCTATCTCATCCAAGGAAGAGCTGGATGCCATTGTTCAGGATGTTAATAAGGCTAAATTTGTTATCAGTGAGGTGAAAAAGGGCGAAAGAACCAAAAAGGCACCCCTTCCCTTTACCACATCTACGCTGCAGCAGGAGGCCAGTAAGGTGCTGAATTTCTCCACGCAAAAGACTATGCGGCTGGCACAGCAGCTTTATGAAGGCGTTGAGATTAAAGGCGGTGGGACCATAGGTCTTATTACTTATCTGCGTACGGATTCCATCAGAGTATCCGACGAAGCGGAAGCTATGGCGGAAGAATATATTACGAAAAAATACGGACAGAAGTATGCGGCAGGAAAGACGCAGGCGGTTGCAAAGGGTAAGAAAATTCAGGATGCCCATGAGGCCATTCGCCCTACAGATATTAACAGAAATCCCCTTGAATTGAAAGAATCCTTATCGAGGGATCAGTTCAGGCTGTATCAGCTGATTTGGAAGCGTTTTACTGCCAGCAGGATGCAGGCGGTCAAGTATGAAACGACTTCCATCAAAATACATGCGAATGAACATCGGTTTACGGTGGCAGCATCCAGACTGCTTTTTGACGGCTTTATGAGCGTTTATACCCAGGAAGAGGATAAGGAAGAGGAAAATACACTGGTGAAAGGTGTGGAGGCAGGAACAGAGCTTGTGCTGAAGGAATTGGAGGAAAAGCAGCATTTTACCCAGCCTGCGCCTCATTATACGGAGGCTTCTTTGGTTCGGGCCCTGGAGGAACTGGGCATCGGACGTCCCAGTACCTATGCGCCTACCATTACAACTATTTTGGCCAGAAGATATGTAATTAAGGAAAACAAAAATCTGTATGTAACGGAACTGGGTGAGGTGGTCAACAATATTATGAAGGAGGCTTTCCCCAGTATTGTTGATGTGAATTTTACTGCCAATATGGAGGCTCTTCTTGACGGTGTGGAAGAGGGAACCGTTAACTGGAAGACAGTGGTTGCCAATTTTTACCCGGATCTGGATGAGGCAGTGCAGATTGCGGAGAAGGAACTGAAAGAAGTTGATATTGCGGATGAGGTTTCCGATGAGACCTGTGAGCTTTGTGGAAGACAGATGGTGATTAAATATGGTCCCCACGGGCGGTTTCTTGCATGCCCCGGTTTCCCGGAATGCAGAAATACCAAACCTTATTACGAAAAGATCGGTGTGGCCTGTCCGAAGTGCGGCAAGGATATTGTTCTGAAAAAGACCAGAAAAGGCAGAAAATATTATGGCTGTGTGAACAATCCGGAGTGTGATTTTATGGTATGGCAGAAGCCTTCGGGTGGAAAGTGCCCCAATTGCGGTTCTTTGCTTCTTCATAAAGGAAGCAGGCTTGCCTGCATGGACAGCAGCTGCGGCTATGTGACTGCAAATGTGGAAACTGACAAATAATTCAGAAAATTTGGGCAAATTAATAAAATTATATGGAAATTCTTGTCTGGTGATTGAAATTGCTGCAATCCTGTGATACAATGGACTAAACAGGTTTTATGGGAGGGGAAGCATGAGCAGCGTACAGTTACTGGATAAAACCAGGAAGATCGGTAAACTTTTACACAACAATAATTCCAGCAAGGTTGTATTTAATGATATTTGTTCCGTGCTGTGCGAAATCTTATCCTCCAATGTGCTTGTAATCAGCAAAAAAGGCAAGGTTTTAGGCGTAGGAGACTGCGAGGGCGTGGATTCCATTACGGAGCTTATTGTGGAACAGGTTGGCGGTTTTATTGACGCGATGCTCAACGAAAGGCTTCTTGCCATTCTTTCAACCAAGGAGAATGTCAATCTGGAGACGCTGGGCTTTGAAGAGGGCGATGTGAAGCGCTTTCAGGCAATCATTACCCCTATTGAAATCGCAGGAGAGAGATTGGGTACTCTGTTTATTTATAAGTGTGCACAGCAGTATGATATTGATGATATTATTCTCTGCGAATACGGAACTACGGTTGTGGGACTGGAAATGCTTCGTGCGGTGAATGAGGAAAGTGCTGAGGAGAGCCGTAAGCTTGCGGTAATTAAATCGGCAATCAACACCCTGTCTTATTCGGAGATGGAGGCAGTGGTACATATTTTTGAGGAGCTGGGTGGTATGGAGGGCATACTGGTAGCCAGCAAGATTGCTGACAGGGTTGGAATTACCCGCTCCGTGATTGTCAATGCCCTGCGCAAATTTGAAAGCGCCGGCGTGATTGAATCCCGTTCCTCCGGAATGAAGGGAACCTATATTAAGGTGCTTAACGATATGGTTTTTGAGGAAGTGGAAAAGCTCAAAAAAGACAAGAATATGAAGTGATTTTTTAGTGTAAATGATAAGTAAATAGATGGAATAATGGATTATTCAAGGGTTAAAAGGATTTATGAAATTTTCATGGGTCCTTTTTGTCTTTTTCAAAATGAGCAAATTCAACACGAAAATTTATATATTGCGGTTGCAATGTGCGAAATGCACGATATATAGTGTTTTGTGATTTTTGAACGTTTTTTTTAAAAGACCTTGTTTTTTTAATCAAATAATCTATAATGGAATAAGGTAGGAATAGTGTGCCCCGAAAAATGTCTTTTTTGGAAGACAGTGTTCGGAAGAAAGGAGCTGTAAAATGCTTAACAGTAACGTCTTTGATTATGTAAATGTACTGGGGAAGGCAGCGGATGCATCATGGCAGAGAAATGAACTTCTTTCCAATAATCTTGCAAACGTTGACACACCGGGATATAAGAGGCAGGATATTGATTTTGAATCGCAGCTTCGCCGTGCACTGGGCAATTCCAGATATGAAACGGTAGACAGCAAGGTGTCGCATTTGACCAGTACGGAGCTGGAAGGCAGAGTATATACGGATTCGGCTAATTATTCCTACAGGCTTGACGGTAATAACGTAGATATTGATACGGAAAGTGTGGAGCTGGCATCCAACCAGATTAAGTATAACGGTTTGATTTCCAGTATTAATCAGGAATTCAGCAACCTGAAACTGGTGATGAAATAAAGGGGGAGCTTAAATGAGTATTTTTAATTCTTTTGAAATTAACGCATCCGGAATGACCGCACAGCGTTACCGGATGGATATTATTTCTGAAAACGTAGCCAATGCCAATACTACCAGAACGCAGGACGGAACGCCTTACAGACGTAAGGTGGTGACTTTTGAGGAACGCGGCCAGAAGGTGGGAAGCTTTAGCAGCTATCTTGGCAGTGCGAGAAGTGCATATCAGGGACAAGGTGTCAGAGTGGGATCGGTGGAGGAGGACACTTGGACACAGATGAATATGGTTTATGACCCTTCACATCCGGATGCGGACGAAAACGGTTATGTGCTGTATCCCAATGTAAATATTGTTACGGAAATGACCAACCTGATTGATGCAAGCCGTTCCTACGAGGCCAATGCAACAGCTTTTAATGCAAGCAAGAGCATTGCCATGAAGGGACTTGAAATGAGCAGTTAGTCATAATTTTGGAAAGGCGGGATACATAAGTGGATATTTCATCTTTTTATAACATATCTTCCGGGGCGATCAGAGAGGCAATTGACAATTCCAGAATTGCAGGACAGACGGAGTCCACCGGAGAATTTGCCAGTCTTTTTGACAAGGCGATTGAAAATCTGAATACAACCAACTCTTATCTTTCCGATGCGGAGAACGAAGAACTGCGGTGGGCGCTGGGAGAGACGGAAAATACGCATGAGCTTACCATTGCATTGCAGAAGGCATCCACTGCATTATCTTATACAGTTGCGGTACGGGATAAATTTTTAGAGGCCTATAAAGAAATTATGCAGATGCAGATATAAGGGCTAGGAGCAGCAGGGGAATATAAATATGGCAGATAGATTGAAGGAGCTTTTAAACAAGATTCTCGAATGGTGGAATAAGTTTTCTACGAAACAAAAAACTTTCATCATTTCAGCGGGGGCGGGAATTATCCTTGCTCTTGTTATTTTGGTTGCCATTTTGACCAGACCGCAATACACCGTGCTTTTAAACTGCAGCAGCCAGAAGGAGGCGGCAGAGGTGTCAGAGCTTTTGGAAGCGGAAGGTTTGGATTATCAGGTATCTAATGATGCATACCAGATTAAAATCAACAAAAATCAGGAGTCGGAGGCAACTCTTCTTCTTGCGGCCAATGATATTCAGTCCTATGCTTATACCATTGACCAGGTGACGGATGGAGGCTTTTCCACTACGGAGGCTGATAAGCAGAAACGCTACGAGCTGTATCTGGAAAGCCGTATGGCCAATGATATTCTGACAATGTTTACCCAGGTAAAAAGTGCTGTTGTGGATTATTATCTGCCGGAGCAGGACGGAACGTTGATTGCTTCCAAGGAGGATTCTTCCGCTACGATCGTGCTAGAGCTGGAGGATGAAATGAGCACAGAGGTGGCAGCGGGGATAGCCAAAGCGGTTTCTGTTGCGATGGGGAATAAAACTCCTGAAAATGTAGTTATTATGGATACTGAGGGGAATACCCTCTATTCAGGTGATGACAGCTACAGTGCAACAGGTACGGCAAGCAATCAGCTCAGTGTGAAATCCCAGTGGGAAACAAAGATTAAAAATGAGGTTAGACAGGTGCTTCTTGGAACCAATGAATTTGACAAGGTGGAAGTAGCTGTCAATTTGGATTTGGATTTTTCCTCTTCAACAGTGAGAGATCATGAATACTATGTGCCTGACGGGAATTCCCAGGGGTATCTGTCATCCAGCAGAACCTACAGCTCCTCATCCGAAAACGGAAGCGGAGAGGTTCCGGGTACGGATTCCAACGGCGAGGTGGAATACGAGTATCAGGACAATGCGGAAAGCAGTGCTGAGACTACCGAGGAGGAATACAATTATCTTCCCGGGGAACGTATTACGGATAAGGAAGTGCCTCCAGGAACGATTAATTATGACGTGTCCTCTTTATCCCTTGCTGCTACCACTATGAATATGGTGCGGGAAGAGGACGTGAAGGCGCAGGGGCTTCTGGACGGTATTACATGGGAAGAGTATAAGCTTGCCAATGCAGGACAGACACAGATAGCCGTGCCTGATGAATTGTATCAGGTGGTTTCCAAGGCCACAGGATTTCCGGTGGAGAATATTGCTATTGTGGCATATTCTGAAAACGTATTTTTTGATAAAGAAGGTCTTAATATATCAGGCTCTGATGTAATGCAGATTGCTTTAATAGTGGTCATTTTGGCGCTGCTTGCTTTTGTGGTGCTTAGAAGCATGCGCTCCGACAAGCGTACGGAGCAGCCGGAGGAGCTTTCGGTGGAGACGCTGCTTCAATCGCAGCCGGAGCTTGAACTGGAGGATCTGGGAATGGAACAGATATCTGAGACCAGAAAGCTGATAGAAAAATTTGTAGATGAGAACCCCGAGGCGGCAGCCAGCCTTTTGCGCAACTGGCTGAATGAGGAATGGGGTTAAAAGTGTAAAATACGGTTTGGGGAGGAAAAGGGTATGCCCAGATATTCCGAGGATAAAATATCAGGACTTCAAAAGGCTGCAATTCTCTTGATTGTATTAGGTCCGGAAAAGTCTGCAACAATCTTTAAGCATTTGAAGGAAGAAGAAATAGAAGAACTGACATTGGAAATTGCAAATACAAGAAGTGTTACCCCGCAGGTAAAGGAAGAGATCATTGATGAATTTTATCAGGTGTGCCTTGCCCAGCAGTATATAGCTGAGGGAGGTATTTCTTATGCCAAGGAGCTTCTGGAAAAGGCTCTGGGTTCCGAAAAGGCAATGGATGTAATCGGCAAGCTGACTGCTTCTCTGCAGGTTAAGCCTTTTGAATTTGTTCGAAAGACGGATGCGGCGCAGCTGCTTAACTTTATTCAGGATGAGCATCCACAGACGATTGCGCTTATTTTATCCTATCTCCCGCCTTCACAATCGGCGGCTATTATATCCTCGCTGCCTCCTGACAGACAGGCAGATGTGGCCAAACGTATTGCCATAATGGACAGAACCAGCCCGGAGGTGGTTAAGGAGGTGGAAAAGGTGTTGGAGTCGAAGCTTGCATCTTTGGTCAATCAGGATTATACCATTATCGGCGGCGTGGATGCTGTAGTAGATATTTTGAATACGGTTGACCGCGGTACAGAGAAGCATATTATGGAGACTTTGGAGATCGAAGAACCCGAGCTTGCTGATGAAATCAGGAAGAAAATGTTTGTATTTGAAGATATTCTTCTTCTGGATGACCGTGCGATTCAGAGAGTATTGCGTGATGTGGACAATAACGATTTGGCGCTTGCTCTTAAGGGTGGTAATGAGCAGGTACAGGCTGCAATCTTTAACAATATGTCCAAGCGTCTTGCTGTCATGATTAAGGAAGATATGGAATTTATGGGACCTGTGCGTATGAAGGATGTTGATGAGGCACAGCAGAAGATTGTAAATATTATCAGAAAATTAGAGGATTCGGGAGAAATTGTCATTTCCAGAGGTGGAGGTGACGAGATTATTGTCTAGTAATTTATTTAAGGCGAGCTGGGTGGTTATCAATGACGATGCTCGTGTGATTGATAGTAATGAATTGGTGGAGCAAAGGCTTCAAAAGGCCGTCAAAATAAATACGTATCAGGAGCCCTTTCCAGAGGCGGAAGCAGAAAGCGAAGGATTTCAGGCGGGGGTTTCAGCTGATTCGATCGATACGCTTTTGGATCCGGACAGTGAAAGGGCCGTGCTAAAAAGCACTTCCATGAAAGAGCTTGACAAAGCCGGGCAGGAACTTCATGCAGCAAAGGAAGAGCTTGAAAAAGTTAAAGCTGAGACCAAACAGCTGATTCAGGAGACTCAGGCGGAAATGGCCGATCTTCGCGAGAAAACCTTACAGGAGGCCGGTGAGCAGGGTTATCAGGACGGCTATCGGCAGGGGATGGAAGAGGTATCGGCACTGCGGGAAGAGTGCGCCGCCAGAGAAAAGCAGCTGGAGCAGGAATATCTTTCCAAAATGAAGGAACTGGAACCGGAGTTTGTGGAAAATCTGACCCGGATTTATGAACATATTTTTAAGGTGGATTTAAGTGGATATCATCAGCTTGTGATTTCTCTTCTCACCGATGCGATGCAGAAGGTGGATGTTACGGGAAATATGATTGTACATGTGGCCGGAGAAGATTATCCGAAGGTGAATGGTGCGAAAACCGAAATGCTTGAAAGAACGGGCGTGCCGGGAGATAGGGTTGAGATTGTGTCCGACATGACACTGGCACCGTCTCAGTGCATGATAGAAACCGAGAGCGGCGTGTATGACTGTTCTCTGGGAACGGAGCTTTCGGAGCTTTCAAAGAAATTGAGATTACTTTCCTATAAGGATGGAAGATAAATTGTTGGTACCGGAAATTGATTTTGGGAAATACAAAAATGTAATGAATGACAATCTTTTCAAGGTTAAGGGAAAGGTTGTCAATGTAATAGGGCTTACCATAGAATCCGCAGGGCCGGGGGCAAAGCTGGGTGATATTTGCATGATTTACCCGGGAACAGGGAGTGAAGGCCTGAAACCCACACCGGCAGAGGTGGTGGGCTTTCGAGAGGGTAAAACGCTTTTGATGCCGTATCAGGAGGTGGAAGGCATTGGGCCGGGAAGTACCGTGGAGAATACGGGTGCTCCTCTTGTGGTGCGGGTTGATGACAGTCTGCTTGGGCATACGCTGGATGGGTTTGGAAACCCTTCGGAGGATATTCCCCTTGTGGGAAAGGAATATTCGGTGGAGGCCAGTCCGCCGGATCCCATGAGCAGAAAGATTATCAGTGATGTGCTCACCCTTGGGGTAAAGGCGGTGGATGGATTGATTACCGTGGGCAAGGGACAGCGAATTGGAATTTTTGCAGGGTCCGGTGTGGGAAAGTCCACACTGATGGGAATGTTTGCAAGGAATACCAAAGCGGATATAAATGTGATAGCACTGATTGGCGAACGGGGAAGAGAGGTTCGCGAGTTTATAGAAAGAGATTTGGGACCGGAGGGGATGAGGCGGTCCGTAGTGGTGGTTGCCACCTCGGACAGACCGGCTCTGGAGCGCAAGAAGGCGGCTCAGACCGCTACCGCTGTAGCTGAGTATTTCAGGGACCAGGGGAAGGATGTGCTCCTGATGATGGACAATTTAACGCGATTTTCCATGGCTCAGCGTGAGATCGGGCTTGCCAGCGGAGAACCGCCTGTATCCAGAGGATATCCACCCAGTGTTTATTCCGAAATGCCGAAGCTTTTGGAACGGGCCGGGTGCTCTGATAAGGGGTCTATTACCGGACTTTATGCAGTGCTGGTTGACGGTGATGACTTTAATGAGCCGATTACCGACACGGCAAGAAGTATTCTGGACGGGCATATTATGCTGAACAGAAAGCTTGCCCATAAAAATCATTATCCGGCCGTAGATGTGCTGCAAAGCATATCCAGATGTATGAGCCAGATTGTAGACCGCGAGCATAAAATCTATGCAGGTAAATTAAAGAATGTTCTTGCTACTTATAATGAGGCCGAGGATTTGATTAATATCGGAGCCTATAAGGCGGGAAGTAATCCGGGAATTGATTATGCGGTGCAGAAAATTCAGGAGGTCAACGAATTTTTGATGCAGGATGTAAACGATAAGTTTAGTTATGAGGAAACGCTGGCTCTGCTGAAGGGGATTTTTGATGAAGGCCCTGACGAGTGATCGACGGAAATGGAGCAGTAAATGGCAAGATTTATTTATCGAATGCAGAGCATCCTTGATATTAAGGTCAAGCTGGAGGAGCAGGCCAAAACGGAATTCGCCGCTGCCAGACTCCGTCTGGATGAGGAAGAGGAAAAGCTTCAGATTTTGATGGACAGAAAGCTTGGTTATGAGGAGCAGGGAAGAATTCTTCGCAGGGACAGCCTGAAAGTCATGGAGATTATGGAAAACAAGGAAGCCATCAGCAGAATGGAGGAGTTTATCCTGTTTCAAACCAAAATGGTGACGCAGGCGCAGGAAGAGCTGGAGGAAGCAAGAATACGGCTTCAGGAGGCTATGAAGGAAAGCAAGACTCAGGAGAAACTGAGGGAAAAGGCTTTTGATGAATTTATTCATGAAGAAAACGCAAAAGAGGCTAAGGAAATCGATGAGCTTACCAGCTATACCCATAGTCGGAAAGGCTAGAAAGAGTAGGACGAAATATGCCATTGGATGAAGGTCTGACGCCTGAGGATGCCAAGCTGGAGAGGCAGCGTCTTAAGGAAGAAAAGAAAAAATTAAAAAATGAGCAGAAGGCGCAGCGGAAGGAAGCAAAAGCCAGAGCAAAGGAAATTGCCAGCCGGGCATCGGATCTCTCAGATGATGAGGAGACCAATACCGGTTCTGTTTTCATGGTTACTTTTGTGATTGTGCTGATTTGGATTGCGATCTTATGTCTGGTGGTGAAGCTTGATTTCGGCGGTTTTGGAAGCAATGTGCTTACACCTGTTTTGAAGGATGTGCCGGTTCTGAATCTGATTCTGCCCAAGAACACGGAGGTAGCGGTGAGTGAAGAGGAAAGTGAGGCATACGGCGGCTATAGCAACCTTCGCGAGGCGGTAGATTATATCAAAGAGCTGGAACTGGAACTGGAACGGGCTCAGTCGGCGGAAAGCACAAGCTCCGACGAGGTGGCGGAACTGAAGGCCGAAGTGGAACGTCTGAAAACCTTTGAGGACAGTCAGATAGAATTTCAGCGGATTAAAACGGAATTTTATGAGGAAGTGGTCTATGCGGAGAATGGACCGGGCATAGAAGAATACAGGAAATACTACGAAGAAATGGACCCTGCTACTGCGGAATATTTGTATAAGCAGGTGATACGTGAGATAGAAGAAAGCGATGAGATCAAGGAATATGCGCAGGCATACTCTGAGATGAAGCCCAAGGCTGCCGCTGCTATTATGGAGGAAATGACCGATAATCTGGACTTGGCGGCACGGATACTGGGTGCAATGGAGGCGGATAAGAGAGGCGCAATTCTGGCAGCAATGGATCCGGAAATTGCGGCAAAACTCACCAAAATAATGGATCCTGAGTCTTAAGAATTCCACTCCTTGAACCGATATATATTGTGTACCTTGAAAAAGAGCCACAGGCTTATAAAGAATGGAGGAATGTGAATGACAAGTGCACCTGTAAAGGGTGTGGGTGCCCAGATGAATTTCGTGGGCGGAACAAATCTCACACAAACGGGTGGTACGAACCAGACAAACAGTTTTGAAGACGTGATGTCAAAGACCCAAAACGGTGGCGCTGACCTGACAAGCGGACAGCCTGCGACGGTGAAAAGCCGTGCAGAAGCGGCAAGAAGCGTAAATCAGAACCGCAGGGATACCGTAAAAACAGCCCAGACTTCCGAAGGAACGTCAAAAGCAGAAAACGCAGATGAGTATGCAGACGCCGTAAAGGAAACCGGAGAGGAGCTTACCAGGGATATCGCAGAGAAATTGGGAGTTTCCGAGGAAGAAGTGGTAAAAGCCATGGAAGAGCTTGGACTTTCGGTGTATTCTCTTTTGGAGCCCGCAAATCTGACCCAGCTGGTGCTTACGCTTTCGGGGGAGGATTCGTCGGCACTTCTTACCGATGAAGGACTTTTCGCAAAGCTGCAGGATATTTTGCAGGCAGCAGGGACAGCCGGAGAGGATTTGATGAAGGAGCTGGAGGTCAATCCGGAGGAAATGCAGAGCATACTGGAAACACTGCAGAGTTCGGAGCAGAACAAAGGGTTGGAAGTCGGCAGTTTGATGGATGAGCAGAATGCTTTAAACGCTGAGGCGGATGAAGCCGGAGATCAGTCAACACAGATCACGGTGGAGGTAAAATCTGCCGGAGAGACGGTAAAGCTTGCCACCGATGAGAATGGAAACGTAGACAAAACAATTGGTACCGTATCACAGGAAACAGAAACCAAAGCTGTCCAGTCGCAAAACGATGACAGACAAGACAGCGAAAACAAAGGAAAGTCCGGTGAAAACGAACACACCACAAATCCCCTGATTGATGCCATTATACAGAATAGGGCACAAGCACAGGAGACTGTACCCGTAGAACAGACAGGTACTTTTTTCAGCAGCCAGACGCAGGATATTATGGATCAGATCATGGATTATATGAGGATCCAGCTTAAACCCGGGATGGATCAGCTGGAAATGCAGTTACACCCGGCCAGTCTTGGAACCGTGCATGTACAGATCGCTTCAAGAGGCGGTGAGGTTACAGCACAGTTTCATGTACAAAATGAAACCGTCAAGGCTGCAATTGAGAGTCAGATCGTAGAATTGAAGGAAAGCTTAAAGGATCAGGGTGTAAAGGTAGAAGCAGTGCAGGTTACTGTAGAAAGTCACGGATTTGAAAGCAATCTCTGGCAGGGACAGGGAAGGGAGCAGAATACTTCCTCACAGAGCCGCCAGAAGACGCCGAGGCGGATCAATTTAAATGATCTGGATGCGTTGTTTGAGGAACAGGCCAGTGAAGAGGAGCTTTTAAGCGCCCGCATGATGGAAGCAAACGGAAATACAGTAGACTACACGGCGTAATAAGTGCAAAGCCTGCATAAGGCAGGGCGGCACAGAAAGGAGAAACAGATGGCAGTAGATGCAATTGTAGAAAACGGAAAGGTTGTTGAAACCGTTACGGAAACATCCGTTAAGAAAGCTACAACAAGCGATGGAATGGATAAGGATGCATTTTTGCAGTTGTTGGTAGCGCAGATGAAGTATCAGGATCCCCTGGAGCCTACGTCAAACACAGAGTACATATCACAGTACGCAACCTTCTCACAGGTGGAGCAGATGCAGAACATGGCATCAACCATGGAGCTGGTAAGGGCTTCTTCCATGGTGGGTAAGCAGGTAGAGATTCAAACCACAGATTCTAATGGAGAAACCAACGTTGTACAGGGTATGGTGGAATATGTGGCTTACGAGAATAATAAGGCTTATGTTTCTATTGACGGTACTCTTTACTCCGCAGATGATGTGAAAGCGGTAATTGACGATACCTATCAGACGGCGCTGGATCTTGGAATTGCTTTTGCTACAGCAATGAATAAGCTTCCTGCATTGGAGAACTTAACTCTTAACGATAAGGAGAGCGTGGAAAGCCTGCAAAACGGATTTAACAGCATGACTTCATATCAGCAGTCTTTTATTGCCAATGATTATATCGAAAAGCTTCAAAAATATGTAGAGCGTATTGCAGAGCTTGAGGCAGCAGCAGAGGCAAGTGAAAATGCAGATGGCAGTACAGGGGAGACGGATGGCGAAACCACAGATGGCGATGAGTCCGCCGAAACTGTTTCCGATGGAGAGTAGCAGCAAGCAGGATGCGTGGTAATCACTCAGGGAGGAGGAAGAATGAAAATTCAAAATAACTCGTTCCTTTCCATTGAGCAACTGCAGGATCAATACCTGAACCCCAATAAAAGCAGTACTCCGGCAAGAATACCGGATGGGAAAAGCTTTCAGGAAATTTTGGAAAGCAGCCGGGCAAAGAATTCCGGTGAAGTGAAATTTTCCAAGCATGCGGCCAACAGGCTTGCGGATCGGAATATTGAGCTTACCGAAAATCAGCTGGACCGCTTGAAGGAAGGCACCGAGAAGGCAGGAGCAAAAGGAATTAAGGAATCGCTGGTCATTGTGGATCAATTGGCTTTTATCGTGAATATACCAAGCAGTACGGTGGTAACAGCCATGAACAGACAGGACGCAGCGGAAAACGTATTTACTAATATTGACGGAGCCGTAATTATATAGCCGGACCTTTTGGAGGCTTATAGTTCCCGAATGACAGACGGAACGAAATACGGCGAAAGACTTAAGGAGGTCATTTCATTATGATGAGATCATTATTTGCTGGTGTGGCAGGTCTTAAAGCGCACCAGACAAGAATGGACGTTATCGGTAACAATATTGCCAACGTCAACACAACAGCATACAAATCACAATCCATGACATTCAGCGATCTGATGTATCAGACTACGCAGGCAGCTTCCGGCGCAAATGCGGTTACGGGCGTAGGCGGTATCAATGCAAGACAGATCGGTCTCGGTTCCAAAACCAGTGCAATTAAAACAGCAATTTCCAGTCAGGGAGCTACCCAGACAACCAATGATCCCTTTGATCTTATGATTACAGGGGATGCATTCTTTATTGTAAGTAAGGGCAATGCTTCCGGTAATTATTTCACCAGAGACGGTTCCTTCTATGTAGACGGACAGGGAAATCTGGCCATGACCAGTACCGGTTACAATGTAATGGGCTGGCAGTATGATGAGGATCTGGGTGCAATCAAAAAAGACACGGTGTCCGCTCTTCGTATTATGACGGAAGCCAACATGACTTACCCGCCGGAGGCAACCACACAGGCCACGGTAAGCGGCGTTGTGGATAAGAATGATACAGATGTTAACAGTACTTCCGGAAGAATGATGAATCTGGAATTTTATGACAATCAGGGGTATAAGTATACCGCAAGAATGAGCGTACATGTCGCTGACGGGGATGCAGGTGAATTTTATGTACAGCTGGATGATATTCTGGATGCCAATGGCAAGAGTATTATGTACGAATATGATGGTCAGGGACTGCTTACTACAACCAAAACTGATGTGGGCAATGCGATTACATTCGGCGGAAACATTCCAATTAGCGGTACTGACGCAGACGGTACAGCTACAACCACAACGGTTTCTGATGCCGTAAAACTGAAATTTATACAGGGAACAGGTGCTTTCGAGTATGTGGGAAGCGAAGGCTCGACATCAACAATCCTGCAGTTCAGTACAGATCCGGTAACCGCAAATTTTAAGAATATAACCATCGATTTTTCCGCCACAGGAAATTACAACGTAAACGGCGTTTCCACCATTGGAGCGCTGAAGGGCGGCGATGGCGGCATTGGATCAGGACGTCCCATCGGTGAGATGAGCGGTATCAGCATTGCAAAGGACGGTCTTATTACAGCATCCTATGACAATGGTCAGTCCAGAATTTTGGGACAGATTGCAGTGGCAACATTTGCTAATCCTTCCGGACTTTCCAAGGAAGGCGATAACCTGTATGCGGCAACCATGAACTCGGGAGAGTTTGACGGCATCGGTCAGGATATTACGGAAGGCGGCGGATACATGAATTCCGGCGTACTGGAGATGAGTAATGTAGATCTTGCTGCAGAGTTTACGGAAATGATCACTACACAGAGAGGTTTTCAGGCAAACAGCCGTATTATCACTGTTTCAGATACGTTGCTGGAAGAGTTGACCAATCTGAAGAGATAATGGATAAATGTAAGGTAACAGTGTAATACCTGCATATCCGGGAGAATAAGTACATATGGCAAAAGGGAACCTGGCTTTTTGAGGGGTTCCCTTTAGCCTTTTCAAAGTGATATAAAGGAAAAGAGCGGAAAAATGATAGAAGTGACGAAAATAAACGGAAGTAAAGTGCTGGTTAATCCGGATTTGATGGAGCTGGTGGAAGAAACACCTGATACAGTGATAGCGTTTACGACTGGCAGAAAAATAATTGTAAAAGAAAGTAGACAAGAGATAAAAAATCTTGTAAAATCATATAGAAGGGATATTTTTGCGGATTAACGTAAAAAAAGGTGAAAATTGTGGATTTAGCGTCGGTTTCAGGCATTGTGCTATGTTTTGCCATGTTTGCGTACGGTGTTATTGATAATGCCGGTATTGCAAATATGGATCGTTATTTGGATTTTCCGTCGGCAATTATTACGTTCGGCGGTGCCTTTTTTGCTATTTTAGCATCCAATACCCTGTCTGATTATTTAGGCGGCTTAAAGAGTTTTTTGTTGATTTTCAAATCTCCTTCCATGGATGTGAAAGGCATGATACAGAAAATCATTGATTTGTCCAATGTTGCCAGAAAGGAAGGTCTTCTCGCTCTGGAAGAGGCAACCGGCGAGCTGGATGACGAGTTTATGAAGAAAGGAATTCTGCTTATAGTGGACGGTACGGACCCTGAACTGGTACGCGGAATTTTGGAGACGGAGTTAATCAGCGTTGAGGACAGGCATAAAAAGAAAATCGGCTTTTGGGAAGATTTAGGAGCAATGGGACCTGCATGGGGTATGATCGGTACTCTGGTAGGTCTGGTTAACATGCTTTACGAAATGGAAAATCCTTCCACAATCGGTCCTTCCATGGCCGTGGCATTGATTACCACGTTGTATGGTTCACTGCTTGCCAACTGGATTTGCGCTCCGGTTGCAGGTAAGCTGAAAGTCAACAATGCCAACGAAATTATGATGAAAGAGATTATGATAGAGGGGCTTCTGTCTATTCAGGCGGGAGAAAACCCCAGAGTCATAGAAGAAAAATTAAAATCCTTCCTGGCACCGGGTGACCGGATCGTGCAGACTGACGGAGGTGAAGAAGAGAATGGCTAAAAGGAAACCGGATGAACCGCCCAAAGGCGCTCCGGCGTGGCAGTCCACTTTTGCGGACTTGATGAACCTGCTTCTTTGCTTTTTTGTTATGTTGTTTTCCATGTCCAGTATTGATGCACAGAAATTCGAGCTTTTGGCTGCATCCTTTAACCAGACCTTCAGTATTTTTACGGCTGGTGCTACAGCTATTGGAGACGGTGTGTTGATCAGTATGGGTGTCAGTCAGTTAAATGAGCTGGATGATTACATCAACAGCACTGGCAGGGATGCGGAAGGAGAGACTATTCCGGAGGATCTGGAGTCTGCCTCAGAGGTGATGGAGGAGGCGAAGCTCAGGGAATCAGAGGAGCTTGCGGAGAAGATTGAGGAAGCGGTTAAAGAGAAGAATTTAGAGAAAGAAATTGACATAGAATTTACGGCACAGTATGTTCAGCTTACCTTAAACGGCGCTCTGCTTTTTGATTCTGGCAGTGTAGTGATTAAAGAGGAAGCAATGCCGTTGATGAACCAGCTTGGGATTATCCTGCAAAGGTTCAGCGAAGGTGTGATTGAAATAGAAGGGCATACGGACAATGTGCCTATGTCGGGTGCCAAGTATTCCAACAACGACGAGCTTAGCAGCGGACGTGCTCTTTCGGTTTTCTATTATCTGGAGGAAAATACCACGCTGGATATGAGCATAGTTAAGCATTCAGGAAGAGGCGAATATGTGCCCATTGCGGATAATTCCACGGAAGAGGGCAGAGCTCGCAACAGAAGAGTGGAAATTAAAATATATAATTCACTGAGCTCCTATGAATGAGTTTGGAAAGGTTTTAAATTATGAAAAAAAATTTGATTTCAATTGTGATATTGGCGCTTTTGATTGTTAATATCGTTTTAACATCGATTATGATGTTCAGCGTGGTAAGCACCAATAAAAAGACAGCGGCACTGGTAACGGATATTGCATCGGCAATCAGTCTGGAACTGGGAGACGATGCTGAGGAGGAGGCAGTGACGGTGCCTATGGATCAGACGGAGCCTTATACAATTTCTGATCTGACAATTATTTTAAAGAAGGGTGTGTCGGAGGACGGAACGGTAGAAGAGAAGGATCATGTGGCAATTCTTTCCGTGACTCTTTCCATGAATACCAAGCATAAGGATTACAAGACCTATGGTGCAGATCTTTCTACCAGGGAGGATCTGATTAAAGGACAGATTATAGAAGCGGTAAGCCAGTATACGGTGGACGAGATTAAAGAAAATCAAAAAATGGTAACAGATGATATCTTAAACAGAATTCAAAAGCTTTTTGATTCGGATTTTATCTTTGACGTATCATTTAGCAGCACGCTCTATCAGTAGATGCCGTACCTGGAGGTTTTGTTGACGGAATAGGACGGCTGAAACGAAGGAGGTGAAAACTCGTGGGCGAGGTATTGTCTCAAAGTGAGATCGACAATTTGCTTGCAGCGCTTAGCAGCGGTGAATTGGATATGGATCAAATGCAGGATACAGGAGACAAGCAGGTGAAGGATTATGATTTTAAGAGGCCTGCGAAGTTTTCCAAGGAGCATTTACGAACACTGGAAATTATATATGAGCATTACGGAAGATTAATATCCACCAATCTTCCCGTATATCTTCGAAAGAATATACAGGTAGGAGTGGCCAGTTCAGAAACGGTTACGTTTTCGGAGTTTACCAATGCCCTGTCAAATCCTGTTATTCTGGGAATTGTAGATTTTAAGCCCTTAAGCGGCAATATTATTATTGAACTGTCACCCAATCTTGGCTTTGCAATGATAGACAGGATGCTTGGCGGACAGGGAGTGCCGCTTGAAAAGTCCAGAGATTTTTCGGAAATAGAGATGACGATTCTTCAAAAGCTTATGGTTATCTGCATGCAGCTTATGCGGGAACCCTGGAGAAATGTTATTGATATTGAACCGATGATGGAGAGGATAGAGACCAATGCGCAATTTGCACAGGTAATTGCGCCCAGCGATATGATAGCGATTGTTTCCATGAATGTTAAGATTGGAGATGCGGAAGGGTTTATGAATATCTGCCTTCCATATTTTACGCTGGAAGACGTGATGGATAAGTTGAACACCAAATACTGGTTTTCAACGATGCAGAAAAGTGATACAGTAAACTATGAAGAGCATATTGAATCGCTCATCAGGAGAATAGATGTGCCGATTAAGGCCGTACTTGGAAAGAGTTGCGTATCTGTTAATGATTTTCTGAACTTGCAGATCGGTGATATCATCAGGCTTGACACAAGAGTGGAACAGGAAATGGATGTCTATGTGGGAAATATTAAAAAATTTACCGCGCTTCCGGGTTCCAGTAAAGACAATTATGCGGTGCGGGTGACATCGGTGATCAGAGAGGGGGAGTAAGGCATGGACGGAATGCTGTCACAGGATGAAATAAATGCGTTGTTAAGCGGCATGGACTTGTCCGGAGAAACACAGGAAACACAACCGACAGCTACGGAACAGGAAGCGGCAGATGTTGATGAAAGCCTGCTCACATCGGATGAAAGAGATGCTATAGGCGAAATTGCCAATATCAGTATGGGCTCTTCGGCAACTACTTTGTATTCCCTTGTTAATCGAAAGGTAAATATTACCACTCCAGTGGTAACCCTTGCAAACTGGGATGTGGTTGTGGGAGATTATGAAAGGCCCTGCGTTTTTATACAGATCAGGTATACCTCGGGTCTGGACGGCTCCAATATCATGGTGCTGAAGGAACATGATGTAAAGGTTATTACAGATCTGATGATGGGGGGATCCGGAAGCGACGTTGATGGTGAGCTGGGAGAGTTGCATTTAAGCGCCATCTCAGAGGCGATGAACCAGATGATGGGTTCTGCAGCCACATCAATGTCCACCATGCTTGGCAAAATGATTGATATCAGTCCT
This sequence comes from uncultured Lachnospiraceae bacterium, assembly GCA_964393865.1. Classification (GTDB taxonomy): domain Bacteria; phylum Bacillota; class Clostridia; order Lachnospirales; family Lachnospiraceae; genus Suilimivivens. The sequence continues at coordinate 34,363 of CAYMUW010000009.1, forward strand.
CCGGATGCCAGTCTTGTGAATTTGAATGAGTTTAAGAAGGCAGGAGAGATTGCTCCTTTTCTGGAAGGAACTTTTGTTAAGATTGCTTTCAGAATGCAGATTGATGATTTGGTAGACAGCACTATTATGCAGCTGTATCCCATTGATTTTGCAAAGAGCTTATATGATACTTTTATCTCTACGCAGGAACCACAAGAGGAACCCCGGGAAATGCCTGCACCGGAGCCGATGCCTTATGTAGCGCCTGTAGCGGAGATGCCGTCAGCATCTATGGAAATGCCACAAATGAATATGCAGGCAGGTGCACAAATGGGTATGCCGATGATGGGAGGCATGCCGGCCGGGCAGCCGATGAATATGCAGAGTATGAATATTCAGCCTGCACAGTTCCAGAGTTTTCAGGGGAATATGGGAGCTGTGGCCGGGCAGGAAAATATCGGACTGATCAAAGATGTACCTTTGGAGGTAACGGTAGAGCTTGGCAGAACCAAAAAATCCATTGCCGAAATATTGGACTTCGCACCGGGAACAATCATTGAATTGGATAAGATAGCCGGTGAACCTATAGATGTATTGGTTAACGGAAAATTTGTTGCAAAGGGCGAGGTTGTTGTAATCGAAGAAAGTTTCGGTATCCGCGTGACTGAAATAGTAAAATAAAAGTTAGGAGAAGAAGAAATGGCAAAAAATATTTTAATTGTTGACGATGCTGCTTTCATGCGTATGATGATTAAGGACATTCTTAGCAAGAATGGTTATAACGTAGTAGGGGAAGCTGAAAACGGCGCAAAGGCTTTTGAAAAATACAATGAATTAAAGCCGGATCTTGTACTTATGGATATTACCATGCCAGAAGTGGATGGTATTGCAGCGCTTAAGAAAATTAGGGGCGCCGATTCCAATGCCCAGATTATTATGTGTTCCGCAATGGGACAGCAGGCAATGGTTATCGAGTCCATTCAGGCCGGCGCAAAGGATTTTATTGTAAAGCCGTTCCAGCCTGACCGTGTGCTGGAAGCAGTTAAAAAGGTTGTGGGTTAGTATGCTCCTTACCATTACCACAAGGGCTGACAGTTACATTCAGTTTCTTACCGTGCTTATCCTTTTTATTCTGATTCTTGCTGCAACCTATTGGGTTACCAGGTGGATTGCCAAGACGCAAAAGGGAAGGACGGGCACGGGTAATCTTGAGGTCATTGAGACCTGCAGAATCTCGTCCAATAAATATGTACAAATTCTTCGCGCCGGCGAAAAATATATTGTCATTGCGGTTGGGAAGGATGAAATACATATGCTTACGGAGTTGTCGGCGGAGGAGATTGTCGTCAAAGATGGCCCGGAGGGGCAGACGATGGATTTTGCCGGTGTTTTGGAGAGAGTAAAGAAACTGAAGGAAAAAGAGAAAGACTAAGGGATAAGGTGCTATGAAGGAAAAAATTCCCGCAAAAAGGATTATGAAGCTGATATGCCTGCTGATGACGGTAGGCATATTGTGTATTATTCCCCCCTTAAGCGTTCATGCGACCGTTGACGAGGGACTTACGGGTGAGACGGAGACCCGGACCAATATAGAGGAACCGGGCAGTGCAGAAAGCGGTGAAGATCTGCTGGATTTAAACATTGCTAACAGCCTGACCATCACCCAGAGCGGGGACAATGGGCAGATCAACGGTACACTGAGAATATTGATTACGTTGACCCTGATCGCACTTGCACCAACGCTGCTGATCATGCTCACCTCTTTTACAAGAATAATTATTGTACTCCATTTCACAAGGGCTGCTTTGAATACCCAAACTGCACCGCCGAACCAGGTGCTGATTGGGTTAGCTTTGTTTTTGACCTTTTTCATCATGAAACCCACTCTTACGCAGGTTTATGATGAGGCAGTGGTACCTTTTGAGGATGGAATTATCTCCCAGGATGAATTTTTTGAAAAGGGTGTACAGCCGTTTCGGGAATTTATGTATGGGCAGACACAGACAAAGGATGTAAGGCTGTTTTTGGATATCAGCGGTGATGAGTGGGAAAGCGGGTCTTTGGAGGATATTTCTCTTTCAGTGCTGGTTCCGGCTTTTATCATTGGGGAGCTCAGACAGGCTTTTATTATAGGGTTTATTATTTATATACCTTTTATTGTTATAGATATGGTTGTAGCATCCACGCTTATGAGTATGGGTATGATGATGCTGCCGCCTACCACTATTTCTATGCCGTTTAAAATACTGCTGTTTGTATTGGCTGACGGGTGGAATTTGATTATAGCTAATTTGGTGGAGACATTTTACCGGTAGCGGGTAGAAAGGAAGGGTGAATATGACAGTAGATGAGGTTACAGCCATTGCAAGCACAGCGCTTTATCTGGTAATAAAGGTGGCGGCGCCGGTTCTTTTGGTGTCATTGGCTGTTGGTCTTTTGATAAGTATTTTCCAGACGGTTACGTCTATTCAGGAGCAGACGCTGACCTTTGTGCCGAAGATAGTTGCCGTATTTCTTTCACTCATTGTACTGGGCAACTGGATGCTTACGGAAATGGCGGGATTTATGACGGAGCTCTGGTCGGATTTCAGTCGTTATGTCAGGTAGCATTCTATGTTGGATTATGCATTTACCTACACGGATTTAGAATATTTTCTGCTGATACTGGTGAGAGTAACCTGCTTTGTATATGTGGCGCCCTTTTTCAGCATGAGTAATACGCCTCGAAGGATCAGAGTGGGCTTAAGTGTCTTTGTGACCATCTTGCTGTATCAGATCGTGCCCCGCGAAGCACTGGAATATGAAACACTGCTGGGTTACCTCATAATCGTGATGAAGGAGGCGGTGACAGGCCTTCTGATCGGATTTGGAGCAAATCTGTGCAGCACGGTTGTAGCCTTTGCGGGACAGATTGCGGATATGGAGATGGGGCTTTCCATGGCCAGCATGCTAGATCCGACAACCAAAGAAAATTCCACGATTTCCGGTATTTATTATAATTATATGGTTTTACTGATGCTGATGATATCCGGTTTGCACAGCTATCTTTTGAAGGCGCTTGCGGAGACCTATACACTGATACCGGTAAACGGTGCGATTTTAAGAACTGATGAGATTATGGCTTCCATGGCGGAATTTATGGGAAATTATATTACCATTGGTTTTCGGGTCTGTTTGCCGATTTTTGCGGTGATGATTATTTTAAATGCGGTACTTGGAATTTTGGCGAAGGTATCGCCCCAGCTGAACATGTTTGCGGTAGGTATTCAGATGAAGGTTCTGGTGGGAATCAGCATTTTGTTTTTGTCAACAGCAATGCTGCCGGATGCAGCCAACTTTATCTATGATCAAATGAAGCATATGGTAGTCTCTTTTGTGGAGGCTATGATGTAGGAGAAGAAGGTTTTGTGGAGAATACAGGAATTTATTTAAAATATAATCTTCAGTTCTTTGCAAAGGACGGCCCCGGCGGTGAGAAGACGGAGCAGCCCACTGCCAAAAAGCTGGAGGATGCCAGAAAAGAAGGGCAGGTTGCCAAGAGCAAGGAAATTGCCAATGCATTTGGCCTTTTGGCACTGTTTCTGGTGCTTAAGCTGTATTTGGGCTCTATGGGGACCCATTTTTTGGAAATGTTTTCAGCGGCCTACACGCAGATTCCCGATGTGGCAAAGATGTACAACGGCAATCTTCCGGTGGCATCTCTGCAGGTGCTGATCAGAAGCGTGATGCTGCAGATTATCATTATCCTTGCGCCGGTGCTGCTGGTAGGTGTGGTAGTGGCTTTTGTATGTGATGTGGCACAGGTGAAATGGAAGCCTACCACCAAGCCGCTTCAGCCTAAATTCAGTAAGCTTAATCCGATTAAGGGCTTCGGGAGGATCTTTTCGGCCAACTCTTTAATGGAATTGGTGAAATCGCTTTTAAAGCTGCTCCTGATAGGGTATATGGTTTATTCTTATCTGAAGGACAGAATAGGACAGATTTTCATTCTGTACCATATTTCCTTAAATCAGGCCATTGGTTTAATTGGGGAGACTGTGATTGATCTTGGAATCCGGGTTGCTGCAGTATATATGATTATAGCCTTCATGGATTTTGCTTATCAAAAATGGAAGTTTAATGAAGACATGAAGATGACCAAGCAGGAAGTGAAGGATGAGTACAAAAATCAGGAAGGTGATCCTCAGGTCAAGAGCAAGCAAAAGCAGCGTATGAGAGAGGCTTCCATGCGGAGAATGATGCAGCAGCTGCCGGAGGCGGATGTGGTTATTACCAACCCCACTCATTATGCAGTTGCCATTAAGTATGATCCGGACAAATATGACGCGCCCTATGTGCTGGCCAAGGGTGAAAACTATTTGGCTCAGCGTATCAAGGATGTTGCCAGAGAAAATAATATTGAGATTGTAGAAAATAAGCCATTGGCGAGAATGCTTTATGCCAATGTGGATATAGGAGAATTGGTCCCTCCGGAATTGTATCAGGCGGTAGCTGAGGTTCTTGCCTTTGTATATCACCTGAAAGGGAAAGTATAAGAGAAAAGAGTGCCAAATGGCAAAAGAAATCACGCAGGAAGGAGAATGGGCATGAAAAAAGCGGATATTGCTATAGCCGGGTATATGCTTGCAGCGTTTATTATGATGATCGTGCCTATTCCAAGCGGGCTTTTGGATGTGCTGCTTGCCTGCAATATTGCGATTGCGTTTACGGTTATGTTTGGAACCATGTTTTCCAAGGAAGTGCTGGATTTATCGTTTTTCCCGACGATTCTTTTGTTTACCACCATATTCAGAATCGCACTGAATATTTCCTCCACCAGATTGATTCTTACCACAGGAGATCCGGGACAGGTGGTTTCCGTCTTCGGAAGCTATGTGGGCGGAGGAGATTTGGTAGTCGGTATCATTGTTTTTATCATTCTTTTGCTGGTACAGTTTATGGTTATCAACAAAGGTTCCGAGAGAGTTGCGGAGGTGACGGCGAGATTTACGCTGGACGCTATGCCCGGTAAGCAGATGGCCATTGATGCGGACTTAAACACCGGCGCCATTACCGATGCGGAGGCGAAGCTTCGAAGAGATAAGATTCAGGAGGAAGCAAATTTCTTCGGTTCCATGGATGGTGCGGTTAAGTACGTTAAGGGAGATGCAGTGGCAGGCCTTGTTATTACGGCGGTAAATATCGTAGGCGGTATTGCCATGGGAGTGCTGCGGCAGGGACTGGATTTTTCGGCGGCAGCAAATAAGTATGTAATCCTTACCATCGGTGACGGTCTGGTGAGCCAGATCCCCTCGCTTTTGATATCACTCTCCACCGGTATTCTGGTAACCAAGGGCTCCAAGGATGCAGACTTCGGAACAGTGCTGATTAGTCAGCTGTTCGGTATTCCCAAGGTGCTTTATATTGTGGGAGCGATTATTGCGGGCTTAGGCGTGATTACACCGCTGCCTGATATTATCTTTATTGCACTTGGATTGATTTTTGTCGTTACAGGCCGCATGATTGCGGGAACCATAGAAACCGCTCAGATTGAAAGTGAAATAGGCGCAGAGGAGGCGGCCGCAGAAGAGATCAGGCAGCCGGAAAACGTAAACAGTCTTTTGCAGGTGGACCCTATTGAACTGGAGTTTGGTTACGGTATCATTCCGCTGGCCGATGTAAATCAGGGCGGCGATCTTTTGGACCGTGTAGTTATGATCAGAAGGCAGATTGCATTGGAGCTTGGTACGGTTGTTCCGATTATCAGACTTCGTGATAACATACAGCTGAATCCCAATCAATATATTATTAAGATTAAAGGAATACAGGTCAGCGAAGGTGAGATTTTGTTTGACCATTATATGGCAATGAATCCGGGATATGTTGAGGAAGAAATTACCGGAATTCCCACTTTTGAACCCTCCTTTCACCTGCCCGCAATCTGGATTACGGAAGGGCAGAGGGAACGTGCGGAAAGCATGGGCTATACGGTAGTGGACCCGCCGTCCATTATAGCAACCCATTTGACAGAAATAATCAGGCAGTATATTTCCGAACTGCTTACAAGACAGGATGTGCAGAATTTGGTCAACAATCTGCGCGAAACCAATCCGTCGCTTGTGGAGGAGCTGGTGCCCAAGCTTTTGGGACTGGGTGAGATACAGAAGGTATTGCAAAATCTGTTGAAGGAGGGAATATCCATCCGTGATCTTCTCACGATTTTTGAAACTCTTGCGGATTATGCGTCTACCACAAGGGATACGGATATTTTGACGGAATATGTACGGCAAAGCCTGAAGAGAGCAATTTCCAGCAAATTTTTTTCTGCCAATGAAACCACCAGTGTGGTTACGCTGGACCCGAAGCTGGAACAGGATATTATGGCAAGCGTGAAGCAGACAGAGACAGGCGCATATTTGACTCTTGATCCTGAAAAGACCAAGGTAATCATGAAATCGGTAGAAAACGAGGTCGGCAAGCTGGAAAGCCTTGGCAAGAACCCTATCATTATCACATCTCCGATTGTGCGAATGTATTTTAAGCGGCTGACGGAGGATTACTATAAGGATTTAATCGTAGTATCTTACAATGAGATAGAAAGCAACATTGAATTACAGTCTGTAGGAATGGTGACAGCATGATTATTAAGAAATTTCAAGGAAAAACAGAAGCGGAAGCGGTAGAAAGCGCCAAAAAGGAACTGGGTAATAAGGTGGTAATCATGAATGTACGCAATGTAAAGCGTAAGGGGATTTTCAGTTTTCTTATGCCGCAGCTTGTGGAGGTTACAGTGGCGCTTGAAAACGAGCAGGAGCGTATACCGATCCCAGCCATCCGCCGGGAAGAAATTGCGCAGCCGCTTGTGGCGGGAATTGCCGCAGGAGCCGCTAAGCAGGATAAGGCGCCTGAAGCCGTAACGGGGAACGGAGTAAGTGCGGAAAGCGGGGATGCCGTTGCCGGAACGGGAAGCATACAGCCGGGAAACGGTGTCTTTGAGGATAGGATAAAGGACAACAGCGCCATTGAAGAAAAGCTTGACAGCTTACATACGCTTTTGGAGCAGCAGCTCCAAAAGCCCGTGGAAGCAAAGGAAGAGCCGACGGAAAAGGAGCAGGAAGTTACGGAGCTGGAACGTTTTATGAAGCTGCTTTATAACACCATGCTGGATAATGAGGTGCAGGAGCTTTATGCGAACCAGATTATTGATGAGACAGAGAATAACAGCAAGCCCAATATGCCTTTTGATTATGCACTGGCAAATGCCTATCAGAGGATGATCCTGAAATTCGGGAAGCCGGTAGGTATCCAATCGTCGGAAAAAGGGCCGAAGGTAGTATTTTTTGTGGGGCCGACCGGTGTAGGGAAAACCACTACCATTGCCAAAATTGCTTCCAAGTTCAGTGTGGAGGAGGGCAAAAAGGTAGCGCTTCTTACTGCGGATACCTACAGAATTGCGGCGGCAGAGCAGCTTCGTACCTATGCAAATATTCTGGAGGTTCCTTTCCGGGTTATTTATTCCATCGAAGAGGTGGAGCAGGCGCTGCGTGATTTCAAGGACTATGGTTTTATATTGGTGGATACCGCAGGACATTCTCATCATAATGAACCGCAGAAAGAAACCATGAACAGCTTCATACATTCCGTGGACGGACTGGCGGAAAAGGAGGTATTTCTTGTACTTTCCGCAACTACAAAATATCGGGATCTGCTCAGTATTGCCGATGCTTATTCGGCAATCTCGGATTACAAGCTGATTTTTACCAAACTGGATGAGACAACCACCCTGGGAAATCTTCTTAATTTAAAACTTTATACAGGTGCGCCTTTGTCCTATGTAACCTGCGGACAAAATGTACCGGATGATATTGAAATGTTTAATCCGCAAAAGACGGTGAAGCAGCTTCTTGGCGGTAGGAAAAATTAGTGAAATAAACAGGCGAATGAGGAAAATACATGGATCAGGCACAGCAGTTAAGAAATATCATTAAGGCAGGAGCTACGCCGCATAACAGACCACTTGCAAGAGTTATTACGGTAACCAGCGGTAAAGGTGGTGTGGGAAAATCGAATACGGCTATTAATCTGGCTATTCAATTCCGTAAAATGGGACAGAGGGTCATTATTTTGGATGCGGATTTCGGACTTGCCAATATTGAGATTATGTTTGGCACGGTACCCGAACACAATTTATATGATCTGATTTATAAGGGAAAGAATATCCGGGATATTATTACCTATGGGCCTATGGATGTAGGTTTTATCTCGGGGGGCTCCGGAATTGCCGGAATGTCTAATTTAAGCAGGGATTATCTTGTTTATATCATTCAAAATCTGGCGGAGCTGGATGCCATGGCTGACATTATTATTGTAGATACAGGAGCGGGAATTTCCGATGCCGTATTGGAGTTTTTGGTGGCAAGCAGTGAAGTTCTGCTTGTGACTACGCCGGAACCTACATCTATTACGGATTCTTATTCGCTGCTCAAGGCTCTTTGCAAGCATCCAAGGTTTTCCAGTGAGGTGCTGCAGATTAAGGTGATTGCAAACAAGGTGGATTCCCAGGAGGAGGGACAGATACTGTTTAATAAATTAAATACAGTGGTAAGCTGTTATCTGAAGCTGTCCATTACCTATTTGGGAGCGATTCCTCAGGATGCACAGCTTTCCAAGGCGGTGATGCAGCAGATGCCGGTATCCATACAGACGCCTCATGCAAAATCAGCGGTGGCTTATGAAAGGCTTGCAGCCCGATTGATGAATAAGGAGCTGAATCAGGATGTAAAAAAACGGGGAATGGCAGCCTTCTTTTCCCATATCGTAACAGGTAAAATAATAAATTCATAAGGAGGTAAAAGGCATGTTATCAAAGTATGTAGTACCGGGCAATAAAATAGAGATGCAGGCTGTGGAGCGTGCAAAGTATATTGATGATACTGAGAAAAAGAAGGTATATCAGACTCAGGTATGTGATATTTTATCTGAGGATCAGCTGGAGATATATATGCCGATAGAGAAATCAAAATTAATTCTGCTACCGGTAAATGCGGAATATGATTTATATTTTTATACCCCTACGGGTTTATATCAATGCTTTGCAAATGTAATAGACAGATACAAGACGAATAACCAATTTATTCTTTTGATGGAGCTGACCAGCAACCTGCGCAAATTTCAGCGTCGGGAATATTATCGTTTAAGCTGTGCGTTGGAAATGAGTTCCCGGCCTTTGGAAAAGGAAGAAATAGAAGCCGTAGAAAAGAGAAGAAATTATCTGGTTCCGGGACTGCCTCTGAAGAGAAGCGTGATTGTTGATATCAGCGGCGGCGGTATCAGATTTGTAGGCAATTATGCTTATGAACCGGAAAGTCTGGTATGCTGTAAATATAATCTTGTGACCGACGGAAATGCAAAGGAATATACATTGGTGTCCAAGGTATTGACGGTCAGGGAGTTGGATGACAGACCGGGAGTTTACGAGCATCGGGCACAGTATATTAATATTGATACTGCTGAGCGCGAGGAAATTATCAAATTTATTTTTGAAGAAGAGCGAAAGAACAGAAAGCAGGAAAAAGGTTTGTAAAATGATTACTATGCACCCATGAGAGGTCAATGTTGTGGTATACTTGGGTTATAGTTAAAATAGCGATTGTGAGACGGATTATGAAGAAGGCAGAAGAATTTGGTGGCGGAAGAAAGATTGTTGCAATTGCCACTTCTACCGGTGGCCCTAAAGCATTGCAGGTATTAATTCCTTTGTTGCCATCAAATCTGAATGCACCTGTGTTGATTGTTCAACATATGCCGGACGGATTTACAGAAGCGCTTGCCGGAAGGCTTGATACATTAAGCCAGCTTTCCGTTAAGGAAGCTGCGGAAGGCGATGTGTTGGAAAACGGTCATGCATTTCTTGCAAGAGGTGGAAGACATATGCATGCGGTAAGAAGCGGTTCCAGGCATGTAATTCATTATACGGATGATCCTCCAAGGGAAGGAGTCAGACCATGTGCGAATTATATGTTTGAGTCACTTGCGGATTGCGGCTATGACGAAGTGGTTTGTGCGGTTCTGACAGGAATGGGTGCAGATGGAACTGTAGGAATTAAAAATCTGAAACTGAAAAAAAAGGTAACCGTATTTGCACAGAATGAAGAAACCTGTGTGGTATATGGGATGCCCAGAAGTATTGTAATTGCGGGACTTGCCCAAGGCGGAATGTCCCTGGAACAAATTGCACAAGAAATCATAAAAAACGTGGGGGTAAATTGAGATGGATGTAAACCAGTATCTTGAAATTTTTCTTGATGAAACAAAAGAGCACCTTGAAAATCTGAATGCCCAGATTTTAAAACTGGAGCAGGAGCCGGAGGATGTAGACACAATCAATGAGATCTTCCGTGCGGCCCATTCCCTGAAGGGGATGGCCGGAACCATGGGATATAAGCGTATGCAGGCACTTACTCATAATATGGAAAATGTTTTTTCCGAGATCAGAAACGGAACCATGAAGGTAAATTCCAACCTGATAGACACACTGTTCCAGTGTCTGGATGCTTTAGAGGAATACAACAACAATATCCAGGAGACGGCAGATGAGGGAACCAATGACAATCAGCAGCTTATTGTACAGTTAAGTGATTTCCTGCAGACATCAGGTAAGGGAAGCAATGCACCTAAGGAAGATACCGCAGCACCGGCAGAAGAAAAGCCGGAGGATCCTGCAAAGGAAAAATGGCTGGATATTAAGTTAGACGACTCTCAGTTATCGGTGCTTTCCGCTGCAAAAGAGTCTGGAAAGAATGTTTACGGCTTGACCGTATTTGTTCAGGAAAGCTGTCTTTTAAAAGCAGCAAGGGCATTTCTTGTATATAAGGCGATAGAGGAAAAGGCGGAGATTATGGTTTGCAATCCGCCGGCTCAGGATATTGAGGATGAGAAGTTTGATCTTGATTTCAGCTTGATTGTGATCTCTGAGAGTCCTCTTAAGGATATTTTGCAGGCGGCTCAGAATGTTTCCGAAATCGAGGATGTTGTGGGAGCGGTTTATGAAGTTGCGGAGCTTCCCAAGACGGGAAGTACAGTGGTAGTTCGGGCAAATGAAGCAAAGACGGACACACCCGTGCAGGTACAGAGCCAGAATACACCTGCCAAGGGAGGAGATAAGAAATCTGCCAGCAAGCCTGTTGTGAGCAGAACCGTCCGTGTTGATATTGAGAAGCTGGATGTTTTGATGAATTTGGTCAGCGAGCTGATTATTGCCAAAAACTCGCTGGTATCCGCATCCACCACTGAGGGAGGAAGCAACTCCGGCTTTAATGAGCAGATTGAATATCTGGAAAGTGTTACCACCAATCTTCATGAATCTGTTATGAAGGTTCGAATGGTTCCTATTGAAAGTGTAGTAAGCAAGTTCCCCAGAATGATCAGGGATTTGTCTAAGAAGCTGAATAAGAAGATGGAGCTGTATATGTCAGGTGAGGAGACAGAGCTTGACCGAACCGTGGTAGACGAAATCGGTGATCCTCTTATGCATCTGCTTCGTAATGCGGCCGATCATGGTCTGGAGCCTGCAGAGGTTCGTAAACAAAAAGGTAAACCTGAGGTGGGATCTGTATTTCTGGATGCCTATCAGGATGGAAATAATGTTGTCATTGAAGTCAGGGATGACGGCAGAGGCATAGATGTAGAAGGCGTTAAGAATAAGGCCATTGAAAGAGGAATTATTACCCCTGAGCAGGGTGAGAGCATGAGCGAGAAGGATATTATTAACCTTTTGTTCCATGCCGGATTTTCAACCTCTCAAAAGATTACGGATATTTCCGGACGAGGTGTGGGCCTTGATGTAGTGAAATCCAAGATCGAATCCTTAAGCGGTGAGGTGGAAGTAAAGTCCAAGCTTGGCGAAGGAAGTACATGGATCATCAGACTGCCACTTACTTTGGCTATTATACAGGCGTTGATGGTAACGGTAGGCGGAGAAAAATATGCAATTTCTCTTGGAAGCATTCAGACCATCGAGGACATCAGACCTGATGAAATCAAGCTTGTTCAGAACAGGGAGGTTATCAACCTGAGAGGCACCGTTATTCCGCTTATCAGGCTGAGCAAGGAGCTGGATATTGAAAGCAGCAAGTCTCCCGATGAAAATATGGTAGTGGTTATCGTTAAGAAGGGTGAAAAACTGGCCGGCTTAGTGATAGATGAACTTATGGGACAACAGGAAATTGTAATTAAGTCACTGGGCAAGTACATCAGCAAGTGCAAGATTATCAGCGGAGCAACCATACTTGGCGACGGTGAAGTAGCACTGATTCTGGATGCCAACGCACTGATTTAAGGAGGGGACAAATCATGGAAGAACTGAAAACTGTTGAAACAAACGCACTTGGTGAGATAAACGAATATGAAACATTCCAGTATATCGTGATTAAGCTGGGAAGTGAGCAGTACGGTATTGATATCAAATATGTAGATAACATTGTACGTATGCAGCATATCACAAGAGTTCCGAATGTTGCCCCGTATTTAAAAGGAGTGATTAATCTGCGCGGTGAGATTATTCCGGTTATGAGTCTCCGCTTAAAGATGGATCTGCCTGCAGATGAGGTTACCAAGGCAACCCGTATTATTATTTTAAAGCTGGAACAGCATGGAACCATCGGAGTGATTGTGGATGAGGTTAAAGAGGTAGTGACTTTAAGTACGGCAGAGATTGAAAAGGTCAGCTACGATGAAAAGGAAGAAAGAGTTAATTACATAAACGGAATTGGAAAGCATAACAATGAGCTGATTTCCATTCTGGACTTGAATACGGTTGCCATAGAGAAGTAAATTGACGGGAAGCAGAAAGACAACAGTATTGTTATAGGAGGGATCATGAAGGACCTTAATATGGAGCAATTAACAAATCAATATTTTGATGTGTTAAAGGAATTGGGAAATATAGGCGCAGGTAATGCAACAACTGCCCTCGCACAAATGATTAATTGTAAGGTAGATATGTCGGTGCCGCAGGTTAAGCTGTTGGAGTTTAAAGAGCTTGGTGAGATTGTAGGCGGCGAAGATCAGATTATGGTCAGCATTTACCTGCAGGTGGAGGGAGATATTGAAGGAAGCATTATGTTTATCCTTTCCAAAAGTGCAGCGGCACATCTGGTTAATAAGCTGATGTGCGGAATGCTGGGAATTGATGAAGAAAGTGCAGATGATTACCAATTCGGTGAGATGGAGTGTTCCGCAATCAAGGAAGTGGGCAATATTATTACGGGAGCATATCTCAACGCCTTATCAGGGCTGACAAACATGAAAATATACCCGTCAATTCCCCAGCTGGGGATTGATATGGCAGGGGCGCTTCTCAGCGTTCCTGCAATAGAATTTGGTGTTCTGGGAGATAAGATTTTGTTAATACAGACAAAGTTTTCGGATGACATAGAGCTGGATGGATATTTTATTTTGATTCCGGAAATGGAATCCTATGAGAAGATTTTGACTTCGTTGGGTGTTATGTAAACTGCGGAAGAAATGAAAACAGGAGACTCAGAGGATTATGAGTGAGGTTATTAAAGTAGGCATGGCCGATTTGAAAACATGTAGCGGTGAGGATGCAGTTACAACGCTTGGATTGGGGTCTTGCGTAGGAATTGCAATCAGAGATCCGGGAACCGGAATCGGCGGACTGGCACATATCATGCTGCCCGACAGTACGGAAATCAGAAACAATGGAAACAGACCCAAATTTGCAGATACGGGTATAGAAGATCTGGTTAGTGAGATTGTCAGGAAGGGCGGAAATCGCAGCCGGCTGGTTGCAAAGATTGCAGGAGGTGCGCAGATGTTCGCTTTTGGCAGCAAAAGCGATATGATACGTGTAGGAGAGCGGAATGTGATTGCAAGCAAGAAAAAGCTTGAAGAAATGAAAATACCGCTGCTTGCAGAGGATACAGGAAAGACATACGGAAGAACTGTTGTCTTTTATCCACAAAACGGAGATTTTTACATTCGTTCCGTAGGAATGCCGGAGAAGATCATATGAAAAAAGAAAAATTATTTGCACCGTTTTTAATGCTTTTGGCAGGCGCAATTGCAAGTATTATGATGTATTGTTTTCAGTATACCACCAAACAGATGCTTATAAGGCTGGTTATTGTATTAGTTGTTTTTTATCTGGCAGGCTGTTTTGTTCAAAGGAAGGTAATGTCCTTTGTGAAGCAGATTAAGGAAGAGGAAGCAAGGGAAGGCGAAGTGATAGAGAAGGAAGCACTGAGTGAAGCGGATATGCAGTCAGAGGAAGGCGTGCATGAAGCGGAGGATGCCAGAAACACCGCAGAAGCAGCTCAGAAATAAGGGTGGAGGTTAGTGAATGGACGAAGCGGGCAGAAACAGGCTTTGGGAGAGCTATGTAAAAACAAAAGCACCCGATATCAGAGAAAAGCTTATATTGGAGTACGCACCTTTGGTAAAACTGGTGGCCGGCAGATTGAGCATGTATTTGGGGTACAATGTAGAATATGATGATCTGGTAAGCTATGGGATATTTGGTTTGATTGATGCGATTGACAAGTTCGACAATATGAAGGCAGTAAAATTTGAGACATATGCCAGCCTTCGTATTCGTGGTGCAATTCTCGATCAGATTCGAAAGATGGACTGGATACCAAGGACGATCCGCCAAAAGCAGAAAAAGATAGATGCTGCGATGAAGGAGATCGAATTAAATAAAGGACACGCGGCATCCGATGAAGAGATTGCGGCAAGCCTCGGTATTTCGGAGGAAGATTATCTGGGATGGCAGTCTCAGATGAAGATAACGGGTGTGGTTTCCTTAAATGAATTTATGGAAAGCGGCAGTGAGGTACCCGTAGAGGAGAACAATCAAAGGCGGTTTGACAGTCCTGAGGAGGTCGTTGAGAAGGATGAATTAAAAAAGATGCTGTCACAGGCATTGGAGCTTCTCACCGAAAAAGAAAAAAAGGTTATTTTATTATATTATTACGAGGATTTGACACTGAAGGAGATCAGTAAAATTTTGGAAGTGTCGGAGTCGAGAATATCGCAGTTACATACAAGGGCACTGCAGAAAATGAAAACTAAAATGGGGAATTATATGGGATTTTTGACGGTATAGTATGGCAGGAGGTTTTGATGAAAAACGGTTATTTCCAGTTAGTATGCGGCAGCAATGGCACAGCGCTTAAAGTTTTTCTCCCTGAAGAAGGAGGAACGGCAGTAGGAACCAAGGAAGTGATGGAGTATTTAAACCGCCTTGGAATTAATTATGATCTACATATGTTAAATAAGGGAATGATAGATTCGCTCAATTCACAGACAGGGGAATATTTATTTGCGTTGAATGCGGAAGCCAACATGGAAGTAAGAGAGAGCTATTCTTTTTTTGTAAGCCAGGATCACATGCAGGCATCTGCAAGATTTTATCCCCCTTCTGCGCATGGACAAAGGATTACAATGCAGGAGTTTTTGAGTGATCTTTCCTTTAAAAATATTAAGTTTGGAATACAGACTCAGGTTATTGAACAGTTTTTTCGGGAACCTCAATATTGTACCAATATTACGGTGGCTAAGGGACAGGAGTCCCGCAACGGAAGAGATGCAAGAATTGAATATTATTTTGAGACCAATCTCAGTGCCAAGCCGGCACTTAATGAGGATGGAAGCGTAGACTTCTTCCATTTAAATACGGTAAGCCACTGCAAGAAGGGCGATGTGCTTGCTAAGCTGTTTCCCGAGGACCCGGGAGAGTACGGACGAAGTATTTTTGATGAAAGGATTAAGCCCAGAGACGTCAAAAGAGAAGTACTCAGGGGCGGCAGAAATATGACATTGTCTGAGGACAGGCAGGTGCTTACCTCAGATGTGGACGGCCATGTGACACTGGTAGAGGGAACAGTTTTTGTTTCCGATGTTCTGGAGGTGGAAAATGTAGATAATTCCACCGGAAATATTGAATATGAGGGAAGCGTTAAGATCAATGGCAATGTGTGCACCAATTTTTCGGTGAAGGCTAAGGGCAATATCGAGGTAAACGGTGTGGTGGAAGGCGCCTATCTGGAGGCCGGAGGGAATATTATCATTGCCCGGGGCATGAACGGCATGGTAAAGGGAACCCTGAAGGCAGAAGGGAATATTATAGCCAAATATATTGAGAATGCCAAGGTGAAAGCGGGCGGATATATTTCTACCGAGTCCATACTGCACAGTGAAGTGATAGCAGGAACCGAGATTCAGGTGACGAGCAAAAAGGGATTTATCACCGGAGGAAGAGTATGTGCGGCCAATCTGATTCAGGTGAAAAACCTTGGTTCACCCATGGGAACCGATACGATCGTTGAGGTTGGAGCGGACCCTGAGGTTAAGGCGGAATTACAACAGCTGCAAAAGCAGATTATGGAGAATAAAAAGGCCATAGAGGCTTCTCATCCTATTTTAACATCTATGGCTCAGAAGCTTTCACAGGGTGTAAAGTTCAGGCCGGATCAGGTAAAGTATTTTCAGGAAGTGCTTCAAACCGAAAATCAAAAGAAGCAGGAGCTGGAGGAATATACGCAGAGGGCACAGTCCCTGCAGGCTGTTCTTGATGAAAGCGCCAATGCAAAGGTAGAGGTGACCGGTGAGGTTTTTGCGGGAACAAGAATCTGTATTGCAGACGTTTCCATGATTGTAAAAGGCAGTATGAAGTATTGCCAGTTTACCAAGACACAGGGTGATGTAAAGATGTCTGCTCTTTAAGAAAGTGGAGTTGATAGAAGCCGTGCACAGGTGTTCAGAAAGGCAGGAGATTTATGACGATCAGCAGGGTAGAGCTTCAGGGGCAGTTAACCAGAGCTCAGGATTTTACCACAATTAAGCATAATGAAGACAATAAGGAGGCGGTGGATCAAACCAACTTTCAACGTCAATTTGACCAGTCTGTGGACAACAAATTACGGCAGGTGCATCAGGGGGATCAGGCTGAAAATGAGGGAAGGAAGTTTGATGCCAAGGAAAAGGGAAACGGAACCTATTCCGGTGACGGCGGTCGTGGAAGAAAAAAGGAAGACAAGGAAAAAGATGGGAAAGTGGTGTTGAAGGGGCACAGCAGCTTTGACATCAAGATCTGATTGAGATACAAATATAAGGGAGAATTTATGCAGCTATGGGTCAGATGACTCGTGGCTGCATGGAGGTTTATTATGGGAGTAATGGAAATTGTTCTAATTGTTTTGGGCGTGATAGTATTTATAGGCAGCTTTTTGCTTCCCGCAGGAAAAAAGACAGATACACAGGAAAGTGAAAAAATCAGTGAAGATACGATCCGGGAAATGGTGGGAAGAGAGGTTGAGGATGCCAAATCTCAGATTAGCGATATTGTTGATGAGACAATTACCTATGCCATAGAGAAGACAGAGAGGTCCATGGATCGCCTGACCAATGAAAAGATGATGGCAGTTAATGAATACTCGGATACGGTTCTGGAAGAAATCAATAAAAATCACAAAGAAGTGGTTTTTTTGTATGACATGCTGAATGATAAGCATGAGAATTTGAAAACCACGGTCAGTCAGGCAGCGAAAACTGTCAGTGAAGTGAAGCAGACGGTGAAGGATGTGGAGGTTTTGGCAAAAGAAACGGAAAGCATCCTAAAGGAGCCGGAGCATACCGGTAATGACGGGAATGTCAGCAGGGCAGAAACAATTTTGGAAAAGACGGAATTTACGCCCATAACCCCTATGCAGGTGAAGGCTGACATGCAGCCCGAAGTCGAAAAGGCTCGAAAGGAGGAGGGCAAAGCAGGCGGAAATGAACGTAAAAACCGATCCACAGGAGCGGCAGGCGACGTGCTTCCGGATATTCCGGAGCTTGAAATTGCCCCGAAACCGGCAGGAAGAGCAGGCGGAAGAAACAGCAACGAGAGAATTCTTGAGCTTCATAAGGCAGGAAAATCCAATATGGCGATTGCAAAAGAGCTGGGACTTGGCATTGGCGAGGTCAAGCTGGTGATTGATTTGTTTGAAGGACTATAGAAAATGATGAATTTGAAATACTATTTGCGGGGGCTTGGAATTGGCATAGTAGTAACTGCGCTGATTATGAGCATTGCTGCAGGCGGAAAAAAGGAAACACTAAGCGACAAGGAGATTATGGAGCGGGCCAGGGCTCTTGGCATGACGGAGACGGGGACGCTTCTGGAGGAAAGCCTGGCTGGTGGTAATGCTTCCGGTGATGAAGATTCCAAGGATAAAGATGCTTTGAATACAGATGAGGAGCTTTTGGATTCGGGAGATGAAGCTTCTGCTGAGAATGAGCTGTCGGATGGTCCTGAAGCTGATGAAACAGTTGAAGCAGAAGCAACCCCTATGCCTGAGGAGGGTGCAGTGGATGATTCCGCTCAGGTCGAGACATCCGCAGATACTGAGGAAGCTTTGGATATGGAGGAGGAAGCTGCCTCCAATGCAGAGGAAGAGAATGCCGATGAGTCAGCAGAACAGGAAGAGATTGTTATCATTCAGGTAAAGAGCGGAGAAGGCTCCTATACCGTCTGCCAAAGACTACAGGAGGCAGGACTGATCGCATCCGCCTCGGAATTTGATACGTTTTTGTATGAGAGAGGATATGATAAAAAAATTCATGCGGGAACATTGGAGATCCCGGCAGATGCCGATCCGGAGCAGATTGCAAGGATATTGAGCGGATTAGAGTAAACGATTAGAAAAAAATGTGTTAATATTGGGTTCGTTACTTATGAAAGATTGTCGTTTTAAGGTTGGTATGTTCAAAAATATGAAACTTCTTGCAAAAGGGATTTTTCTATGCTATAATTTTTTACGCTGTGTAATTATGCAGTGAAACTATAAATCACGCGTGTTTGTATCTGTCGGTGCTTCTTTAACGCGGAAGTTGGCAGAGGAGGAGAATACGCGGAAGTCAAACCAAACGGAGGTAGAAACATGAGCGTTATTTCAATGAAGCAGTTATTAGAAGCAGGTGTTCATTTTGGACATCAGACCAGAAGATGGAACCCTAAGATGGCTCCTTATATCTTCACAGAGAGAAATGGTATCCACATCATCGACTTGCAGAAATCTGTAGGAAAGGTTGATGAGGCTTACAGAGCAGTATTTGAGATTGCTGCACAGGGCGGAACCATTCTTTTCGTTGGTACCAAGAAGCAGGCACAGGATGCTGTTAAGACAGAGGCTGAGCGCTGCGGAATGTACTATGTAAATGAAAGATGGTTAGGCGGTATGCTTACCAACTTTAAGACTATTCAGAGCAGAATTGACAGATTAAGAGCAATCGAGACTATGGCAGAGGACGGAACCTTTGATGTTCTTCCCAAGAAGGAAGTTATCGCCCTTAAAAAGGAATGGGAAAAGCTTGAGAAGAACCTTGGTGGTATCAAGAACATGACCAGAATTCCCGATGCTATTTTCGTAGTAGATCCTAAGAAGGAAAGAATTTGCGTACAGGAAGCACATGCACTTGGCATTACTCTGATCGGTATCGGTGATACAAACTGTGATCCTGAAGAGCTGGATTACATTATCCCCGGTAATGATGATGCAATCAGAGCTGTTAAACTGATCGTTGCAAAGATGGCAGATGCAGTTATTGAAGCTAATCAGGGTGAAGAAGTGCTGACAGCTGAGATGGAAGAAGCAGCCGGTGAGGCAGAAGCTACTGATATCGAAGAAGTTGCAGCAGCCGACGAAGAAGCATAAATTGACCACAGTTTGTATATGAGAGGAGCATGGAAATAAAAATGGCTAATATTACAGCGGCAATGGTAAAAGAATTAAGAGAGATGACTGGCGCAGGTATGATGGACTGCAAAAAGGCTCTTGCTGAAACAGATGGAGATATGGATGCAGCCGTTGAGTTCCTTAGAAAGAACGGACAGGCAAAGGCTGAGAAGAAGGCCGGAAGAATTGCAGCTGAGGGACTTTGCTATGTAGCTGTAAAAGATGAGAAGACGGCAGCAGTTGTAGAAGTTAACTCTGAGACAGACTTTGTAGCTAAGAATGAAGAGTTCCAGAAGTTCGTTGCAGCAGTAGGCGAGCAGGCAGTAAATTCCGAAGCAGCAGATATGGACGCATTTATGGCTGAGAGCTGGAATGCAGATACAACCAAGACCGTTAAGGAAGCTTTGGTTGAGAAGATCGCTGTAATCGGTGAGAACTTAAATATCAGAAGATTTGAGAAGGTTGTAGCAGCTAATGGCTGTGTTGTTTCCTATGTACACGGCGGCGGAAGAATCGGCGTTATTCTTGAGGCTGATACCGATGTAGTTAACGATGCGGTTAAGGAAGCAATGACAAACCTTGCAATGCAGGTTGCAGCTCTTTCTCCTAAGTATGTATCTACAGCAGATGTTTCCGAGGAGTACAAGGAGCATGAGAAGGAAATCCTTAAGGCTCAGATCGCCAACGATCCTAAGATGGCAGGTAAGCCTGAAAAGGTTATCGAGGGTGCAGTAGCCGGACGTCTTAACAAGGAGCTTAAGGAAGTATGTCTGTTAGAGCAGGCATATGTTAAGGCAGAGGACGGAAAGCAGACTGTTGCTCAGTATATTGCACAGGTTGCTAAGGAAAACGGTGCAAATCTTTCCGTTAAGAAGTTTGTACGTTTCGAGACAGGCGAAGGTCTTGAGAAAAAGGTTGATGACTTTGCAGCAGAGGTTGCTGCTCAGGCAGGCTTATAATTTTTGTTTGAAGCTGAGGCTCCGAAGATGGTTTCTTCGGAGCCTTTTTGTATCATGAAGACGGAGCCTTTGAACACATAAAAAGTGCGCCTTTTAAGTTCTTGAAATCTCTGCTTTGATATGATGAAAGCTGTTTCTCTCTCTTTTTATATTCAGCGCAAGGAATTGTTTATGCATACCACGATCTTACAGGAAGCAGCCAGTGAGGAAAGCCGGCTGGCCTTTTTAAATTATAAAACAGAAAAACAGCATTTATCTCAGACAGAGGAAAAGAAAGTAGTAAACAAGGAGGGCATAGGCGCTAAAACCGCACTTTCACGCTTGAAGTCGGCACCGCAGGTCGTAAAGGGTATTGTCTTAAGGTGGATGTCAGCAATTATTTCAATTCTATTCAGGTGGAGCCATGGCAGGGACTCCTTTTTCTCCATTATCAAGCGCAAGGCTGAGGCGCTGCGGCGATGGCAGCGCGGAAAAAATCTTTCCGGAGAAAAAGCGGCCGTCGGTTTTATTCGTGCAATGAACCGAAAATTCTACGGCGGTGCCGCAAAGGAAGAAGCGGGAGACGAATTCACATGGAACAGGTGGTTCTTCTTCAATTTGACGGTGGATACAGGGCTGAAGGAAATAGATGCTTATATGCAGGAATACATCCGTTATACCGTCACCGGACGGCATTATAAGGGCAACTACCGGATTAAATATGAAACCATGAAAAAGTGGGGGTATAGAAGCCTGGTGCATGAATACTATGAGTGGAGAAAGTGCAGGGCAGCAGACTAAAAAGAAATAATCCCCAAATGCTCTAGCAATATTTTAATGCCGATTAATATCAAAATCAGACCACCGGCAAATTCTGCTTTTGCCTTATGTTTTAATCCAAAGACATTGCCGATTTTAAGGCCGGCGCCTGAGAGAATAAATGTAACAGTACCGATAAACAATACTGCTGCATAAATATTCACACCGGGAAGCAGCGCAAAGGTAATGCCTACGGCGAGTGCGTCAACACTGGTAGCAACGGCAAGAACGAACATGGTTTTTACGGAGAAGGAGTCACTGCATGTATTAGCATCTTCTTTTTTTAATGCTTCATAAATCATATTGCCGCCGATAAAGGAGAGCAGAACAAATGCAATCCAATGATCGAAGGCGATAATATATTTTTGAAAGGATGAACCGAGAAAATATCCAATGGCAGGCATAAGCGCCTGAAAGCCTCCGAACCAAAGACCGGTCAAAAGAATATGTCTGGGCTTCAGCTTTGATGTGGCAAGCCCCTTACATACGGATACAGCAAATGCATCCATGGAAAGTCCGGCTGCGATTAAAAACAATTCAATTAAGCTCACAATTTTTTCCTCCCGGTGTAAAAGCAAGCGTTATAGCGCTTAGCTTACAAATTTTTGTTATGCAAAAAAATAGCAGATACCATTGTACCTGCAAAACATACTCAGGTACAGCATAGGCTATACATGAGTCTCGCTATTTAAGATAAGCCAGATTTTAAAAATCAGTATGTTGACTTACCACGCGTCTGCGCTAACTACTCCCCCACGAGAATTTAAATATAATATAAGTGACAAAAAATGTCAATAAGAAAATGAAAAAAGCAATTTAATTACAGATAAACCGGTATTTAAGCTAAAATAGAAAAAAGAGGCTAATAATTAAGGGAAAAAAGATTAAAAACAAAAGTTTTTTAATAAAAAAAGATAATAAAAAAATAAAGAAATTGTGGAATGTAGTATCACAATTTGGTATAATATATTTTACATATTTTTTACGGAAAATTGGGGAGAAGTATCAGGCGAGGAGAGAAGAGAATGGCCAAAAATGATAAAAGACTGACAATTGGGGTATTGGTCAGTGGAATTATGGATGACTTTACGGTGTCGATTTGCCGCGGCGTTATGCAGTCGGCGAAGGCAGCCAATGTAAATACAGTGGTGCTTTCAGGAAAATATTTGGACAGAGATTTGAGTCAGAACAGTGAGCTGATGTACGAATATCAGTTTAACACTATCTTTTCCTATGCCAAAAAGGATAATCTGGATGCGCTTTTGATCGCTGCCGACTGTATCGGGTGCTTCACCACGAAAGAACGGATGGAAGAAATGATAAGACAGTATGAAGGTATCCCCTGCGTACTGGTTGCCTCCAAGATGGATGGATATGTAAGCGTTACCTATGACAATTATAATGGTATCCGTGAAGGTATGGAATATCTGATACATAAATTAAATTGCAGTAAATTTGGCATGATAGGCGGTCCGGAAGGCAACACAGATGCGAGGGAACGCAAGCAAGCCTTTTTCAGCGTGCTTAAGGAAAATGGCCTTGAGGCAGATGAAAGGCTGTACGCAGAGGGTGATCTTTCTAAACGTGCAGGAGAAAAATTTAAGGAGCTGCTGGACCGTGATCCTGAGATTGAGGCTGTTGTTTGCGTCAATGATGATACTGCCCTGGGGCTTTATGATGAACTAAAAAGAAGGAACCTTATGCCGGGAAAGGATATTTCTATATTGGGATATGATGATACAATCCTTGCGGCCAAATCCAATCCCTCTCTTTCTTCGGTAAGAGCTGATCCGGTAGAGTTGGGAGCAAAGGCTTTTAAGCTGGTGCTCAGAATGGTACGGGGAGAGCAGGTGGAAAGTGAGATTCTGCCTACCAGATTCGTGAAGAGGGCTTCCTTTTTTGATGAGAGTGCGAGAGAAGAAGCGGGAGGAAGACTCCATGATATTGGCGATATAGACACTTGTTTTGATGATATTTTCTACCGTTACAAGCATGAAGGTATGGAAGCGCAAATGAGATATCTTCATCTGGCTTTTACCGGATTTATGAAAAAGCTTCTGCTCCTTTTTGAAAAGGAGGATCAAAATTTCGAGTTGTATATGGATATTCAGGCTTTGACGGATGATTTTTTAAATCATGGAGCTATGGAATATGCGGACATGGATAATCTGATGATTACTCTCGAGAAGATTTATCGTATGCTGAAAAGAGCGCAGCCCGGAATAGAAAGAAAGTATGAGTTAAGGGATTTGTTTGCAAATATTTACAGAAAAATCATACGTGCCATGGACAATCAGTTCGGAACGATGCGGAAGATTGAGGAGCAAACCAATTATTCCATGAAGCTTTTTATCCGGGATATGCTTCAGTTTGAAAAAGGCAATGATCAGAGCTATGCTTCAGTGCTCGGCAATTTGGAGTGGATGGATATCAGGAATGCGTTTGTTTATGTGTTTAAGAATCCCGTTATGCATCTCTATAAAGAAAGCTTTCAGGCACCAGAATATTTGTATTTGAAGGCGGCACTGAGAAACGGGGTGGTGCAGGCAGTGCCTTCCATTCAACAAAAAAAGAGTCTTAAGGATATTTTTGACAGCAGAGTTTTGGCTGTCAATGATCAATATTCCATGGTTATGCTGCCGTTATTTTCCAGCGAAATGCTTTATGGCGTGATCTTGTGCGATCTGACGGATAAGATATTTGAAAACGGGGAATTCATGATCAATCAAATGAGTTCCGCTATCAAGATGATTTCCCTGCTCAAGGCTAATGAGGAAATTCAGCAGAAGCTGGAGGAGAGCCTTGCGACGCTGAAGGAAAATAATATTGTATTGGATAATCTTTCCCGTTCCGATGGCCTTACCGGTATTTTGAACAGAAGAGGCTTTTATATAGCAGCGGAAGAGCTGGTGAAGAATAGCAGAAAAGCCGGAAAACGGATATTGGTCATCTATGTGGATATGAATAACCTGAAAATTATCAACGACAGATATGGACATGAGGAAGGCGACTTTTCCCTGAAGCTGATCGGAGAAATTATTTCAAACGCCATGCTGGACAAGGGAATTGCCGGAAGAATTGGCGGCGATGAGTTTGCCTGTATTCTGGAATACGGTGAGGCAGACGAGGGAGAAACGATTCTTTCGGATATATATGGAAGATTTGAGGACTTTAACAGGAACAGTGAAAAGCCTTATAATGTAACGGTTTCCGCAGGCACCTGCGTTTTAAATGACGCGGAAAACCTTACTTTGAAGCAGGCGCTTACTCAGGCAGATGAAAAGCTGTATGAGGTGAAGAAGCTTAGAAGTAAGAAAGTTGCCAAAAGGGCATGATTTATGATATACTGTATACAAATCGTGTTCAAGGAGTTGGAGACCCATGGAGGGCACCTGTGACCGGAGGAAAAGGATTCGGCGACTGAAAAAGATCATATTAGGAACTATCATTGCCGCAATCGTGATTCCGGTGACCGTCAGCATTATACTGGGGGCTCGGGTTATGCTCCTGCAGGGAAGAATAAGCGAGCTGGAGGAAGCCCTTACCCAGCTTCAAATGGAAAGCGAAAAAGAGTCAGGCATTTACACGACCGCACAGATTGAAACTTCATCCAGAGATGAGATGGAGACCGCTCTTTTGACGGGAAATGAGAAAGAAGAGGAAGGGAAAGTGTGGGATAAGCAGATTTATCTCACCTTTGACGATGGTCCAAGCAGAAATACGGACAGGATTTTGGATATTCTGAAGGAATACGATATTAAGGCTACTTTTTTTGTGGTTGGGAAAACGGATGACACATCGGTTGCCGCTTATCAAAGAATTGTGGCGGAAGGGCATACCCTTGCAATGCATTCCTACAGTCATCAATATGCAGAGATTTATGCATCGGAAGAAAGCTTTGTCCAGGACCTGAAAATGCTTCAGGAATATCTTTATCAAACTACCGGGGTGTGGCCCAGATATTACCGGTTCCCGGGCGGAAGCTCCAACACGGTAAGTCAGGTGGATATGCAGGAACTGATCGCCTATCTGGAGGAGAACAATATTACTTATTTTGACTGGAATATTGCTTCCGGAGATGCAGTAAGCGGTGAGCTTCCGGCAGAGACCATTGTTGATAATTGCGTCAGTAAGATTGACGGGATCAGTGAGTGCATGATTTTGATGCATGACGCATCGGATAAGAATACAACGGTAGAAGCGCTGCCACAGATCATTGAACAGATCATGGACAGAGGGGATGCCGTGTTTTTGCCTGTTACGGATGATACCCTTCCGGTACAGCATGTGACAGCAAACAAATAAAAGGAATGTATAAGATACGAATGGAGGATCAGTAGCATGGGTTTTTTCTCGGATTTAAAGGACGACTTGTCACAGGCAGTTAATGAGTTGATGCCGGAAGAGGGCATGGAAGAAACAAAAGAGAAGGAGACGGCAGCGGATGCGGCAGGAGATGTGATTTCTGAAGCAGGAAGCGGTCTGGAGATGGATTTAAGCCGGATGCTGGATAATATGGAAGTGGAAGAGCCTGCCACAGAAGCGCCGGTTTATGTGGCTCCGGCAGCGGAAAAGGTGACTGCCGAATCCAGAAGCACCGTTTCCAAAAGAAGTTCCGATGAGGTTTCCGTGTTTACGGAGGCTGTGATTATTAATGGTAACCTTGCTACGGAAGGTTCTTTGGAGATAAGAGGAAGTATTGTAGGTAATGTGGAAGCGCTTGGTAAGATGAATATTACAGGTTCCATTCAGGGAAATTCGCAGGCAGCAGAAATTTATGCGGAGGGTGCTAAGATTACAGGTGATCTGAGAAGTGAAGGCAGCATTAAGGTGGGACAGAGTACCGTTATTATCGGAAATGTGTTTGCTACCAGCGCAGTGATTGCCGGTGCGATTAAGGGCGATATTGATGTAAGAGGTCCTGTTATTCTGGATGCTTCAGCGATTGTAATGGGAGATATTAAATCCAAATCCGTGCAGATCAATAACGGGGCGGTTATTGAAGGTATGTGCTCACAGTGTTATGCTGAGGTAAATCCGACATCCTTCTTTGAAGAGCTGAAAAAAATGAAATAGAGAGGCATGGTTTATGCGAAGAATATTACTGAAATTAAGCGGAGAAGCTCTTGCGGGGGACAAAAGAACCGGTTTTGATGAGAAAACCGTCAGAGGAATTGCCCTGCAGGTCAAGGAGCTTGTGGATGACGGAATTCAGGTTGGAATTGTAACCGGAGGCGGAAATTTCTGGAGAGGAAGAACCAGCGAGAACATTGACAGAACCAAGGCGGATCAGATCGGTATGCTTGCAACGGTGATGAACTGTATTTATGTTTCCGAAATTTTTCGCAGCGTGGGGATGAAGACCGCTGTCCTTACGCCCTTTGAGTGTGGTTCCTTTACCAAGCTTTTTTCCAAGGACAGAGCCAATAAGTACTTTGAAAAAGGAATGGTGGTTTTTTTCGCAGGTGGAACGGGACATCCCTATTTTTCTACGGATACCGGAGTAGTGCTTCGGGCCATAGAGGTGGAGGCGGAGGTTATTCTTCTGGCCAAATCCATTGACGGAGTGTATGACAGTGATCCCAAACTTAATCCCGACGCCCAAAAGTTTGACGAGATAAGCATTAATCAGGTGATTGCCGAAAATCTTCAGGTGGTGGATATGACGGCCTCCATTCTTGCCAGAGATAACAAAATACCAATGTGGGTATTTGGATTAAATGAAAGCAACAGCATTGTAAACACCGTTAAGGGGAAATTTAACGGAACCAAAGTGACAGTATAGCAGATTGCGGAAAGGCATGGTTATCAATATGGATGATAGATTAAAAGTATATGATGAAAAAATGAAGAAAACCTGTGAGCATTTGGAAGCTGATTATCTGGGTATCAGGGCAGGACGTGCCAATCCCCATGTGCTGGATAAGTTGAGGGTGGATTATTACGGAACCCCTACTCCCATTCAGCAGGTAGGTAATGTGACTATTCCCGAGGCAAGGATGATTCAGATTGCGCCCTGGGAGAAATCTCTGATTAAGGAAATCGAGAAGGCAATTCTTTCTTCGGATATCGGCATTACACCCTCCAATGACGGGGCTGTTATCAGACTGGTTTTCCCGGAGCTTACGGAGGAGAGAAGAAAGGATCTTGTAAAAGACGTCAAAAAGAAAGCGGAGGAAAGCAAGGTGGCTGTCCGCAATATCAGAAGGGACGGCAATGATGCATTTAAGAAGCTTGCCAAGGCGGAGGTCTCGGAGGATGAAATCAAGGAGCTGTCCGATGATCTGCAGAAGCTGACAGATAAATACATTAAGGATATTGACAAATTAATGGAAGAAAAGTCAAAGGAAATCCTTACGGTATAAGCAATGAAGGGAGGGGCATGCGATTAATTTCCTAATCGTTGCCCTTTGTTTATGTGAAAGAAAAAAGCTCGGACAGCAGCAAGAAGCGAGTTTTTGATGGTGTGTGAAGGAAGATAGTTGATTATGGCAGAAGAAAAGCAATTGAAAATGCCCCGTCATGTGGCAATTATTTTGGACGGTAACGGCAGATGGGCAAAGAGCAAGGGAATGCCCAGAAATTATGGACATGTTCAGGGCGCTAAGACTGTGGAAGTGATTTGTGAGGAAGCCTATCGGATGGGTATTCAGTATCTTACCGTTTATGCTTTCAGTACGGAAAACTGGAACCGCCCCAAGGATGAGGTGGATGCACTGATGAAGCTTCTTCGAAATTATATGAAGACCTGTCTTACCACAGCCAGGAAGAACCGTATGTGCGTCAGGGTAATTGGTGATAAAAGCAGGCTGGATGAGGATATCAGAAACAGAATTGCAGAGCTTGAGGAGTCCACAAGGGATAATGACGGACTTCATTTTCAGATTGCACTGAATTACGGAGGGCGTGATGAGATTGTACGGGCAGTCAGAAGGATTGCCGGGAAGGTATCAGAAGGAGAGCTTTCCCCTGAGGACGTGACGGAGGAATATCTGTCTGATATGCTGGATACTCATGGTCTGCCGGAGCCTGATCTTTTAATCCGTACCTGCAACGAGCAGAGGATATCTAACTTTTTGCTGTGGCAGCTGGCTTATACGGAGTTTTATTTTACACCGGTGGCATGGCCCGATTTTACAAGAGAAGAATTGGTAAAAGCTGTGGAGGCATATAATCATAGAGACAGAAGATATGGCATGATAAAGGAGGAATAAGTCATGTTCTGGACCAGACTAATGAGCAGTATCGTTCTTGTGGTACTTGCACTGCTGACAATTTTGACCGGCGGATATTTGCTGGCGGCGGTATTGCTTTTTTTGGCACTGACGGCCTTTCATGAGCTGCTCAAAGCCTGTAAACTGTCAGGGGAAAAAGGAAAACCAAACGGTCTTGAAATGATCGGAAGTGTTGGCATTGTAGTTTATTATCTTCTGATGACCTTTTCCGGTGAGCGGATGTATTTGTTTTTGATGCTGATCGTGATTTTGGTGGCATTTATGTTCCTCTATGTTTTTTCTTTTCCCAAATATCATGCGGAGCAAATCATGTGCGCATTCTTCTGTGTGGCCTATGCGCCGGTGATGCTTTCCTTTATCTATCTGGTTCGGGATTTGCCATATGGAATTTATACGGTATGGATGATTTTTATCAGCTCATGGATCTGCGACACCTGTGCTTATGTGGTGGGAATGCTGATCGGTAAGCATAAGCTGGCACCTGTACTCAGCCCCAAGAAATCCATAGAAGGAGCGATTGGCGGAATTGTGGGTTCTGCGCTGGTGGGAGCATTATATGCGTATGTGATCGTGGAGCCGGCAATCAGCGAGCAGAAGATTACGTGGATTTTTGTGCTGATCAGCGCGGTGGGAGCAGTGATTTCCCAGGTAGGAGATTTGGCGGCCTCCGCAATTAAGAGAAATCATGAGATCAAGGATTACGGGAATCTGATACCGGGACATGGCGGTGTAATGGATCGCTTTGACAGCGTGATTTTTACCGCTCCCATGATTTATTTTCTGGCGCTTCTTTTGATACACGGTTAGATAAGTAGTTTGGTAATATGATAGCGAAAAGGGCAGAAATAAATACTGTGAGGATATAGCAGCATGAAAAAAATCGGAATTTTAGGGTCTACAGGCTCTATCGGAACACAGACCCTTGACATTGTAAGAAATAACAGGGATTTACAGGTAAAAGCTCTTGCAGCGGGCAGCAATGTTTCCAAGCTGGAAGAGCAGATAAGAGAATTCAAGCCGGAGCTTGCGGTGATGTGGAGCGAGTCGGCGGCACAGGAACTAAAGGTTAAGATTGCAGATACCGATACCAAAGTGTTGTGCGGCATGGAAGGTCTTTTGGAATTGGCAGTTTATCCTGAAATGGATGTTTTGGTTACCGCTGTTGTGGGCATGATAGGAATAAAGCCCACCATTGCAGCCATTGAAGCAGGCAAAACCATTGCCCTTGCCAATAAGGAAACACTGGTTACCGCAGGTCATATTATTATGCCTCTGGCGGCGCAGCGAAAGGTGTCTATCCTGCCTGTGGACAGTGAGCACAGCGCCATATTTCAGTCCATGCACGGTGAGAACAGAGAGCGGGTCAGCAAAATCCTTTTGACCGCATCGGGAGGTCCTTTTCGGGGCAGAAAGCGGGAGGAGCTTTTGGATATTACGGTGGAGGATGCACTAAAGCATCCCAACTGGTCTATGGGGAAAAAGATTACGGTGGACTCCTCCACACTGGTCAATAAAGGACTGGAGGTTATTGAGGCCAAATGGCTTTTCGGTGTGGAGCCGGAGAACATTCAGGTAGTGGTTCATCCCCAGAGTATTATTCATTCCATGGTAGAGTATGTGGATGGCGGAATTATGGCGCAGCTTGGTATGCCTGATATGAAGCTTCCCATTCAGTATGCGCTGTTTTATCCTGACAGAAGACCCATGGAGGGAAAGCGTGTAGATTTTTTTGAACTGGGCAGCATCAGCTTTGAAAAGCCGGATACGGATACTTTCCGCGGCTTGGCTATGGCTTATGAGGCGATTGCTGTGGGAGGAAGCATGCCTACAGTGTTTAACGCAGCCAATGAAAAGGCGGTTGCTCTTTTTCTGGAGAAGAAAATCAGATTCTTGGAAATCTATGATTTAATACAGGGGGCAATGGAAAACCATAAGGCAATACAGAATCCCACTGTGGAAAAAATCCTTGAGGCAGAAGCGGAAGCTTATGAATATATTGCAAATCGTTAGCAGGAGGTTTGGATTTGGCAGTTTCAATTTTATTATTTTTAGTTATTTTCATTGTGGTAGTATTGTCCCATGAATTTGGTCATTTCATTATTGCGAAAATGAACGGTATCCATGTGGTGGAATTTTTTATCGGTATGGGTCCCAGTATTATTTCCTTTACAAAAGGGGATACCAAGTACTCTATAAAGCTGTTTCCTATCGGTGGCGCCTGCATGTTTGAGGGCGAGGATGGTCTTGCCGAGGAAAAAGGCGAATTATCTGAGGGAGCTTTTCCCAATGCGCCGGTTTGGGCAAGATTTGCAACGGTGTTTGCAGGACCGCTGTTTAATTTTTTGACAGCTTATATTATGGCTCTTATTATTGTTTGGAACTGCGGAGTGATAGACACTCAACTGCAGACGGTAAGTGAGGGGAGCGCTGCCCAGGAAGCGGGACTTGAAGCAGGGGACGTGATTACTCACATTAACGGAAAGAGTGTTCATTTAAGCAGCGAAATCACGTTGCTCTCTCAGTTAAACACCAAGGGAGATCCTTTTGAGGTCACCTATGAAAGAGACGGGCAAAAGGAAACGGTAGTGATACAGCCCACCTATGACGAGGCGGCCGGACGATATTACATGGGCATTGTTGCTGGAAAATATGTGAAATGCAATGTGCCGCAAACCTTTAGCTATGCGTTTCATACCATGAAATTCTATGCCGATGCAACCTTTAAAAGCTTGGGAATGCTGGTTACCGGCAAGCTTTCCCGGAATGATGTGTCGGGACCTGTGGGAATGGTTAAAATAGTGGATGAGGTATACGATACGGTGAAGCCCTACGGAGTGCTTGAGGTAGTGATCAATATGGTGAATATTGCTCTGCTTCTGTCGGTAAACCTGGGTATTATGAATCTGCTTCCTCTCCCGGCTCTGGATGGCGGACGTTTGGTGTTTTTGCTGTTAGAAGCGGTTCGGGGGAAGCCGGTACCGCCCGAAAAGGAAGGAATGGTGCATTTGGCGGGAATGATGGCACTCATTGTCCTGATGGTACTGGTACTGTTTAATGATATAACAAAATTTTTCTAATGTAATATTGAGATGATTAAAAATCTATTGTGCAGAATTAACAAAAACGATTTTTTAGTAATTCTGTACAATGGATTTTTTGGTTGAATGATTATAAAATAAATTCATTCTATTATTTTTATGAAGTCTTTGACTCTGAAACATCATTTTTATTCTTTTGCAGTTTTCGCTGTAATGATTCGTGAGATAACAATACCCCAATATAAATCTTTTAATGAATTCTTCTGATGAAGAAAGCAGTCCAAAACAGAAAGGTTGGTTGTAATTTGAAAATAAAATCCGGTATTTACTGGGATCAGGGAGGGCGTAGATGCAATCAGGATTCCCTTTCCCTTCAGCAGGTGAGGATAAGCAGAGGCAGAGCTTTGATGGCGGTGGTGAGCGACGGCATAGGCGGACTTGCCGAGGGAGAAAATGCCAGCGGATATATTGTTGAGAAGCTTATAGGACATTTTTATCAGCAGGTGATTTTGCTCCTTGGAAAAGGAAAGGGGTGTAAGGCTCTCCGTAAAAGTTTTATCAGATGCTTTTATAAGACAGGGGAGGAGCTTACCGGGTATGCAAGGGAACGTGAGATTAAGCTTGGAGCTACGGTTTCTCTTCTGCTGGTATGGCGAAGAAAATACATGATCGTTCATCTTGGAGACAGCAGAATTTATTTGTACAGTGGGCAGAGACGAAGGCTCCTGACGGAGGATCATTCTAACGGAAGAAACGGCCTGACCAAATGTCTGGGCAGCTTTCCCTTTCAAGTGCCCTATATTCGCTGTGGAAGAATTAGGGGAAAATGCGGGTTTCTGCTTTGCACGGACGGGTTCTACAGGCAGCAGACTGAGGACAGCTTTGCATTGTTAAAGCGGGGGGAGGCAGAAAGCGATAAGCAGATAGAAAGAAGGCTGTGGGAAATGGCGCAGTTTGCGTTGAAAAGAGGAGAGCAGGACAATATGTCGGCAATTTATGTGAGACTGTAAGAATGAGCAGCTTTGGTTTCTGGGTCTTATGGCTGCGGATGGATAGAAAAGGGTGGTTGTTATTGTGGAGGAAAGGGTAAAAAGGATATTATGTCATAAATACGAAATATTAGAGCAGATCGGACAGGGAACTGAGGGCAGTGTTTTTCTGGCAAGGGATCAGCATTTGGACCGGCTGGTGGCAATTAAGGAGAGGAGCGGAAAAAAAGGGAGAGATCAGGAAGAAGGAAGTGTTCAGGAAGAAGAACGGGGGCAGGAAGGAGCGCTTTTAAAGGAACTGGAGCATCCGGGACTGCCAAGAATATATGACTTGTTCCAGGAACAGGGAAAAATCTGCCTTGTGATGGAATATGTGGAAGGAATTACTTTAAGGAAGTATTTGTTGTCAAATGGCAGAGTTCCCTGCAAGCAGGCAATTGTATGGGCAGTGGAGCTGTGTCAGGTACTTTCTTATCTGCATGAGGGAGGAAGGGAGCTTATTTATCGGGATTTAAAGCCGGAAAATATTATGATAAGGCCGGACGGAAGCCTTAAGCTCATCGATCTTGGGGGAGTATTGGGCAACACTTACGGGGAGAGGAGAGAGCGTGATCTGGCGGGAACGCCGGGATATTGCCCGCCGGAACAATGGAAGGAATGCCGGAGTGATAAAACATGGGATATCTATGCACTGGGAGCAGTGCTCCATGAGATGGTTACCGGGGCGTCACCGGGGCAGTGTGCCGGAGTAAGGCTTCCCATCCGGGTTTACGATAAGAGTCTGCCAAGGGAGCTGGAAAGAGTGGTTGAAATATGCACCCATGAAAAAAGGGAGAAGCGTTTTCAAAATATGGAACAGGTAAGGGAAGCGCTTGCAGGAGACGGCAAAAAGGAAAAGCACAGAAAGCTTTTCTGGAGAATCAAGGGAATGCCGGTATGGATACTTCTCTGCTTTGCCGCAGTTACATTTTGCTATCCGTTGTTAATGGGCGTGCCGGAATATGAGATTCCCTTCCCTTTTTTGAGGACACCCCTGCTGTTTTTGGGCGCAGCGGCAGTGCTTCGGTTTCTCATTTTCGGCAGAAAAGGAGGTAAGCAGATACTTCGTAAGCAGGAAAAGAGCATCCGGCTTACGGAGAAGAAATTTCTCGGATTGTATGGAATGGTGTTTTTTCTGCTGGGAAGTGTGTGGGGAGAAATGTTCTGCGGGGCGAATGCAGGAGCAGACGATAATTGGAGCCGGAAAAGCAGCATTGTCTATGCAGGGGAAAAGGAGGAAAGGCTGTGGGTAGAGATGCGTGATGATTTGGGGCGAAAGCTGCTGCTTAAGGACGGAGCGATTTATACGCCGCAGGAATGCGTGCGCTTTGAGCTTTCTGCTGACAGACTTCCTGAAGGGGTATTGAGCCTTCAAATTGTGGCGGAGGGGAAGGAGGGAAATTTGTATGTGAGCCGGGTGTTTCTGATAGAGGGGCAATGAAAATTAAGCTGTTAGCTGTTTTGAGGTATGATAATATATTTTTAAATAGAGATACTATCATGATCAGTTTTACGCGGTATAAGGCAGTAAATCAGAAATGGTTTATGCCTTTTTTAATTTGCTATTCTCCCGGCCTTGGCATATAATGTGTTTATATATAGCTATCGGAGGACAAGTTTATGACCAGAGAGCATACAAGAGTCATTCATATAGGAAATAAGGTGATCGGTGGGGGAAATCCCATTTTAATACAGTCTATGACCAATACCCAGACAGAGGATGTTGCGGCTACCGTGGAGCAGATACACAGACTGGAGGCAGCAGGCTGTGAGATTATCCGGTGTACGGTGCCTACCATGGAGGCAGCGCAGGCAATCGGTGAAATCAAAAAGCAGATTTCCATTCCGCTTGTGGCGGATATTCATTTTGATTATAAGATGGCAATCGCCGCTATGGAGTATGGTGCGGATAAAATCAGAATTAATCCTGGGAATATCGGCGGACAGGATAAGGTTGCTGCGGTTGTTCAGGCTGCGAAGGAGAGGAATATTCCCATTCGTGTGGGAGTGAACAGCGGTTCCCTTGAAAAGGAACTTGTAGAGAAGTATCACGGTGTTACTGCTGAGGGAATTGTGGAAAGTGCACTGGACAAGGTGCGTATGATTGAAGAGCTTGACTATAACAACATGGTTATCAGCATTAAGTCCTCGGATGTTTTGATGTGCGTGCGTGCACATGAAATTCTTGCAGAACAGACAGATTATCCCCTTCATGTGGGAATTACCGAGTCGGGAACGATTATCAGCGGAAACATCAAATCCGCTATTGGACTGGGGCTGATTCTGCATCAGGGAATCGGCGATACCATCCGCGTATCCTTAACAGGCGATCCGGTGGAGGAAATTAAGTCCGCCAAGCTGATTTTAAGAACGCTGGGGCTTCGCAAGGGAGGAATTGAGGTGGTGTCCTGTCCTACCTGCGGAAGAACCAAAATTGATTTGATTGGGCTTGCCAATCAGGTGGAAAGTATGGTGGCGGGGTATCCTCTTGATATTAAGGTGGCAGTTATGGGCTGTGCGGTGAACGGCCCCGGTGAGGCCAGGGAAGCGGATATTGGTATTGCGGGAGGTATCGGAGAAGGCCTTTTGATCAAAAAGGGAGAGATTATTAAGAAGGTTCCCGAGCAGGACCTTCTTGGTGTACTGAAAGAAGAGTTAGATCACTGGAACGATTAGTATGGTTTCGGAGAACAGGAATGGCGAACAGATGGCAAAGCAGTTTTTTGATGTCTTTCCAACGCTTAAGCTGGATGGGAAGATAAAGGATATGTTTGAACAGGTTTCGGTGGAAAAGGTTTCTGCAACAAAGCGCAGAGACCTTATTCGCGTTACCGTAGTCAGCGATTATCTCATACAGAAGGAAACTGTTTTTAAGGTGGAGCAGGAAATTAAAAAGCAGTTCTTTGCCGCCCATAATGTAACGATTAAAATATATGAGAAATTCCATCTGTCGGAGCAGTATAACCCGGAAAAGCTGCTGAATGCCTATCAGGACAGCATTTTACTGGAGCTTCGGGAGTACAGTCCCATTGAGTACAACCTGTTTAAAGGGGCGGAGATTGCGTTTCCCAATGACAGAGTGATCGTGCTTACCGTTGAGGATTCTGTTCCGGCACGAAGCAAGGCGGAAGAGTTATCCAGAATACTGGAGAAGATTTTTAATGAGAGATGCGGATTTTCTCTTGCCTGTCAGATTGTGTATCAGGAAAAGAGCGGTAATAAGAATAAGGAAGATGAGGATATTAAGATTGCCAGACAGGTGGCGGAAATCACCGCAAGAGCGGTGGGAGTCTCTCATTCATCCGGTGAAAGACCGCAGATGCAGGGCATGGATGTGGCCGGAGAAGCGGACACTTTTCCCGGTACACCGGCAGTATCTGCCGGCAGCGCAGACGGAAAGGGCAAGGGTGACTTTAAGCGTGCTATAAAGCGTTCTGATAACCCTGACGTGATCTATGGAAGAGATTTTGAGGAGGATGCCATTCCCATTGAGGATGTGATCGGTGAGATGGGAGAGGTGGTTATCCGGGGAAAGATCATTAACTATGATTCCAGAAAAATCAAAAACGAAAGAACCATTTTGATGTTTGATGTGACGGATTTTACGGACACCATGACTATCAAGCTTTTTGCCCACAACGACCAGGTGGGTGAGCTGACGGAGGGCATTAAAAAGGGAGCCTTTGTAAAGATAAAAGGGGTTACTGTTGTTGATAAATTTGATAATGAACTGACCATTGGTTCTCTTGTGGGAGTTAAGAGGATACCGGATTTCACCAGCTCAAGAAGTGACAACAGCGCCAAGAAGAGAGTGGAGCTTCACTGCCATACCAAGATGAGCGATATGGACGGGGTTTCCGAGGCGAAGGATATCGTAAAGCGCGCCTACAAGTGGGGACATCCGGCGATTGCCATTACGGACCACGGTGTAGTTCAGGCCTTCCCCGATGCAAACCATGTGTGGGAGGATTTGTGGAAGGAAGAGAAGGAAAGGCGCAAGGAGGCCGGGGAGGCTGAACCTGACAAGCAGGACTTCTTTAAAATTATTTATGGTGTGGAAGCTTATCTGGTGGATGACCTTCATGAGATTGTAACGGGAGAAAAAGGTCAGGATTTTAATGCGGATTTTGTAGTTTTTGATATTGAGACAACAGGTTTTTCACCGGTGAGCAACAGGATTATTGAAATTGGCGCCGTGAAGGTGCAGGGAGGGGAGATTACAGATCGGTTTTCTGCTTTTGTCAATCCGGATGTACCTATTCCCTTTGAAATTGAAAAGCTTACCGGCATCAATGACAGTATGGTGATGGATGCTCCTTTTATAGAAACGGTTCTGCCGCAGTTTTTGGAATTTTGTGAAGGAGCCATTCTGGTGGCGCACAATGCCAATTTTGATATGAGCTTTATCAGGGAAAATGCGCAGCGGCAGGGAATTTGGAAGGAAGTTACCTATGTAGATACGGTGGGGATTGCAAGAATTCTGCTGCCCCATCAGGCCAAGCATACCCTTGATGCGGTAGCTAAGACCTTAAATGTATCCCTGGAGAATCATCACAGGGCGGTGGATGATGCGGAAGCCACAGCCCAGATTTTTGTGAAGTTCATTCCCATGCTGAAGGAGGCGGGGGCGGACACGCTGGCCAAGGTAAACGCCATGGGGGATGCAAGCCCTGACATCATTAAAAGACTGCCTTCCTATCATGCAATTATTCTGGCTGAGAATAATATCGGAAGGGAAAACCTGTACACTCTTGTGTCGGAGTCCCATCTGACCTATTACAGCAAGCGTCCCAGAGTACCCAAGAGCCTTTTGATGAAACACAGAGAAGGATTAATTCTGGGAAGCGCCTGTGAAGCGGGAGAGCTTTACCGGGCGCTGCTGGAGAATAAGCCGGAAGCAGAGATTGCAAGGCTGGTGAATTTTTACGACTATCTGGAAATACAGCCGGTAGGAAACAATAAGTTTATGATTGCTTCGGATAAGATTCCCTCCATTAACAGTGAGGAGGATATTATGAAGGTAAACCGGCGGATCGTGGCGCTGGGTGAGGAATTCGGCAAGCCGGTGGTAGCTACCTGTGATGTTCATTTTCTTGATCCTGAGGACGAGGTATACCGCAGAATTATTATGGCAGGGAAGGGGTTTACCGACGCGGAGGAGCAGGCGCCTTTGTATCTGCGTACCACAGAGGAAATGCTGGAGGAGTTTGCATATCTCGGCAGTGATAAAGCGCGGGAGGTAGTTATCACCAATACAAATAAAATTGCGGACCGCATTGACGTAATGTCGCCGGTGCGCCCTGACAAATGCCCGCCGGTTATCCCGGACAGTGACAAAACCCTGACGGAAATCTGCTACAGCAAGGCCCACGAGCTTTACGGGGAGGAGCTTCCCCCCATAGTCAGGGAGCGGTTGGAAAAGGAGCTGCATTCCATTATCAGCAACGGATTTGCGGTGATGTATATTATTGCACAGAAGCTGGTATGGAAGTCGGTGGAGGATGGTTATCTGGTGGGCTCCAGAGGTTCTGTTGGCTCTTCTCTGGTGGCCTTTATGGCAGGTATCACGGAGGTAAATTCCTTAAGCGCTCATTACAGATGTCCCAACTGCCGGTATTATGATTTTGACTCCCCGGAGGTGAAGGCCTTTGCGGGAAATGCGGGCTGTGATATGCCGGATAAAAACTGTCCGGTGTGCGGAAAGCCTCTGATAAAGGACGGTTTTGACATTCCCTTCGAGACCTTCCTTGGATTTAAGGGGGATAAGGAGCCGGATATCGACCTGAACTTTTCCGGTGAGTATCAAAGTAAGGCCCATAAATATACAGAGGTTATCTTTGGCGCAGGACAGACCTACAGGGCCGGGACAATTGCAACTCTGGCGGACAAGACTGCTTTTGGTTATGTCAAGAATTATTACGAGGAGAGAGGCAGCAGAAAACGAACCTGCGAGATTAACAGAATTGTAGGAGGATGCACCGGAATTCGAAGAAGTACGGGACAGCATCCGGGAGGAATTATTGTGCTTCCTATGGGGGAGGACATTAACTCCTTTACCCCGGTACAGCATCCGGCCAATGATATGACAACGGATATTGTAACCACACATTTTGATTATCATTCTATTGACCACAATCTTTTAAAGCTTGATATACTGGGACACGATGATCCTACCATGATCAGAATGCTGCAGGATCTTACGGGAATTGATCCCACGAAGATACCTCTTGATGATAAAAAGGTGATGTCTCTGTTTCAAAATACAACGGCTCTTGGGATTACGCCGGACGACATTGACGGCTGTCCTTTGGGTTCTCTTGGCGTTCCGGAGTTTGGCACCGAGTTTGTCATTCAAATGCTTTTAGACACCAAACCCCAGTGCCTTTCCGATTTAATCAGGATTTCCGGACTGGGCCACGGTACGGATGTATGGCTGGGAAATGCCCAGACCCTGATTGCAGAGGGCAAGACAACCATTTCCGGCTGTATCTGCTGTCGTGACGATATTATGATTTATTTGATTAATCAGGGCGTGGACAGTGCTTTGTCCTTTACAATTATGGAAAGCGTCCGTAAAGGCAAGGGCTTAAAGCCTGAGTGGGAAAAGGAAATGACCGCACATAATGTACCGGACTGGTATATCTGGTCCTGCAAGAAGATCAAGTACATGTTTCCCAAGGCTCATGCGGCGGCTTACGTTATGATGGCATGGAGAATTGCTTATTGTAAAATTAATTATCCCCTTGCTTATTATGCTTCCTACTTTTCCATTCGTGCATCGGCTTTTTCCTATGAGCTGATGTGTCAGGGGCAGCAGCACCTTGAAAACGTGATGGCTGATTATAAGAGAAGAATGGATACGCTCACCAAAAAGGAGCA
The DNA here is from genome assembly GCA_964393865.1 of uncultured Lachnospiraceae bacterium. Lineage (GTDB taxonomy): Bacteria > Bacillota > Clostridia > Lachnospirales > Lachnospiraceae > Suilimivivens. Next base: position 73,997 of record CAYMUW010000009.1, read on the forward strand.
GGATACCTACAGGGATATGAAAAGTGTGCAGGAAATGTATGCCAGAGGCTTTGATTTTGTTCCTATTGATATCTTTTCCGCTCACTCCAGAAACTTCCAAATCGTGGGAGATAAGCTGATGCCTTCCTTAAACAGTATTGACGGCCTGGGCGAGAAGGCGGCGGATGCCATTGTGGAGGCGGCCAAAGATGGTCCCTTCCTTTCTAAGGATGATTTTCGTCAGAGAACCAAGGTGTCAAAGACCATCATTGATCTGATGGATGACCTGCATCTTCTGGGCGATCTGCCGGAATCAAACCAGATCAGTCTGTTTGATTTTGTTTCATAAAATTTGGGCAGACAGAGTTTAAAAGAACGGAGAATTACCAGTGTATAAGTTTGCAATATGTGATGATGAACCGGCTGATCTTGCCTATGTAAAAGCAATTGTGGAACAGTGGGGAAGAGAACGGGAAAGCTTGCCGGAGATTCAAACCTTTCCCTCGGCGGAAAGCTTTCTGTTTACCTATGAGGGGGGAAAAGGATTTTGATGTGCTTCTGCTTGATATCGAAATGGCCAATATGAGCGGCGTGGAGCTTGCCAAGAAGATCCGCAGCGGAAACAGAAGTCTTCAGATTATTTTCGTTACGGGCCATATGAAATGGAATGGCTGGAGGTACAGAAAAACTATGTGACCATTCACGGAGCGGAGGAGCACAGCATCAAACGCCCCTTAAAGGAAATTTACTAAGGGAGAGGTTTTCTTAAAAAGCGGCGTCAGCCTTCCTCTGTCAAGGGAACTGTATGATAAGCTTAATCAGGCTGTTATCAGATATTTTTAGGAGTAGGCATGCATTTGTTGGATAAAATGATTGATAAAAGAATAGCCAGATATCAGGGCGGTCTGCTGGCCACCCACTATGCCGAGGTGGAAAATATGTATCGGCAGATCCGGGGCTGGCGGCATGATTACCGCAATCACATTCAGGTGCTGAAAAGCTATGCGGCGCTGGGGGATTTGGAATCATTAAAGAGGTATCTGGATGAGCTGGATACGGACTTAAATACTGTGGATATGGTAATGAAGACGGGAAACAAAATGACGGACGTGATTTTGAACAGTAAAATTTCCCTTGCCAAATCAAAGGATATTCAGGTGACTGCGGATGCCAGCGTGCCGGTTGCGCTTACCACAGCGGAAATTGATCTCTGCATTATCATAGGAAATCTGTTTGACAATGCCATTGAAGCCTGTATGGAGCTGCCCAAAGAGGAGCGGTTGATCCGGGTATATATGGATATGAAAAACACCCAGCTTTATATTTCCTTTACCAATACCTGCGTAGGTAAAAAGCTTACGAAGCATCAGGGACGTTTCCTTTCCGGAAAGGGAGCGGGACACGGGTACGGTCTGATTCGCATTGATACCATTGTGGAGCGGTATCAGGGGTACCTTAGCCGGAACAGCGAGGATGGCGCATTTACAACGGAAATTCTGCTGCCGCAGCAGCCCGCGTTAGCAGCCTGTTACAGTCTGTGTTTCTGATATTTCCCGATTACATTTTATCCCCGAAAGCACACATTTCGTCCCCCGATTTGTGTGCTTTATTTTGACTGTGGTAGGATAGTGCTCGAAAAGTAGTGTGAAGAGAGATGGCTGCTGCCCGCAATGTACCTTCGGTGCTGCTTGGGAAAATCGAAACCCATGCAGCTTTCAGTGAACTGCTGATTCTGATTGGCTGCTTTACTGCAGGACTGATGCTGCTTCGGGCATTGGACGCCTATATTGACTTAAATACTCTGCCGGGCAGAATTGAAGTGCGTATAGGCATCCTGACTAAAATTGTAAAAAAGAATGCGGTGTGCTCTTATCCACTTATAGAAGATTTGGAGTGTCAGAACTGGCTGGCTAAGGCAAGAGAGGTGGTACAGTCCAGTAATGCGGCGGAGGAGGCAATCTGGAAGACCTTTTATGAAATTTAAAAAAACGGTATTGCTTTTGCAATTTATCTGGTTTTACTGAAAAATGGAAATTTATTTCTGATTATGATTACGCTGATAACTACGATTGCAGGGTATCTGGTGACCAACTATATTTCAGGCTGGGAATATCGCCACCGGGAGGAAAAAGCCGCTATTTTAAAAAAGCTATATTATGTACAGGGAAAAAGTCAGGACAGGTACCTTGCCAAGGATGTGCGGATATTCGGAATGGAAAACTGGCTTAAGGAGCTTTTAAACGGGCACTTCTCCCATACGGGAATATCTGGATCAGGAGGAAATCTTTCGGATGGAAGGGGGAGAAAGTATTAACCATAAGGAGACCTCTTCTTTTGATATAGAGCTAAAGAATGTAACCTTTCGGTATCCGGGAACGGATAAGCCCATCTTTGAAAAGTTAAATCTGACCATTCCCTGGGGAGAAAAGCTGGCGGTGGTGGGACTGAATGGCGCCGGAAAGACTACGCTGGTAAAGTTGATCTGCGGATTGTATGATCGATCCTACAGAGGGGAGGTGCTTTTAAATGTGTCCCAGACAGAAACAGGAGACAGACAACAGGCATGGGAGTGTCTTGAAAAAGCAGGGATTGCAGACAAGATCAGAAGTCTGCCGCAGCCCTTGATGCTATTGCGGAAAGTGATATTTACAACCGGTATCAGGAGCTGACGAAAGGACATACCTCTGTTTATATTTCCCACAGGCTGGCGTCTACCAGATTTTATGACAGGATTATTCTGCTGGAAAACGGCGGTATTGCGGAGAAAGGAACCTATGAGAAGCTGCTTTCTAAGAAGGACGGAAAGTATGCTGAGCTTTGGAATGCTCAGGCAAAGTACTATACGAAATAGCAGTTCGAAATAGCAGTTCTCTCATTTTTCTTGAAAAATAGCCGCATTTATGTATAATTATAAAGGTGACTTTTAATTTTAGGAAATAATGAGGAGTTTGTCAGTATGATCAGTGCAAAGAATGTAACTTACAGAGTTGGAAAAAAAGCGCTCTTTGAGGATGTGAATATTAAGTTTGCGGAAGGAAACTGTTATGGACTTATCGGGGCCAACGGCGCCGGAAAGTCTACTTTCCTGAAAATACTGTCCGGTCAGCTTGAAACTACCAACGGTGATATTGTGATTACCCCCGGACAGCGTCTGTCCGTGCTGGAACAGGATCACTTTAAATACGATGCCTACCCGGTTATGGATGTGGTAATTATGGGAAATGAAAGACTTTACCAGATCATGAAGGAAAAGGATGCAATCTATGCCAAGGAAGATTTTTCCGATGAGGACGGTATCCGGGCCAGCGAGCTGGAAGCGGAGTTTGCGGAGATGGACGGATGGGAAGCAGAGTCCAATGCGGCTATGCTTTTAAATGGTCTCGGAATTGATACCGATCTCCATTACAGTATCATGGGGGACTTAAGCGGTAATGAAAAGGTGAAGGTTCTGCTTGCCAAGGCGCTTTTCGGTAATCCGGATATCCTGCTTTTGGATGAGCCTACCAACCACCTGGATCTGGATGCCATTGCATGGCTGGAAGAGTTTCTTATTAACTTTGAAAATACAGTGATTGTGGTGTCCCATGACCGTTATTTCTTAAATAAGGTATGTACCCATACCGCAGATATTGATTATGGAAAGATTCAACTTTATGCCGGAAACTATGATTTCTGGTATGAGTCCAGTCAGCTTTTGATTAAGCAGATGAAGGAGGCCAACAAGAAGAAGGAAGAAAAGATCAAGGAGCTGCAGGAATTTATTTCCCGTTTCTCCGCCAATGCTTCCAAATCCAAGCAGGCAACCTCAAGAAAGCGTGCGCTGGAAAAAATTGAGCTGGATGAGATTAAGCCCTCCAGCAGAAAATACCCCTATATTGATTTCCGTCCCGAGCGTGAAATCGGCAATGAGGTTTTGAGTGTGGAAGGAATTTCCAAAACCATCAATGGGGAAAAGGTATTAGACAATATTTCCTTTATTCTGGGACATGAGGATAAAGTGGCATTTGTGGGCGGAAATGAGCTTGCCAAGACCACCTTGTTCCAGATTTTGGCAGGTGAGATGGAGCCGGATGAGGGAACCTACAAGTGGGGTGTTACCACTTCCCAGGCATATTTTCCCAAGGATAATACGACTGAGTTTGACAATGATTTGACGATCGTGGACTGGCTGACCGGCTATTCCCCCGTTAAGGATGTAACCTATGTGCGCAGCTTCCTTGGCAGAATGCTGTTTGCCGGTGAGGATGGCGTTAAGAAGGTTAAGGTTTTATCCGGTGGAGAAAAGGTGCGCTGTCTTCTTTCCAAGATGATGATCAGCGGGGCTAACTGCCTGATTCTGGATGAGCCTACCAACCATTTGGATATGGAGTCCATTACTGCTCTGAATAACGGATTAATTAAATTTCCGGGAGTGGCGCTGTTTTCCTGCCATGACCACCAGTTTGTTCAGACCACAGCCAACAGAATTATGGAAATTCTGCCCGGCGGCACATTGATTGATAAAATCACAACCTATGATGAGTATCTGGAAAGTGATGAGATGGCAAGAAAACGTACTGTTTATACCAAACAGGCAGAAGAAGACGATAACTAAAGAGGTGTTATTATGTTAAAGCAATTATCAATTTTTACAGAAAACAAAAAGGGAACCATGCAGAATATAACCGGGATTTTAAAGGATGAGGAGATCAACATTCTGGGTTCCGTAACCAACGACAGTGCAGAGTACGGGATTATCCGCATGGTGGTATCGGACCCCCAGAGAGCCAAAGCTGCCTTGGAGAAGGAAGGATATATCTGTAAATTAACAGATGTAATCGGCGTTGAGGTGGAAGATCGGGTGGGAAATTTAAATTTTCTCCTGCAGGCTCTCTCAGAAAGCAATATCAATGTAAATTATATTTACCTGTCCTTTAACAGAGATTCAGGTAAGCCCATTTTGATTTTCCATGCGGAGGATATCCGGGCGGTGGAAAACTGCATCAGAGCTAAGGGCTTTATATCAGTTGAAAGCAAAGTGCTGTAAAGGAATAAAAGCAGCAAAGAATGAGGATGACGCAGCTATGAATATTGTAGATTTACATTCCCATTCAAATAAATCTGATGGAAGCTTAACCCCTGCCGAGCTGGTGGAATACGCAGCTTTGAAGGGGCTTTCTGCGTTGGCGCTTACGGATCACGATACGGTTGACGGTATTGACGAGGCAATGGAAGCGGCGAAGGATAAGAACCTGGAACTGATTCCGGGAATTGAGTTTTCCACGGAATATGAGGGAAGAGATATCCATATTGTAGGTTTATATATTGATTATAAAAGCGAGTACTTTAAGCGGCGGCTGGTCAACTTTGTGAACGGACGGATTATCCGTAATAAGGAAATGTGCCGCAGATTGTCAGAGCATGGAATGCCGGTTACCTATGAAGAGCTGGTGGAGGCATTTCCGGGATGTGTGATTACCAGAGGCCATTTTGCAAGATATCTGCTTGACCATGGTTACACCAAAAGCCTGAAGGAGGCCTTTGACCGTTATATCGGTGACAGAGGCCCCTGTTTTGTGCCGCGGAAAAAGATTACGCCTATGCGTGCGGTGGAAATTATTCTTCGGGCGGGAGGCTTTCCTGTGCTGGCCCATCCCGTTCTTTATGGAATGAGTAAGGCCCGTCTGGAGCATCTGGTGGCTCAGCTTAAGGAGATGGGGCTGCAGGGAATTGAAGCCGTTTACAGTACCCATACAGCTTCCGATGAAAGGGAGATGCGTGTCCTTGCAAAGAAATATGATTTATGTATCAGCGGTGGTTCGGACTTTCATGGAAAGGCAAAGCCGGGGCTTGAGCTTGCTACCGGATATGGTAAGCTTTTTATTCCTGAGGAGATTTTGGATCGTATTAAGGAAAGACATCAATGGATGAAGGATCATCCTGAAGCACTGAAATATAAGAAAATTTTGTTTACGGATCTGGACGGAACTTTGCTCGACAGTAACAAGCAGATCAGCACTTATACCAGAAAGGTGCTGCAGGATTGGACGGAAGCGGGACATAAGCTGGTTCTCTGCTCGGGAAGAGATATTAACAGTGTAGGGAATGTAAAGGATGAGCTTTCTTTGCAATATCCGGGGATGTACCTGATCGGCTATAACGGGGGTCAGATTTATGCCTGTGACCAAAAGAAAACTTTATATAAGATTATGCTTTCCATCCCGCAGGTTAAGCATATTGTAGAGACAGCCGGAAAGCTGGGCGTTCACTGTCATACCTATACGGATACGCATATTGTTTCGCCGGAGGATAATGAACAGCTGCATTACTACAGAAGAGTGATTAAGACGCCAGTGATTTTCAGTCAGGATGTAACACAGGTATTAAAGGAGGGAGCCTGCAAGTGTATTGCGGTTGAACTGCATGATGAACAGCGGCTTGAGGTGCTTCGAAAGGAGCTTCTTCCGTGGGCGGAGGAGGAAGGTATTTCCATTCTCTACTCCAATCCCAGATATTTGGAATTCTTTCCCGCTGCTTCGGGAAAGGGAGCTGCGGTTTTAAAGCTTTGTGAGCTGCTTGGCATGAATCCCTGTTTTAGCGTGGCTGCAGGAGATGAGCAGAATGATTTGTCCATGATTGAAAAAGCCGGTATGGGAATTGCCATGGCCAATGCCAAGGAAGAAGTAAAATATGCGGCAACTCTGATTACAGGCGCTGACAATGATCATGACGGATTGGCAAAGGAGCTTGCGGATTTGATCTGAAAACGGGGTTAGAGTGAAAAGAATAATAAAATAAAAATTATGCTTGCATTATTTGTCAACATATAATAAAATAATCAAGTGCGATGCGTAAGGCACTGCACCTGATGAAAATGGCTCGTTGGTCAAGCGGTTAAGACGCCGCCCTCTCACGGCGGAAACAGGGGT
>CAYMUW010000010.1:0-79293 GCA_964393865.1 uncultured Lachnospiraceae bacterium
TAGGGATGCTGGTGAAAACGTACTTCTGTGGATAAAACTGCGGAAACTCAAGAGGGAACGTAAATTGACAACAGATATAGGATTGTATATAATTAAGTACAACCCATGTGTATAATGTATACAATCGCATACGATCAAGCAGAGGGAAACAATATGAGGAATCATGTAGAGAGAAAGGCCTATGCCAAGATCAATCTTGGTCTGGATGTTTTAAGGCGTCGTCAGGATGGCTACCATGAGGTAAAAATGATTATGCAGACTGTGGATATCTGGGACCGGCTTACCTTTACAGAGAAAAGGGAACCGGGAATTGAGCTGTTGGTGGGCGGCGTGGATTTACCTGTGGGAGAGGATAACCTGATTTATAAGGCAGTTAAACTGATTCTGACGGAAACAGGTACGGATGCCGGCGTAATTATCAGTCTTCAAAAGAATATTCCCATTGCAGCGGGAATGGCAGGAGGAAGCACAGATGCTGCAGCAGTGTTCCATGGTTTGAATGAGCTGTTTTCTCTTTCCATGAGCATGGAGGATATGATGAGGCTGGGAGTAAAAATAGGCGCTGATGTTCCCTATTGTATTATGGGCGGAACCGCACTGTCCGAGGGGATTGGAGAGATTCTCACACCGCTTCCTGCACCGCCGGAGTGTATTTTGGTGATTGCCAAGCCGGATATCAATGTGTCCACCAAATTCGTCTATGAAAATCTTCATGCGGACAGATTGACGGAGCATCCTGATATTGACGGAATGGTGGAAGCAATCAGGCAGGGAAGTCTTGGCGGAATCACAGAGCGTATGGGAAATGTGCTTGAAACGGTTACGATCGGCGAATATCCGATTATTGATAAGATGAAAGGTGTAATGAAGGCAGAGGGAGCCGCAAATGCGTTGATGAGCGGAAGCGGTCCTACTGTGTTTGGAATTTTTACAAATCAGGACTGCGCCCGGAGGGCAGCAGAGCAAATCCGGGTTAAGGAGCTGGCAAAACAGATTTTTGTCACCGGATTTTATAATGTACGTTGAGGATATCAAAAAGGAGGGAATGAATGGAAGAACAATTGCAGATTGAAATGGATGAACTGTTACCCCTTCGTGATGTAGTATTTAATACTTTAAGAAAAGCAATCCTGACGGGAAAGCTTAAGCCCGGAGAGCGGTTGATGGAGGTGCATCTGGCTAACCGGCTGGGAGTCAGCAGAACGCCGATTCGCGAGGCCATTCGAAAGCTGGAGCTGGAAGGGTTGGTTATTATGATCCCCAGACGGGGAGCGGAAGTGGCCAAAATTACCGAGAAAAGCCTGAAGGATGTTCTGGAGGTGCGGCGGGCGCTTGACGCTTTAAGTGTAGAGCTTGCCTGTGACCGGATTGCAAGTGAAGATACCAAACGCCTTTGGGAGGCTTGTCAGGAGTTTGAGCGGGCGGCAAGAGGAAAGGATGCTGCGGTGATTGCCAAGGCGGATGTGGCGCTTCATGATATTATTGTGGAGGCCACCGGAAATTTAAGACTGCAGCAGCTTGTGAATAATCTTGCCGAGCAGATGTACCGTTATCGTTTTGTCTATATTAAGGAAGAGAGCAGGCATGACAATCTGGTGGCAGAGCACAGAGAAATTTATGAGAGCATAGCGGCCAGAGATAAGGAGCGGGCGGTCAAAGCAGCCAAAATTCATATTGATAATCAGGAGAAAGCTGTTATTCGTCAGATCAGATTGGAAAATGAAAGTCGGTTGAATAAGTAAACGGAAAGCGGCAACACTTTTATCATAAGATGCCTGATACAGTAAGGCAGAAGGGATAAAAGTGAAATGAAGAAAATATATGAAACGGCAGTGATATTAATTGGGACGCTGGGATGGTGGGGCTTTGTGTATCCCGAGCTTTCCGCAGTGACGGAGGTCTGCGAGCAGGAAATTGGGACAGAGGACGAGGAGGAAGATGAGATGCTTTCTTTTTCGGAAAAAGTAACGGAGAGCCTTGGAAACCGCGGAATAAAGTCGGGAGATATTCGTATAAAAAGCCGGCTGCTGGAATATGTATATCGAGAAAAAGAAAAGGAAGAATCAGAAAAGGAAACAGGATATGAAGAGTAAGAGTGCACCTGTAGGGGTGTTTGATTCCGGGGTAGGCGGACTGACTGTGGCAAGGGAGATTATGCGGCAGATACCCAATGAGAGGATCGTTTATTTCGGAGATACGGCCAGAGTGCCCTACGGCAACAAATCGAAAGAGACTGTGACAAAATATTCCCGCCAGATCGTGCGTTTTTTACAGACGCAGGAGGTAAAGGCCATTGTGGTGGCGTGTAATACCGCAAGTGCATATGCGCTGGAGGAGATTAAGGCGGAGGTGGATATCCCCATGATTGGGGTGGTCAAGCCCGGAGCAGTGGTAGCGGCGCAGACCACCGAAAACGGAAAAATTGGGGTAATCGGTACGGAGGGTACCATAGGAAGCAAAATTTATTCCCATTACATAAAGGAAATCAATTCTGAGGCGAAGGTGATCGGAAAGGCCTGTCCACTGTTCGTGCCGTTGGTTGAGGAGGGATTATGGCAGGACCCTGTTACCGATGAAATTTCCAAGAGATATCTGGCAGAGCTGATCGATATAGGGATCGATACATTGATTCTGGGCTGTACCCATTATCCCTTAATCCGTTCTACGGTAGGGAGGATCATGGGAGATAAGGTGACGCTTGTCAATCCGGCCTATGAGACGGCAAGAGAATTAAGGGAAATGCTGGAGGAACGGGATTTGTTAAATGAGGAAGAGGCGAGGCTGGGAGACAATAAGTATCGTTTTTTTGTCAGCGATGCGGCGGAAAAGTTTAAAAGCTTTGCCAATTCCATTATCAAGTACGGGATTCTGTCAGCCAAGATTATTAACATAGAAGAGTACTAAAAAGCAGCGAAGGACGAGGAGCAGTATGACAAAAGAAGTACTATTGTCCCTGAAAGGGCTTCAGTTGGAAGGCGGCGATGGCGGGCAGGAGTTGGAAACCATTACACCTGCAGATTATTATATGAAAAACGGAAGCCATTACGTTATATATGACGAGGTGACGGAAGGGTTTGAAGATGTGACCAAAAACATGATTAAATTCCGGGAAAATTGCCTTGAGGTGACCAAAAAGGGTTTGATTAACGTACATATGGTATTTGAAAAGAATAAAAAGAATATGACCAGTTATATGACTCCATACGGAAATATTTTGATTGGAATAGATACCGAAGCTTTCCTTCTGGAGGAAGAGGAGAACCGGATTAAGCTTCAGGTCTCCTATGCGCTGGAAGCCAATTATCAGTTTCTTGCGGACTGTAAGATAGAAATGCATATCTGCCCCAGAGAAGAGGGAATGAAATTGATGTTATGAAAGGTGCTGTAATTCCAATAAAAAGAAAAGCGCAAGCTGTGCTTGCGCTTTTGGTTTGCTATTTAACAGGTTTGGCACCAGCCTTTTCCTGCGCTTTTTCAAGAGCCTGCTTGAAAAATCCCTTTTTCTTGGCAGGAGCTACCACAGGCTTGCCGTGAAGACCCTTTACGTCAGTGATATAGATACCGCTGACAACTGCCTTGACCTCCTTTTTGACGGGAACGGAGTCAAATATTTTCTCCTCGCAGACAAGGGACATGACCTGAGGGCCGACCTTTGCCTTGACTATGGGAAGCTTGGAGCCGCGTAGAAGCTTAGGCGTTTGATCGATAACCACCTGCGGAAGACCGGAATCCTTCATTTTCATTCGTTTCTTATCAATAATAAGCATGGAAATCGTCTGCTTCATGGCATCAATCTGTGCCTGCTGCTGACTCTGACGCTTTTGAGCTTTCTTTCCAAGGAAATATAAAACTACAAGGGCAATGACCAGAACGGCCAGTATAACTAACAAAACAATCGTGAATGTATTCAAAATAAACCTCCCTGCCGTCGTGCATTCTGTAAATAGGACAGCAACAATGTAAGAAACATTTTAGCATCCTTTAGGAAAATAGGCAAGTAGTTTCATTGAATTGAAAAAGGGTTTGGTATATAATTTAGCAGTAGAAAGGAAGCGGAAGCATGGGCGCGGTTTGGCAGGACATACAGCTTGTATTTGAATTTGTTTTTGGACATCTTATGGTGATTAACCTGATTCTTGCAGTGATTATCGTATTTTTTCAGCGCAAGGACCCAAAGTCTGTGTGGGCGTGGCTGCTGATTCTGTACTTTATTCCGGTGCTGGGCTTTATTTTTTATCTTCTGCTTGGGACGGATATGTATAAGCAGAAGATGTTTCGAACCAAGGAAATTGAGGATAAGTTAAGCGATTCCATCAGACATCAGGAGACGATCATCAAAAATCAGGAGCTGGCGGTGGCTTACCATGAGATGAAGGATTACGGGGATCTGGTGCTGTATCATCTGCATGCTTCCAATGCGATTTTGACGGATGACAATGAAGTGAAGTTTTTCGTGGACGGAAAGGAAAAGTTTGCCTCCCTGCTGGAAGATATCAGGAAGGCCGAAAGCTCCATCCACATTCAGTATTATATCATTAAGGACGATGAGGTATTCCGTCCGATTCTTGAGGTGCTTGAGCAAAAGGTTTTGGAGGGCGTGGAGGTACGTATCCTGTTTGACGGAATGGGAGGACGCTTCGTTAAGAGCAGGAGATGGAAGGAGATTCAGGCAAAGGGCATTCAGATAGCCGAGTTCTTTCCTCCGATTTTCGGAAAACTTCAGCTTAGAATAAACTACAGAAATCATAGAAAAATTGTGGTGATAGACGGAAAAATCGGTTATGTGGGCGGTTTTAATATGGCAAGGGAATATGTGGGACTGGACCGGAAGTTCGGATACTGGCGGGATACCCACATGCGCATTGTGGGTTCGGCGGTCAGCTCTTTGCAGGTAAGATTTATTTTGGACTGGAACTTTGCCGAAAGAGGCAACACGCTGCCTTTTGAGGGATATTTGGCGGAGCCGGATGTCAGTTCTGCAAAGGGATGTCCGATGCAGATTGTTACCAGCGGACCGGACTCTCTGGAGCAGAGTATTCGAAACACGTACCTTCGTCTCATTCATAAGGCAAAGCACAGCATTTATATTCAGACCCCTTATTTTATTCCGGACGAGGCGATCATGTCGGCGCTTGGAATTGCGGTACATTCCGGGGTGGAGGTGAATATTATGATCCCCTGCAAGCCGGATCATCCGTTTGTCTATTGGGCCACCTATTCCTATGTGGGCGAGCTGGTGCTTCAGGGCGCAAAGTGTTATACTTACATGGACGGCTTTCTCCATGCAAAGGGAATTATTGTAGATGAGATGGTGCTTAGCTATGGAACCGCCAATATGGACATCAGAAGCTTTGCATTGAATTTTGAGGTGAACGCAATCATATATGACGAGGACAAGGCAAAGGAGATGGCAGGATATTTCAGGGAGGATCTGAAACAATCAAAGCTGATTACCAGAAATATGTATCTGGGAAGAAGCCTTCCGGTTCGGATTAAGGAACAGGTCAGCAGACTGCTTTCACCGCTTCTTTAAAAATATGAAATATTCATTAAATAGCGGCAAAAAGCTTTTGATTACCGCTGATTTATGGTATAAAAGAGAAGTGTTCTTTCGAACATGGAGATACAATCAGGAGCCTGCGGCTCTGACATGGAGGGAAAAATGAAGAGAAAAGTAATCAAGACCGTAATATGTGCAGTTATGATGCTGGCGCTTACGGCATGCGGAAAGAAGGATACAAGTGAGCTGATTTATTTGCAGGATTTTACGGCCGGAGAGTACGTTACTCTTGGTGATTATAAAAACATGGAGCTGGATATTGCGGCGCCTGCGGTAACCGATGAGGAGGTGGAAAGCAATATTGATCTATATCTCCAGTATATGCCGGTTACAGTGCCGATTACCGAAGACAGGGCGGCAGAGCTTGGCGATGTTGCCAATATTGATTTTGTGGGAATGATGGACGGAGTTGCTTTTGACGGAGGAAGCGGCGCCGGATATGAATTGGTTCTCGGTTCGGGAAGCTTTATCGATGGCTTTGAGGACGGTGTGGTAGGAATGGAAATCGGTGAGACGAAGGATTTGGATCTCACCTTCCCTGATCCTTATACGACCAATCCGGATCTTTCGGGAGAGCCGGTTGTGTTTACCGTCACCTTAAACAGCTTAGGTGTGTATGAGCCGGCAGAGCTGAATGATGAGTTTGTTGCGCGGCTGGGAATAGAGGGCTGCTCGAATGTGGATGAATTTAAGGTGTATATATATGACAGTCTTTTAAACAGCCGTACGGAGCAGTATAAGCAGAATAAAAAGAACCTGATCGTGACGGAAATGGAGAAGATTTGTACCTTTGAGGAAACCCCGGAAGGGATTGTCAATCGTATGCATGATACCATGCTTGAGTATGTCAGCTATTATGCACAGATGTATGGTATGGAGGTCGCTGATTATACCGCAAATGTTTACGGAGGAACTGCCGAGGAATATGAGGAAACCATCCGTCAGCAGGCAATGCAGATGGCGCAGCGTTATATTATGCTTGGCGCAGTTGCCGAGGCGGAAGGAATTGCCCTGTCGGATGAGGAATATAATGAGCAGATTGCCGAGGATGCGGCATCCTACAATTACAGCGTGGAGGAATACGCAGCAAATATTGATCTGGATACCTATAAGGAAGATCTGCTGGTAGAAAAAACATTGAATTATCTTTTTGAAACTGTTAAGGACGTCCAGAGTGAAGATACAGAGCAATAGAAAGGCTACTTATGAAGAAAAGGCTGGTCAAAGCAATTGCATTTTTAATCTCATTAATCATGATGATCTCAGTGGTAGAACCGGTGCGTGCTACCAATATTTCCGATCTGGAAAGAGAGAAGGAGCAGCTTGAACAGCAGAAGAAGGAAGCTGACGAAAAGAAAAATCAGGAGCAGGAAAAGTATAATAATGCAGCGGGGAGGGTTGACTCCATACAGTCCAATGTAGACGAGGTCGCAGAGGAAATCGACGAGATTGATGCAGCGTTGGTGGAAACCATTGCAAGTGTAGAACTGATACAGGAGGATATTGCTGCTAAGGAGGAACAGATCGAGGAGACCACAGCGGATTATGAGGCGGCCGTGGAAGTGGAGCAGGAGCAGTATGAGGCGATGAAGCTTCGCATCCAGTTTATGTATGAGAAGGGTAATACTACTTATTTGGAAATTCTTCTGGCAAGTCAGGGATTTGGCAACATGATCAACAAGGTAGAGTATGTGGAAGATCTTTATGAGTATGACAGGAAGCTTTTGGAGGAGTACCAGCTGGCAAAAGAGGCTGTGGCCGAATTGAAGGAGAAGCTGGAGGAAGAAATGTCGGAGCTGGAAACCCAGCAGCATGAGCTTGAGGAGGAACAGGAAAGTCTGGAAGCCATGCTTACCGAAAAGCAGGAAGCATACGATAACTATGAGGTTCAGCTGGCTCAGGCCAAGCAGGAAGCAGCGGTTTATAAAGCAAATATCAAAAAGCAGAATGATGAAATCAAAAGGCTGGAAGCGGCATCGGCGGCCAAGCAGTCAGAGATCGATGCAGCTAAGAAGGCGGAGGAAGAAGCGAAAAAGGCACAGGAGCTGGCACTGCAAAAGCAAAATCAAAGCTCTTCGGGCAGTTCCTCGGGAAGCTCTTCTTCCAAAAGCTATGCTTCCGCATCCAGTTATTCGGGCTCGGGAAGTAAGGGGCAGCAAATTGCCAATTATGCCTGTCAGTTTATAGGAAATCCTTATGTGCCGGGAGGAACCAGCCTGACAGAGGGAGCGGACTGCTCCGGATTTGTGTGGAGAGTTTATAAGGATTTCGGGTACACGGTTCCCAGAACCTCCTATTCGCTTAGAAGCACCGGAACCGAAGTGTCTTATGCCAATGCGCAGCCCGGTGACATTATATGTTATGCGGGACATGTGGGAATTTATATCGGCAATGGACAGATTGTACATGCCAGCACCCAGAAGACGGGAATTAAGATTACCAATGCTACCTACAAGGAAATCCTGTCGGTGCGAAGAGTGGTGTAAGGGATAGAGAAAAATAATTTCATGAAGGTAATATAGAAAGCGGTTTGGAAAATCATTGAGAAAAGCTGCTGAGAAAGGAAAGGTTATGTCGGATTTTGATGATAAAGATTTTAAGGACAAGAGCGGGGAAAAGGAAGAACTGGAGAACGTAAATTCCGATGCCTCAGGGAAAGCAGAGGGTGAAGACAAAAAGGAAAGCGATTACGAGGATGTGTGCTTTATCTGCAGGCGGCCGGAGAGCAAAGCAGGGAAAATGTTTAAGCTGCCCAACAATATTACCGTCTGCAACGATTGTATGCATAAGACTATGGATACGGTCAGTCAGTTTGACTACCAGGGAATGTTAAATAATCCTTCCTTTATGGATGATTTGAATAAAAACATGAACGGTCAGGGCTTTCCCAATATTCGGTTTGTAAACATAGCCGATCTGCAGGGAGAGGGCGGTATCCCCAACAAGCAGCGGGTGAAAAAGAAAAAGAAGGCGCAGGCCAGTGAGCCGGTATTGGATATCAAGAATATTCCTGCTCCGCATAAAATTAAAGCTCAGCTGGATGATTATGTAATCGGGCAGGAGCATGCAAAAAAGGTAATTTCCGTGGCGGTGTATAATCATTATAAGCGTGTCGCCACAGAAACCATGGATGATATTGAAATTGAGAAGTCCAATATGCTGATGATCGGTCCTACCGGCTGCGGTAAGACTTATCTGGTGAAAACGCTGGCAAGACTTCTGGATGTGCCGCTTGCCATAGCGGATGCCACTTCTTTGACGGAGGCGGGTTATATCGGTGATGATATCGAAAGCGTGCTTTCCAAGCTGCTTGCTGCTGCGGACAATGATACGGAGAAGGCGGAGCGCGGAATTGTATTCATTGATGAGATTGATAAAATAGCCAAGAAGAAAAACACCAATAGCAGGGATGTCAGCGGTGAAAGCGTACAGCAGGGAATGCTGCGGCTTTTGGAGGGTGCGGATGTGGAGGTTCCGGTAGGCGCCAACAGTAAGAATGCCATGGTGCCGCTTACCACCATCAACACCCGAAACATCCTTTTTATCTGCGGAGGCGCTTTCCCGGATCTGGAGGAGATTATCAAGCAAAGGCTGAAGAAGCAGACCTCTATCGGCTTTAATGCGGAGCTGAAGGATCGTTTTGACAAGGAAAAGAATATCATAAGCCAGGTTACTGTGGAGGATCTGAAAAAATTCGGAATGATACCGGAGTTTCTCGGAAGGCTTCCCGTTATCTATACACTGGATGCGCTGGACAAATCCATGATGGTGAAGATTTTAAAGGAGCCTAAAAATGCCATTTTAAAACAGTATCAAAAGCTGCTTGAGTTAGATGAGGTGAAGCTTGAGTTTGATGATGATGCTTTGGAGGCGATTGCCGAAAAGGCTATGAAAAAGGATACCGGCGCAAGAGCGCTGCGAGCCATTATCGAGGATTTTATGCTGGATATTATGTATGAGATACCTAAGGATGAGAATATCGGCAGGGTAACCATCACCAGAGCTTATATTGAAGGAACCGGAGGTCCGGTGATTGATATTCGAAGTGTCAGCGGGGAAAATCCGGATCATTTGAAGGTGATAGAGGATAAGGAGCAGCAGGAATCATAACGGTAAAACGGCTGTCTGGGAGAGGAAATGTTCTCAGGCAGTTTTTTTGTCTCATAGGAAAAACCTTAATGCATTAATGCGTGAAAGTGATTGCCTTTCCTATGAAATGAAAAGTACTCCGTGCGGGAAGGCTGAACTGCTACGCAAGTGTTGCAATTGTAAAAAAACGGTTATTGACAGCTAAGACGAGTTAGCTTATACTAACTAATGGAAATGAAAATCGTTATCAATATGGATGACAGCATTGTAGGGAGTGAGTACATAAATGGCAGAAACAAAGAAGCAAAGAAACTGTTATGAGCAAGAGGAATATGAGCGTACCATGATGCAGAAGGAAATTATTCTGCAGAAATTAAGGGAAAGGGGCTGCAGAATTACCAGACAAAGGCAGATGCTCCTTGATGTGATTTTGGAGGAAAGCTGTTCCTGCTGTAAGGAGATTTATTATAGGGCATCAAAGATTGATCCGGGTATCGGTGCGGCAACCGTTTATCGAATGGTGAATACACTGGAGGAAATCGGAGCGATCAGCAGAAAAAATATGTACAGGATTGCCTGTGGAATGGAATGTACGGTTGAGGATGCCTGCACAATCAGTCTGGATGATGACACGGTACATCATCTTTCTGCGCAGAAGTGGAATTCTGTTATTTTGGAGGGCCTTAAGGCATGCGGTTATGCAAGCAATCAGAAGATCAGAAGCGTTGTGGTCAGACCCTGCATAGGGAAAAGCTGATAAGGAGGGATATTATGTCAACTGCAATTATTTGTGGAATTTTGTTAGTGATCTGCTTCATCGGTGTGAGAAGCTACATAAAGAAAATAGCGCACGGGTGCTGCGGAAGCGGCGGTGATGAGATTAAGAAGGTAAAGGTACAGGATCGTGATTTGTCTCATTATCCATACAGTTGCAGCATGAAGGTAGACGGTATGACCTGCAGCAATTGTAAGAAGCGGGTGGAAAACGCCTTCAATGAAAAGGAAGGTTTTTGGGCAAAGGTGGACCTGAAAGAAAATTCCGTGCAGGTTTATTCCAAGCAACAGGTAACTGAGGAGGAATTGCGGGCGATTGTTCGTAAAGCGGGGTATCAGCCGAGAGAGATATTGATAAATAATTAAGAAAAGCTGTCACGCTAACAGGCAAACGGTTAGTGTGACAGTTTTAGGAAGAAATGAAACAGAAGGCGATTAATCGTTTGATGGAGAACCGGACAAGTATTGTGATTGCCCATCGCCTTTCCACTATCAGGGATATGGACCGCATTTTGGTTCTGGAACAAGGACAGATTGAAGAGGAGGGAACCCATGAGGAGCTTATGGCCCGGAAGGGGTGGTATTATCAGTTGTATCAGCAGGGAGTCGGAAATTGTGGGTAGTACCTTTTAGCACCCTGATCCATATAGTAAAGAAAAAGACTGTAGGTTATATATGACAGACAGGGAGAAAATAATTTCCAACGATTATTATGATCTGATTACAGATTATATTCATCCATCGCCGGGTAATCTGAATATACGGGACTTTGTGTTTCAGCCGGTGGAGGGAGAGATCGGAATCACCTATGTAAACAGGAGTGAAGCGGCACCGCTCAATATCAGCGAATATTCTTATCCGGTATTGCCTAAGGTGTATGGGCTTATGCAGCTTCAAGCGGGAAGCGGACAGACCTTTGATCCTACGCCCCTAATCCGCAGCGGAATCACGCAGATGCAGCGGGGCCCTCTAAATCTCACAGGAAGGGGTGTAGTAATCGGATTTCTTGATACGGGGGATGGTGTTAATATAATGTCAGGTTGCCTGCTGTTGTTCCAATTGTTTAATGCGTTCCTGTAAAGCCAGGATTTGTGAATCCTTTTCTATTAATGCATCGTTTTGCTTTTTGAGAGTTCTGTCCTTCTCTTTTAATGCATTGTCTTTTTCATTTACGATCCGTTCAAATTCCCGATCCTTTTCTGTCAACTGCTGCTCGTGCTCCTTTTCGATGATATCAATATCCAGCATCAAAGATTCGTCTGTCATTTCATTCAATTCCTCCATTTCCTCATAATGGGAGTAAATGTGTTCATACAGCTTGTGGGTATAGCGTTTCAGTTTCCGTGCATCGGACTGGGTGATATTGCCAAGCCGCAGATTTTCCTCTATGCTTTCCAGTATATCATGCTGTATTAGATTTTTCAATGCCTCGAGGTTATCTTTTGAACGGGATTTCGATATGACGTCCCGAAGCTTTAACAGCATAAAAGGAATTAAGATAATCATTTTCTTCTGATTTAACTCCTGTGCCGAAACCTGATTGAAGAGAAAGGCGCTTGCTTTGTAATCAAAGTATCCTTGGGAACCAAAGTTAAGCCTTAAGGTATATTCTTCGGGAATGCTTTTTTCAGGAGCCAGATATATGATTTTCGGCTCCGGGAAGCACAATTCGGAATAGGTCTCATGAATGATGGAATTTCGATTTGCATGGGAAAAGCCATATTCGAAAACCCGAAGGACAATGGTTTCATCCGTGGTCATTTGTGCTTCCAGATGATAGCTCTGATTTTCATTGATGGTGAGAATGGTGTCAGCCAGAGTTTTCTTTAATTCCCCATCCACAAATTCTGTCCAGTTGTATCGGATGGTACTGTCCTCGGGATAGTCGGTTTCGAATAAACCGTTGATTAGGTTGATAACTGATTTAGACGATAAGGTCAGGACTTTTTTAAAGATCTTATCATAGATGTGATAGATTGTTTGTGACATAGTACTCCTTTTCGAATGGTATTTTTGTTAGGCTGCAGGCGTTAAATTACCTTTTAAAACCTGAAGCTTTATTAATGTAAGTAACAGAATTTTAAGATGATTTTTAAACAATCAAAGGCATCCCTCCTTTACAATAGAATAAAAGTGCTTGAAATTATGGCTGAAACAGCCAATGACAAATAAGATAATAAAGATATAAATAAAAAAGATGAAAATAGCATATCACGAAAAACGGAATATTGCAAACAAAAAATCTTAGAAAGAAAATTTCAGGAAGAAAAATTAATTATGTCCATTTAAGGATTATTTAATAATCTTCTTTTATAATAACCTCATACCGGTAAAAACAAAGCCTTGGCAAAAGGAGAAAAAATGCTGTTACACATATTAAAAAAGGATTTAAAAAGAAAGCGGACCATGAACGTTGTACTGCTTCTGTTTATCACTATGGCAACTACGTTTCTGGCAAGCAGTGTCAATAATCTGGTTACCATACAAGGGGCGGTGGATTCCTTTCTTCAGATGGCTAAAACGCCGGACCTTATCATGCTGGAAATGGGAGAGGGGGAAAAAGCGCCTGTTGAGGGATTTCTTGAGAACTGCGAATACGTGACGGAGTATGATGTTTATGACATGCATACATTGATGGATGATGAAATTGAAATTGTATCCTGTGCGCTGATTCCGGAAAAGCACGGGTATGAGAAGGGGAATACGGTTTCGGTAGGAATTGTCCCGGATAATTTTATGAAGGTTTTTGATGAGGAAGGAAATCCCTTTGTGCTGGGGGGAGGTAGCTCTTCCAAGCCAGCAGGCACAGGCCAATGATCTGCAGACAGGGGATATTCTGAAAATAAGCTGCGAAGGGAAATCAAAGGAATTTACGGTTAAAACCATCGTTAAGGATGCGGTATTCGGCAGCCAGTATATGGGTTTTAAAAGAATATTTATTTCCGAGGAGGATTATGACTGGCTTTATAAGGATGCGGCAGCGGTTCATACATTGCTTTACGGTGTAAATTATTCGGATAAAGAAGCTTTTACCACAGAGTTTAATAAAAATAATTTTCAGGTGATATCAAGCATTGACGGGTCGATTGTAAGGATGTGTTATGTATTTGATATGTTGATTGCCGGTATTTTAATCGTGGTAAGTATCTGCCTGATTTTGATTTCATTTTTAATCCTGCGCTTTACCATTGTGTTTACACTGCAGGAGGACTATAAGGAAATCGGTGTCATGAAGGCAATCGGTATCAGGGATATCAGCATTAAGGGAATTTATCTTTTAAAATATTTTGCAATTGCTGTTTTGGGGGCAGCGGCGGGACTTGGATTCAGCCTGCCTTTTGAGAAGCTGCTGCTTTCACAGACTATGACCAATCTGGTGGTATCTGAGGTGGAAAGCAAAGTGCAGATTAATATGTTATGTGCAGTGGCAATTATTTTGATTGTCCTTCTGTTCTGTTATAGCAGTACAGGAAAAGTGAAAAAGTATACTGCAATAGAAGCAATTCGAAACGGAGGAAACGGCGAAAGATACACGGTAAGGAATCTGTTAAGGCTGCATAAGCAGAAAAGAATGCCCTCTTTTGTTTATATGGCGGCAAATGATGTAATCAGCAACAGGAAAAGATATCTGGTGCTGGCGCTGATCTTTTGTCTCGGAACGCTGCTGATATTGATCCCTTTAAAGACTATTCATACCCTGGAGGATAAAGATATTATACGAACCTTTGCGTTGCAAAGCTCTTCTGTTTTTATTGATACAGGTGGGCTGGAAAATTATATGATAGAAAAGGACAATTCGCTTCTCACCTCTGAATTGAATGAAATGAAGGAGATTTTAAGTGAACATGGATTTGGGGCAGAGGTCTGGATAGAGATGATGTATTCTGTTCCCTGTTATGGTGATGATCCGGAGAAGCTGTATGCCTATTTTACCCTACAGCAGCTTGGAAGGGATGAAGACGATTATGATGTGATAGAAGGCAAGGTTCCGGTTCTGCCTAATGAGGTAATGGTTACGGAAGCATCGGCAAAGGAGCTTGGAGTGGAGATAGGTGATACCGTTTATTATCGATATGCTGACAAGGTAGATGAGTTTCTGGTCACAGGTATTTATCAGACTATGATGAACCTGGGAAAAGGGCTTCGTGTGAGCAAGAATGCTGAGATTGCGTATTCGTGTCTAAGCGGCCTGATGGGCATACAGGTTGAAATTGACAGTGATCTGGAGGATGAGGAGATCAAAGAACAGCTTCAGAAAATTTTCCCGGATTATAAGATTGATACCTGTAGTGAACATGCAAATAGTATGACCGGAGATGTGCTGGATCAGCTTGGCAGTGTACAGCTGTTGATTGTCGGTGTGGTTCTTTTCGTTAATATTATGATTACGGTGCTTACCATGAAAACACTGATCACCAGAGAACGGGGAGAGATTGCCATGCTAAAGAGCATTGGATTTTCGGACAAAACCTTAAAGGGATGGCAGAGCACGCGGATTCTGCTGGTACTTTGTGCCGCAATATTTCTGGGCGCACTGCTCTCCGGGCCGCTTTCATCTGTTACCTCAGGATCGATTTTTGCCATGATGGGCGGCACTAATATTAAGCTGATCACCAGGCCTCTTGAAGCGTATGTCATTTATCCGCTGATTATGCTGGCGGTAACAGGGCTTGCAGCATATCTGTGTGCCAACGAGGTGAAAAAGGTGGAGCTTAAGGAAATCAATACCATTGAATAAAAGGAGGAACAGGGAAATGGGTCAGCTTAAAGTAAAGGATTTGTGCAAAACATATATAGTAAATAAAAGGCAGAATAACGTGCTTCGCAATATTAATCTGACGGTGGAAGACGGAGAAATGGTGGCTGTTATGGGGCCCTCCGGATCGGGAAAGTCAACACTGTTATATACGGTCAGCGGCATGGACAGCGCTACCGCAGGAAAAGTAACCTTTTTCGGAAAAGAAATAGACAGCCTGAATGCCAAGGAAATGAGCAGAATACGGCTTACGGAAATGGGATTTATTTTTCAGCAGATGTATCTGTTAAAAAATCTTACCATTTATGATAATATTATCTTGCCGGCGTATCAGGCAAACGAAGGTCATGGAAAAAGGGGCCGCATGGAGATTAACGAGCGTGCAAAGGAGCTGATGCGGAAGCTCGGAATCATTGAGATTGCCGAAAATGACATTACGGAGGTTTCCGGAGGACAGCTGCAAAGAGCCTGTATTTGCCGGAGCCTGATTAACCAGCCTAAAATGATTTTTGCGGACGAACCTACCGGGGCTTTAAATCAGCAGAATTCCAGGGAGGTTATGCGGGAGCTGTGCAGGATTAACAGGGAAGGCACTACGATTATGCTGGTTACCCACGACAGTAAGGTGGCGGCCAAAAGCGACAGAGTGCTTTATATTGAGGACGGAACCATTAAGGGTGAGATGAAGCTGGGTAAATTTGAAGAGGAAAGTGAAATCAGAGAAAGGGAGAGAAAGCTGTCGGGATGGCTTTTGGAAATGGGATGGTAGAAATGTGAGAAGTATCTCTAAGGCGTCAAAAAACGCCGCCCAAGAGATACTAGGTCTCGCATAAGAAGAATGCTCCCAGAGGAGCATTCTTCCTGAAATGTAGCATGTCTTGAGATAAGGGAGAAAAATAATGATTGATATTCTTCTTGTGGAGGATAACAGGGAGCTTGCGGAGCTTCTCGGTACATTCCTGAAACGGGATGGGTATACAGTAGAGCATAAGGAAAGCGGTGAGAAGGCGCTTGCTTTCCTTAAGGAGAACAGGGCGAAGCTGATTCTTCTGGATATTATGCTGCCAGGGATGGATGGGTTTGGTTTTTGCGCAGATGTGCGAAAGACGAGCAATACACCGATTATCATTATGAGTGCCCGGGTGGACAAGGAAGATCAGATGAACGGGTTTGCGCTGGGAGCCGATGATTATGTGGAGAAGCCGGTTGATGCTGATATTTTACTGGCGAAAATCGGCGCTTTGATGAGGAGAAATTATGATTTAAGGCAGGGAAATGCCTTGATTCATTCCGGCGCTGTTTCCATAGATAAGGATGCAAAGCAGGTGTTTTTTCACGGACAGGAGGTTTCTCTTACCGTGAAGGAATACGAGCTGTTGCTATTGCTGGCAGAAAATCCGGGCCGAACCTTAAGCAAGGAATATCTGTTTAACCAGATATGGGGCATTGACAGCTTCAGTGAAAGCCAGACTCTCACGGTACATATCAAAATGCTCAGGGATAAGATTGAGGAGGAGCCGGGCAGGCCAAGGAGGATTAAGACGGTATGGGGTGTAGGCTACAGATATGAAGAAAATTAATCTATTGATTATTGGTATGATCTGTTTCTATGCAGTGGCCCTTTTGATTACCGGAGTTTTTTTCAGCGGGCAGAGCGGAGAAAAGAGCAGAGAATATCTGGTGGAGGTAAACAGAATGATCAGCGGCATGGAGGAGCAGGGAGGCTTCTTCATGCCTGATTTGCGCACGGCGGAGCAGATAGAGGATGTTTCCTTTCTGGAATTTACGGAGGGAGAGGAGCTTACAAAGCCGGAGGCAGAGGAATTTTTTCGTAAGAGGAACGGCTGTGAGACACATATGGAACCCCTTATGGCAGGGGACCGGGTACTTGGCCTGGTGCGTTTTGATTACAGGAGCCGTATTAATACGGGAACGCAGCTTTGGATTGCGGAGGGAATGCTGGTATTGTCGTGCGCCTTTACGCTGGCGGTGCTTTTTTATCTGAAGCATAAGCTGGTAAGGCCCTTTCTGACCCTGAGGGACATGCCTTATGAGCTGTCAAAGGGACGGTTGGGAACGGAGATAGAGGAAAACAAGGATCGCTTCTTTGGGAAATTTGTCTGGGGAATCGCCATGCTCCGGGATAATCTTAAGAGCTCACAGCTAAAAGCGCTGAAGCTGGAAAAGGAAAAGAAGCTGCTGCTCTTATCAATCTCTCATGATATCAAGACGCCTTTAAACTCTATTAAGCTGTATGCAAAGGCGCTGCAGGAAGGATTATATAGCACGAAGGAAGAGCAGATGAATTCGGCAAAGCAGATAGAAAAGCTCTCCGGGGAGATTGAAGAGTTTGTCAGGAATATTGTCAGAACCTCCAGTGAGGAGATTGTCCCCATTGAGGTGGAAAATTCGGAATTTTATCTGAAGGATTTCGTAAAGATAGTGCGGGAGTATTATGAGCCGAAATGCAGGCTGGTACTGACCGAGCTTGTGATAGGAGACTTCGACAATAAGCTGCTTAAGGGAAGCTTGGACGGCGCCTTTGAGGTAGTGGAAAATATTATGGAGAACGCATTCAAGTATGGGGATGGCAGGCGGATTGAAATTACTTTTTATGAGGAGGAAGCCTGCCAGCTGATTAAGATAAGGAATACGGGAAGTCCGGTGAAAGCAGAGGAAATGCCTCATTTGTTTGACAGCTTTTACCGGGGAAGCAACGTGGGAAACAAGGAAGGAAACGGATTGGGCTTGTACATCTGCCGGGAGCTGATGTGGAAAATGGAGGGAGAAATTTTCGCAGAAAGGCAGGAGGACGGCATGAGTTTCCATTTGGTGTTTCAGTTATGAAAGTGAAGGAGGTTTCGTATGGAAAACAAACAAATGAAACGAAAGAAAATGATTGCGGCATTATTGTGCGGTATGTTAGGCTGCCTGTGCTTTGGAGGCGGTGACTGGCTGATGATGTATGGAGATACTGCGTATTCGGGAAATATATATTGGCTGACCGAGGGCGTTGCCCAAATCGTTCCGTGGAGGAATTCCGTTGCCATGCTGATAGCTTTTCCGGGCATTATTTTCTACGGAATTGCCTTATTTGCCATAGAAGCATTTTTGAAAAAGGAAAAGCAGAAGAAGGTATATCATTATCTCACTGCATTTGGGCTGACACCGTGGCTGTGTTTGCATTTATTTTATATTATGATTTTGTATGTCTTTGCATGGCTGAACGGAAACGGATATGAAGCGGCGGCGCTTCCGGCGGCGGAGGCATTGTTTGCGCAGCTTTCCTGGATTGTGCCGCTCAGTGAGGTAATCATGCTGCCGCCTTTTCTTTACTGGTTCTATTTGGTGGTGTCAGGCGGCAGCGTGTTTGCAAGGCCTATGGCTGTTTCTAATCCGCTGATATTTTATGGGGTATTGTATGCGGTAAAAAGCTGTATGCCGGAGGGACCGTTCAGGATAGGATTTACCAACGGGCTGATGAGTGAGAGCATGATTATATGGTTTGGAGTTCTGTTGATATGGACCATTTGCCATGTGCCGAATGCTATTTCTGTGGAAGCCCGAAAAGAGGACGTAAGATGACGGAATTTTGTTATTTACAGGATCATTTGTTGCTCTATGCAGACTATAAAACGCCGGAAATGCACAGCCATCTGGCGTCTCATCTGTTAATTGCAAAGGAGGGGAAGCTTCACTGCATGATTGGAGAGGAGCAGGTATTTGGCGGCGCTGTGTTTATCGCCTCCGATGTTTCCCACACGATCTATCCGGAAGCGGGAAGGATGCTGGTGTTTTTGTTTGATCATGCGGCCTCCTATACCAAGGCGATGGAACAGGTCTGGCTGCAGGGCAGAGCGTATGCAGTGGCGGAGGAAAAATTTGTGGAAAAGCTTCGGACGCTGTGGGAGGCGGAGAAGAATTTTGAAAAGCTGGATGGGGCAATTTTAGAGGCCTGCGGGTTAAGGCGGAAAGCAGGGAAGCCTATGGATGACCGGGTGGCGGAGGTGTTGGATATCCTTCGAAATAAGGAAACGATTACAGGTGATACGATGAAGGATTTGTGCAAAGCGGTATGTCTTTCTCAGAGCCGGTTGTCGCATTTGTTTAAGGCAGATGTGGGAATTTCCCTGAACAGATACCTTGTGCTGGAGAAAATGCGTAAGGGATTTGAACATTTTTGGCAAAGCGGCAATATTACGGAGGCTGCGCTTCGGGCAGGCTTTGATTCGCCCTCTCACCTGGCGGGAGCATGCAAGAGGATGTTCGGGCTTTCCTTTTCGGAATTTATCAAAAGCACAAAATAGCATCTATTTGAAAGCTTTTTGGAAAAAATGGCGGTAAACTTGATTTTGTTCACACGGGAAGAACAGATAAGCGTGAGCGGAAGGAGAGAAGCGGCCATGAAAGCATACGATATACATACGCCGATACAATTTAAAAAGGGCGTGCATCAACTGAATGAGGAAGCAAATTTTAATTTTCAATTAAACCGTGTAATTAACTGGGACGGAGGACGCCTTGAGGATGTGGCGCCTGTTTCGGCTAAAATCAAAACAAGCGCAGACTGGAAGAATGTGTTAATTTCGCTTGGCGATAAGGCAATGGAGGAGGAACGGACAGAAAATGCCATTGCCTATTATCGCATGAGCGAATTTTTTATGTATGACGGTGACCCCGACAAAAAGAAATACTATCAGTTGGCGACGGAGCTGTTTTATGATTATTACAGGGATTACTTTGAACCCGAAGGCAGCGGTGTAAACCCGGTGGTGGAGCGCTTTCAGGTTCCCTATGAGGATGTGAAGCTTCCGGTGATGCATGTGGTGCCCAAGGGAGAAAAGAAAGGAACGCTGCTGCTCCACGGAGGCAACGATTCTTATTTTGAAGAATTTTTCTTCCCGATTTTGTATCTGAAAGATAAGGGATATGAGGTATATCTTTTTGAAGGGCCGGGGCAGGGCGGCGTGGTCAGGATTCAAAACAAGCATTTTACCCATCAATGGGAAAAGCCCGTGAAGGCTGTGCTGGACTACTTTAAGCTGGAGGATGTGACCATCATCGGCGTATCCCTGGGAGGCTATCTGGCGCCCAGAGCAGCAGCCTTTGATACAAGGATAACCAGGGTGGTGGCATGGTCCGTTTTCCCCTGCTTTCTGGATGTGATTATCGGTGATGAGCCGCCTGCAGTGCAGAAGCTGTTTTATTTCCTGATGAAGATTCGGGCAAAGGGGTTGATAAACTGGATCTTTAATTCGGAGGCAAAGAAGCTGCCGGTGATCGACTGGGGTTTGAAGCATGGTATGTATGCTTATGAGGCAGATTCGGCTTACGGATATGCCAGGAAACTTAAGCTGTATGACATGGAGCCTATAGCGGACAGGATTACGCAGGATATTCTGATTATGGGAGCCAATCAGGATCACTTTATCAATTATCATTCCATAGGAAAAGAAATCGACATGCTTACCAATGTGAGGAGTCTGACCTTTCGTTTGTTTACGGATAAGGAGCAGGCACAGGATCACTGTAACTGCGGAAATACAAAGCTTGCATTGGATACGATTATGCATTGGGTAGAGGGGATTAATTCATAAATAAGGTTTCTTACTAATAATAATTCTTATTAAGCGCCAGGTGATAAAATCTATCATCTGGCGCGTTGCTTTTTGACGGCGTAATTGGTATGATGTCTGATAGTTAGTTTCGACTAACTACTGAATAAATCATGTGGACTCCAAAGAATGCAGCTGCTGAATGCATTTGGCCGGCAGCACGGCTTCCGGCCGGGGGATCCGCAAATAAAGGAAAAGGAGAGCTTAAAGATGAATTACTTAGAGATTGAAAAGGTAATTGGCAGAGAAATTTTGGACTCCAGAGGAAATCCTACGGTAGAAGCCGAAGTAACCCTGGCAGACGGCACTGTGGGAAGAGGAACCGCTCCCAGCGGCGCTTCCACAGGTGAGTTTGAGGCACTGGAGCTTAGAGACGGAGATAAAGAAAGGTACTTGGGAAAGGGCGTTACCAAGGCAGTTGAAAATATCAATACAGTTATCAATGATACCATAACCGGAATGGATGCATCCGACATTTATGCCGTTGATAAGGCCATGATCGATGCCGACGGAACCAAAGATAAGTCAAAGCTGGGCGCAAACGCAATTCTGGCAGTGTCCATAGCAGTAGCCAGGGCGGCTGCTGTTTCGCTGGATATACCGTTTTACAGATTCTTGGGAGGAATCTCAGGAAACAAGCTTCCTGTACCGATGATGAATATTTTAAACGGAGGCGCACATGCAGCCAATACAGTGGATGTGCAGGAGTTTATGATTATGCCGGTAGGCGCACCCAGCTTTAAGGAAGGACTTCGCTGGTGCGCAGAGGTATTCCATGCACTGGCAGCTCTGTTAAAGTCCAGAGGACTGGCTACCTCGGTAGGGGATGAGGGCGGTTTTGCTCCCGATCTTGCCAGTGACGAGGAAGCCATTGAGTACATATTGGAGGCTGTAAAGAAGGCAGGCTATGAGCCCGGAAAGGATTTCAGAATTGCCATGGATGCGGCATCCAGCGAGTGGAAGGGTGAAAAGAAGGGAGAATATGTTCTCCCCAAGGCAGGTACCACCTTTACCTCTGCAGAGCTGATTGATCATTGGAAAAAGCTGGTTGAAAAGTATCCCATTATTTCCATAGAGGATGCATTGGATGAAGAGGATTGGGAAGGCTGGCAGCAGCTGACCAGGGAACTTGGCGGCAAGGTTCAGCTGGTTGGAGACGATTTGTTTGTAACCAACACGGAAAGGCTGAAAAAGGGAATAGAGCTGGGATGCGGCAACTCAATTTTAATTAAATTAAATCAGATCGGTTCGGTATCAGAAACACTCGAAGCGATTAAGATGGCTCATGCTGCAGGTTATACCGCAATTGCATCTCACCGCTCGGGAGAAACAGAGGACACAACCATTGCGGATTTGGCGGTAGCATTAAATACCTGTCAGATTAAAACAGGCGCACCCAGCAGATCCGAGAGAGTTGCAAAGTATAATCAACTGCTTCGCATTGAGGAGGAGCTGGGAAATGGCAGCGTATATCCGGGCATGAATGCCTTTCATGTAAAGTAAGGCGTTATTGGTGACAATATGCCGATACAGGAAATGATGGAATTAAAAAGCTGTGGCAGTGAAGAAAGAAATATGGCAATTTCCATAGCCGTTCATTGCGCTCCTGTGATTAAAGGGAGCAAGATAGCGAACATTGTGATGATTTCAAGGTCAGAAGCTGAAAAAACAGAATTTCTGTTGAGGGGCACCCACATTTCTTATTTTTTTCTGGGTGCAGGCAGGGATACGGTGATCTTATATCTATATCGAAAGGAAGCGCTCAGGGAATATTTAAGCCGCCGGGAGATCAGGGATTTCCTGAAGGATTGCGGTTATGCAGGCGGGTGTCTGAGAAACATGCTGGAACAATTATCCCGCAGGGTATCCATGCATGAAGACGGCAAAAACAGCTTTCCTCATGAAATCGGTGCTTTTTTAGGATATCCGATACAGGACATTAAGGGCTTTATTGAAAATCAGGGAAAGAACTTTCTGTATCTGGGGTATTGGAAGGTCTACCACAATGTGAAGGAGACGGAAAGGCTTTTTCGAAGATATGATGCGGAAAGGGAGCAGGCTGTAGAGGAAATTGTGGGAGGAAAGACCATACGTGAAATTGCAGTGTGAAAGCTGTGATTTTGCGAAGTGTCACTGAAAAATGAGATAAAAACACGAAAACATAAAGTTGAAAAGAAAAGAGGTATGATATGAGCAAGGTAAATATTGTTTTTTGGAGCGGAACAGGAAATACGGCAGCTATGGCTGAGTTTATTGCACAGGGCGTCAGCGCTGCGGGAGGAGAGGCAGCATTGGTGCCTGTAGGTGAAGCAGATATTGACGAGCTGGTAAAGGAAAAGGCCTTTGCTCTTGGCTGTCCCTCTATGGGCGCAGAACAGCTGGAGGAAACGGAAATGGAGCCCTTTATGACTGAGCTTGAGACCAGAATCAGCGGCAAGCAGATTGCTTTGTTCGGCTCCTACGGCTGGGGAAATCAGGAGTGGATGCGCGACTGGGAGGCGCGTGTAAACGCAGCAGGCGCAACGGTAGTTAACGGAGAAGGAATTACAGTCAACGGTGCGCCGGGCAGTGATACACAGGATCAGTGTGTGGATGCCGGACGGGCTTTGGCAGGACTGGTATAATCATAATCATTTTGTAAGCTGCCGGCCGATAAACAGGAATTAGAAGGAACCGCTCTCTTGTCAGACAGTCAGAGAGCGGTTTTTAGTTGACACTCAAATCTGGATAGAAAAGCGGTGGAAGGGAAAGGCCGGATAAGGTGACAGCATTTATGGCGCAGAGGCCTGATAAGGAAAGCAAGTGGCAGACAGAGCAAAAATAACGAAACGGAGTAGAAATGAAATCCGGCGTATGATATTATGACCATTGGTTAGTTGCGACTAACAAAAGGAAGAAGCATATGAGTTTAAAAGAGATAGAACAGCCTGAATGGGTCGATCGCTATTGTGTCGGTAAAGAGGTATTGTCCGACTGTATTGATCGGTGGAAATACACATATCAAAGTGAATATGGATACATTTATATCTGCAGTCCTTTTCCCGGTATTCACTTGTGGGCAAATGATGTTTACATGCACATGATTCCGACGGAAATAACGGAGGAATATCATTTTGTTAAGCTGAATTACTGCATGGACGGCAGATGCGAGGTGCAGCTTGCTGATGACCGGTATATTTATCTGGAAAAAGGTGTGCTGAGTATTGACAGAAATGCGCCGAAGGAAAATTTTGTATTTCCTGGTGCAAGGTATCGGGGAATTGAGTTGATTTTGGACATGGAGAAATTAAAGAGCCGGAAGCTCCAAATATTGTATGATTTGGGCATTGATGTTCAAAATCTGGAAAAGAAATTGGAAAAATATCAGGGGAGTTAATTGCCACCGTTTCCAGACAGTGAAGGGAGCTTGTGGAAGAAATTTGGGATCAATTGGTAACACATCAGGGGAAAATAGAGGACTTTCGTTTTTCTGTACTGCAAATGATGTATCTGCTTGGGAAAGGCAGCACTATCCCTATAGAAAAAAGAGGATATCTGACAAAGGGACAAAGGATGATAGCAGCCGGAGTAGAAGAAAAAATATGCGCAGACTTAAAGCACCGCTACACGGTGGAAGAGTTGGCAGAAAGATACAGGATCAGTCCTTCCTCCTTAAAGAAATATTTTGAGCAGATGTACGGAATGCCTATTTCGGAATATTTAAGAAGAAAAAGAATGGAGCTTGCAAAGGAGCTTTTAGCCGGTTCGGATTTAAGCATTTCCGATATCGCGGCAGAAGCGGGCTATGGCAATCAGGGGAAGTTTGGCAGCGCATTTAAAAGGTACACTCAGAAGACCCCTTTAGAATACAGAAGATTGCAGAATATTCAGTAAATATACAAGTATCGTAATTACCCATTGTATATGAGGGAGGAAAGGAGAAAAAGGATGAGTAAGTTGTCAGAAATGCAGGCCGGCTCCAGGGGGAGTTTACAGGCGATTTCAGGTGACAGGCGTTTTATCAGTAGAGTGACCGCTATGGGTCTTACCATTGGGTGTCCGATTGAAGTGCTGAAAAACGAAAAGAAGCAGCCGATCCTGATTTACAGCAGGGATACGGTGATTGCACTGAGCAGAAAAGAGTGTGAAAAAATACATGTAGGAGGAGCAAAATGATGGAAGCAGGAAAACAGCCGGTGATTGCACTTTTAGGTCAGCCTAATTCCGGAAAGTCAACGCTGTTTAATCAGCTTACCGGATTAAAGCAGCATGTAGGAAACTGGCCGGGAAAAACGGTGGAAAAAAAGGAAGGAACCTTTGTAAGAGAAGGCGTTACATACAAGATTGTGGATCTGCCGGGAAGCTACAGCTTATCCGCAAATTCGGATGAGGAAATTGTTACAAGAGACTATATTGCTTATGGAAATGCGGATCTTGTACTGATTATGGTGGATGCGGCACAGCTGCAAAGAAGTCTTTATATGCTGGCAGATTTTGCAGGAATTAACACGCCGGCGGTTTTAATTCTTAATATGATGGATGTGGCGGAAAAGCTGGGGAAGAAGATTGACGCAGCACAGATGGAGAGGAAGCTGGGAATTCCGGTGCTTCCCTTTGTGGCTGCGGAGAAAAAGCAGTATGAAAAGCTATACGCCTGTATGGATAAGGCTTTAAAGCAGCCCGGATTTTTGGATACAAGGGAATTGGAAAAGGAGTACGGAGCGGGAGAGCAGTCGGTCTATGCAAAGGTGCTGGAGCAAATGCCCCAAAGTGGAATGGAGCAGTACAGCCCCATGTGGCTGGCAGTTAAATGTATGGAAAAGGATCAGGTTGTGTTGGAGCGTGTGACAGACAGGATGCCCGGGGAGCAGAAGGCACAGCTTGAGGCGCTGGTGCTTGGCGAAAAGGAAAGCAGCTTTTTTGTGGGAAATTGCAAATATAATTGGATTAATAAGCTGCTGGATGGCGCAGTAAAGCAAAGCGGAAATAATAAAGCGCTGAGTAAATTTGACCAGCTTGCCACCGGCAGGAGATGGGGAAAGCCGATTGCTATAGGAGTGATACTGCTGGCTCTGGTGGCCACTATGATTATTGCTGCGCCGATTATGTTGATTGGATCTATGATTCCGACGCTTTTATCAGGGCCGTTACGGAGTCTTCTGGAAGGCTTTCATGTGGCGGAGGTGCTTGTGTCCCTGATTAGCAGCCTGATTCCCAATATTCTCTATTTTGCAGTGTCCATGTCAGGCTTTGTATTGGGG
Organism: uncultured Lachnospiraceae bacterium; assembly: GCA_964393865.1. Lineage (GTDB taxonomy): Bacteria > Bacillota > Clostridia > Lachnospirales > Lachnospiraceae > Suilimivivens. The sequence goes on from CAYMUW010000010.1 coordinate 26,035, forward strand.
ATTACCTTTGTATTTTCCTTTATTGAGGAAGTGGGCTACATGGCCAGAGTTTCCTTTGTGTTTGACAATTGGATGTCAAAGCTTGGTTTGCAGGGAAAATCCATTATGGCCTTTTTCATGGGTGCGGGCTGCACGATAGGAGGTGCATCAGGTACAAGAGTAATTGACAATTGGGGACAAAGAGTATTGGCTATGGCGCTTGTATGGGCAGTTCCCTGCGGCGCTACCTGGTCGCTGATGCCTACCCTTGCAAGTATGTTTTTCGGGAAAGGCGCTATTTTGGTTATGATTGCAATTGTGGCTTTTATGTTTGCAGCTATGGCAATTGTGGCAAAGGCGTTTGGAAACAAGCTTGCACCGGTGGAGGAGAGAACCGGAATGATTATGGAGATGCCCCCTTATCACAAGCCCAGATGGGGTCACCTGATCAGACATACCTTAAACCATGCCTGGGATATTTTTAAGCGGGCATTCTGTGTGATCTTTATTGTGGCATTGGTATTCTGGATTTTGTCCTATACCTCTGACGGCAAAATAGAGAACAGCATTATATACAAGGTGGGAACCTTTATAGAGCCAGTTACCAGAATTTTTGGTCTTGGATGGCAGACCTTTATGGCGTTTGTAGCATCTGCGCTGAGCAAGGAGGCTGTGCTTGGGGTGCTTAGTTCCATCTACACCAATAGCGGAAGCGTGTTTGACTCTACTATTGGAACGGCAGCTGCAGCAAGCAATTTGGGAGAGGTTCTGCCCACGGTGATTTCCAAGGCAGAAGCCCTTGCCTTTATCTTTGCAACTACCTTCAATGTGCCCTGTGTTATGGCACTTGCCGCTACCTACAGAGAGACTCATTCCCTGAAGTGGACGCTTAAGATTGCTGCATTCTATACCTGCATGGCGCTGTTGCTGTCCTGTATTATTTATCATATCGGCGTGTTGATTTTTTAATAAAGAAATCAAGAAAACTGCATAGTAACAATGTTTTTATGTAAGGACGGAAAGCCACATAGACACGGAAACAGGTGTTTATGTGGCTTTTGTAATAGTAAGTGCTCCTGTCTTTAGTTCCTGCTGTGGCAATTGACATATTTGGAAAAAGTGCTATAATAAGTTAGTCATATCTAACTAGCGTAAGTTATTTAGAATTACATATAAATTTTATGAGGAGGATGAATATGTTTCTGGAAATCAAAGGAATTAAAAAGCATTTTGGAGAAGGGGAAAGCCGGGTTGAAGTCTTGAACGGTATTGATATTGAGATTGAAAAGGGAGAGATTTGCGTACTGCTGGGGCCTTCCGGTTCAGGAAAGTCCACCTTGCTGAATATCATCGGCGGCATTGACAATGCGGATACGGGATATATTTCCATAGCAGGGGAGAAGACGGCGGAGATGAACGAAAAGAGGCTGACACAGTATCGCAGAAAGCATTTGGGGTACGTTTTTCAGATGTATAATCTGATTCCCAATTTAAATATCAAGGAAAATGTGGAGGTCGGCGCCTATTTAAGTGACAATCCTCTGGAGATTGATGAGCTTTTAAAGGTGCTGGGACTGTACGAGCACCGTCACAAGCTGCCCAACCAGTTATCCGGCGGGCAGCAGCAGCGTACCGCCATAGGCCGGGCTATTATCAAAAACCCCGATATTCTGCTGTGTGATGAGCCTACCGGCGCATTGGATTATAAGACCTCCAAGGAAATCCTGAAGCTGATTGAGGAGGTTAATCAAAAATATGGGAATACGGTTATTATAGTTACCCACAATGATGCCATTAAGAACATGGCGGACCGGGTGATTAAGCTTCGCGACGGCATAGTGCGAAAGAATTATGTGAACGAAAGCAAGATTCCAGCTGCGGAACTGGAATGGTAAGGAGGCGGCATATGAGAAATCCATTGTATAAACGTCTCCCCAGAGAGTTTAAAAGCGATTTTGGAAAATATCTTGTGATTTTTCTTTTTATAGCAGGGTTAATTGCACTGGTCTCCGGCTTTTTGGTGGCGGATAACAGTATGATTGCCGCCTATAACGAGGGTTTTGAAAAGTACAACATTGAAAACGGCAATTTTGAGCTGATGCTGGAGGCGGACGATGAACTGATAGACACGCTGGAGCAGGAAGGAGTTACCATTTATGACCAGTATTATGTGGATAAAACGGTTAAGGAAAATGACTCCACGATGCGGGTGTACAGAAACAGGGAGGAAATCAATCTGCCGTGCCTGATGGAGGGCAGGATGCCGGAGCAGGCGGATGAAATTGCCATTGACCGTATGTATGCGGACAATAATGAGATGGCGGTGGGAGACAGCATTACCCTTGGCGGCAATCAGCTTACCGTTACAGGACTTGTGGCTCTTCCCGATTACAGCTGTCTGTTTGAAAATAATACGGATATGATGTTTGATTCTCTGACCTTTTGCGTTGCGGTTATGACGGATGAGGGCTTTGAAAGTCTGGGAGAGGATCATCTGCATTATGTCTATGCATGGAAATATGACGAAGAGCCTGCAGACGAGCGTGAAGAGAAGGAGGTCAGCGATGACTTCATGAAGGTGATTGCAGAGAATGCTGTCATCACCAACTTTATTCCCAGATATGCCAATCAGGCGATTCAATTTACCGGGGAGGATATGGGCGGTGACAAGGCAATGTTTATCCTGTTTCTTTATATTGTTGTTGTCATCATTGCATTTGTATTTGCCATCACCACCAGCAATACCATTGCGGAGGAAGCTTCCGTAATCGGAACTCTTCGTGCTTCCGGCTATACCAGAGGAGAACTGATACGGCATTACCTGATCAGTCCCCTGATGGTAACGCTGTTGGCGGCAGTGGTTGGCAATATCCTGGGTTATACGGTGTTGAAGGAATATATGGTTGGTTTATATTATGGAAGCTACAGCCTGCCTACTTATGAGACCTTGTGGAACGGGGAAGCTTTTGTGGAGACCACGGTAGTGCCCTTTGTGTTGATGCTGGTCATTAATCTGACAATTCTGGTCAGCAAGCTGAAGCTGTCGCCTCTTAAGTTTCTGCGCCATGATTTAAGCAAACGCACCAAAAAGAAGGCCTTTCGGTTAAATACCAAAATTCCTTTTTTAATCAGATTCCGTCTTAGGATTATTTTTCAAAATATTCCCAACTATATTACCTTACTGATAGGAATTATGTTTGCCTCTTTGATTATGATATTTGGGATGATGTTTGGTCCTCTGCTTGAGGACTATTCCAAAGAAATTGACGCAAGCATGTTTGCCGATTACCAGTATGTGTTAAAGGCACAGATAGACACGAAGGCAGAGGAAGCGGAAAAATATTGCGTGACTACCCTGCAGACCATGACGGGAAAATACCCGACAGAGGATATTATGGTGTATGGGATTGAGGATGGCAGTGATTACGTGGATATAGATTTTAAAGAAGGAGAAGTCCATGTGTCCGACGGCTATATGATCAAATATGGGTTAAAGGATGGGGATAGTATCACGTTAAAGGATAAATACAGCGATGATATTTATGAGTTCACGGTAGCAGGCGAATATGAGTATCCGGCAGCTCTTGCGGTATTTCTTCCCCGCAGGGAATTTAATGAGATATTTGATAAAAAGGAGGATTATTACAGCGGATATCTTTCAGACAAGGAGCTTGATGACATTGAGGATGCCTATATCAGTACAATTATCACCCAGGAGGATTTGACCAAGATATCCAGACAGCTGACCGTGTCCATGGGAGACTTTATGGTGCTGGTTGAGTATTTTGGGATTGTAATGTTTCTGTTGCTAATGTATCTGTTATCCAAGCAGATTATTGAAAAGAATGCGGGGGCTATCTCCATGGTAAAGATTTTGGGCTATTCCAATGGAGAGATCGGCGGCCTGTATATTATTGCCACTACGGCTGCAGTGGCAGTTTCCCTGTTTCTTTCTATGCCTGTCTGTAATTATATGCTGAGATGGCTGTTTAGTGGGTATCTTTATACGAAAATAAGCGGTTACATTCCCTATATGGTGTCAAATACCATTTATGTAAAGACAATAATCTGCGGTATTGTAAGCTATGCTGTGGTGGCAGCAATGCAGATGTTAAAGATTGGAAGAATCCCCAAAAGTGATGCGCTTAAGAATGTGGAGTAGGAAAGGGCTGCTTATGTTGCTTGCTGCCTGCCGGACGGATAAATGAAAAAAGCTATCAACAGTACATATTGACAGAGATAAGCTTTTTGTGTTAGCATCATCTGTGAACGAAGAATTGAAATGTTCATAGATGATGTTTTCTTTTTCTGAAATGGTTTTTGAGTGTCAAGTTATCTTGTGACACCCTGACCGGAATGAAAAAGTGACCGGATGATATACATACGATGGATGGTGAAGACATGGGAAAGGCGTATTCTGAGGAAGAAAAGGAAGAGATAAAGATAAGGCTTCGGCAGGTGGGCCTTCAATTATTCCGGGAGAAGGGCATTAAGAAGGTGTCAGTCCGGGAAGTAACCTCCATGGTTGGCATTGCCCAGGGCGGCTTTTATACCTTTTATGAGAGCAAAGAGGACTTTATGCTGGATCTGCTGAACCTTCGTGTTGAGGAAAAGCTTCTGATTCTGGAGGAGCAGTTTGCGGAAGCCCTTGCCGATCCCACAGGCTTTGTCATAGGTATTTTATATCAGTCCGGTATGCATCTGAAGGAGAATAAGGCGTTTAATAATATTGTCAGCGATTCCCTGCGGTTTTTTATGGATGGGAGAGAGGCGGATAAGCTGAAGGTGCTGCATAAGTATCGTGATTTTATGCTAAAGTTTTCAAAGTACCTAACGGAGCACGGCTTTCAGGTGGAGATGGACGTAGACGGGCTGATGAACGTGGTCAGCGCTGCAACGATTCTGTTTTCCAATGCGGATATGCTGGAAGAAAAATATTTTGAGCAGATCTATCGTGTGTTTGCGGACAGTCAGGTGCCGCTGTTTTTTCGGGTGAAGCAGTTATCCTGAATATACCTGATTATACAGGAGAGAAAAAGAAAATTTTTTATTCAATCTATGAACATTTTTTTGAAAATTCACAGAAGCGACAAAAAATTTCCCGCAGGTTTCTGTTTATGCGCCGCTTGACAGTAAACTCAGGATAAATCAAAAGCAGCGCAGAAAAGAGGGCAGGAATGATAACAAGGAAATTCTCTGAAATCAGAAAAGAAGACATTGAAACGGCAGGGGGTAAGGGCGCCAACCTGGGCGAAATGACGGCGGCAGGAATTCCCGTTCCGGAAGGCTTTGTGCTGACCAGTGAAGCTTATCAGGCTTTTTTAAAGGAAAATGGGTTGGAGGAATGGATACGGGAGGAGCTTACCGGAGTATCGGGAGAAGGGGAGCAGGCAGCCTCCAAGGTGCTTCATGCAGCCCGATGCATACGGAAGAAAATTTTGGAGGGAAAGCTGCCCGGGGAAGTTACAGGAGAGCTTTTGGAGAAATATCGTGAAATGGGAAGCCCCCGGGCAGCAGTCCGGTCCTCGGCTACGGCAGAGGATTTGGCAGATGCCAGCTTTGCAGGGCAGCAGGAGACCTATCTAAATGTGTGCGGTGAGGAGGAACTGCTGCAGAAGGTAAAGGAATGCTACGCCTCACTCTGGGGGGATCGTGCAGCCGTTTACAGACAGAGGCAGGGGTATAACAACGATAAAGTGGGGCTTGCGGTTGTGGTACAGCAGATGGTGGAAAGCGATGCGGCGGGGGTGCTTTTTACGGTAAATCCCACCAACCAGAAAAAGGATGAAATACAAATCAATGCCTCCTACGGATTGGGGGAAGCGGTGGTGTCGGGCAAGGTGACGCCGGATGAATATATCTGCGACAGAAACGGAACTGTGGTAAGCAGCTTTTTGGGAAGCAAGGAAACGGAGATTGTCTATGACAGTCATGGAACCAGAGAGATTGGGGTTTCCGAAGAAAAAAGGAAGGCTCAGGTATTGTCCCCGCAGGAGTTAAAAAGGCTGGTGGACATTGCTTTAAAGGTTGAGGAGCATTATAAGGCGCCTATGGACATCGAATGGGCGGTTAAGGACGGCAGTATCTATATCCTGCAGGCAAGAGCCATCACCACGTTAAGCGCGGACGACCAATATGAGGATGTTGAGATCGGCAAAGTCAGCAAGCGGATCAAGAGCCTTATGACTTTTATGCTGGAAAAGAATCCTTTTGCCTATTATCCCCTTGACTATGACCTGAGTATGATACTGGGGATTAAGAAGGAAGAGCTGCTTGCCGAGACCGGAATTAATATGGATATGGAAATGAAGATCAACGAAAAGGGCATCATGTATCTTCCCAGCGGTAAAATCGGCTTAAACAGCAGAATTTTCGGTATTAAGAAAACATTGAGGGAATGGCTTGACTGTAAGCAGAATGAAATCGACGGAAAAGCGAACCTTGAAGTAAATCAAAAGCGCATGGAGGAGCTGGAGGGCATCTGTGTGGAGCAGTGCTCCCTGAAGGAATGCGGGGATTTGTTTCGAAAGCTTTATGCAGTAATGGAGGATAACGGCTATGCAAGATTTCGTTATGGAGTTTTTCCCTCCATGCTGGTGGGCAGAAAGCTGGGAAGAGTGATTAAAAAGTGTGACGAGACCTTATCCGCCTATGATCTTTTGGGAGATTTGGAGTATAAGACAGCACAGATCAATAAGGATTTAGAGGAACTGGCCGGAAAATTCTTTGCAAGCAGCAGTCTGACAGAGGTTGTTCTGGATGGAAAAGGTTACGGGGAAATAATAAGGACACATCCCGAAATAGAAGGGGATTTAAAGGATTTTCTTACAAGAAACGGTCATAAATCGGACTATAACTGTTACTGTCTGGTTGCAAAATCGTGGAATGAGGACAAAGACAGACTGCTTAAGGTGCTTCGTCCCATGGTGCTTGCCATGAGGGAAGGAACCGATTGGAATAAGGAGGAGAAGAATAAGGAAAAATATCTTACCCTGACCAGGCAGATGAAGGAGAAAACCGGCAGCAGCAGAGGGCAAAAGCTGGAGGAGCTGATTGCATTTTACCGTTTTGCGCATGTCTACAGGGAGGCAACGCAGTATCTCTGGGAGGCGGCCTTTGAGCAGTGCAGAAGGGTTTACCGCAGGATACAGGAGCTTTTGGGGGCTGCGCTGGAGCAGCAGGAGGATTTGCTGTACCTGTTTTTTCAGGAGCTTATGACTGTTTGTGAAAAGGGAGATATCGATAAAGAACTGTATGACAAAATAGAGCTTCGCAGAAAGAACCGTCCTTTGGCGGAAAAAATCTGGGAGAAATCCCAGCTGACGGTATTAATAACCGGAGGAGACAGCCTTACGGGAATTGGCGGCAGTAGCGGAGAAGCGGCAGGAACGGTATGTATTGTCACAAGCCCCAACGAGTTTTACAAGCTGCAAAAGGGACAGGTGCTGGTGTGCAAATATACGGACCCTGAGTGGACGCCCTTATTTACCCTTGCGGCAGCGGTGGTTTCGGATACGGGAGGCTCCCTTTCCCATGCGGCAATTGTGGCAAGGGAGTACGGCATTCCCGCAGTGCTTGGAACAGGCAGCGCCACAACGGTTTTAAAGGATGGTGACAGGGTTTTGGTAGATGGCGTAAAGGGAGAGGTCAGAAGGATTGGATAAGGAATTACAGGAAAAGAGGTATACACAGCTTACAACAGAACCAATCGGAGGGCTGCTTTGTAAAATGGCGGTTCCCACCGTCATCGGGATGCTGGTAACCACGATTTACAGCATGACCGATACCTTTTGGGTAAGCAGACTGCAGGATACGGTGCTGACAGCTGCGGTGGGAATTGCGTTTGCGTTTCTTTCCGTGATTCAGGCGGCAGGCTACCTGTTCGGGTATGGCTCCGGTAATTATATTGCAAGAATGCTGGGAAAGAAGGAAGAAAAGGAAGCCTCTCAGATGGCTGCAACAGCTTTCTTCCTGTCTGTGGCAGTGGGAATCATCATTATGATTGCGGGACTTTTTCAGATTCGTCCGCTGATCCGGCTGCTGGGAGGCGGAACCTCAGGCAGCATGATGGAAGCCTGCCGGGAATATCTGCGTATCATTTTGCTTGGAGTGCCCTTTTCTCTTGGAGGAACGACCCTTTATAATCAGCTACGGCTTCAGGGCAATGCAAGAGACGGAATGAACGGTATGATGACCGGAATGCTGTTTAATATGGTGCTGGACCCGATTTTGATTGTGTGCTTTGGCATGGGGATTGGGGGAGCCGGATGGGCTACCTTTTGCGGGCAGGTGTGCAGCTTTGCGGTTTTGTGGGCGCTGACCTTTCAGCATGGCAATGTGCCGGTGTCTTACCGGAACATTCATATGGGAAAAAGGTATCTGTATGAAATATTTGCAGGAGGCGCACCGAATTTCGGAAGGCAGGGGATTTCCAGTCTGGCGGCGGTTCTGCTGAATTTGGCAGCAGGGTGTTTTGGAGAGCGCATGATTGCCGCATTTACCATAGCGGGGCGCATCAGTATGGTGGGATTTGCGGTTGTCATAGGCTTTGGTCAGGGCTTTCAGCCCATATGTGGATATAATTACGGGGGCGGGCTTTATGACAGGGTCAAAAAGGCATTCCATATCTGCGTGCGGTTTTCCACTGTGTTTTTGATTGTTCTGGCAGCTTTGCTTTGGATTTTTGCCAAAATACTTATGCAGTGCTTTACCAGACAGGAGGATGTAATTGCAGCGGGTGTGCAGATTTTGAGAAGCCAATGTATTTCTGCACCCTTTTTGGGGTACTATACCATGGTGGGAATGCTGCTGCAAAACATACGAAAATTCTTTCAGGCTACTCTGGTGACGACGGCCAGACAGGGAATTTTCTTTATTCCTTTTCTGTTGATTTTGTATTGGTGCCTTGGGGGATGGGGCGTGATTGTTGCCCGGCCTGCAGCCGACATCTGCGCTTTTCTTTTAACCATTCCTTTGGGATGCAAAGCGCTTCGGGAGCTGTCATAGCCGCTATCAGGGAAGCAGTACCGTATCCGAGAAGAGCATGAGTGCTGAACTGCTGCAGGATAATAAAAATATGCGAAAATAACATTGTCAAAAAAATATCAATGTGGTATGATTACACCGTATTGTATCTCGTATGAGAATAATAACAGGAGGAAACGTACCATGAAAAATGAAAAAACAAACGAACTTGTGCTGACCGCACTGTTCACCGCCATTATCGTCATAATGGCATTCACACCACTGGGATACATCCCGTTAGTTGTTATCAATGCAACGATCATTCATATCCCGGTAATCTTAGGAGCACTATTTTTAGGACCGAAAAAAGGTGCATTTTTAGGATTTGTATTTGGTTTTACCAGCTTTCTCAACAACACCTTCAAGGCAGCTACCGCTTCCGCATTTGTATTTTCGCCGGTTCTGGCGGCAAATGTGATTGGCGTATCAGGCATATTTAAGAGTCTGTATATCTGCTTTGTGCCAAGAATTTTGGTAGGGATTATTCCCTATTTTGTGTACATTTTAATTCGCAACTTATTAAAAGGCGAACAGAAAGTATGGCGTGTTGTGATTAATGCGGTGGTATCGATTATCTTATTTATTTCCATCAGAGCATTTTTAATGAATTTAATAAAGAGTGATAACAGCGCAGTCATCGGAACCGTAGCCGGTCTTGTTGTGGGTATCGTATTGTTTATTGTTTTAACCATGACGGTACAAAAGAAAGCGTCAACAACCGTGGCTCTTGCCTATGCAGGCCTGACAGGCGCTTTTACCAATACGTTGTTTGTTATGAGCGGCATTTATATCCTGTATAAGGATGCTTATGCCCAGGCCCTTGGCATTGCAGGCGATGCAGTAATCGATGTGATCTTAGGTGTTGTCAGCTTTAACGGTATTGTTGAGGCAGTGGTTGCGTCGATTTTGATAGCAGGTGTGGGCCTGGCTCTTACCCATGTAAAGCCTGTTAAGGAATTAAGCAGGAAAGAGAAATAATAGATATTCAGGGGAGCTTCACAGTAGGAGCGCCCGCGGGAAAGGCAGGAGCAGCAATGATTTTAGCAGTAGATATCGGAAATACCAATATAGTAATCGGCTGTATTGAGCAGGAAAAGGTTTATTTTGTAGAAAGAGTTTCTACCGACATTTCCAAGACGGAGCTTGAATATGTGGTGCAGTTTAAGACGCTGCTTGAGCTTTATAAAATCAAGGTGAAGGAAATTACAGGGTGCATTATTGCATCCGTCGTACCGCCGCTGAACAATATAGTGAAAACTGCCATGGAAAAGCTCCTGCGAATTTCTCCGTTGCTGGTTGGCCCGGGAGTAAAAACGGGACTGAATATTCTAATGGATAATCCGGGACAGGTGGGATCGGATTTAATTGTTAATGCAGTGGCAGCGCTGAAATATTACGGTGCGCCCATCATTATTATTGATATGGGAACTGCCACAACCATTAGCGTAGTGGATGAAAAGAAAAATTATATCGGCGGCATGATTTTGCCCGGCGTTAAGGTGTCTTTGGAGTCGTTGGTAAATCGTACCTCCCAGCTGCCCAGAATCAGCTTGGAGGCTCCAAAGAAGATTATCGGCAAAAATACCATAGACTGTATGAAAAGCGGCATTGTCATGGGGCAGGCGGCCTGCATGGACGGCATGATTGAAAGGATACGGGAGGAGCTTGGAGCCAAGGCGCCGGTGGTTGCAACCGGAGGTTTGGCAGGCTGTATTGTACCTTATTGCAAAAAGGAGATAATTTGTGATAATGAACTGACATTGAAGGGGCTTGATATTATTTACCGGAAAAACACAGAACCGGCGGTTTGATGGTAATCATGATTGAAGTCAGGAAAGGAGAGCAGGATGTTAGAAGGAAAACATATTGTACTTGGGGTAACAGGCAGTATTGCAGCGTATAAGATCGCCTCACTGGCCAGCATGTTAAAGAAACAGAAGGCGGATGTTACCGTGATTATGACGCAGAATGCCACCAATTTTATTAATCCCATCACTTTTGAAACGTTGACCGGAAATAAATGTCTTGTGGATACCTTTGACCGAAACTTTCAATATAGCGTAGAGCATGTGTCACTGGCAAAACAGACGGATGTGTTTATGATTGCACCGGCCTCTGCCAATGTGATTGCTAAGGCAGCTCATGGTTTAGCTGACGATATGCTGACTACCACGCTGCTTGCCTGTGAGTGCCCTAAAATTATTGCGCCTGCCATGAATACCAGAATGTATCAAAACCCCATTGTGCAGGACAATATGAAAGTACTGGAAAAGTACGGTATGGAGGTGATCACGCCTGCCACCGGATATCTGGCCTGCGGTGATACGGGAGAAGGGAAAATGCCCGAACCCGGGCTTTTATTGGAATACATTATCAAGGCGCTGCAGCCCAAGGATATGGCCGGGATGAATGTGCTGGTGACCGCCGGTCCTACCAGAGAAAAAATTGATCCTGTGCGCTATATCAGCAATCATTCCACGGGCAAAATGGGATACGCCATTGCCAGAGCGGCTATATTGCGGGGAGCGAATGTAACATTGGTTACCGGAAAGACGGATATCGTACCGCCTATGGGCGTACATACGATAGAGATTGTATCTGCCGCAGATATGGCTCAGGCGGTAAAGCAGCGGGCCAAGGAGCAGGATATTATCATCAAGGCGGCCGCTGTGGCGGACTATCGGCCTAAGAATACCGCCGATGAGAAGATGAAGAAAAAGGATGATGAGCTTACCATTGAGCTTGCCAAAACAGAGGATATTTTAGGCTATCTGGGTGCCCATAAGGAAGAAGGTCAATTCCTGTGCGGCTTTTCCATGGAAACGGAAAATATGATAGAAAATTCCCGTAAGAAGCTGGAAAAGAAAAATCTGGATTTGATTGTAGCCAATAATTTGAAGCAGCAGGGCGCCGGATTTGGCACTGATACCAATATAGTAACTTTACTGTCCAGGGAGGATACAATACAGCTTCCGATTATGAGTAAAGAGGAAGTGGCGGATCAGTTATTGAGCTATATTATGGAGCATAGGAGCGTCAATTGACAGGTATGCGTTATCGGAAATTGAGGCAGCTGAAATGAAGGAAGACCATAACGTAAAGGAAGCGCTGTTAAAGGCGGGCAGAGAAGAATTTTTGGATAAGGGCTTTGAAAGGGCATCTCTTAGAAAAATATGCGAAAAGGCAGGAGTCACTACCGGGGCGGTATACTTTTTCTTTGAGAATAAAGAAGACCTCTTTCATCAGATCGTGGCAGGAACAGTAAAACAGCTGAACAGTCTTGCAAAAGAGCTGACTGCGGAGGAATTTGAAGGCAGCGGTGCAAGCTCCGCTTCCGATCAAAAATTAATGGAATTTTTGTGGAATAACCGCAGGGAAGTGAAGATGCTTTTGGAGAAAGCGGAAGGAACAAGGTATGAAACGTTTAAAGATGATATTTTTTCTCAAATGGAAACAAATTTCTCGCTGTTCTTTCAAATGTATGGTAATTTAAAGGAAGATAAAAATCTGACCAGAGTTTTAGTGGAAATGAGGATGAGAGGCTATATGGAGCTGATGTACGGAGGATATTCTCTGGAGGAGGTCTTAAGATTGTCGGAATTGATCGGATATTACGCAGACGGCGGTTTCCAAAGCTTATTGGAGAAATTAGCGAAAGTCCCGCAGGCAAAACAGAATAAAAAGCAAAACATCACAAGTGCTATCTAAGGAGGTAGTATTATGAGTGAAAACAACGAAGAAGTAAAAACAAATTATGGAAACTGGGTTCCGGCGGCAGTTATGAAGATGTGCTTTGCGGCCACGGCAGTTCTGCTTGCGGCAGCGGTACTGGTTCTTGTGGTATTTGGCAACTATATCGTGACAATTATTGTGGGAATTTTGTTTCTGGCAGTACTGGCGTACACACTTTATATGTGGCGGTGCAGGAATATTTTTGATTTTGAAAAGGGCGGTTTGATGGGAGAAATCCATGAGTATCTGGTGGAACATCTTAAATGGAACGGACAGGGAACCCTGCTTGATATCGGCTGCGGTGCCGGTGCGCTGACAATCCGCTGTGCCAAGAAGTTTACGAAGGCGCAGCTTGTAGGAATGGATTTCTGGGGATCGGCCTGGAGCTACGCAAAAGCGCAGTGTGAGCGAAATGCAAAGATAGAACAGGTGGATCACAGAATTTATTTGCACAGACACAGCTTTACGGAAATATGGAGGAATTGGACTTATTTACGGAATTAAATAAGAGAAACCTGAATGGGAAGGCAAAAATGGTAATTGGACAATCCACCCATCGCATATGGTAAAGATGAAAAGAGGTGGACATATGCTTCCCACAGCAGAAGAACTGCAAAGTATGAAGGCAGTTGATATCAGACAGGCAGACAGAAGTGTACTGAAGGATATCAGCGAAATTCAAATTGACCAAAACGAGCCGGTGGAGAGCCGGATGAAAAGCTATCTGGAACAGGTTCAAAATCCCTTTTTGGTAAAGTCGGGAGAGTATATTTTAAAATTTCAATATGCTGACAGTGATAAGACGCTGGAGGACTGCATGATGGAGTATGTGTCCCAAAAGATCGGACTTAAATGTTAAATGAACTTTTCGACAATATATTCAGTTCATATAGTATTGAAAACATTTGGGGGAGAATTATGGAAGCGAAGGAATTCTATCATGCAGGCATCTACCTGCGTCTGTCCCGGGATGATGGGATTTTTGGGGAGGGAGGCAGTATTGCCTCCCAAAGAGAGCTGTGCACGGCCTTTGTGGAAAAAAGCACAGACATGAATATTTATGATATTTACGTGGATGACGGATGTTCCGGGGCGAACTTTGACAGGCCGGATTTTAAACGGATGATGGAGGATGTAAAGGACGGTCTTGTGGATTGCATCGTGGTAAAGGATTTATCCAGATTTGGACGAGATTATATTGAAGCCGGAAGGTTGATACAAAAGACCTTTCCGGCTTTAAATGTGCGCTTTATTGCCGTTACAGATCATTTTGATTCCCTGACGGCGGATTATCATGAATCTACTCTGGTGCTTCCGGTGAAAAATTTTGTAAACGATTCCTATTGCAGGGATATTTCCAATAAGGTGAAAAGCCACCAGAGGGTGAAGCGTGAGAAGGGAGAGTTTATCGGGGCTTTTGCGCCCTACGGTTACATGCGGGAGGAAAAGCATAAAAACCGGCTGGTTCCGGATGCCTATGCGGCGGGCGTTGTAAGAGATATTTTCAAATGGAAAACAGAGGGCATGAGCAATCTGGCAATTGCGGAGAGACTGAATGGAGAGGGTGTGCTTTCGCCTATGGAATATAAGAAGCGAAAGGGGGAGAATTACAGCACGGGATTTGCCGTCCGTTTCAAAGCGGAATGGTCAGCGGTAGCAGTAAAGCGTATTTTAACCAATGAAGTATATACAGGAACAATGGTTCAGGGGAAAAGTGAAAAAATCAATTATAAGCTGGCAGAGTGCAGATCCAGGCCGCAGGAACAATGGGTTCGGGTTAAAGGAACGCATGAGCCTATTGTGACGCAGGAGGAGTTTGACAGAGTTCAAGGGCTTCTTGCAGCCGGTATCAGGGCGCCTCAGGGACAGACAAAGGCCCACATGTTTTCCGGGCTGCTGTATTGCGGCGATTGTATGAAACCCATGACACGCAGAGTAAACCGGTATCAGGGAGGGGAAAAAATTTATTTTATCTGTTCCACCAAAAATAAAGGCCGGGGCTGCGGTAGACACAGCATTTCGGAGGAGGAATTAAAGGAAGCGGTGCTGAACGGGCTGAAATTACAGACAGCGCTTTTTCTGGAGGATGAAAGGGTACTTTTCAGAGTCGGGGATTTAGCGGTAAGTGATGAAGAACAGACCAGGCGGGAGCAGGAGGTAGTGCGGCTTCGCCGGGAGGAGGAAAAGTATTTGTCCCTGAAAGACGATCTCCGGGAGGATGTGAAGCGGGGGCTTCTTACACAGGAGGATTACGATACCTTTCAGAGCATTTATGAAAAGCAGCAAGTGGAAATACAAAAGGCAGTCAGAGGGCAGGAAGATGGGATTGCCGGACTTGTCCGGCTGCAAAATGAGTGGAAGGCATGGCTGGAAATGTTCCAAAAGCGGCCCCGGCTGGAGGCGCTTGACCGGGAGATGCTGCTTGCCTTTGTGGACAGGATTTTGGTGTATGAGGACAAACGCATTTGTCTGGAGGTTGCAAGTGGGGAGAAGAAAGATATATTCCACAGGGATTTATGCCAGACTGTCCGTGGACAGTCAAAATGAGAAGAATGAGTCCATACAAAATCAAATCGGGATTGCCAGAGCATTTTTGGAAAAGCAGCAGGATATGATTTTATTCGACTGCTACAGCGACTTGGGCAAAACCGGCACGGACTTTCGAAGGGAGGGGTTTAACCGGCTGATGGCAGATGTGCGCCTTCGAAAGGTGGACTGCATTATTGTTAAGGATTTTTCCCGGTTTGGAAGAAATTACATAGAAACAGGTAATTATATTCAGAAAATATTTCCCTTTTTGGGCGTCAGATTTATTGCGGTAGCTGACCGGTTTGACAGTCTTTATGCGAATGGGGACGAACTGGGAGTAAATCTGAAAAATCTGGCCAACGAAATGTATGCCAGAGACATATCCCTTAAGGTGAAAAGTGCAAAAAGGGTTCAATGGGAGAAGGGCAGCTACGCCGGCGGCACACCGCCCTATGGATATCGGGCAGAGCAGGCAGAGGGGAAAAGATACCTTATGGCGGAGCAGGAAACCGCCTCTATTGTAAGGGCGCTTTTTGAGATGTATGCATCGGGAAAAAGCATGAAGGATCTGATCTTGTGGCTTTACGGGAAAAAGGTACACAGCCCCAAAAGCTATCGCCGGTATGGTCATGCACTTTGGCAGGAAGGGGAGGAGCTCTTGGGATGGACTGCGGGAACTGTCAAATTCCTTTTAACCAATCCCGTTTATATGGGACATTTGGTACAGGGTCAAATGGTAAAGGAAAATGTCCATGAAGCCATTGTTTCCAAAGAACAGTTCTTCCGGGTGGCGGAGCGGTTTGAAAGGCAGGCGGCATACAGCAATAAGAAGGACTGTACAAAGACCGTTTTAAGGGAGGAGGACATTTTTGCAGGGCTGCTTTTTTGCGGTGAGTGCGGAAAAAGAATGAAAAGGGTCAGTCATGTAAGGGAGCGAGGGCAAGGAGAGCGGATTAAAATATACGGATATTGCTGCCCGGGGGCGTCCACAATTGGCGGCCCTGCCTGTGAAAGGAAATACATTACCTGTTCCGGGCTTATACAGCTGTTGAAGACAGCGCTCAGACAGGAGGCTGTATTAACCGGCTTATGCCCTGATAAGCTGATCGAGCAAAAGAATAAAACAAGGGAGAAAAGCAGGAAAGAGAAGGAAGGACATTCGGAGCAGATCAAAAGGCAGATAGAGAGCAGGGAACGAAAGGTAAGCGAACAGTATTTAAAGTACCGGGGCGGAAGAATGGACAGAGAAGAGTTTTTGCACAGGAAAGAAGAGGAGGAGCGGATTATCGGTCAGCTGAAAGAGAGACAGAAGGAAGAGGCAGAGCGGCTAAAGGAGCAGGATAAGGTTTTGGCAGGTCAGAATTATTTCCTCCGTACGCTGATACGCTTTGATGAAAAATCAGAGCTGAGCAGGGAATTGATGGCAGCACTGATTGAACAAATCAGGATTTTTTCCAACAAACGTATTGAGATTACCTTTCGTTTTGGAAGAAAGCAGGAGAAAAAGCATTTATTTAACACCGGAGGGGATACGCTATGATGATCCTGTCTTTCGTAATCCTGACGGAAGCAGCAGGATTCTGGGAATTTGGGATCAAACCATTCAAACGGGAGAACCTCCTGCAGGCATCCTTTATGGAACGGAATATACTAAGGAAATCATAGACATAGCGCTGCAAAGTGAAAATCCCATGGGAATTGTGCCCAGCTATGACGAACTGGGACATGGAACCGCTCTTGCCAGCGTGGCGGCGGGAAGTGTTTTGGGAAGCGGGCTGCGCTTTTTGGGGGCGGCGCCGGAGGCAAATATTGTTATGGTAAAGCTCAGGCAGGCAAAGCCTCATTTAAGAGAATTTTATCTGATCCCGGAGGATGTGCCCGCCTATGCGGAGGGAGATCTGATTGTGGCGCTTAAATATCTGGAGAGCTATGCTATTTCCCTTGCAAGACCGCTGGTGGTGTGCTTCGGTCTGGGAACCAACCTGGGGGACCACGAGGGGCATTCCACCTTAGCGGATTACATGAACCGCATTGCCACCAAAAGGAGTCGGGCAATTATGGTCTGCGGCGGTAACGAAGGGAACAGCGCTCACCACTATATGGGAATTTCAACAGCAGGATTGGCGGAGACCTCTGACAATGTGGAAATCCGTGTGGCGGAAGGAACAGCGGGCTTTGTGGCGGAGCTTTGGGGAAACATTTCCGCTAATCATGCCATTGCAATCCGGGCGCCGGGCGGAGAGGTTACGGCACAAGTGAATTTTAAGGAGACCGGGAGAAGAGAGTTTAACTTTATTTTTGAAAGAACCAGAATTCAGGTAGACCATTTGTTGGTGGAGCAAAGCTCGGGAGAAGAACTAATCTTTTTCCGTTTTATTGATCCGACGCCGGGAGTATGGACAATTCAGGTAACCATTACCGGTGGAAGAAGCTCGGAGAGCACCTTTCATATCTGGCTTCCCATTACCGAGTTTTTGCATGGAGATACTTATTTTCTGCGGTCTTCACCTTACACGACACTGACGGAGCCCTCCAATGCCAGAGATATTATTACCACCTCCACCTATGTTGACTCCAACGGAAGCTTTTGGTCGGAATCGGGCAGAGGATATACGAGAATCGGGCAGGTGAAACCTGATATTTGTGCGCCCGGAGTGAATATCAGTACTATACTGGGCCCCCAGACAGGTTCCAGTATGGCGGCAGCCATTGCAACAGGAGCAGCGGCTCAATTTCTTCAATGGGCGGTGGTGGAGGAAAACCGTCCATGGGTGGAAAGCAGGGAGCTCAAAAGCTATCTGATACGCGGAGCCAGACGTTCCGCCGATATCATGTATCCTAACAGGGAATGGGGTTATGGACAGCTTGATATTTCAGGAACCTTTGGGGTGCTGGCAGGCATTTAAGAAGATGGAAATGATGCAATTATGATGCAGAAATGATGCTACTTTGATGCATGGGCGGTGTATGAAAAGTACTGGCTTTGGGATAGGAATATTTATTATAATGAGACCCAATAAAGTTTAATAATCTCCCACTGAAACCTTTTCCCCCATTCCCGAGTATTATTAGTGAACCCCTAAAAATACGAGAGGATGGAAAAGGTAATGAAAAGATTTCAAAAGAGTTTTGGTGGAAGCCTTATTATGCTTTGCATGGCGCTGATGCTTTCCGCATGCAGTATGCAGAATGTTATGAAGGATACTTCTACAGATGAAAAGGATGCTCAGCAGGAGGAAACTCCGGAAGCGAAGGATGAGCAGGATCAGGAAGAAGAAGGGGAAGCGGAGGAAGAAGCTGAGCCGAAGGAAGAGAAAGAAACCGAAGAAAGCAAAAGCAATTCGGGGGTGCCGGTTTTGGGACAGGATGATATTGACGGATATGAAGGATATACCTACCTGTATTGTGAAAAACTGAGGACCCAGTCGGAGAAGAATGAAGCAACCGGTAAGATGGAGAGCAGCGAGCTGTCTGTATTTATCCCTGAGGATGAATATGTTTGGGTGGATATGGAGAGTGCAAGCGGAGAAAAGCTGGGCGTATCTTTTAAGGTGGAACTGAATCCGATTATACGGTCTGATGCAGAGGACTATACCATGTCTGAGAATCTGGACTATTTACTGGAATATGAATTTGATCCCTTTTATACGGAAGAGTATAAGGATGTGGTAATTTCCGATGCAGAGCTGCTGGATGAGTACACTGCGCGCGCTACGGTGGAGTATTGTGAATATGATTCCTATGATGACAGCTGCAGCGCGGTATTTTGCACCTATCTTTTAAAGGAACTGGATGAGAGCAGAACGGTATATGTTTCTCTGTCGATTGACGGAACGGAGGTTACAGGCAAGACTCAGGAGCTGCTTGCAGAAATGGAGCAGTTTTATGAGCTTGATATCAATTGGGATCAGGAACGGGCGGATCAAAAGCTGGAGGCATATCTGGCAAGCGGCGGCGACAATTCCTTTTCAACAGGGTATCTTCTGTTCGAACTTCCTGATGGATGGAAGCGGGATAATGAAATGGAAGATTATTCTTCCTATGTATATGCGCCCGGAGGCAATGCATCGGCTGCCGGATGTTTTATCTCCTTCCAGAAAGACTATTTAGGGTACGGAATTATGTCGGGATTTGATTCTGAAAGGGATTCGGATATGCTGCTAGAAGTAGTGGAGACATATCTGGAGCAGGAAGAGCTGAGCGGTGAAGTGAGCTATTATGGGGAAACTTGTTTAGGGCCTGCTGTTCTCACGGTATTATCCATGGATGCCGGGGAATATGGAAGTTCAGTTTTCCATATATATTGGACTTTTGATGACAGCAATATGTATAGAATATCGGCGGTGGCGCTGGGCGATTCCGAGGAAAATCCCTTTGTGATAGTCGAGGATATTCTGGAGAACGGTCAGGTGGCAGAATAGAGAAATCGCATAAAGCAATATTTGATTAGTCTTCCGTTTTAATTGCAAAGAAATTCTACGAAAAATATCTTATACTTATCTTAAAATCGGTGTTTCGGGCGTATGCCGCAAACATGGATGTTAAGAAAGTGTAAGATATTTTTTTGGGAGGAAATTTAGGAAAATGAAGGAACTGAGACTGCCGAGACTGATCAGTGACGGAATGATATTACAGAAGAAGAAAAAGATACATATTTGGGGCTTTGACGAGCCGGGAAGAAAGGTGCTGGTTTCCTTTTTGGGAGAGGAATATGTTGCTCTTGCCGGACAGGACGGCAAGTGGGAAACCTGGCTGAAAGAATGCGAACCGGGCGATCCTCATACCATGTATATCAGAGATGATGCGGGCAATGAAATTGCGGTAACGGATATTTTAATCGGAGATGTGTGGATGTGTGCCGGACAGTCCAACATGGAGCTTCCTATGGCGCGGGTTAAGGACCGTTATCCGAAGGAGATTAGAGAGTGTGAAAATTCAGCCATACGAACCTTTAAAATTACGGAAAACGGAGAATTTCACGCACCGCTTTCGGAGCTTTTGACAGGAGAATGGAAAGCGGCGCAGCCGGATACCATTTTGCAGTTTTCTGCCACGGCATACTTTTTTGCTTCCCAGCTATATCAAATGACGGGAGTGCCTGTAGGATTGATTAACACCAGCCTTGGCGGTTCCCGGATTGAGTCGTGGATGAGCAGGGAAATGCTTGCAGGATATACGGAGGCGCTTGAAACCGCAGACCAATACGCAGATGATCAATTGGTAGAGAGCATCCTCATCCAGAATCAGAGACAGACGGAGGAGTGGCATAAAGAGCTGGACGGGCTGGATCGGGGGCTAAAAGAGCACTGGGAGCAGGATGAGTTGTGCTGTTCGGAGTGGCAGACAGTCAATATCCCTTTCTTTTTCAGAGATACGGAGCTGAAGGATTTTATCGGAAGCGTCTGGTTTCGCCGCACCTTTCAGGTGCCGGAGGACATGGCCGGAAGAGCGGCAAATCTGTGGATGGGAACCATTGTGGACAGCGACACGATGTACATAAACGGTATTCAGGTGGGGCATACGGACTATCAGTATCCGCCGCGAAAGTACGCTATCCCGGAAGGTCTTTTACGGCAGGGAGAAAATACCATTGTCATCCATGTGAAATGTGAGAACGGACATGGCAGATTTACGCCGGACAAGCGGTATGCCATTTTTAATGAGGAAGAGGAAATTGATTTGCAGGGGCAGTGGTATTGGCGGATCGGGGCGTACTGCGGGCAGATCAAGCCTACGGATTTCGTTAATTGGAAGCCTGCCGCGTTATATAACGGGATGCTGGCACCCTGCTGTGATTATACCATAGCAGGCTTTCTCTGGTATCAGGGAGAGTCTAATACCCATGTTCCGGGAGAATATCTTAATTTAACCAAACGTCTGATAGAGGGGTATCGTAAGAACTGGAAGGATGAAGCGCTGCCGTTTCTTTATGTGCAGCTTCCCAATTTTGCCATTGATATTTACGACAGCGATGCGGATGAGACAGGTCAGGGCTGGCCGGCGGTCAGGGAGCTGCAAAGACAGGCGCTTGAAATACCGGGAACAGGCATGGTGGTGGCAATTGATCTGGGGGAGGACAACGACCTTCACCCCTTAAACAAGAAGGATATCGGTAAGCGGCTTGCTATGCAGGCGGCAAAAAAGCTTTATGGAGTGATGTCCCAGTGCGAAGGGCCGCAGATAGATCATGTTGAGGCGGAATGCCAAAACCAGGGGCATGAGTATCGGGTGACCATCTACTGTCAAAATGCGACAGGCGGATTGTATGCTGACGGAAAAGAAAAGGGAAGCGTTATTCGGGATTTTGAATTTTTGGATGAGAACGGAAGCCGGATACCTGCCCGGGCGGAGATTGCAGAACAACGAATTATTTTAAGCTGCACTGGGCTGCAGAAAAAGCCTGTGGCAGTGCGTTATTGCTATGCCAATACCAATAAGGGGGCGCTGATTTACAATCAGGAAGGCTTTCCAATGAGTCCTTTTTGGGTGGAGATTTAAACGAAAGCTTTTTCGGCATAGAGTCATGAAAGCGGAATGTGCTGACGGAATGGAGATTATTATGAAAAGCTTATGGAACGACGGATGGTCTTTTTTGAGAACAGGGCCGGAAACGGAGCCGGCAGAGGTTTTGATGCGCAAGCAGGACTTTGTACCTGTAGATATTCCTCATGACTGGCTGATTTATGATTCTCAAAGGCTTTATGAGGATGGAACCGGATGGTATCGGAAGTCTTTTGTCCGGGAGGCAGGGGAAGCCCAAAGAGTCTTTCTTGTCTTTGAGGGAGTTTATATGGATAGTACCGTCTACGTAAACGGAAAGCGGGCCGGTGAATGGAAGTATGGCTATTCTTCCTTTACGGTGGAGATTTCTGCCTTTTTGGAGCAGGGTGAAAATGAAATTCTGGTAAGAGTCTGCTTTAAAAGTCCCAACAGCAGGTGGTATTCCGGTGCAGGAATTTACCGGAATGTGTGGCTGAAAACCACGGGACTAATCTGTATAGAAGAAAACGGGGTCTATATCAGTACCGAAAGGCAGCGGGAGGATTTCCTGCTGTGGGTGGAGACAGCGGTTGATGCTTCTGACAGGGAACATGACTATCAAGTGACGCACAGGTTGTTTTGGGGAGAAGAGGAGATTCCACTTGCCGGAATAGGCTGTCAGGACAGCTGGCAGGAATTTCTGGTGAAAAATCCCTGCCTGTGGGATGTGGATTCTCCGGTACTGTATACGCTGCAAACGGCATTGGAGGTGGAAGGCCGAATCGTACAGGAGGAAAGCTGTCAGTTCGGTTTCCGGTATACGGAATTTAACCCTGATAAGGGATTTTTCTTAAACGGCAGGCATTTGAAGCTGAACGGCGTCTGCGAGCATCATGATTTGGGAGCGCTGGGGGCAGCCTTTAACCGCTCTGCCATGAGACGGAAGTTCAGAAAGCTTAAGAAAATGGGTGTAAATGCAGTGCGCGGGTCTCATAACATGATGGCGCCGGGCTTTGTGGAGCTTGCCGATGAGATGGGGATTTTGCTGATCTCGGAAGCCTTTGATATGTGGGAGCGGTCGAAAACCACTTACGATTACGGCAGGTTTTTTAAGGAATGGCATGAGAGGGACATTTGTTCATGGGTATGCCGTGACCGCAATCACCCCAGCGTGATTATGTGGAGTATCGGAAATGAAATCTATGATACCCATGCGGATGAGCGGGGGCAGGAGCTTACGAAGGAGCTGAAAACACTGGTAGAGCAGTATGACCCTTGGGGAAATGCCCGGGTTACCATAGGCTCCAACTATATGCCGTGGGACAATGCACAGAAGTGTGCGGATATTGTAAAGATAGCAGGCTATAATTACTCGGAAAAGTATTACGAAAAGCATCACAGAGAGCATCCGGACTGGGTGATATACGGAAGTGAAACCTCGTCCATTGTGCAGAGCAGAGGAGTCTACCATTTTCCTTTAAGGGCGGGAATTTTGTCGGAGGATGATCTGCAGTGTTCCGCACTTGGCAACAGCATAACAAGCTGGGGAGCCAGGTCTATGGAAAGCTGTATTTCCGTTGACCGGGATACCCCTTTTTCCATGGGACAATTTCTTTGGACGGGCTTTGATTATATCGGTGAGCCTACGCCCTACCATACCAAAAACTCCTATTTCGGACAGCTTGACACGGCGGGTTTTCCCAAGGATTCCTATTATGTGTGGCAGTCGGCGTGGACGGATTATCGAAACAGTCCTATGGTGCATATTTTTCCTTATTGGGATTTTAACCCAGGGCAGCTGATTGATGTCCGGGTTTGCTCCAATGCTCCCTATGTGGAGCTGTTTTTAAACGGGAAAAGTCTGGGAAGACAGTCCCTTTCTCATGAGCCCGGAAGCAGCGGCAAAATTATAGCGGATTATCAGGTGCCCTATGAGGAGGGCGTGCTTAAGGCCGAGGCATACGACGGGAATGGGTGCAGGATTGCAGCGGATGAGAGATGTTCCTTCGGCAATTCGGCACGGATCGTAATACATCCTGAAAATACGGAGGTCAAGGCAGACGGACGGGACCTTTTGTTCCTGGAAATCGGCACCCTTGATGAAAAAGGAAATCCTGTGGAGAACAGCTGTGACCGGGTGCAGGTGGAGGTGCAGGGAGCCGGAAGACTGATAGGTCTTGACAATGGAGACAGTACAGATTACGACAGCTACAAGGGCAAAAGCCGCAGGCTGTTTAACGGAAAGCTTTTGGCAATCATTCAATCCAACTGTCAGCCGGGAGACATTTTGGTTAAGGTGAACGGAAAGGGACTTGCAGGCGTTTCCCTGACCTGCCACAGTGTTATGGATGTGACGCAGAATGCTTTGAATACGAAAGAAAAGCCTTCCGCCGCAAGAGAAGAAAACAAAGACCTGCCTGTGATTACCGGCAAAAGGGAAGAAATTCCCGTGCGAAAAATCACATTGCTTGCCGGGGATGGACGGGAGTTTGACAGGGACAAAAGGACTCTGACGGTGCAGGCTAAAATTGAGCCGGAAGATGCCGATGACAGGGAGCTGATCTTTCAGGCGGTCAATGATTATGGCGTAACCTCCAATCTGGTGACGGTGGCTTCTGAGGGCAGTCAGGCAGTGCTGACGGCAATCGGAGACGGAGAGTTCAGACTGCGGTGTATGTCGCGAAGCGGAACGGATGCTGTTCGTCTGATTTCCCAGTTGGAGTTTCGCATTCAGGGCCTGGGTAAGGCCTATTTGGACCCCTATGATTTTATAGCCGGGAGTCTGTATACCGGAGTGAAAGGAGAAGCGGGGAACGGAAATGAAAGAGGCGTGGCAACTGCCAGAGACGGGGAAACCGTGGTGTCCTACGGCGGAATTGATTTTGGAACGGTAGGTTCCGACGAGATAACGGTGCCCATCTTTGCACTGGATGGAAATGCCTATCCCATTCAGATCTGGGAGGGGATTCCCGGCGAGCCGGAAAGTGAACTTCTGGCGGATGTGGTTTATCAGAAGCCGTCAATCTGGAATGTTTATCAGGAGGAGACCTGGAAGCTGAATAAGCCGGTGAAGGGGATTAACACCATCAGCTTTCTGCTGAGGCAGAAGGTACATATCAAGGGGTTTTCCTTTACCCGCTATGAAAAGGCATGGATGGAACTGAGCGCAGCTTCTGCAGATGCAGTGTACGGCGACAGCTTCCGTATGGAAGAGGACAGAGTAGAGGAAATCGGCAATAATGTCTCGCTGGAATTCAGAGACATGAACTTTGGGGAAAAGGGAGCCAGCGGCCTGACGATTTGCGGGCGGGCGGCAAAAGGAAGCAATACCATTCATGTCCGGTTCTTTGACGGCGAAACGGAGAATAAACAGATTGTGGAGTTTGGACAATGCGCAGAATATGAGGAGCAGACCTTTTCGCTTGCTCCTGTAATGGGAAAGGTTACGGTAACCTTTGTGTTTATGCCGGGCAGCTGTTTTGATTTCCGGTCATTTCGGTTTACATAATGCAGTGTTTGCCCGATGTCACAGATGCCTAGACAGAATCCTGCCTTTTCAATAAGGAGAATGCTACCGTTCAATCTTATTAAGATTTTTGTATTCGGAGGGGGTACAATTTTTAGCAGCCTTAAAGATCCGGTTAAAGGTGGAAAGACTGTTAAAGCCGGAACGCATGGCAACCTCTGTTATGGAAATGTTGGGGTTAATCAGAAGACGCTCTGCGTGTGCAATGCGTTTTTGTGTCAGATATTCGTAGCAGGACATATTGGCAAACTGCTTGAACAGGCGGGCAAAATGAAATTTGGAAAAGCCTGCCAGATCGGCCAGCTGGTCTACCGTAATATTTTCGGTACAATGATCGGTGATGTAGTTGCACACCGTCATAAATTTCTCTACATATTCGTGCTGCTTGTTGTGAGTGATACCGGGGAATTTGGTATTGGCATTAAAGTTGGCGCGTCCCAGAGTTACAAAAAAACGAATCATCAGAGAATAAACGCATGCCTCGGTAAGAGGCATGGGGTTGTCATATTCCCGGGTCAGCTCATACAGATAAAACTGCAGCTTGCTGTTAAGCTCGGGATACTCTTCTTTGGTAATCAGGGTATAGGGAAGAAGAGTGTGAAGCATGGAATCCATGCCGTTAACATTACAGATCAGGCTGTAGTCGAACAGCATAATGAGACGTTCGCCGGAAGCGGGCGCAATCAGCTCGTGCAGAGTTCCCGGCGGCGTGATCCAGATATCTCCTTCGTGAAAGGTATGGGGAGTGCCGTCTATAATCACGGTATATTCGTTCTCAATGGGCATAATGATTTCCAGAGCGGTATGCCAATGGATGGGATAATTTTCCACTTCCTTATTATGATAAAGCTTTAGACCGTTCAGAGCGTCATAAGCAACTGTTTCATGTATTCCGTTAAGTATCTTGATCATATTTACCCTCATTTCCGAATTGTTTCGGTGTATAAAAGCCAGCTTTTGCATTTCACATTTGTCTTAGGCGGCGGAAAAACGCCACACTTGTAGTGTAAGTCCATTTTTATTTTTTGGCAAGATCAAATCAAATATTGCTAATTTGCTAAATGGTCAAAATGTACAAAATCTTTCTCTTAAAAATCCCATAAGTTGAAAAAAGTGCAGAATAAATGGAAAAAATCAATGGATATTCTAAAAAAATACGAAAAAACAGGTAAAATAAAATAGCAAAAAATAATTAATAAAATTTCTCACTGACGAGACTTTAGCAATATTTGATGAGAAAAAAACAAGATATAAGAAGAAAAGGATGGCAAATTGAAATATAATTCTAATATATTTATGGGGAAATGTGTACAAATTGCTAATAGCTATGGAATAATCATAGTTTACTGATAGGAGAGTTTGCATGGAACTGGTAAGAAATGAAGCAAAGAACGAAGAGTACAGAGAACGTGCGCGTAAGCTGGTAGCCCAGATGACTCTGGAGGAAAAGGCCTTTCAGACGGTCAATGGGGCGGCTGCAATCGAGAGACTGGGAATCAAGGCATATAATTGGTGGAATGAGGCGCTGCACGGCGTTGCAAGGGCAGGTGTAGCAACGGTTTTTCCGCAGGCAATATCACTGGCAGCGACCTTCGATGAGGATTTTATTGAGAAGGTGGCGGATGCCATTTCCACAGAGGGCCGGGCCAAGTTTAATATGCAGCAGGAATATGATGATACGGATATTTACAAGGGCTTAACCTTCTGGTCGCCTAATGTGAATATTTTCAGAGATCCCAGATGGGGAAGAGGACATGAGACCTTTGGAGAAGACCCTTATCTTACTTCCAGACTGGGCGTGCGGTTTGTGGAAGGGCTGCAGGGGCATGATGAGAATTATATGAAGGCAGCGGCATGTGCCAAGCATTTTGCGGTACATAGCGGTCCTGAGGATCTTCGCCACAGCTTTAATGCGGTGGTAAGCAGGCAGGATTTGTATGAGACATACCTTCCCGCCTTTAAAGCGTGTGTGAAGGAAGCTAAGGTGGAAGCAGTGATGGGCGCTTACAACAGAACCAACGGCGATCCCTGCTGCGGAAATAAGGTTCTGCTTCAGGATATACTGCGTAAGGAATGGGGCTTTAAAGGACACGTGGTATCCGACTGTTGGGCGATTAAGGATTTCCATGAAGGCCATGGCGTTACAGGCGGTCCTCTTGAATCCGTAGCAATGGCAGTGAACAACGGATGCGACCTGAACTGCGGACAGCTGTTTGTCTATGTGGCAGAGGCCGTAAAGCAGGGAATGGTTTCTGAGGAGAGACTGGATGAGGCTTTGGTTAATCTGTTTACCGCAAGAATGAAGCTGGGCGTCTTCGACGAGAAGGGAAGCACACCCTATGATGATATTCCTTTTACCGTGGTTGACTCTATGGAAATGAAAGCGTTGAATCTTGAGGCGGCAGAAAAGTGTATCACACTTTTGAAGAATGAAAATGATCTGCTTCCTCTTGACAAATCAAAGATTAAAACAATTGGAATTATAGGACCCAATGCAGATAATCGTAAAGCACTGGTAGGCAACTATGAGGGAACCGCATCCCGGTACTACACAATTTCCGAAGGGATTCAGGATTATGTAGGCGATGATGTAAGGGTGCTGGTATCTGAGGGCTGTCATCTTTATAAGGACAGCATCAGCAATCTGAGCAAGGGAAGAGATCGTATTTCGGAAGTGAAGGGCGTATGTGCGGCAAGTGATGTGGTTGTGCTTTGTCTGGGACTTGACTCCGGCTTGGAGGGAGAAGAAGGAGACGAAGGCAATCAGTACGCCAGCGGCGACAAGCCTAATTTAAATCTTCCCGGCAAGCAGCAGGAAATTTTGGAAACGGCATACGAGAGCGGCAAACCGGTTGTTCTGGTTCTTCTGTCAGGAAGCGCCCTGGCAGTTAATTGGGCTGATGAGCATATACCGGCAATTATTCAGGGCTGGTATCCCGGCGCCCAAGGCGGAAAGGCAATTGCAAGAGTTTTATTTGGAGAGAAAAACCCGGAAGGAAGGCTGCCCATTACCTTCTACAGAAGCACGGAGGAGCTGCCTGAATTTACGGATTATACGATGAAGGGAAGAACTTATCGATATATGGAAGGCGAAGCTTTATATCCTTTTGGATACGGCTTATCCTACACCAGCTTTACATATAGCAGTCCCAAGGTTTCGACGGATACAGTAGGTGAAGATGGCATAACGGTCAGTGCGGTTTTGACCAATGACGGACGCTGTGAGGGCACGGAAACCGTTCAGGTGTATGTCAAAGCAGACAGAGCAGGAACGCCCAATGCCCAGCTTAAGGGCATCCGCAAGGTGACCCTGAAGCCGGGGGAAAGTAAGGAAATCTCTGTTAAGCTGCCCCTTGAAGCCTTTGCGCTGTATGATGAGCAGGCTGTGAACCGGGTTTCTGAGGGAAATTATCTGATTTATATCGGCGGCAGCCAGCCTGACAGCCGCAGCGAGAAGCTGACAGGAAAGAAGATTGCATCGCTTCAGGTGACAGCGGAACAGGAATTTGTTCTGGAGTAGGAGGAAAATGCATGGGATTTGAACAGGCATGGCTTTCCTATGAACCGGGGAAGGTTTCGACAGAGTGGTCCTGTATCCATAAGATTTATGCGGACCGAAAGGGACGTGTCATAGAATGTGCCGTATCTGAACTTAAGGCGGCTTTTGCTGGAATAACGGGTAATGATCATGTGCTGTGTGCGGATATGCCGGAAGCAGGTGGTGAAACAGCCGGGAGCATTCTTTTTCAACAGGAGGATGCTTTGAAGGAAGGCGGTTATCATCTCTTTGAACAGGAGGAAGCCCTGATAATCGGGGCCTCCGATGACAGCGGCTTTTTGTATGGAGCCTTTGAGCTGATTAAGCAGCTTCAATTGGGGAATTCCTATCTGGGGCTGGATATCCGCAAAGAACCGGTGATGCCGCTTAGGATGCTGAACCATTGGGACAATATGGACGGCAGTATTGAAAGAGGCTATTCGGGAAATTCCTTTTTCTTTGACAAGGATGAAATTCTGGTAGACGAGCGGACGGTTACCTATGCCAGATTGCTTGCCTCGGTGGGAATTAACGGTACGGTAATCAATAACGTAAACGTCAAGGATGCCGCAACATGGCTGATTACAGATAAATATTTTGATAAACTCCGTCAAATGTCAGAAATTTTTGCGGATTACGGTATTAAGCTTTTTCTATCGTTAAACTATGCAGCCCCCATAGAGCTGGGAGAGCTGGACAGTGCCGATCCTTTATCGGAAGAGGTAAGGGAGTGGTGGCAGCGGCGAATGAAGCTTGTTTTTGAACAGATACCCAATTTGGGAGGCTTTCTGATTAAAGCCGACTCGGAAGGGCGTCCCGGACCTTTTACATATGGAAGGACTCATGCGGACGGAGCCAATATGCTGGCCCGGGCGGCAGAGTCTTACGGAGGACTGATTATTTGGCGCTGCTTTGTATATAACTGCAGGCAGGACTGGCGGGACTATAAGACCGACAGGGCCAGATCAGGCTATGACAACTTTATAGAGCTTGACGGTACCTTCCACGACAATGTGATTTTACAGATCAAAAACGGGCCTATGGATTTTCAGGTCAGAGAGCCGGTACATCCCCTTTTTGGCGGGCTGAAAGCCACCAATCAGATGCTGGAGGTGCAGATTGCACAGGAATATACAGGGCAGCAGCGGCATGTATGCTATCTCATTCCGATGTTTCAGCAGGTTTTAGGTTTTCGTACCTATGTAGCAGAGACTGGCGATCTGGTGGAGGATATCGTATCGGGAAAGACCTTTCAACAGGCGAAATGCGGTATGACAGCGGTGGCCAACACCGGAAATGACGAGAATTGGACCGGACATGATCTGGCAGCGGCCAATCTTTACGGATTTGGCAGACTTGCATTTGAGCCTTCGGCTTCGGCAGAAGAGCTGGCAGAGGAATGGATCGTGAGAACCTTTGGAGAGGATCGCCAGGTCCGGGAAGTACTGCTTTTCATTTTGATGAATTCCTGGAAGGCTTACGAGATGTACAGTGCACCGTTGGGAATTGGGTGGATGGTCAATCCCGGTTATCATTACGGACCTAACGTGGATGGTTATGAATATGACCGTTGGGGAACCTATCACCGGGCCGATCATCAGGGAATTGGAGTTGACAGAAGCCATCTTGGAACCGGATATGCAGGGCTTTACAGGGAGCCGAATGCTTCTAAGTATGACAGCCCGGAAAGCTGTCCCGACGAGCTGCTGCTTTTCTTTCACCATATGCCGTATCATCACAGGCTGCAAAGCGGCAAGACGGTCATTCAGCATATATACGACACTCATTTTGAAGGGGTGGAACTGGTAGATGAGATGGTAAAGCGGTTTGAAACTCTGGAAGGAAAGCTGCCGGAGAAGGTTTACCGGAGGATGCTGGAAAGGTTTCTGCATCAGAAGGAGCATTCCAGAGAATGGAGAGATCAGATCAACACCTATTTTTACCGCAAGAGCGGTATTCCCGATGAAAAGGGAAGAAAGATTTATTAACGAAGGATTTTCGGTTGGGATGGAAAGAAAACGAAATAGTGAAGGATTTTGGGAGGTGTTACAATGAAGGCTAAGGCGAAAACAAATAAACCGGCCGTCACAAGTAAAAAAAGTACCAGTGCGTATCTGAAAAGATACTGGCAGCTGTACCTGCTTCTGCTTTTACCGCTTCTGTATTTGCTGATCTTCAAATATATCCCTATGGTATATATTCAGATCGCATTTAAGAAGTACAGTATCGTGGAAAGTATTTGGAAGCTGCCCTGGGCAAAGAATCACGGATTTGAGTATTTTATTCAGGCGTTTAAAAGCAATGATTTCCGTTGCGCACTGCGAAATACCGTGTGCCTGAACCTGCTGGATCTGGTGATCGGTTTCCCTGCACCGATTATTTTTGCATTGATCTTGAACGAATTGTGCTTTAAACGTTTTAAGAAGGTTGTGCAGACGATTGCTTATATGCCTCACTTCCTTTCATGGGTCATCATTTACAGCCTGGCTTTGCAGCTGTTTGCTCCCGGTGAAGGTTTGGTTAATATGTTGATCGAGAAGCTGGGCGGAACATCAATTCCGTTCCTGAATGATGCGGCTCACTGGATCGGCACATACATCGGCGTAGGCGTATGGCAGAATTTCGGCTGGGGTTCCATCGTATATCTTGCGGCAATCGCCAGCATTAATTCGGAGCTGTACGAGGCAGCCTCCGTGGATGGTGCGGGACGTTTCCGCAAAATGTGGCATATCACCCTTCCGGGTATCAAGCCTACTATTGTTGTGTTGTTGATTATGAATTTGGGTAATATTCTGGGAAGCAGCTTTGATCGTCCTTTTGCATTCCAGAACAATCTGGTTATGAACGTGGCAGACGTAATTTCCACCTATGTATACCGAACCGGTATTAAGGGATTGCAGTTTTCTTTGACCACTGCGGTAGGTCTGTTCCAGTCTGTGGTTGGCGTGTTCTTCCTGCTGACGGCTAACTGGCTGTCCAGAAAGCTTGGAGAAAGGGGGATTTG
Organism: uncultured Lachnospiraceae bacterium; assembly: GCA_964393865.1. Taxonomy (GTDB): domain Bacteria; phylum Bacillota; class Clostridia; order Lachnospirales; family Lachnospiraceae; genus Suilimivivens. Next base: position 57,847 of record CAYMUW010000010.1, read on the forward strand.
GTAATGAAAGTAAAGTCTACCTCTGCAAAGATCGGCGATTGGTGTTTTATCATAATCTGTGTACTAATCAGTATTATTTGTGTGGTACCCATGCTGAACCTGCTTGCAAAGTCCCTGAGTTCCACAGAGTATTTGGTGAGAAACGCAGTTTCTCTCTGGCCGAAGGGCTTTAATCTGGATGCGTATGCTACGGTTTTGAGTGATGTAAAATATATTCGGGCGTTTTTCTGGACCGTATTTCTGACCCTGGTATGTACGCTGGTATCTCTGACCATGACTATCCTGTGCGCTTATCCGCTGATTTTTGACAAGTTGAAAGGCCGGGGAGCGATTAATGTGTTTATCACAATCACCATGTTTTTCAATGCGGGAACCATTCCCAACTATTTGTTGATGAAAAGCCTGGGATTTCTGGATAATCCGCTTGTATTGATTATCCCCAGCTGTTTAAGCGTTTACAATATGATTATTATGAGGAGCTTCTTCTACGGCATTCCGGAAAGTTTGAGAGAGTCCGCAGAAATAGACGGCGCTACCTTTATCCAGATTATGTTAAAGATTTATGTACCGTTATCAAAGCCGGTTATGGCGACTTTGGCTCTGTTTTATGCGGTAGGCCGTTGGAACGGTTACTCGGATGCGCTGTTGTACATAAAGAAATCCGAATATTATCCGCTGCAGCTGTTGCTGTATAATATTTTGAATAACATTAACTCTGTGGAAGTTGCAACTCAGGAGGGCTTCTCCACACCGGGACTTTCCGCATCCTTAAAGGCTGCGATAGTCATGTTTTCAACCGTGCCCATCCTGTGCATATATCCCTGGTTACAGAAGTACTTTATTCACGGCGTAACCATGGGAGCGGTAAAGGAATAATCGAACCATTAACAGGTTCGTTCATTCAAATATAAAATACTAGAAATAGGGAGGTAATTAAAGGATGAAGAAAAAAGTAATTGCTATCCTGCTGGCAGGTGCCATGGTAATGCTTGCTGCATGCGGCAGCGGCTCCGACAGCGCGGATAACGGATCTTCGGCTTCAAGCTCAGATACCACTGCAAGTGATACTTCAGGGGATACTGCTGCTGATGACGGTGCCGAAGAAGAGGCAGCTGAAACCGGCGAACTTGTGGATGGTAAGTTTGCTGAAACCAGACACATTACGGTTGAGGTTTATGATCGTGGAAATGACGGTGGTTCCGATCCTACCAACAACATGTACACTGAGTATATTAAGCAGGGAATGTTGGAAGATCATAACGTTGAGGTTGAATTCGTTAAGGTTCCCAGATGGACTGAGGTAGATGAAATCAACAACCTGCTTGCAGCAGGAACAGCACCGGATATCTGTGTTACTTACAGCTATCCCACCATTCAGACTTATGCTGATATGGGTGGTGTGCTTGATCTGAGCAGCTATGTGGATGGTTACAAGGATGAGCTTCCCAATCTGTGGAACTGGCTGGGCGAGACAAACATTTACTGGGATCAGGATCCTGTAAACGGTACGATTTGGGCGATCGAAGGAAAGCTGGCTAACAGCAACCGTATCAATACCTTTGTTCGTCAGGACTGGCTGGATGCACTGGGGCTGTCAGCTCCTACCACAACAGAAGAGTTTGAGGCAATGCTGATTGCATTCCAGGAAAATGCTGATACCCTTCTTGGCGCAGATGCAGACAAGTTAATCCCTTATTCCGTAAGCTATGATGTAGGCTGGAGAGCAGCTACTCTGATTGAGTCATTTATTGATCCAGACATCAGTGACAAAGAGTACTATGTAAACGGATTTGATGACAGAAAACTGACCCAGAACGGTACCAAGGAAGCAGTCAGACTTCTGAACAAGTGGTATAACCAGGGCTTAATGTGGGATAACTTCGCTCTTTATGGAAGCGGTGATACAACCGAAGATGATATGATGAAGGCCGGCTATGTAGGCGCATTTACTCATAACTGGGATTATCCTTTCCGTAACGGTGAGGACAGCATCAATTCAAACCTTCAGAGAAATGTTGGCGAGAATGCTTATTTTGTAGCTGTTGATCCTTTTAATGATTCAAAGGGAACACATACCAAGTATGTATCCAGTACTGCAGGAGATCGTAAGATCTTCTTCCCCAGCACCAATGATGAGCCTCTGGCTTCCATGCTGTACCTTGACTGGATCAGCGATCCTGCACATATTGAATATCTGCAGATCGGTGATGAGGGCGTAACCCACAACAAGCTGGACAGCGGTGCAATTCAGACTGTTGCTGCAACCGGTGATGCAATTATGAACTCCGGTATGAATATTGACTATACAATTACCTGTAACGGATTAAATCTTTCTACTACCGAGCTTACAGAGCTCTCCTTGGCATACAGCTATGCTGAGATTGATCCTGCATTAGTACAGCAGGCAAATGACATTGCCAGAACAGATGCAGTTCCTGCTAAGAATGTAAACGTTGGTGCTATCGAGGCAGAATCCAATGTAGGTGATACCTTAAGCGCTAAGCGTGATCAGATTTATGACAATGCTGTCATAGCATCTGAAGCAGATTTTGACAGCGTTTGGGACAGCATGCTTGCTGATTACATGAATTCAGGCGGTCAGGCTATTGCAGATGAGCGTGCTGCAAAGTGGGCAGAAATATTTGGCGATACAGATATGCTTCCTTAATCAGAAATCAGATTAGGTAAAGGAATTTTCCGGGGCTCCCGCAATTAGCGGGAGCCCTTTTTGCCATTAAATTGTAGTAGGAAGCCCTAAAATAGTGTGCTATACTTTAATCAAATTGAGAGAACAATATTCAAATAGTGTGTCTCAAGGGCAGAAAGCAGCAGGCAGAAAATGCAGACATATTTAGTATGATATGGATACCGGAAAGGACAGCTATGCAATATTTGGCGGTGATACTGGGAATATTCGGGGTGGAGTTGGGAATTAAAAATTATATAGAAGAAAACAGGAAGGAAGGGGAAACGGAGAAAAAATGCGGAGTTCTTTTGATACGCAAGCATCACAATAAAGGAGCGTTTTTGAATACCGGGCAAAAAAAGCGGCAGATTGTGGCAGCATTATCGGTGGTAATGACGTTGGCTCTGAGTGTTTTGTTTGTGGGAACCCTTACCATGGCGGGAAAGGGAATGTTAAAGTGGGCGCTGACTCTGATGCTGGGCGGAGCCTACAGCAATACCTATGACCGTTTAAAGAGAAAGTATGTGGTTGACTATGTAAGCTTTAATGTTCCTCTTAAGGGGCTTCGCAGGGTGATCTTTAATATCGGTGATTTTTGTATTATGATCGGCGCCATGATGGCAGTGATTTTTATGGCAGGGCAATAAAATCTGAATCGTCTGTAATTATTCGAAAATATGTAAAAAACATACTTGACAAAATCCTTTTAAAATATTATTGTATTAATTAAGTAGTACAGTAATACAAAGAAAGGAAGATGCAGATGGCATGGAATTTGAACTCTGACAGACCGATTTATGCGCAGTTAATTGAAGTGATTCAAATCAGAATTATTGCAGGCATTTATCAACCAGGCGAAAAGATACCCAGTGTGCGGGAACTGGCAGCGGAAGCAGGGGTAAACCCCAATACGATGCAAAAGGCGCTTTCCGAGCTTGAGAGAAGCGGGCTGGTGATGGCGGTGAGAACCAGCGGTCGTGTGGTCACAGAAGATATGGAATTAATCAGGGAAACGCGAAATTGTCTTGCCAAAGAGCAGGTGCATGAGTTTATTAACCGGATGGAAGATCTCGGATATAGTAAGGAAGAAGTAAAGAAGCTTCTGGAACGGGAGGATGAAAATGAATGAGCTTGTGTGGATAAGAAATCTTACCAAGGTATATGAAAAGAAAAAGCTTGCTTTAAACAATGTGAATCTGGATATTCCAAGAGGGAAGATCATTGGGCTGCTTGGTCCTAACGGAAGTGGTAAAACCACGTTGATCAAGCTGATGAGCGGCCTTCTTGTGGCAACGGAAGGAGAAGTGCGGATCAATGGCAATAAACCTGGGCCGGAGACCAAGGCACAGGTTTCCTACCTTCCGGAAAGAACATATTTTCAGAGCGGCATGAAGGTAAGGGAGCTGATCGACTTCTTTAGTGATTTTTACGAGGATTTCAGGCCGGAGCGTGCCAGGGAGCTTTTGAGGAATTTAAATATAGATGAAAATGCAATGCTTAAAACCCTGTCCAAGGGAACCAAGGAAAAGGTTCAATTGATTATGGTGATGAGCAGGGATGTACAGTTGTATGTGTTGGATGAACCGATAGCTGGTGTGGACCCTGCGGCCAGAGATTATATTTTGCGGACCATCATCAGCAACTACAATGAAGATGCAACGGTGGTCATTTCCACGCATTTGATTTCCGATATTGAAAATATTCTGGATGAGGTAATCTTTATCCGAAGCGGAAGAGTAATCCTTCATGATACGGTGGAAAATATCCGCGAAAAGAAGGGGAAATCAGTGGATGCATATTTCAGGGAGGTGTTCGCATGTTAAAAAAGCTTTTGAAACATGAATGGCGCAGATCATGGAAAATGCCGGTGCTTCTTATGGGAATATTGCTGATCGGAACGCTGGCGTTGGGATTTAGTTTTGCTCTGCCAATTTGGGATGATGATTGGATTGGCTTTGGATTTTCCATTGTAGGAACATTTCTTGCATATTATGCGTTAGTAATCGGTGTTCCGCTGGGAATCAATATTTATCTGATAGTTCGCTATTATAAAAGTATGTTTACGGATGAAGGGTATCTGACGCATACGCTGCCTGCAACCAGCCACCAGCTGCTTATATCTAAAAGCCTGGTTATGGGAGGCTGGAATTTGCTTTCCAGTGTGGCAATCGGGATCAGTATTTTTCTGATCATGTTCATGCTTTACATTTTCCAAATTCAGAGACAGATACCTCTGACAGAAATTATGGAGGAATTTGGTTATTTTATCAGGAAACTGGCAGAGGAAGGAAATTTTAATGACCTTGGAAGTTTTGTAATATGTGCAGTGCTTATGGGACTGGCCGGAATTTTTTTCAATGTTATGAAGCTGATCGGTTCTATTTCTGTGGGGCAAATGCTGCGCAGGCACAGAATTTTGGGCGCCATCGGTGCATATTTTGGTATCAGTATTATTATGCAAATCATTGAGTTTGTCCTGATGCTTTTTTATATATTGATCTTTTATAAGAGTAATAATCTGGTAGGCTTGTCCAAGGTGGATATGGGCATATATCTGATTAATACGGTGCTTTACGTTGCGGCCGGCATAGGGCTTTATTTCTTAAGTGAATACCTGACCCGGAAACAGCTGGAGCTGGAGTAGTTTTACTGATGAACGGCATGTGATGAGACACGAAAATCGCCATATGAAAGTGTATCGCAAATGTTAGAATAGAATTAACATTTGAAAATACGCTTCATATGGCGATTTTAGTTAATTTAAAGTAATCAATGTACCGGCCTTGCCTTTCAGTGCCTGACTTACGGTTTCCAGTGAAGTAATCAGAACATTACCATTCTGATTGGCAGTCAGATACGAAATGGCAGCTTCAATCTTGGGAAGCATGGTGCCCTTTTCAAACTCATCGTCGGCAATCATCTTTTCGGCTTCCGCCACGGTGAGAGAGGCGATGGGCTGCTGGTTTTCCTTGCCGAAGTTTTGGTACACATTTGGAACGGAGGTAAGGATAATCAATTGATCCACCTTCAAATCGGCAGCAAGCTTGCCGGCAATAGCATCCTTTTCAATGACTGCGGAAGCTCCTCTTAAGGCGTGCTTCTGTTCGATGACGGGGATGCCGCCTCCGCCGCAGGCAATGACGATCTGATCCGCATCGGCAAGAGTACGGATGGCTTCGATTTCCACAATATCAATGGGCTTGGGAGCTGCAATGATACGGCGGAAGCCCTTGCCCGGCTCCTCCTGCACATAATTGCCCTTTTTGGTTTCAATCTCGGCGTCCTCTGCAGACATATACCTTCCGATCAGCTTGGTGGGCTCATAAAAGGCTTCGTCATAGGGGTCCACCGTGACCTGAGTTAATATGGTGGAAACAGTTTTGCTGATGCCGCGGCTAAGCAGCTCGGCTTTTAAGGAATTCTGGATATCGTATCCCACGTATCCCTGACTCATGGCGCTGCAAACGCACATGGGAGCAGGCGTGTAATCAATATAAAGACGGCGCAGCTCTGTCATCGCTTTGTGAATCATACTGATCTGCGGGCCGTTGCTGTGGGTAATGGTAAGCTGGTAATCCGCCTCTACCAAATCGGCAAGAGCCTTTGCGGTATTTTTGACGGCGTCCCACTGCTCTAAGGTGGTGTAGCCCAGTGCATTATGCCCGAGAGAAACTACGGCTTTTTTCTTACTCATACTTATTGAAACCTCTCTTTTAAGGATATTGATAAAAATATAATTAAGTATAGCAAAAGTAAGGGAGTTTGTACAGTTTTCTGTTGTAAATCTGTGCTCTGTTTTATATGGACAGCTATAGCCGGAAACTGTAGCCGACAATAGAAAAGACGGATTGGTAAAGCCGGTTTCCCTCGTTGCAAGGAAGCCGGCTTTATGATATGATAAAACAATGTAATCGGAAAAGGAGCATGGATATACATATGGAAACGATGATTCAAATCAGGGATGTTACCAAAACCTTTGTGGGAAAGGATAATAAAGTAGAAGCCTTAAAAGGAATCAACCTTGATATTCATAAAGGTGAGATTTACGGCATTATCGGCATGAGCGGTGCAGGAAAATCCACGTTGGTAAGATGTTTGAACTTTCTTGAGCGGCCTACCAGCGGAACGGTGCTCATTGAAGGGAAGGATCTTTCCGAGATGAAGGATGATGAGCTGCGCAGGACCCGCACGCAGATTGCAATGATTTTTCAGCATTTTAACCTGCTTATGCAGAGAAATGTGATAGATAATATATGCTTCCCGATGGAGATTACCAAAATGCCGAAAAAGGAAGCCGCTGCCAGAGCAAAAGAACTGCTTGAGATTGTTGGTCTTTCAGAGAAAGCGCTGGCATATCCGGCACAGCTTTCCGGCGGGCAAAAGCAGCGTGTGGCAATTGCCAGAGCGCTTGCCACAAATCCCAAGATTCTTTTGTGCGACGAAGCTACCAGCGCCCTTGACCCTACTACTACGAAGGCGATTTTGGCGCTGCTTAAGGAAATTAATGAAAAATATGGAATCACCATAGTAATTATAACCCATGAAATGACGGTGGTACAGGAGATATGCAGTCATGTGGCGATTATCGACGAGGGCGTTCTTGCGGAAACCGGAACGGTGGAGGAGGTCTTTTCAAGGCCAAAGAGCAAGGCGGCGAAAAAGCTGGTTATTCATGGAGACAGTGAGCCCTATGAGGAAATGCAGAGTAAGCGATGCATCCGTATTGTTTTTTCCAGCAATTCCTCCTATGAGCCTGTGATTGCCAATATGATTATGACCTGTAAGGCGCCGGTAAATATTCTTTTGGCGGACACAAGGGATATCGGCGGTGTGGCACACGGACAGATGATACTGCAGCTCCCGGAGGATGACGCTGCGGCGGAGAAGATGATACAGTATTTAAAGAACAGAAAACTGGAAGTGGAGGAGCTTGATCATTATGTGGGATAAACAGATTATTATGATGATAGTTGAGGGTACCGGCGTAACGCTGTACATGACTCTTGCCTCTACTTTAATTGCTTATATTTTGGGACTTCCTATGGGAATTACCCTGGTGGTGACTGCACCCGGCGGATTAAGGCCCAATAAGGTGGTGTACAAAATACTTGACATTGTGGTAAATATTGTGAGAAGTATTCCTTTTCTCATTCTGCTGATGCTGCTGATTCCGTTTACCCGTCTGATTGTAGGCAGAAGCTACGGTGCATCGGCAACGATTGTTCCCCTTGCAATGGCGGCGGCGCCTTTTGTGGCCAGACTGGTGGAGTCTTCCCTGCTTGAGGTGGATCACGGTGTGATTGAGGCCGCACAGAGTATGGGGGCAGGGCTTTGGACCATTATCTGGAAGGTGCTTCTTGCAGAAGCCAGAACATCCCTGATCGTGGGAGGAACGATTTCCCTTGGAACCATCCTTGGATACTCCGCCATGGCAGGTGTAGTAGGAGGCGGCGGTTTGGGAGATATTGCCATCCGCTACGGCTATTACCGGTATCAGGCGGACATTATGATTGTGACCGTGGTGCTGTTGGTGGCGCTGGTGCAAATCCTTCAGATTATCGGTACTAAGCTGTCCCGAAAGCTTGACCGGAGAATTACGGGATGATTTGCATATCCCGGAAATCCTTGGGAGAGATACCGTATTCCTTTTTGAAAGCCCGGTAAAAGCTTGAATAATCACCGAAACCAAACGTCTGGTAAACCTGTGTGATAGTCATTCCGCTGTGAATGGCTTCGCGGCAGAGACCCAGGCGTTTTTTGGTTATGTATTGATGGATAGACATACCCAGATTTTCCTTGAACACATGGGCAATATGATATTTGCTGACATAAAATTCCTTTGCCAACAGCTCCAGTGATAAATCGCCTTCTAAATGATCCTCGATATAAGTGAGCAGATTTTGATATAGGGATGTTTCCTGATTTTTCCTGCTGGGTGTATTCCGGTCGTGGATTAAGCGGTTTAAATGCAGCACCAGCTCATTTACATAGAGGGAAATTTGGGCGTTCCTGCCAAAGCGTGCCGCCTGCATTTCTTCAATCAGGCGCATGAGCTGCGACTGGAGAGCGTTAAAGGTAATGCGGTCATTGTGAAAAATATATTTTTTTCTGGCCTGCACATAGTTCATCAGATAAATGTAATCGGGGGACAGCTCTTCCAAATGACTGCAGTAGGCCTGGCTGATCCAGAATACAAAACGTCTGTAGGGAAGCTCGGTGCTGTGAATGATAGGGCGGTGGGGAATACCGGGAGGAATCAGCATAACATCCCCGTATTGAACGGGGTATATCTCATCACCGATCTGGACACTGATATTTCCCTCCAAAAAGAAATAAAATTCATAATAGTCATGGGAATGGAGATCCACCTTTGACAAATTCTGATCATTATAATAGTAAATTTCAAAATCCTGCGACAGCATGTACTGTCTGGTGTTGAAGCGGGTTTCCAAATTCTTCTTCATGGGCGGCTCCTTTTCCTGAATTTTCCTTTCAGAGCATAGCACAAAAGCACAATTTTTGCAATGTATGAAACAATCCCGTCAATGGCATTTTTATACAGATTTATTATAATAAAATCAATGATTACAAATATTCTTTGAAAAGCTGGAAGGAAGGTAATTTTTCAAAAGAAGGGAGCTAAGATTACTATGGAAATGACACTTAGATGGTACGGAAGCAGGTTTGATACGGTAACGCTTAAGCAGATCCGTCAGATACCCGGGGTAAAGGGGGTAATCACCACCCTTTATGATACGGCGCCGGGTGAGGTATGGAGCAGAGAGCGAATCCATGCGCTGAAGGAAGAGGTGGAGGCGGCAGGGCTTCACATTGCGGGAATTGAGAGCGTAAATATCCATGATGATATTAAGATCGGCGGGGAAAACAGGGATCAGTATATTGCCAATTATATTGAAACGCTGGAGAATTTGGGAAAGGAAGACATTCATCTGGTATGCTACAACTTTATGCCGGTGTTTGACTGGACAAGAACCGAGCTTGCCAGAGTAAGGCCTGACGGTTCTACCGTGCTTGCCTATACTCAGGAGGCAGTGGATGTTTTGGACCCGGAGAAGATGTTTGAGTCCATCGCCGGGGATACCAACGGAACGGTGATGCCGGGCTGGGAGCCGGAGCGTATGGCAAGGGTAAAGGAGCTTTTTGAGATGTACAAGGATGTGGACGGAGAAAAGCTGTTTGCCAATCTGAAATACTTTTTGGAAAAAGTTATGCCGGTGTGCAACCAATATGATATTAAGATGGCGATTCATCCTGATGATCCGGCATGGAGCGTTTTCGGGCTGCCCAGAATTATTATAAATAAAGAAAACATTTTGAGAATGATGAAGATGGTGGATGATCCCCACAATGGTGTAACCTTCTGTTCCGGTTCCTACGGAACCAATCTGGAAAATGATCTGCCGGATATGATTCGTTCCCTGAAAGGAAGAATTCATTTTGCTCATGTGCGCAATCTGAAATTCATTACGCCCACCAACTTTGAGGAGGCTGCGCATTTATCCGCTGACGGAAGCTTTGACATGTATGAGATTATGAAGGCGCTTTACGATATTGAATTTGACGGGCCTATCCGCCCGGATCACGGCAGAATGATCTGGGATGAGGTGGCGATGCCGGGCTACGGCCTGTATGACCGTGCACTGGGTGCCGCATACTTAAACGGGCTTTGGGAAGCTATTGAGAAGGGAGCCAAAAAGGGCTGAAATAATCGTTTGATGAACAATGGAACAGGCCGGGAATTGGCAATGCTTCGGAATGGAGGAAAAATGAGATTAGATTCAAAAGGATTACAGGAAAGACAGGCATGGAAGGCGGCAGGCTATGAGCTGCCGGAATTTGACAGAGAAAGCGTAAAAAGCGCTACCAGGGAAAATCCCTTCTGGGTTCACTTCGGTGCAGGAAATATTTTTAAGGCTTTTCTAGCCAATGTGGTGCAGAAGCTTTTAAATGACGGAACCCTTGACAGGGGGCTGGTAGCGGCAGAGGGGTTCGACTATGAGATCATTGAAAAGATGAACCGTCCCCACGATGACTATAATATTCTGGTTACCTTGAAGGCCAACGGCACTGTGGAAAAAACGGTGATCGGCAGCATTATGGAGTCCTTAATGTTAGACTCTGCCAATCAGGCGGAATTTGAACGCATGAAGGAGATTTTCAGAAAGGACTCTCTTCAAATGTGCACCTTTACCATTACAGAGAAGGGGTATAGCCTGGTAGACGGAAAAGGAGAAACACTGCCTGCCGTGGAAGCGGATTTTCAGACAGGGCCTAAGGAACCTTCCAGCTACATGGGAAAGGTGGCGGCTCTTTTGTATACACGTTATCAGGCAGGGTGTAAGCCAATTGCCATGGTCAGCACCGACAACTGTTCCCACAACGGGGATAAGCTGTATGCCGCAGTCAGTACCTTTGCCCGTAAGTGGGCAGAAAACGGCAGCGCAGAGGCCGGTTTTGTTTCTTATATTGATAATAAGGATCTGGTTAGCTTTCCATGGACCATGATCGATAAGATTACGCCCAGACCGGATGCTTCCGTGGAAGCAATTTTGAAGGAGGACGGAATAGAAGGTTTAGACCCGGTAATCACCTCCCGGAATACTTATGTAGCGCCCTTTGTCAATGCGGAGGAGTGTGAGTATCTGGTGGTTGAGGATGCGTTTCCAAACGGTAGGCCGGAGCTGGAAAAGGGAGGCATTATTTTTACCCAAAGGGAAACGGTTGACAAGGTTGAGCGGATGAAGGTCTGCACCTGCTTAAATCCGCTTCATACAGCCCTTGCGGTTTACGGATGTCTTTTAGGCTATCACAAAATTTCCGATGAGATGAAGGATCAGCAGCTTACCGGATTAATAGAGCGGATCGGCTATGTAGAGGGCCTTCCTGTAGTAGTAAATCCTGGTATTTTGGACCCTAAGGAGTTTATAGATACGGTACTTCAGATAAGGGTGCCCAATCCCTTTATGCCGGATACTCCTCAGAGAATTGCGACGGATACCTCCCAGAAGCTTGGCATAAGATTTGGGGAAACCATCAAGGCATATCAGGCATCATCTGAGCTGGATGTGCAGAGCCTTCAGATGATTCCGCTGGTATTTGCCGGCTGGCTCCGCTATTTGATGGCCGTGGACGATCAGGGAAATGCATTTGAGCTCAGCCCAGATCCTTTGCTTGAGACGGTATGCCCTTATGTGGCAGGGCTTAAGCTTGCACCCGGTCAAAATGTGGAAGAGCATGTCAGGGAAGTGCTTAAGATGAAGCAGATATTTGGCGTAGACCTTTATGAGGCAGGACTTGCAGAAAAGGTTTGCGGGTATTTACAGGAGCTGACCGCAGGGGTCGGTGCTGTCCGAGCTGCGCTGAAAAAGTATGTATAGACAAGGAGGAGTTCTGATGAAAGCATTTATGGATAAGGATTTTCTCTTAGAGACGGAGACGGCCCAAAGGCTTTATCATGAATATGCGGCAAAGATGCCCATTTTGGACTATCACTGTCATATCAGTCCCATGGAGATTGCACAGGATAAAAGATTTGACAATATTGCCCAGCTTTGGCTTTCGGGAGATCACTATAAATGGAGACAGATGCGTTCCAACGGGGTGGAGGAGCGTTTTATCACAGGAGACGCTTCTGACCGGGAGAAATTTCAGAAGTGGGCGGAAACGCTGGAGAAGGCCATTGGAAATCCTTTGTATCATTGGAGTCATTTGGAGCTTCAAAGATATTTTGATTACCATGGGGTACTAAACGGAGATACTGCCGAAGAGGTGTGGGAGCTTTGCAATGAAAAGCTGAAGCAGCCGGATATGAGCGCCCGGGGATTGATCCGAAAGTCTAATGTAACTCTGATTTGTACCACCGACGATCCCGCAGACGATTTAAAGTGGCATAAGGTCATTGCACAGGATGAGAGCTTTACCACCAAGGTGCTTCCCGCATGGAGACCGGATCGTGCCATGAATTTGGAAAAGCCGGACTATTTGGAGTATCTGGCAGTGCTTTCCAAGGCAGCAGGGGTAAAGATTGACAGCTTTCACGGGCTTTTGGAGGCTCTTGGACATAGAATGGATTTCTTTGAGGAGAACGGCTGCTGTATTTCGGATCATGGGCTGGAATATGTCATGTATCATCCCGCCAGGGAGCAGGAGATTGAGGATATCTTTGCTTCCCGTCTTTCGGGAAAGGCTGTTTCAAGGGATGAGGAATTAAAGTTCAAGACAGCCTTTATGCTGGCTATGGGCCGTGCTTATCATAAGAAAAACTGGGCTATGCAGCTGCACTACGGTGTAAAAAGAGATAATAACGGAGCCATCTATGCCAGTCTGGGAGCAGATGCCGGAATTGACTGTATCAATAATTTTGCTCCTTCGGCGGAAATGACGGAGTACTTAAATGCACTGGCGCTGACGGAGGAGTTGCCGAAAACCATTCTCTACAGCCTGAATCCTGTGGATAATGCAGCTATCGGAACCATTATCGGATGCTTTCAGGATGCATCTGCGGCAGGCAAAATCCAGCAGGGCAGCGCATGGTGGTTTAACGATCACAAGAAGGGCATGACGGAGCAGCTAAGCTCTCTGGCAAGTCTTGGGCTGCTTGGAAACTTTATCGGTATGCTTACGGATTCCAGAAGTTTTTTGTCCTACACCAGACACGAGTATTTCCGCAGAATACTGTGTAATCTGATCGGCGGATGGGTGGAAAACGGAGAGTATCCGGCAGATGAAAAGGCATTGGCGGGACTGGTGAAGGATATCTCTTACCGGAATGCGGTAAAATATTTTGGATTTGACGGGCTGGAAACAGGAAGGGATTAAGGGAAATTTACAAGAAGGATACAGGGAAAATTTCAGAAAGAAGGATGGAAAATGAATGAGATTTTAAATAAGATTCATGAAATCGGGATTGTTCCGGTGGTGGTGTTAAATGATGCAAAGGATGCGGAACCTCTTGCCAAGGCACTGTGCGAGGGTGGACTGCCCTGTGCGGAGGTGACCTTCCGCACTGAGGCTGCCGAGGAGGCTATCCGTATTATGACCGGGCAGTTCCCGGAAATGCTGGTGGGTGCAGGAACGGTGCTTACGACGGAGCAGGTAGACCGTGCGGTGGCAGCAGGGGCCAAATTTATTGTAAGCCCGGGCTTTAACCCTACGGTGGTACAGTATTGTATCGATAAGGGAATTCCAATTACCCCCGGCTGCATGACGCCAAGTGAGATTGAGCAGGCTCTGAAGCATGAGCTGGAGGTTGTGAAGTTTTTCCCGGCGGAGCCTGCCGGAGGGCTTAAGATGCTGAAAGCCATGGCGGCGCCTTATGTGGGAATGAAATTTATGCCTACAGGGGGCATCAGCGCCGGCAATGTGAGAGAGTACTTAAAATATGACCGTATTCTTGCCTGCGGCGGAAGCTGGATGGTCAAGGGTGACCTGATTAATGCAGGCGATTTTGATAAAATCAGGGAGCTTACCCAAGAGGCAGTGGAGATCGTGAAGGAATGCCGGTAAGGCCAAGAGACAGAAATAAGGAATCCCGGCAATGCAGGGTGAAAGGAGTATTTCAATGAAAGGAAAAGTAATTACATTTGGAGAATTGATGTTAAGGCTTGCACCGGAAGGGTATTACCGCTTTGTGCAGGCAGATAAACTGGGAGCCACCTTTGGAGGCGGAGAGGCCAATGTGGCGGTGTCTCTGGCTAATTTCGGATTTGACGCAGCGTTTGTATCCAGGCTTCCTGCCCATGAAATCGGTCAGGCAGCTGTGAATTCTCTTAGAAGATACGGTGTGGATACCTCTTATATTACAAGGGGCGGAGACCGTATCGGAATTTATTATCTGGAAAAGGGCGCATCTCAAAGGCCTTCCAAGGTAATTTATGACCGGGCAGGGTCATCCATTGCTACAGCAGCACAGGAGGACTTTGACTGGGACAAGATTTTTGAGGGAGCGGAGTGGTTTCATTTTACAGGTATTACACCGGCTTTAAACGATCAGGTAGCTGCTATCTGTGAGCAGGCCTGCAAGGCAGCCAGGAAAGCAGGCGTGAAGATTTCCTGTGACTTGAATTACAGAAATAAGCTTTGGAGCAAGGAAAAGGCCGGACAGGTCATGGCCGGGCTGTGTCAGTATGTGGACGTATGCATTGCCAACGAGGAGGATGCGGCTGATGTGTTCGGCATTAAGGCGTCCAACACCGACGTGACCGCAGGAGAGGTGAATCATGAGGGCTATAAGGATGTGGCAAAGCAGCTGGCAGATCGCTTTGGGTTTGAAAAGGTGGCCATCACCCTTCGGGAATCCCTTTCTGCCAATGACAATAACTGGTCTGCCATGCTTTATGACGGCGAGAATTATTATTTCAGCAAAAAGTATCCCATTCATATTGTGGATCGTGTGGGCGGCGGCGACAGCTTCGGAGCCGGTCTCGTTGCGGCTGAGCTTAGCGGATATGATGCCCGCAGTACCATTGAATTTGCAGTTGCGGCATCCTGCTTAAAGCACTCCATAGAGGGCGACTATAATATGGTTTCCATGAATGAGGTTCTTAAGCTTGCAGGAGGAGACGCTTCCGGACGCGTGCAGAGGTAAAAGAGCCTTATGGCTGAACTGGTAAAATTGAAATTTATAGTTGACTGAAAGGGGCAAAGTCATATATAGTATATAGAAAAATATGTGTGAAAGAAAAAGTCTGCACAGCATGAGGGGAGAAAATGAAAAAATGAGTGATGCAATCGGATGGATTATTGTGGCTTTTGCCTTGTATCTTCTGGCAATGATTGTAATCGGTGCACTGTGTGCAAAGAAAAACAACAGCACAGAGGATTATTTCCTTGGAGGACGTAAGCTGGGCGGCTTTGTAGCGGCTCTTTCCGCACAGGCTTCCGACATGAGCGGATGGCTTCTTATGGGACTTCCCGGTTCCATTTATGCATTGGGAACAGGACAGGCGTGGATTGCCATAGGACTTTTTATCGGAACGGTTTTAAACTGGCTGTTTATTGCCGGAAGGCTGCGCAGATATACAATTCGCGCTAACAATTCTCTGACGCTTCCTACATATTTTGAAAATAGATTTCATGATAAAAAGAGAATTCTTCTCTTTATCTCATCGGTAACAATCGTAGTGTTTTTCCTGGTGTATACGGCATCTGCACTGGCAGCGGGCGGCAAACTGTTTAATTCCGTATTTAATGTGGATTACAAAATTGCGCTTACAATCGGCGCAATCGTTATCCTGGCATACACATTTCTTGGCGGCTTCCTTGCAGTTTGCACCACCGATTTTGTTCAGGGAACACTGATGTTGGTAGCGCTTTTGGTAGTTCCTATGGTGGCTTTGGCGATTGTTGATCCTGCCAACGTGGTTGCTGTCATTGATGAAAGCGGTGCTGCAGGCGGATCAGCAGCGTTTCTCAGCATGTTTTCCAATGGCGGTAAGCCTTATCGTGCGGTGGACATTATATCCGGTCTTGCCTGGGGCCTTGGCTATTGCGGTATGCCTCATATTCTGGTACGCTTCATGGCAGTCAGAAATGAAAAGGAATTGAACAAGTCCAAGAGGGTAGCTATCATCTGGGTATTCCTTTCACTGGTTTTGGCATGTGTGATCGGTGTAGTGGGACGTGCATATCTTTTCCCCGAGGTTCTTACAGGCGGCGAGGAGGAAAAGGTCTTTATCAATATGATTATTAAGCTGTTTACATCAGACATTAAGGCGCCTATTATAGCGGGATTATTCCTGTGCGGTATTTTGGCGGCTATTATGTCCACGGCGGATTCGCAGCTTCTTGTCAGCGCATCCAGCGTGGCTGAGGATATTGTGAAGGGCATTGTGAAGAAGGATGCAAAGGATGCCACGGTATTTCGGATTAGCCGGATTACCGTAGTGGTAATTGCAGTTCTTGCTTATCTGATAGCGTTAGATCCTAACAGCTCCATTATGGGACTGGTTTCCAATGCATGGGCAGGGCTTGGAGCGGCATTTGGTCCTACCGTGCTTTTGTCTCTTTACTGGAAGCGTACCAATTTTCAGGGAGCGGTTGCCGGTATTGTATCCGGTGCGCTTACCGTAATTATTTGGGATTATATTCCTTTCCTTGGTGGAAAGACGCTGGGAAGTGTGACAGGACTTTATTCTCTTGCCATAGGCTTTGTAATCAGCCTTTTGGCGATTGTGATTGTCAGCCTGCTTACTCCGGCACCTTCCAAGGAAATGGTGGAGGAATTCAACGATGTCAGTCAGAAGAGAATCAACTTTGATGAAGAATAATCAGGTTTGGAAAGAAAATAAGGATAAAAGCAACGGGGCGTCCAGTAAGCTGGTCAGCCCGTTGTTTGTGTTAGCGGCAGGAAGCCTTTGGGGGTTGATGGGGCTTTTGGTGCGGAGCCTTAATGAGGTGGGGCTTTCTTCTGTGGAGATTGGATTCGTGAGAGCGTCGGTGGCTTTTGTGAGTATGCTGATCGGTCTGCTGATTTTTGACAGGAAGGCTTTAAAAATCAAATTAAAAGATATTTGGTGCTTTATCGGAACAGGGGCTTTCAGTGTTGCTTTTTTTAATTTCTGTTATTTTAAGACCATGACGCTTACCTCTCTTTCGGTAGCGGCTGTTCTTCTCTATACGGCGCCGGCATTTGTGATGCTGATGTCGGCAGTACTGTTTAAGGAGAAGCTTACGGCACAAAAGCTGCTGGCACTGGTGCTTGCTTTTGTAGGCTGTGCATTTGTGTCGGGCATTGTGGGAGGCGCCGGTGCATTGTCCCTTCAGGGGATTTTGTACGGTCTTGGGGCAGGCATTGGATATGCGCTTTACAGTATTTTCGGCAGGTATGCCCTTGACAGGAATTACAGTTCCGTGACGATTTCCTTTTATACCTTTTTGTTCGCCACCGTCTCCACGTTATTTTTTGTAGACAGCAAAGCGGTGATTTCCTGCGTGGGAAGCAGCTGGCAGCTGCTGTTAAAAACGGTTATTCTGGTGCTGGTTGTTACGCTTCTGCCGTATTTAAGCTATACCAGAGGCTTACAGGGGATGGAGAACGGCACGGCATCGGTGCTGGCCTCCGTTGAGCCGGTAGTGGCAACCTTGGTTGGAATTTTTGTTTATAAGGAAAGCCTGAATATCTGGAATGGGATTGGAATTTGCCTGGTGCTGGGGTCGATTGTGCTGATTAATTTGAAGCGGACTGCAGGGAAGAGGAAAGTGAACGAGAAATAGTGGGAAAGCAATAAGAATTTATAGAGCAAATGCTTGAAGAGTTGGCTGTCGGGCCAGCTCTTTTTTGCGTGATAGAAAAGTGTGCCGTGCAAAACTGGCAGCGGTGCACTTTAAAGGCACAAAACTGCATCTTAAAGCATCTGCGGTTGAAACGGGAAGAGAACCTGTTACAATGAAGGAAAGAAAGGATAAAACCTATGAAACTGACAATGAACAGAATTTTACAAGGGGAGGATGAGGTAATCATCCGATACCGGGAGATGAATGCGCAGATAGAGCTTATTGCTGCATTGGCAGAAGGAAAGGGACAAAAGCTGGGTGCCGTGTGGGAAGGGGATATCATCATGATAAGTCCGGAAAGCATTCTCTACTTGGAAAGTGTGGACGGAGCGGTCTGGGCCTACCTTTCAGATAAGGTGTGCAGGGTTTCCGAAAGTCTTGGAACGCTTGCCGCAGCCTGGTCACAGCGGGGATTTTTCAGGTGCTCGAAGTCCATGGTGATAAACATTTACAGAATTGAGAGGCTGAAAAGTGAGGCGGGAAACCGGATACGGGCATATATGGATAATGGGGAACAGGTGATGATTTCCAGAAGGTACGCCAAACAGCTTCGGGAAACTTTGAAGGGAGGCATGGATGATGAAAGAGAATAAATGGAGGGAAAGGCTCTTAAACTGCCTTGGGAATGAAATATGGATCGAGTATAAGGCGTGCCTGTACTCCTTTTGTGTAACAGTGTTTTACTGCATTTACCTGGTATGCCGCAGGGTGTATTCTGCCAGTATTCTTATCATGTTTGAAAGTATTATTCTGGCATACCTGATGGGGTATGTACAGGTTTATCTGCTTCGGGATTTTGATGAGGCGGAAAGGATCGGCAGATGGGAAGCAGCGTGTATCGTGGGCTGCAGTGGGGTATATACTCTGGCGTCCTATGTATTTAACTGGTTTGAAAGAAGCCTTCCGGTTACAGGACTGTTTTTTATCTTTATGTTGTTCAGCTATTTTTGTGTGTATCTGGTAAACAGGATAAGAAGAGAGTTTGATACCCACAACCTGAACAAGATGCTTGCGGACTTTAAGCGGGGAGAGAAGAAGGAGGAGAAGGTGTATGAGGGAGAGGACTGATGGCCATGCAATAGAGATCAAAGGGCTTACGAAAACCTACGGAAAGCATAGAGGAGTGCAGAATATATCACTGACCGTAGAGAAAGGGGATATTTTTGGTTTTCTTGGGCCTAATGGGGCAGGAAAGTCCACCACCATTCGAAGCCTTCTGGGGATGCTGCATTTTCAGCAGGGAGAAATCAAGGTGCTTGGCATGGACAGTGTAAGGCAGCAGAAGGAGATGCTGGCTCAGGTGGGCTATATGCCGTCGGAAGCTATGTTTTATCCTTCCATGAAGGTGCGGGATGTAATTCGGTTTGCCGCTGATGCCAGAGGAGCAGACTGCCGACAGGAGGCAGGACAGATCTGCGAGTTGTTGGAGGTGAATGAAAATAAAAGGATTGAGGAGCTTTCCCTGGGAAACAGAAAGAAGGTAAGCATTGTCTGCGCCATGCAGCACCGGCCGAAGGTTCTCATATTGGATGAACCCACATCGGGACTGGACCCGCTGATGCAGGAAGCCTTTTTTAGCTTACTCTTAAAGTATAACAGCCAGGGCACTACCGTCTTTTTGTCCTCCCATGTGCTGCCGGAGGTCAAGAAGTACTGCAAAAATGCGGCAATTATCCGGGAGGGGCAAATTATTAAAACCGATACGGTGGAAAATCTTTCCCATTCCAATCTGCGTAAGGTTAAGGTATGGGAACAGGGGCAGGAAAGAGAATTTCCATATATGGGAAATATGAAGGAACTGATACACAGGCTGGAGGGAATGGACATTGAGGATGTGCTCATTGAGGAGCCTACGCTGGATGAGCTTTTTATGCACTACTATGCGTCGGATCAGCCAAAATGAGACCGAATAGAAAGGACAGGTGGCTGTAATGATATTGTTAAGGCATGAGATAAAAAGAAATTTGAGATCGCTGCTGATTTGGGCGGTCAGCATAGGAATTCTCAGCGCAGGCTGTATTCTTTTGTTTAAAAGCATGGAGGAAAGCATGAAGGGAATGGCGGATGCTTATTCCAATATGGGAGCCTTTTCTGCGGCGCTTGGGATGGATAAGTTAAGTGTCAGCACTTTGAAAGGCTTTTATGCCACGGAGGTGGGGCTGATGTTTGCCATAGGGGGAGCTATGTTTGCGGCAATGACGGGGGCCGTTATGCTTTCCAAGGAGGAGGAAGGACATACCTGCGAATTTCTTGTTACCCTCCCTTGGGGAAGAGGGTATATTTATTTCTGGAAATATGCGGCGGTAGTGCTGCTGGTGCTTCTTTTTAATATAGTAGCATTTCTTTTCATTTTAATGGGTTTTGCGGGCATAGGGGAAATGCCGGGAGCACGGGAACTTGCCCTGTATCATGGAGCGCAGCTTTGTATGCAGCTGGAGATGGGAAGCATATGCTTCCTGATATCCGCAGTTACGAAACGCAGACAGATCGGTGCGGCGCTTGGCCTTGCTATGCTGTTATACATGGTTGATCTGATGTGCAGGATCATTCCCGATATCGAAGATCTGAAATACATAACGCCATACTATTTTTCTAATGGTGCGGATATTTTTGCAAAGGGTAGTGTGGAAGGAGTGATGATAGTGGTCAGCTTGGCTGTTATGGTGGTGTCTGTGGCAATCGGAGCGGTGGTTTATGGAAGGAGAGATTTGGCGGCGTAGAGATTGAGGAGACGGAGCTTTGTTTTTATCATTTAGTGTTCTGTCACCTTGCCGGAGCGGCTGGCGCATGAATGATTTCGACAGTCTTTACATATATGGGAGCAGTCTCGGGCAGGCTTTTCCTGCGTTAATTGAGTTATGTAAACTACAGATTTCGCAGGAACCATGACGCCGGCCTTGTTGGCACGAACAGGTATATCGGGAAAGCATTTCAGCAATGCAGCAGTCATAGATATGGGATATTCGTTACCGGGAAACTGGCAGGCATTGGCCCACAATCCTGTGACCTGATGAATGTGGTCGGCGGTCAGGGAATAGCTTTGGGCTAAAAGCTCCAGAGCCAGACAGTCTGCCATATAGGCTTCGGAAAGGCTGCCGTTATTGGTTTTGGAATGAATATAATCATCTGTCTGCCCGGATAAGGTGACAAGAACCACGGCATACCTTTGGTAAGGGATGGCTGGAAGGTCTCCTTCCTTATATATATGGAAGAAACATTTCGCATCCACCTGTGAGAGCAGTTCCTGATACAGCGCTTTGAGCACAGGGTAATCCTGCTTTTCAAAGTGAAATCGTTCCATCATGTTTTGCAGACGTGTATCTGTTAATTCGGGTTTCAGCGAAAAGGTGTGCACCGCATGGTCCTCCGTAAATTGTTCTGATAGATTATTTATAACATGTTTTTGGAAAATGCTGAAGTGAAAAGTTTATTTCCACTTTGAAAACTGCCAGGGAAAAAGTGGCATT
>CAYMUW010000011.1:0-74945 GCA_964393865.1 uncultured Lachnospiraceae bacterium
TATCGCATATCCGGCAATCAATTCTTCTACCCGGATTCCCCGCTCCGCAAGCTGCTGTATCGAGCCGTGATATTTTACGATTACCTCCCATGTACGCTCACTTGCAACGAACCCGACATTTAAGTCCAGAGATTTTTCCCGCTCCGCAAGAGGGGTATCTAATGCGAGATTTAAAACATTCTCATTTTTTTGCGAATCCATTCTCTCCCTTTCAGGGCAATACCGCCAGACTTTATTTTTCCTGCCGGCGTCCTGATCCTATCCTATGCTCTCCCCGCTGAAATGTGCATGGCCCCTGACAGGAAAAGCTCTTTCCTTCAATTCCTGCTTATTCTTGTACATCATCTCATCCGCCCTCTTCATAACCTCCTCCAGGGAAGCGTCCTTCTCCGGGTCATAAACCGCATAACCGGCCGCCACGCTGACCGGCATGACAAAGGACTGCCCGTTTTTCTTTTCTATCTCCTCCATGAACCGCCTGTATCTGTCCTTGATATCCTCCTGTGACGTATAATCCATGATAGAGCAGAATTCATCGCCGCCGATACGATAGCAATTTCCCTCCGTGCCGAACACGTGGCTGATTACCTCAGAAACCATTCTGATATATTGATCGCCGTATTCATGCCCGTATCCGTCGTTGCATTTCTTCAGATCATTTAAATCAAACATGAACAGAACCGTCGGCAGAATCTTGTACACTGTATTTTCCTCATCCGGAACGCGCCTGTTCGCCAGATCGCGGTTGAAAGCGGCACGGTTGTATAATCCCGTCAGTCCGTCCGTAAAAGCAAGCTTGCGGTACAGTTCGCTTGCCTTCGCCTGTTCCACCAGCCCTCTTGACTCCTGCACCATTGCCATACTCGTGGCGGCAATGTAGAGCAGGAAACCGATGTAGCCGAAAGGGATACCCTTCGCGCTTATGCGGTACTCAACCAGCTCCAGCAGGAAGAAAAACAGGATCGCCAGCACACAGAAAATATTGCGTCTTGCCTGTTTAGAGAGCTTCCCGGTCGCGATCTCATATACGCTGAATGACACGATAACTGCAATCGTATACCCTATCATAACATGCGTTATCCCCAAGGTCTCCCGCAGGTCGAATATACCAAAAACCTGTAATAAAAGCCGAAGGATAACAGCCGCGCAGTTCAGATAACAGCTTATCTCCCAAAGCACATTCTCCTTTGTGCGGTACATCGGCCGCACGAACAGCAGGAACGGGATAGGAAGCATCATGAGCAGAATATGATCCGCTATGGCAAACAGGACATGCCACGGCAGAAACAATTCCAGGACATGCGTCTCACAGACGTACCACGCACCCAGCATGCTGGCAAAAAAAGTAAAATGTAAAATTTCTTCGCTCCCTTGCCTTTTTCTTGCAATGATCAGATAATAAAGCCCCAGCAGGACTCCTATTAAAAGGATTAACGCAGCGATCACAAAACGGAACAGCCTCTCCTTCACGATCAGCCGTTCCACTGCGCTGCGCTCACCATAATAGAAATTTCCCTTCGGCTCACGGTTCGCATAGACCGGAGTTACGTAAAAGACCATCTCCTTACCGGCGTCCGCCTCTGTAAGGGGGATGAATATCCACTGATATCCTGTAGTCTTCATATAGTCCGGCTTTCCCGCCCTCAGGGAATACACCGTCTCTCCGCCGATCGTTACATCGATTTTCATATGCGCAGAACTGTAAGCGACCACCTTGCCGCTGAGTCCTTCCGATGGCAGGGTCGTCTGATACACCCTGCTTTCTCCTTCCGTCGTCTGTGCCATGCGTCCGTCCCAAACCACCGCCGCCTGCGATTCCTGCCTTTCATAGATGGAGGTGTGCACAAACGCGGCGAAAATAAAAGCGCCCGCAATCCCCATGATAAGAAGCGATATGTAAATCCCTGTAACTCTTTTTTCCATGCCATCCTCTCCAAGAATATCCGTTGACCTGTTTGCCAAAGCTATAACTTTATCATATCACAAGTTTGAAAACTTTGCAGTATTCCTTTTCACGCACGCATGGCACAGAAACCGTAACAGTTCAGCCTTTCAGTAATTTAGATTACATGAAGCGTTACCGGAAATCAGCAGACGCCTGCTTTGACTCTAAGTACGCCATGTGTTAAAATAATGGCGTTAAAGATTTGGCGCCGAGGTGTCTACGGACGACGCCGCTTACACCGTCCATCCGGGACAGGGCATCTTCATCAACCAGAACGTCATGCACTCTTTATGCAGTGTTGTATAATAGATTGCATGGAACACAGCACGCATAACTTTTAGATCTATTTCTTTTTCTAGGGGGAGTAAAGCAAACATTTTTTCCATCGTGTCCGTATCGTCCTGCAAATGCGCCTGCACCACTTCTGGCGGCAATTTACGTACAAGCAATTCCACTTCTCCTAACTCAAGCGACTTTAAAATTGGCATTTTCTCTGTCATTTTATAGAACTCTAAAATAACATTTGGTAGCTTTTCGGCTGAAAACTCTTGAGTGCCAAGATTAGAAACAGTCTGAAATAATTCATGACTCACGATTTCGTGCTGCTCTTGAATTGCATCAAACAAAAGCAGTTCCTTTGATTTATAAAAGAGGTAGAGAGTTCCTTTAGGGATATTTACTCGCTTCACAATTTCATCAACTGTCGTTCGACGAACACCGTATTGGGCAAGGCGCTTTGCCGCTTCCTCTTTCAATTTTTTTTGATATATTCCCGTTCCTGATCTGAATAACTTTTGGGCAATAGCCACACCTCTTTTTGACTAAATCTGTTTTATTAGTCATTATAATCTAACCACACACACTTGTCGCTGTCTCAAATATACCATCTTTTGTTGGGAAGAATTGCACTTCTGGGGACAGCAACCTCATATTCGGAGTGCTTTTCAATACCCCATTTCTTTTAATTCTTTTACGATTTCCACATAAGCTTCAATTACATCGAATCCCTTATAATCCTCTCTTTTTAAATCAATCATATCTCCATGAGAAATTCCGCGTCTTCCGGTGCTGACAAAGACCTTTTTGAAGTGTCCCCATCTGGCAGATTCTACAGTGACAAGGCCGTCATTTTTGGAGGCACCGGCAAGAAACATCAGCAAATTGGGAATGGATAAAAGGCTGTCCCCAAGGGCGCTTTTTACGACAGAAGCATAACTCTGATAGTAAACCTTCGGCGAGTCAGGGTACTGTACATTAAATTCCTGACAAAAGGAAGCGGAAAGCTGTTTGCTTGCATGGTAGCAGTCTGGAGAAATATCTCCCAGTTTCCGATAATTAGCATCAAATAGGGATGCAATAAAGTGATAAACAGGATCCGGCAGCTTATTGAGAAGATTAAGCAGCTCTGAGCCTCTATGAGGCGTGGACATGGTAGTAAGGGATGCCACATGTTCTTCCATGTGTAAGCCGGATATCAGATAGCGGGCATCCAGTCCGCCCTTTGAATGGGCAATCAGGTTGACCTTATCGCAATGATTTTCCTCCATCACTTTTTCAATGGTTGTTTTAATAGCCGCTGCATTGGCCTCAATAGTGCCCCAGGCCTCCTGATGGCCATAATAGACAATGGCCCCATTTCGGGTAAGTTCCTTTGGAATGCGGCCCCAGTAGTTGAAGTACTGCAGATCCCGAAAACCAATTCCGTGAAGCAGCACCAGGGGATATTTGGTGGCACAGAGCATTTGCCCGTCACGCTCTTTTCTGTGCTCAAAACGGCAGATTTCCTGATCCATTTCTTCTCTGGCCTTTTTGCCGAGGTAATGAAGAAGAAACAGATTGAGGACAGGTATCCAGAGCCAAAGAATAATGAAAAGCCTTTTTACAATGCCCAGTCTGCGGCAGGTACAGAGAATCCTTATACAGGCGTTTAGCAGAAACAGGAAAAAGTGTACACAGCAGAAAATCAAATCAATCAGAATGAGAATGATCCCCGTTTCCGCATCCCGGAAGTCTGTCATAAAATCCCATCCGTTCAGTGCCTCCATGAGCAGGTAAAATACCAGCTGTATCCAAAAGCCCCGGAAACAAAAGCGCAAAAGATAACGCCCACCCTGCAGAACCTTCAGGCGGAAGGAATCAAGGCTCTTTATACCAAAAGGCATAATGTGTATAACAGTACATGCTGTCATATAAACCAGTACCAAAGACAGAATAAATGAAATGCGCACAAAGCTGTTTAGGGAAGGGAATCTTGCAATCAATGCAGTTAAAAGGACAATATGAGGAAGCAGTATCATGTTAAATCCCCAGCACTTCCTGAACGACTTCCACACCGCACCGGATGCAGTCCGGGCAGGAGCAGAGAACCTTTCCGGTGGTAACGCCCTTTAGCTCCTTGCAGACGGTACTTCCGGTTTTTTCTTCAAAGCACTTAACCAGCTCCTTAGAAAGCTTGTAGGTGTCTGTCTTTGTGCCGGGATTGTCCGTGTTCCCGTCACTGTTTTTCATGCCTGCCAGCATAATGGCACCTGATAAGGCTCCACAGGTAGCTTCCATTCCGCCCATGCCAAGACCAAAGCCTTCGCAGGCTTTAAACAGTGTTTCCTCCGGTATCCCCACTTCTTCGGCAAAGGTGCAGGCAACCGCCTGGGCACAGTTGAATTTCCTGTCATGCAGTTTAATTGCTTGTTTCTTCTTATCCATTGCAAATCTCCTTATCTCTTTTCCTAATAGTTTAGCACAGCAGAGAATGTTTTTCGACAAAAAATTGCAGCGGAAGGGTGAACCCCGGGTGTGCCTGGCACAAACTCGGGCAAAAACAGTAGACACCGGGTCTTAAAAGTAGTAAATTATTGATAGTAAAAAGTAATGCGAATGCAGAAAGGAATAATGAAATGGCGAACATCATTTCTGACGAAACCATTGAATATGTAGGTATTCTGGCTAAGCTTGAGCTTTCCGACGAGGAAAAGGAGCAGGCCAAGAAGGATATGGGAAGTATGTTGGACTACATTGACAAGCTGGGCGAGCTGGACACTACAGGCATAGAGCCTATGAGTCATGTGTTCCCGGTAAAGAATGTATTCCGCGAGGACGTGGTAACCAACGGTGATGACCGGGAGAATATTTTAAGCAATGCACCCGGTGAGAAGAACGGCATGTTTGTAGTGCCCCGTACGTTTGAATAGGAGGACGACAGATGGATATTTTAAGTATGACTGCCGTGTCTCTTGGAACGGCAATTAAAAATAAGGAAGTAACGGTAAGAGAAGCGGTGGAGGCTGTTCTTTCCAGAATTGAGGAAAAGGAAAGCCAGTATCATTGCTATGTGACGGTTGATAAGGAAGGCGCGCTTTCACAGGTGGATGAAGTGCAGAGGAAGATTGATGCAGGGGAGCTTACCGGCCCTCTTGCGGGAGTTCCCGTTGCCATTAAGGACAATATGTGTACGGAGGGACTTTTGACGACCTGTTCCTCCAAGATATTGAATAACTTTGTGCCCACCTTTTCCTCGGAGGCGGTACTTAATTTAAAGAAAGCAGGGGCGGTAATCCTCGGAAAGACCAATATGGATGAGTTTGCCATGGGATCTACCACGGAAACCTCTGCCTATGGAGTAACCAAGAATCCATGGAATACAGAGCATGTACCGGGTGGTTCCTCGGGAGGAAGTGCGGCGGCAGTTGCAGCGGATGAATGCTTTTACGCACTGGGCTCCGATACCGGCGGATCCATCCGTCAGCCGGCATCCTTCTGCGGGATAGTGGGATTGAAGCCTACCTACGGCACGGTTTCCCGATACGGACTGATTGCTTACGGATCTTCCCTGGATCAGATCGGTCCTTTATGTAAGGATGTGACGGACTGCGCTGCTATTATGGAGATTATTGCGTCCCATGATCCGAAGGATTCTACCTCCGTGGAGAGACAGGATCTGGATTTTACCTCAGCCCTTGTGGATGATGTAAAAGGTATGAAAATCGGTATTCCCAGAGATTATTTTGGAGAAGGTCTTGATCCGGAGGTTAAGGAGGCTGTGCTTAAAGCAGCAGAGGTTCTTAAGGAAGAGGGCGCTGTTGTGGAAGAGTTTGATTTAAGCCTTGTGGAATATGCAATTCCCACCTATTATACCATTGCGGCAGCGGAGGCAAGCTCCAATCTGGAACGGTTTGACGGCATTAAATACGGATACCGCACAGAAAAATATGAGGGACTTCACAATATGTACAAGAAATCCCGTTCCGAGGGCTTTGGTCCGGAGGTAAAGAGAAGAATTATGCTGGGAAGCTTCGTGTTAAGCTCCGGCTATTACGATGCTTACTATTTAAAAGCCCTTCGCGTCAAGGCATTGATTAAAAAGGCCTTTGATGATGCCTTTGCTAAATATGATGTAATTTTGGGACCGGTAGCGCCCACCACAGCGCCGAGGCTGGGTGATAGCCTTTCCGATCCCATTAAGATGTATTTGGGAGATATTTATACCATTTCCATCAATCTGGCAGGTCTTCCGGGGCTTAGCATTCCCTGCGGAGTGGATTCCAAGGGATTGCCTATCGGCTTGCAGCTGATCGGAGACTGCTTCAACGAAAAGAAGCTGATACAGACAGCCTATACTTACGAACAGGCGAGAGGCACTTTTGGCAGAAAGGAGGACAAGTAGTATGGCGAAACAGTATGAAACAGTCATTGGACTGGAGGTTCATGTGGAGCTGGCTACCAAAACCAAGATTTTCTGCGGGTGCTCCACAGCCTTCGGAGGCGAGCCCAATACCCATACCTGCCCGGTATGTACAGGTATGCCGGGGTCTCTTCCGGTGCTGAATAAGCAGGTTCTGGAATATGCGGTGGCGGTAGGACTTGCCACCAACTGTACCATTACACAGTATTGTAAATTTGACCGTAAAAACTATTTTTATCCCGATAATCCGCAGAACTATCAGATTTCACAGCTTTATCTTCCAATCTGCAGGAACGGTAAGGTGGAGATTGAGACGGAAGCGGGCAAGAAGTTTGTAGGCATACATGAGATTCATATGGAGGAGGATGCGGGCAAGCTGATCCATGATGAGTGGGATGACTGTTCCCTGGTAGACTTTAACCGTTCCGGTGTGCCCCTGATTGAGATCGTGTCCGAGCCGGATATGCGTTCCGCTGAGGAGGTGATTGCTTATCTGGAAAAGCTTCGTATGACCATTCAGTATCTGGGTGCATCTGACTGCAAGTTGCAGGAGGGCTCCATGCGTGCCGATGTGAACCTGTCCATAAGAGAGGTTGGAGCTAAGGAATTTGGCACCCGTACGGAGATGAAGAACTTAAATTCCTTTAAGGCCATTGCCAGAGCCATTGAGGGAGAAACAGAGCGTCAGATCGATCTGTTAGAGAGCGGCGAAAAGGTTGTTCAGGAGACCAGACGCTGGGATGACAATAAAGGGGAATCCTATGCCATGAGAAGCAAGGAGGATGCCCAGGACTATCGTTATTTCCCTGATCCTGATCTGGTTCCGATTGTGCTGGATGATGCGTTTCTTGATGAGATTCGAGCAAAGCAGCCGGAATTTCGGGAGGAAAAGATGCTCCGCTATAAGGAGGAGTTTGACATTCCCGAATATGATATTGAGATTATTACGGGCAGCAAGCATATGGCCGATATTTTTGAGGCAACGGTTGCCCTTGGAAGTCAGCCTAAGAAGGTATCCAACTGGCTGATGGGGGAAACCTTAAGACTTCTTAAGGAAAATAATATGGATCCGGAGGACATCCGATTTTCACCGGAAAACCTTGCCAGACTGATTGCCCTTACCGATGCAAAGGCAATTAACAGCTCTGTGGCCAAGGAGGTTTTTGAGGTCATGTTTGATAAGGACATGGATCCTGAAAAGTATGTGGAGGAAAAGGGCCTGAAAACTGTTAATGATGAAGGAGCGCTTCGTAAGACAGTGGAAGAGGTAATTGCCAATAATCCTCAGTCCGTGGAGGATTACCGAAACGGCAAGGAAAAGGCTATTGGCTTTTTGGTAGGCCAGACTATGAAGGCTATGAAGGGCAAGGCTGATCCGGGAATGGTAAATCAGCTGCTGAAGGAATTATTATAGAAGAGCATGAACCGGCGCAGAGGGAAAGAATATCTGCGCCTGTCGTTTATGAAAAACAGATTTTTTTTGCTAAGTTTTATATGACCAACAAAGCTGCACAGGAATGCATGGTCAAATATTGGTGAATGGGTATATTCCCAACCCCTGCTGCATTTCTGCTTCTATGGAATAACATACTTTAATCTTACATACCACCTTACACATTTTTATAAAAGAATATGAGTCAATATCAGCTCATATTCTTATTTGCTATTTGTTTTTTGTAATAATTTGATTAAATTTACTTGCCATGTATATAGGTCTGTGATACAATATCCCTCGGTGACAAACAAATGTCCACCATAGAAGAACATATACGGACATTTGTACGCATAAGGGAAACAAAACGTAGGTTGTTCTTTTGAAAAATGGGTGTAGAAAATGGGAACCAAATATTTTGTTGTGAAGGAGCAGGCAGTGCCGGAGGTGCTTCTTAAGGTAGTGGAGGCCAAGAAGCTTCTGGATACCGGGAAGGTGCACACGATTAACGAGGCGGCGGACCGGGTAGGTATCAGCCGCAGTTCTTTTTATAAGTACAAGGATGATATATTTCAGTTCCACGAAAATTCTCAGGGGACTACGATCACCCTGACCTTTCAGATGGAGGATGAGCCGGGACTTTTATCGGATGTACTTAAAATTATTGCTCAGTTTGGCGCTAATATCCTTACCATTCATCAAAGTATTCCCATTAACGGAGTGGCTTCCTTAAGCTTAAGCGTTCAGGTGCTTCCCACTACAGGGAATGTATCGGAAATGCTTGAGGCCATGGAACAGCAAAGGGGCGTACGGAATGTAAAGATACTGGCGAAAGAGTAAGGGCGAACCCTATGTATGAAACGAAAGGAGAAAATGAAATGATACAGGTAGCAGTGATGGGATACGGCACAGTGGGAAGCGGTGTCGTTGAAGTAATTGAGAAGAACAAAGCAGAGATTAACAAGAAATCCGGTGAGGATATCAATATCAAATATATTTTGGACCTTAGGGATTTTCCCGGTGATCCGTATGCGGATAAGGTTGTTCATGATGTGGAGCAGATTTTAAGTGATCCCGAGGTGAAGATTATCTGTGAAACCATGGGAGGAATCAAGCCTGCCTATGATTTCACCAAAAGAGCTCTTCTTGCAGGCAAAAGCGTGTGCACCTCTAATAAGGAGCTGGTAGCGGCTCACGGACCGGAGCTGATACAGATTGCCCACGAGCATAAATGTAACTATCTCTTTGAGGCAAGCGTGGGAGGCGGCATTCCGATTATCCGCCCTCTTAACTATTCATTAACGGCAGAGAAGATTGATGCCATTACCGGTATTCTGAACGGAACCACCAATTATATTCTGACCAAAATGGAAAGAGAAGGGGTTGATTTTGCTTCTGTGCTGAAGGAAGCGCAGGACAAGGGGTATGCGGAGAGAAATCCGGAGGCTGATATCGAGGGCTATGATGCCTGCCGCAAGATCGCCATTCTTTCCTCTCTTATGTGCGGAAAAAACGTGAAATCCGAGGACATTTATACGGAAGGAATTACCCAAATTACATCCACGGATTTTGTTTATGCAAAGGCTATGGGAAAGACCATTAAGCTGCTTGCCCAGAGCAAGGAAATAGATGAAAATATGTATGCCATGGTAGCACCGTTTATGATCAGCTATGATCATCCTCTTTCCATGGTAAATGATGTATTTAATGCGGTATGTGTGCATGGCAACATGCTGGGCGATTCCATGTACTACGGAAGAGGCGCCGGAAAGCTGCCTACGGCCAGTGCGGTGGTGTCCGACGTGGTGGACTGCGCAAGACACATCGGCAAGGTGATTATGTGCTTCTGGGACAATGAAGATGTGGAGCTTACAGGTATTGAGAAGGCAAGCCGTAGATTTTTTGTTCGGGTACCTGAGCAGAAGGAGAAGGAGGCGCTTCACATATTTGAAAGCGTAAGCGTTGTTGAGGCGGAAGTACCCGGTGAGTTTGCTTTTGTAACGGACCGGATGACGGAAAAGGAATTTAATGAGAAGGCTGAGCAGGTGGGTATTATCAGCCGTATCAGAATAGAAGAATAATTGGAGGCTGAAGGTGAAAAATAAAAAATACGTTGTAGTGCTGGGAGACGGCATGGCAGATGAGCCGATTGAGGCCCTTAGTGGAAAAACTCCGTTGGAATATGCAGATACTCCTGCACTTGATAAGCTAAGTAAAGTATCCGAAATCGGTTTGGTGCATACCATTCCCGAGGGGATGAAGCCCGGGTCTGACACGGCCAATCTTTCGGTGCTGGGTTACGATCCCAGGAAATATTACTCCGGACGTTCTCCCTTGGAGGCCCTTAGCATCGGGGTGCCGATGAAGGATACGGATGTGGCTCTGCGCTGTAACATTGTGACCATCTCTGACGGGGATGAACCCTTTGAGGAGAAAACCATT
This sequence comes from uncultured Lachnospiraceae bacterium, assembly GCA_964393865.1. Lineage (GTDB taxonomy): Bacteria > Bacillota > Clostridia > Lachnospirales > Lachnospiraceae > Suilimivivens. The sequence continues at coordinate 10,498 of CAYMUW010000011.1, forward strand.
ATCGATCACAGCTCCGGGGAAATTTCTACCGAGGACTGTGCTGTTCTTCTGGAAGCGGTGAAAAAGGAACTGCAGAACGAGACCTATCAGTTTTATGTGGGAACCAGCTATCGGCACTGTCTGATTTGGAATCAGGGCAGCGTGATTGAACTGACACAGCCTCATGATGTATTGGGACAGGTGATCGGCCAGTATCTGCCCAGTGACGAGAATTTGCTTTATATGATGAAGAGAAGCTATGAAATCCTTGTAAATCATCCTATTAATATTGAAAGGAAAAAGCAGGGATTAAATCCTGCCAACTGCTGTTGGTTCTGGGGAGCCGGAACCAGGCCTGCGCTTTCCTCCTTTGAGGAGAAAAACGGTGTCAAGGGCATGATGGTGTCGGCAGTGGATCTGCTTAAGGGTATCGCAGTAGGCGCTAAGATGGGCGTGGCGCAAGTAGAAGGCGCCAACGGCGGTCTGCATACCAACTATGAGGGTAAGGTGCAGGCGGCGCTAGATGCTCTTTGCGGTGAATATGATTTTGCTTATATTCATGTGGAAGCGCCTGATGAGATGGGCCATCAGGGAAGTGTGGAGAGAAAGGTGCAGGCCATTGAGTATCTGGATAAACGGGTAATCGGACCGCTTACTGAGGCGCTTGACGGGAAGGGAATGGAATACAGGCTGCTTGTAATGCCGGATCATCCCACTCCCATACGGGTACGGACCCACACTTCGGACAGTGTACCGTATCTTTTATATGATAGTACGGCTCCAAAGGAAGAGAGCTGGAATTATAATGAAAGAGAAGCAGCCGCAAGCGGCAATTTTGTGGCCGTTGGGCATACAATAATGGATAGACTTCTCGAAAAAAGGGATTAAGAGGAGATTGGAGTTATGAAAAAAGTAGTAAAATTTGGTGGAAGCTCATTGGCAAGCGCAGAGCAGTTTAAGAAGGTGGCAGACATCATTCATGCGGATAAGGAGAGAAGGTATGTGGTTCCTTCGGCACCGGGAAAGCGTTTCTCTGATGATATCAAGGTTACCGACATGCTTTATGGATGCTACCATTTAGCTGAAGAAGGGAAGAATTTTTCCAAGGAGCTTGCAGCCATTGAAGCCAGATATCAGGAGATTATAGACGGATTAAAGCTTTCCGTATCCTTGAAGGATGAGTTTAAAGCGATTGAGAAGAACTTTAAGGAGAAAGCAGGGGAAAATTATGCTGCTTCCAGAGGAGAATATTTAAACGGTATTATCATGGCGGCATATCTGGGATACGAGTTTGTGGATGCTGCACAGGTTATCCGTTTTGATGAAAACGGTGATTTTGATGCTGAGACAACCAACCGGATATTAAGCGAAAGGCTGGCAGGACTTAAGCAGGCGGTTGTTCCCGGTTTTTACGGTGCCTGCGAGGATGGCAGAGTGAAGACCTTCTCAAGAGGCGGCTCTGATATTACAGGTTCCATTGTGGCAAAAGCAGTGAAAGCCGATGTTTACGAGAATTGGACGGATGTATCCGGTATTATGATTGCAGACCCCAGAATTATTCAGGAGCCGGAGGGAATCGACACGGTTACCTACAGGGAGCTTCGTGAGCTTTCCTATATGGGCTTCAATGTACTTCATGAGGATGCAATTTTCCCGGTAAGGAGTCAGGGGATTCCCATTAATATTCGTAACACCAATAAGCCGGACGATGAAGGAACCTGGATTGTGGAAAGCACCTGCCAGAAACCGAAGTATGTAATCACAGGTATTGCCGGAAAGAAGGGCTTTTGCTCCGTAAATATTGATAAGGCAATGATGAATTCAGAAATCGGATTTGGGAGAAAGGTTCTGCAGGCGTTTGAGGACAACGGTATCTCTTTTGAGCATGTGCCCTCCGGTATTGACACCATGACGGTATTCGTTCATCAGGATGAATTTGAGGATAAGGAACAGAAGGTGGTTTCTGCCATTCACAGACTGGCAGAGCCTGACAGCATCGATATTGAAGCAGACCTTGCGTTGGTAGCAGTGGTAGGACGCGGAATGAAATCAACGCGAGGAACCGCAGGGCGTATCTTTTCCGCCTTGGCTCATGCCAACGTAAATGTCAAGATGATTGACCAGGGTTCCAGCGAGTTGAATATCATTATCGGTGTTGCAAATGAAGATTTTGAAGCGGCCATCAAGGCTATTTACGATATTTTTGTAGTGGCACAGCTGTAACGGTGCGTCCGGGCTTTTTCTTCCTGCTGACCAGCAGGAGAATCCCGGCAAGCGCTATCCGGAATAAATAGGATTGGATCATGGCTGCATAGCGGTAGCTTTCTCCGATCCATATGGTATAAAAACCTTTGTTGATATAGCTTGTGGGCAGGAGCTTTGACACGGCCTGCATGCCACAGGGCATATTTTCGTAGGTCATTCCCATCATCCCACTGAATATCATAAGTACAAAGTAAAGCATCATGGTCACCAGATAAACCAAGGTTATTTCTGTTGTGATGGCACGGATAATCACGAAGGTCATTAATAAATTTGGTATGAAGATTAACGAAAGACTGTCCTAAGTCCTAATCAAAGAAACCATACCAATTAAGGCAGCGTCAGAACGCCCGGCGGTTTCCATTATTCGTACGCCGCTACCATGGAACCGAAATCAACGGCATCATCCCAGAGAAACTCCAGATACTGCTTGGCGGTATCCGTCCGGGTGGAGGTTACGGCAATGCCGAACACAGGCTGCAGCTGGCCATAGGCGCCGGTCTGCTCCTCAAAAGGGGAGGCATCCAGAAAGATTCCTACGGGCATGGGCTGTTCCATGTTTTCAGGCTGACGATGGGTTTCCGCTTCGGCCAGAATTTCGTCAAGGGTAAGAGCACCATTCTCCTCCGTGGATACCAAATCCGCATTTTCGTAATCAATGTCTTCCTTGGCCCTGAGAATTTCGGCATAATCCACATAGTAAAGCTGATCCTGATATTTCTGCAGTTCCGCATCGCTGTAGATGGTTCGAAGATCCGCAAACAATTCATTGTTGGCATAGGTGTTAAACACCTGGGAATCAAATACCACGGCATCTAAGTCTCCGGTCTGACACAAAGCAATAATTTTTTGAGCGGTTGCCATGTCATATTGTGTCATGGAGGAATAGGACAGGGTAGACTGGGTATCAATAAAGCATTCATATTCTTCAAGATCAAGAGAGGCATATTCCCCGAAGGAGGCTTGCATCTGGTCACCGTCAAGATTGATGGAATTAAGCATAATGCCGTAAAAAGCATAATCCTTGGCAGAAAGAATATTGTGAAGGATAGACACAACAAAGAAGATAATAAAAGCGGCTGCAAGCGTATGATACTTATAATAGCACCAAAAATACTGCAGCTTTCCCTTTGCTGACATGTCCTTTGTTTTTAATTGCTGTTCTCTGATTTCATCCCGTACGCCTCTATAGGGTCTGGCCTCTTTGTCTGTTTTGCGCATCATAAATTTTTCTCCCGTGATTTGCTGTGACAGGTGTGCATTCACAATTTTCATCATACCGATTTTAAAAAAAGCTGTCAATGAATGGAACAGGATTATCTGTTAAAAAACAATAAACATTTGATAAAATTACCGGAAAAGGTTCAGTCAAAACAGCAGTCAAAATAGGTGTATGGAAGACCTGTTATCGCACTTGAAAGTTTTAGTAAAATATACTATGATATAGGATATATATCTTGATGGAGGTTTAATATGAACGAAACATATGTGGAATGGCTTGTTAAAAAGAAAACACCCGCTTACATGATGCTTCTGCGCATCCTTTCTATTATGTTGGCGGTATGCTTTGTGCTTCTTGGCTTCTTTTCTATCCCGGCAATGATCATCGGCGTTATCCTGGCTGTAGCGGCTTATTTTGTATATCTGAATTCCGATTTGGAATATGAATATCTTTACGTGGATAAAGAACTTACGGTGGACAAGGTTATGGCAAAAACCAGACGTAAAAGGGTAGCAGTATATGATATTGGCAAGATAGAGATTCTGGCGCCGGTTAAATCCTGGCATCTGGATAACTATAAGAACAGAACGGACAAGACGGTAGATTACAGCTCAGGCGAAGAAAAACAGCCTGATACCCGGTATGTTTTTTTCTATGACGGGAGACAGAGAGTAGTTTTTGAGCCTAACGAGGAGATGATCAAGGCGATCACGATGGTGGCTCCCAGAAAGGTTTTCAAGGATTAATATATATCAATCAAACAAATAACAGGAGGAAAGAAAATGGGTCAAATAATTGGTGAAGGAATTACCTTTGATGATGTGCTGCTTGTGCCTTCCTACTCAAAGATCGTTCCGAATGAAGTGAATTTAACAACACTGCTGACCAAAAAGATTAAGCTTAATATTCCCATGATGAGTGCGGGAATGGATACCGTTACGGAGCACAGGATGGCCATTGCTATGGCAAGACAGGGCGGTATCGGAGTTATTCACAAAAATATGTCTATTGAAGCTCAGGCAGAAGAGGTAGACAAGGTTAAAAGATCCGAAAACGGTGTTATTACAGATCCTTTTTCACTTACTCCGGAGCACACGCTGGCAGACGCAGATGCTTTAATGGGTAAGTTCCGCATTTCAGGTGTGCCGATTACGGAGGGAAGAAAGCTGGTAGGTATTATTACAAACCGCGACCTGAAATTTGAAACCGATTTTTCCAAGAAAATCAAAGAATCCATGACGTCCGAAGGACTGATTACGGCAAAGGAAGGAATTACGCTTGAGGAAGCAAAGCAGATTCTTGCTAAGGCAAGAAAAGAAAAGCTTCCTATCGTGGATGACAATTACAATCTGGTGGGCTTGATTACGATCAAGGACATTGAGAAGACCATCAAGTATCCTCTTTCCGCTAAGGATGAGCAGGGCAGACTTTTGTGCGGCGCCGGCGTGGGTATCACGGCAAATGTGCTTGACAGAGTCGGAGCGCTGGTGGATGCCAAGGTGGATGTGGTGGTATTGGACAGCGCACATGGACATTCCGAAAATGTACTTCGCTGTCTTTCCATGATTAAGGACAAGTACCCTGACCTTCAGGTGGTTGCAGGAAATGTGGCAACCGGTGAGGGGACAAGAGATTTGATAAAAGCAGGCGCAGATGCGGTTAAGGTCGGTATCGGTCCCGGTTCTATCTGTACCACCCGTGTGGTTGCAGGTATTGGTGTTCCGCAGATTTCCGCAATTATGGATGCGTATTCGGTGGCAAAGGAATTTGATATTCCTATTATTGCGGACGGAGGCATCAAGTACTCAGGCGATATGACGAAGGCAATTGCGGCAGGCGCAAATGTGTGTATGATGGGAAGCATCTTTGCGGGATGTGATGAAAGCCCCGGAACCTTTGAGCTGTATCAGGGACGTAAGTACAAGGTATACAGAGGAATGGGTTCCATTGCAGCCATGGAAAACGGAAGCAAGGACCGTTATTTCCAGGAAAACGCAAAGAAACTGGTTCCGGAAGGCGTAGAGGGACGTGTGGCTTACAAGGGAACGGTTGAGGATACGGTCTTCCAGCTTATGGGCGGTATCCGTTCTGGAATGGGCTATTGCGGAACCGGTTCAATCGAGGAGTTGAAGGAAAAGGGCAGATTTATGAAGATTTCTGCTGCAGCCCTTAAGGAAAGTCATCCGCATGACATTCACATTACGAAGGAAGCGCCCAATTACAGTGTAGATGAATAGGTGATATGATAAAAGCGTTTTCGGAAGAGGAAATGCCCGGGAGAGATAAATAAGGATATGAGGTAGAGAAGGAGTATAGCTAAGTGGGCAATTTGAAAAATACTGTATTTTTCAATGATGAGGTGTCACTTATTCAGAGTCTTATTGAAGGAACGGAACTGGAAAAGTGGCAGAAGCATTTTTGTGATGTAGCCAACGTATTTGTGTGCTGTGTAGATGGAAGGGGGCTTCCGCTAACGGAACTTGGCGGAAATGCAAGCGACATAAATCGGCTCAAAAGTGTCATTGACAACGAACAATTTCAAAGCATGTTATCGCGTGTATCGAAAAGCACACTGGAGGATCGGGCAATTGAGACCACGGCTTATCCCAATCTGCGTTTGGCGGTTATATCCGCCAAGGCAGAGGGAAAGCCTGTAATCAATTGGCTTGTTTGCGGTGTGCTTTCTGATGTATCGGATGCAGAGGAATATGAAAAGGCGCCGCTTCAGGGATTTGAAAGCACCTTGACGGAGAAGCAGTTTGGAAGGGTGGTAGATGCGCTGTATGATGTTACCAATACCATGATCAGCTACAGACTGTCCCTTGTAAATGCTGAGGCGGAAAGCCGGAGAAGCCGTTACTCAGAGCAGGAGATGGGTGAGAACTTAAAGCGTGCGGAGGCCCTTACCGAGGTGGTGCAGCTTCTGGAAAATGAAGAGGCTATTGAGGCGGTTATGAACAAGCTTCTGAATGTGGTAGGGAATTTCCTGTCCATAAGTGAAGGGGCTGTTTATCGGCCCGGCAAGGACGGAAAGTCTCTGGACACGATCACCCGCTGGTGCAAAGCGGGAATAACATGGGGAAACGAGAAGAATACCGGTTGTGAATATCCATCCTTCTTTAAAGCGGAAAAAACACTGGTTCTGTCCAGAAACTCCATGATGGGCGCCTCAGAGCGCGAAGAAATGGAGCAATACGGACTGAAGGCAGTGATTATCGTGCCGGTCATGATTAATGACGCAGTCGGCATGTATGTATATTTTGGTGAAAAGTCCAGGGATCGCATTTGGAAGCTGGAGGAAATTAGGTTCCTGAATGATTCTGTCAAAATTCTTCAAAGTATTCTGACCAGAAGGATACAGAAAAATTCTCTGGCAGGCTCTTATGCCTCTCTGGAAACTATTTTGGATAATGTGGGAAACGCTGTTTATGTGAGAAGTCTTGCCACGGGAGAAACCTTGTTTGTCAACCGTAATATGCGTCATACCTTTGAAAAGGAGCTGAAGGACGGAAGCCTCAATGAGCTTTTGGATCAGGGCATTAAAAAGGGAGGCAGCGTCAGTGAAATCTTCCACGCAGGCAAAGAACGCTGGTATGATATGTACTATACCCAGATTAAGTGGGTGGACGGCAATCCGGTGCTTTTGTGCGCACTTTATGATATTACCGAAAAGAAAATATACCAGAAAAAGATTGAGCAGCAGGCTTATACGGATTTCCTGACAGGGCTGTACAATCGTATGTGCTGCGAGAGGGATCTTGCCAAATATGTGGATGAGGCAGACAAACAGCAACTGACGGGAGCGCTTCTTTATCTGGATCTGGATGACTTTAAGCATATTAATGACGGATTGGGACATCAGTATGGAGATGTGCTTTTGAAAGCAATTTCTCACAGTCTCCAGAGAGTGGAAGGGATTGAAAATACCTGTTACCGCATGGGCGGTGATGAGTTTGTCATTATTATTCCGCCTTCCGAGTACGGAAAGTTTGACAGCATTATTTCCTCCATTAAGGCAATCTTTGACAGACCGTGGTTTTTAAAGAATGCCGATTATTATTGTACGATGAGTATGGGCATTGTGGAATATCCCGGAGAGGGAAACGTGGTTCACGAGCTGATTAGGAAGGCCGATATAGCGATGTATGAGGCCAAAAAGCACGGGAAAAACCGGGTGGCCGAGTACTCAGACAACATGGATACGAAATCGGGCAAGCGTCTTGATATGGAAAAGAATATGCGTGACGCTACCGCAGGAGGCTATAAGGAGTTTGAGGTTTATTATCAGCCTATTATTGATGTACAAAAGAAGGAGTTGCCCTGCACGGGAGCGGAGGCGCTTATTCGTTGGAACAGTGCGGAGCTTGGCTTTATTCCGCCCTCTGAATTTATTCCGCTTGCGGAATATCTGGGGCTGATTAATCCCATTGGCAATTATGTGCTTCAGGAAGCCTGCAAGAGTTGTAAGAAATGGAACGAAAACGGACATCCGTATTACAAGGTGAATGTAAATCTTTCCGTTGTACAGCTTCTGCAGACGGATATTGTGGAAATTATCGCGCATGCTGTAGAGGAGACGGGTATTTCCCCTCAGAATTTGACGCTGGAGGTAACAGAGAGTCTTGCCATCAATGATATGGAAAGGATGAAGGAAATCCTTGCAAACATTAAAAAGCTGGGTGTGAGAATTGCACTGGATGATTTCGGAACAGGTTATTCTTCTTTAAATCATATTCGGGAAATCCCGCTTGACGTGATTAAGGTGGATCAGAGCTTTATCAGGGATCTGGAAAGAGATGCCTATGCCAAATCCTTTATCAAAATGGTAGGCGAGCTGGCAGACACAATCAATGTGAATGTGTGCGTGGAGGGTGTGGAAACCAGAAATCAGTACGAGATTCTTTCCAAAATGCGCGTAAGACTGGTGCAGGGATATTATTTTGACCGTCCTATGCCTAAGGATGCCTTTGAAAAGAAGTATGTGCCTGAGCTTCAAAAGTAAAAAGATATTTACAGGTGAAACTTCACTTTATTAATTTATTTTAGTGTGCTAAGATAACTAATGATGCTAAGAAAAGAAACTGATGCAGGAGGTTAATTCAGACCTGAAGGGTCTGGAATATTGAAATGAGCGAAAAGGACTTAAAAAGCGAAGCCTCGGAGGCTTTGAGCGGAGAAGAAAAGACAGTTGTTTCCAGACATTTTATTCAGCAGATCATAGATAAGGATCTGGCAGAGGGAGTGTACGATACCGTGCATACCAGATTTCCGCCTGAGCCTAACGGGTATCTGCATATTGGACATGCCAAGAGCGTTCTTCTGAATTATGGATTGGCTAAGGAGTATGGCGGCAAGTTTAATATGCGTTTTGATGATACCAATCCTACCAAAGAAAAAACCGAGTTTGTAGATGCTATTTTGGAGGATATCAAGTGGCTGGGAGCAGACTGGGAGGATCGCCTCTTTTTTGCATCTGATTATTTCCAGCAAATGTATGAAGGAGCAGTCAAACTGATTAAAAAGGGAAAGGCTTATGTGTCCGAGCTTTCCGCAGAGGAAATGAGAGAGTACCGCGGAACCCTGACAGAGCCCGGCAGAAACGATCCCAACAGAGACAGAAGTATAGAGGAAAACCTTGATCTTTTTGAAAGAATGAAAAACGGAGAGTTTGGGGACGGAGAGAAGACCCTTCGTGCAAAGATTGATATGGCATCCCCCAATATTAATATGCGTGACCCCATTCTTTATCGTGTTGCCCATATGAGTCATCACAACACGGGGGATAAATGGTGCATTTATCCTATGTATGACTTTGCCCATCCCATCGAGGATGCGATTGAAGGTATTACCCATTCCATCTGCACACTGGAGTTTGAGGATCACAGGCCTTTGTATGATTGGGTTGTAAGAGAATTGGAATATCCGCATCCGCCCAAGCAGATCGAGTTTGCCAAGATGTATTTGACCAATGTAGTCACCGGAAAGAGATATATCAAAAAGCTTGTTGAGGAAGAAATTGTGGATGGGTGGGATGACCCCAGACTGGTATCCATTGCCGCTCTGCGGCGTAGAGGCTTTACACCGGAGTCCATTAAAATGTTTGTGGATTTATGCGGCGTGTCAAAGAGCAATGCATCTGCAGATTATGCAATGCTTGAATATTGTATCCGTGAGGACTTAAAGCTGAAACGTCCCCGCGTGATGGCAGCGCTTGATCCGATTAAGCTTATTATTGACAACTATCCGGAGGGACAAACGGAAATGCTGGAGGTTGCCAACAATCTTGAAAATAAAGAGATGGGTTATCGTCAGGTTCCTTTTGGCAGAGAGCTTTATATTGACAGGGAGGACTTTATGGAGGAGCCGCCGAAAAAGTATTTCCGGCTGTTTCCGGGCAATGAAGTCCGTCTTATGAATGCCTATTTTGTGACCTGTACCGGCTGTGTTAAGGATGAAAGCGGTAAGGTGGTAGAGGTGCATTGCACCTATGATCCCGAAACCAAATGCGGTACCGGATTTACGGGACGCAAGGTGAAGGGAACCATTCACTGGGTTCCGGCCAGGGAAGCGATAGAGGCAGAAGTGAGATTGTACGAAAATATTATCGATGAGGAAAAGGGAGTTTACAATGAAGACGGAAGCCTTAATTTGAACCCTAATTCTCTTACTGTGTTAAAAAAGTGTTATCTGGAGCCTGCACTGAAAGAAGCAAAGCCCTATGACAGCTTCCAGTTTGTCAGACAGGGATATTTCTGTGTGGATGCGAAGGATTCTAAAGAAGGAGCGCTTGTGTTTAACAGGATTGTATCCTTGAAGAGCTCCTATGTATTGCCGAAGGCTTAGGAGAAAGTAAATGTCTGGATTATTAGATGGTCTTGGAAATTCTGGTTTAAAAGAAGTGGAGGGTATGAGCCTGCATGAGGAGTCGGCGAAGACAAAGCCAGGCAGTGTGCCGAATGCGTCCAAAGATCCGGTGATTTCAGAGACCGATTATTTGTTTGATAAAAGCTATGAATGCCCGGTGTGTAATAAAAAGATTAAGGCAAGAACCTTAAAGGCAGGAAAGGCGAGACTCCTTCGGTCGGATATGGACCTCAGACCGGTTTATGAAAATATTGAGCCTCTGAAGTATGACGTGATACTTTGTCCTAATTGCGGTTATGCAGCGCTTTCAAGGTTTTTTGCTTCTCCAACACAGTCCCAGATTAAGGAAATCAGGGAAAATATATCGGAATCCTTTCAGGCGACTATTAAAGAGCAGGAAACATATACCTTTGAGGAAGCATTGTACAGGTATAAGCTCAGTCTGGCAAACGCAATTGTAAAGCACGGAAAACCCAGTGAAAAAGCTTATATCTGCTTAAAGACAGGATGGCTTCTTCGAAGCTGGCAGGAAAAGTTTGCGGAGGAAAAGACCGCTGAAGGTGAAAAGAAGATAGCAGGACTTAAGGAGCAGGAACGGAGCTTCCTTAAAAATGCACTGGATGGATTTTTGGCAGCACGGGAGAACGAGGGCTATTCCATGTGCGGAATGGATGAAACCACTGTGGAATATCTGGTAGCAGTGCTTTCCATGGAGTTTGATCAATGTGATATTGCCTCCAGAATTATTTCCTCTATTTTAACCTCACCTGCAGCCAGCAGCAGGATGAAGGATAAGGCAAGGGATGTAAAGGAGCAGCTTCTTGCGAAAAGGAAGGATAAGGGTTGAAAAGGATCAATGACCGATTTGACAATTCAGCTGACGGACAAAAAGAATAAATGTCTCTATCAGCAGATTTATGAATACATAAGGGATGAAATCAGAACAGGGAAGCTTTTCACAGGAGAGAAGCTTCCCTCAACTCGTTCTTTAGCGGAATATCTGCAGGTGGCACGCAGTACCGTTGATCTGGCATACAGCCAGCTGGTGGCAGAGGGCTATGTGGAGGCAAGACCCTGTAAGGGGTACTTTGTCTGCTCTGTGGAGGAACTTTTGGAACTGTTTTCCCAGGAACCGGAAAGGGCATTTCAGGCAGAGGATTGTTTCTGGCTGACAGGAGCGGAAGCAGGAAACGAGAAGAAGGAAAAGGCAAAGAAGGAGGAAAGGGTGAATGCCGAACCGATACGCTATGACTTTTCACCTCATGCGGTAAGCCTGAAGCACTTTCCCTTTGCCACATGGAAAAAAATCACCAGAAATATTTTAGTGGATGCCAACAGTGAAATGTTTGCTTTGGGGGATGCACAGGGAGATTTTCAGCTGAGGGAGACCATCAGCAGATATCTTCATTCATCCAGAGGAGTAAATTGCAGGCCGGAACAGATTATTGTGGGTGCCGGAACAGATTATTTGTTTATGCTTCTGGAAAAAATTTTAGGCAGGCATGTGCCGATTGCCATGGAGGAGCCTACCTATCAGCGTGCATACAGAATTTTTCAGTCCTTTGCCTATGAGATTATAGCGGTGCCTATGGACGGAAACGGAATGAAGGTGGAAGAACTTCGAAGGACTAAGGCGCGTCTCGCCTATGTGATGCCTTCCCATCAGTTTCCCACAGGTGTGGTGATGCCGATAGGAAGAAGAATGGAGCTGTTAAGATGGGCAAAGGAGCGGGAGGATACTTATCTGATCGAGGATGATTACGACAGTGAGTTCCGTTACCGGGGAAAACCGATTCCGTCCCTGCAGGCCTCTGATAAGAATGGAAAAGTGATCTATATGGGAACCTTTTCCAAATCCATTGCTCCTGCCATTCGTGTGGGATATATGGTGCTGCCCGAAAAGCTTTTGGCCCGTTATCAGGAGATTTGCGGCTATTATGCTTCCACAGTATCCCGCATAGACCAGCGGATTTTAAATGAGTTTATCCGAGACGGATATTTTGAGCGGTATCTGAATAAAATGCGGAAAATCTACCGGGACAGGCATGACTATCTTTTAGGGCTTTTGGCTCCTTTCGAAAAGAACTTTCAAATTTCGGGTGAAAATGCGGGACTTCATCTGCTGCTTACCAGCCGGAGAGGTGTGACGGAAGAACAGCTTCTTGAAGCGGCGAAGGCGGAAGGAATCAGGCTGTATGGCATGTCCGAGGCCTGCATGGAGGAACCGGGAGATGCGCATCCTTTTCAAAATACGGTTCTTCTGGGGTACGGAGCGATGGAGGAGAAGACGCTGGATGAGGGGATTGAATTGTTAAAAAAAGCCTGGAAAGCTTACTTGTAAGCTTTTCCAGACTTTTATGCTGTAATTGTAATGAAATTAGCTATCCAGCTTGCTGTCATCAAAAAATTCTTCCACGGTTTCGGAAGGAGTATTTTCGGAATCAGTGTTTGAAGCGGCGAAAGGTTCCGCAGATGCTGAATCCTCTGCAGGAGCTTCATCCGGCGTGGGTGCTTCGTCCTCTGCAGGAGCGTCGGCTTGTTCCTCCTGATCAGCTTCCTTCTGGGAAGCGGCTTCCTTTTGAATTGCGGTAAGATCGGTAAAGTTGGTCTCTGAGGGGGACTGGGCTTCCGCTACGGACTTTACGGTTTCGCGGACCTGCTGAACGGAATCGGCAATTACCTCTTTAGCCTTGTGGAAGGCTTCTGTGGCAAAAGCCTCTGCCTTATCAAGATTTAAGGAGACATAGGAACGCTCCTTTGCAGGGGTGGGTTCATCGTCAAGATCCTCGGTAAAGTCGTCGAAATCATCCTCCGCTTCCTCGGTACCTTTGGCGGAAACGGTTTTGTCTTTATTCTGTAAATATTGATATGCGCCATATGCAGCAACACCTGCAACGGCAGAGAAAAGTAAAAATTTACCAAACTTTTTGGACATAAGATTACTCCTTTCGGTTATTCATCGTTTAGTAATATCTTAATACTATTCTGCAAAATTGAAAAGAGAATATGTATAAAAAATCCATAAATTTATTGCTAGATCAGGAAAAGTATGATATATTTATTTTCGACTCATAAAGTCAATGGAGGGGTATATGAACGAGAAGTTTTTTGATTTAAAAAAGGAAAAGCAGGATAGAATGATCAATGCAGCGCTTAAGGTGTTTGCCGGAAACGGGTATGGCCATGCCAGTACCGATGAGATTGTCAGGGAGGCAGGTATCAGTAAAGGGCTGTTATTTCATTATTTTATCAGCAAGCTTGGTTTATATACCTTTGTCTATGACTATAGTGTCAAATATATGCTGCTGGAGCTGACGTCGGGAGTGTCCAAGGAGGAGACTGATTTCTTTACCCTGCTTGACCAGATTAAACAATCCCAGCTTCAGGTTATGAAGAATTATCCTCATATGCTTCATTTTATGAACAGAAGCAAGTATGAGGATGTCAGTGAGGCATTGGTTGAGACGGAGGAGAAGAGGGGCGTTCTGCCGGAGTGGTATGGTCAGGTTATGGACCGGGCGGATCATTCCTGTTTTAAGGACGGCGTGGATGTGGCCAAGCTGTTAAAACTGATAGAATATACCTCTGAGGGGTTGATGACCGAGCGGTTCGCGGACGAATCCTTCCAGCCTGAGATATATTATGAAGAAATGAAGCAGTATCTTGCTATGCTGAAAAAGCTTACCTGTAAGTAATAAGCAGTGCGGAAATGAGGATTAAATGAAAGAAAAGCTTTATACCATACCGTTAAATGATGCAGTGAATGCGGATGACGAATGCCCTTTTTGTTATATTGAAAGAGCAGTGCTGCACGATCTTTTGGATTTTGTACTTGGCTCCGGTTCCTCTTATATGGAAAGTGATATGCGGGAGGCCACGGATAAGGCCGGTTTTTGCAGAGAACATTTTAAAATGATGTTTGATTACGGAAATACGCTTGGCAACGGCTGGATATTAAAAACTCACTATATGCAGATGAATAAGGAACTGCATGAGCAGTTCGTAAGGTTTACACCCTCCAAATCTTCATTGATGGGAAAGCTGAAAAAGAATACCGAAAGGGTCAATCCCATCGGCGTTTGGATGCAGGAAAAGGAAAAATCCTGCTATATTTGCGGCCGTTTTGCAGATACCTATGACAGATACATGGATACTTTCTTTTATATGTACAAAAAGGATGAGGATTTTAAAAAGAGGATTTTAACAGGAAAGGGATTTTGCCTGCCTCATTTCGGAGATCTGTGCGAGTATGGTGAAAGCAGGCTTTCCGATAAGGAGAAGAAGGAATTTTATCCTGCAGTGTTTGCATTGATGGAAAAAAATATGGAAAGGCTCCAGGAGGATGTAAGCTGGCTGGTTGAAAAGTTTGATTACAAAAACCAGAATGCGGACTGGAAAAACTCCAAGGATGCCATCCAGCGGGGAATGCAGAAGCTGAAAGGCGGGTATCCTGCAGATCCGGTTTATAAGATGAATAAGTAAGAGAGCTGCGTTGCAGCTCTCTTTTGGATTTTAGATAACCCCGGCAACCTTTAAAATCCAATAGATCAGTCCTAATGCCCAGCTGGTGAAAATACCGTATAAGATTACCGGCCCGGCAATGGTAAAAATTTTACAGCCGATGCCGAAGACCTGTCCTTCCTTTTTAAATTCTACCGCAGGGGCGGCTACGGAATTGGCAAAGCCTGTAATGGGAACCAGTGCGCCTGCTCCGCCAAACTTTACGATGGAAGGATAAATATTCAGTCCCGTAAGCAGTACGCTCAGAAAGACCAGCACAAGAGAGCAAAAGCTGCCTGCCATTTCCTGATCCATGGAAAGGATGTTTTTGGCAAAATTCAAAAGAAATTGTCCTACAACACAAATCAGTCCACCGGTAATAAAAGCTCTCAGCATCTGTAAAAGCAGATTGTGGGTGGGAGTGATTCTCTTGACGTATTCTTCATATTCTTTTTCGAGAGAACGTTGTTCATCGCTTTTTGGTTCGTTCATAAATTCCTCTTTTCTGCGCAAAAGCTTTTTATTTCTAGTCTGCGTATTTTGGGAAAAAATATACAGAAAATCTTAATATGTCTTATCTTGTGGATTTTTGTAAAGAATGATAAACTGATATGAGTAAGCGTTTGCAGACAAGAGGATGAGATGATGGTAAGTTTTTCAAGCTTGGAATTTTTATTTCGGTTTTTACCGATATTTTTATTAATATATTTTATTGTACCGGCTAAATATCGTGAGACGGCGCTGCTTGCAGGCAGTGTTGTTTTTTATGCGGTGGGGGAGCCGGTTTTTATTTTAGTGCTGGTAGTGCTGACTTTCCTGAATTATTTGCTGGCTATGCAGGTTTGGAAGGCAGGGGAAGGCTTTTCCCTTCATGAATGGCAGAAAAAACGAAGAAAACGCCTGATGATACAGGCGGTGGTGCTAGATGCGGCGGTATTGGTGGTGTTCAAGGCTTTGGGAAGCTTTGTGGACAATTCTCTGCTTCCGCTGGGGATCAGCTTTTATACCTTTAAAATGATTTCCTTTCAGGTAGACCTGTATCGGAAGGAAATGTGGGACAAACCCAAATTTCAATATACGGCATTGTATTTTATGATGTTTCCCCAGGTGGTTTCAGGACCCATTATGCGATACAATGAAGGGGAATTTGACCTGGAGAGAACCTGCGGTACGGAGCAGTTTGAGGATGGGTTGAAATACTTTATTGCAGGCCTTGGAATGAAGGTGCTGCTGGCGGACCGGCTTGCGATTCTTTGGAACGATCTGCAGATGATCGGCTTTCAAAGTATTTCCACGCCGCTGGCATGGCTGGGAGCGGCAGGATTTTCTCTGCAGCTTTACTTTGATTTCTGGGGATATTCCCTGATGGCATCGGGACTTTTGGTGATGCTGGGCTACAATTTTATTGAAAACTTTAGCCATCCCTATGCGGCAAAGAGTATTTCCGAATTTTACCGGAGATGGCATGTGACGCTGGGGAGCTGGTTCCGCGATTATGTGTATATTCCTCTGGGAGGCAGCAGATGCTCGGGGAAGAGGATGGCGTTTAATCTGGCTGTGGTATGGCTGCTGACCGGGATCTGGCATGGCAACGGATTCAACTATGTGATCTGGGGTGTGGCGCTGGGAGTTTTCATTATTCTGGAAAAGCTGTTGTACGGGAAGTATCTGGAGAAGCTTCCCATTTTGGGCCATTTATATGTGATTGCGCTTATTCCGATTACCTGGGTGATCTTTGCAATCAATAATCTTTCCCAATTGGGAATTTATCTGGGAAGGATGTTTCCGTTTCTAGGAGGAGCAGGACTGGCGGTTAATGAGCGGGATATCATAAAATATGTGGCTGATTACGGGGCGCTTTTTGCAGCAGGCATTATTCTGTGTATTCCGGGGGTATTTGGCTTCTTTGAGAAGTATAAGAAAAATCCTGTTGTGATATTGCTTCTTGCAGCTGTCTTTTGGTATTCGGTTTACTTTTTATCCAGCAGCGCAGGAAATCCCTTTATGTATTTGAATTTTTAGTTCAGATGGAGAAAGCTATGAAATTTATTAAAAATTGTCCGCTGTTTTTGCTTATATTGAGTACGGGAATTCTTTTCACGATTGTAGCCATAGGAGGCAAAAAAACAATTTATGCCGGGCAGGAGTATGAACCTTTCAATGCGCCGGTTTTATCCATTATGTTTACGGCGCTTAATGATGGTATTTATCCATGGCAGCTTGTAAACGGAGACAGCGTGGAGGCTGTAAGTCCTGTGCAGGAGTCTGACATAGGCTCATCTTCCGGGGCGCAGGAAGGGGACAAGGAGCAGGAAACAGAGTGGGAACAGACACCGGATCAGGGGGGAAGTGAGCCCGATCAGGAGATGGCGGCAGCAAGTGCTTCCCCGGAGAAAGAAGAGGAAGCCGGAGAGGCAGACTCTTCTCCCGACAAGGAGGAAGAGGGAGCCTTGGCAAGTCCAAGTCCTGAAGCAGGTTTCAATGCCTCTCAGGATACAGCGGGAGAGGATGCGCCTTTTGAGAGATTAGAACCTCTTAGGGAAAGCACTTATGATGAATATATTAATCATATTTCGGCGGATATTTATGGGGATGCAGGAACGATTCGGGCTGCTGCATATGAGTTTCAGCAGGTGGATGAGAGCTATTTTGACGATGCCTTGTTTATCGGAGATTCACGGACGGTAGGACTTCGTGATTATACGGATATGTCAGAACATGCGGACTTTTACTGTGAGACCTCTCTTACGATTTATAAGGTGTTGGAGGATGATTTTAAGGGAAAAGGAACTGTTCGGGAAGCACTGGCATCTAAGGATTACGGGAAAATATATATTATGGTTGGAATCAATGAGCTTGGACGGGGAACCACCGAGGATTTTATGAGCAAGTATACCGAGGTGATCGATACGCTTCGGGAGCTGGAACCGGAAGCTAAAATATTTATTCAGGCCATTATGCGGGTTTCAGGGAAAAAGGACAGCGAAGACGCTATTTTTAACAACAGCAATATCAATGCCAGAAATAATGCTATTGCAACGCTGGCAGATAATAAACAAATTTTTTATATTGATGTCAATGAAGTTGTCTGTGATGAGGAAGGAAATTTAAATCAGGAATATACCTTTGACCAGATACATCTTTTAGGGGTTCACAATGAACTGTGGAAGCAGTTTTTACTTGCCCACGGTGTGTAAACGGAATCAATTGGCGGATAGAAGTAATGAATGTATAAAAATCTCCGGATGAGAAAAACTAACTAAAAGTAAATCGTCTGGAGGTTTTTTTATGGATACAGCAGTAGGGGCAATTTTTGAGCAGGGGCAGCACAGCATTAAAGTGCCTGTTCCTGTCTATATAAGAGCAAGTGCATCGGTGGTAGGAACCAAGGAGGGGGACGGCCCCTTTAAGGACAGCTTTGATGTGGTGGGAATCGACGATAAATTTGGCTGTGATACCTGGGAGGAAGCGGAGAGTACACTGCAAAAGGAAGCGTTGCAGCTTGCTATAGGAAAGTCAGGTGTAAGCAAGGAGGAGATCAGGTATCTTTTTGCTGGTGACCTGCTTGGTCAATCTATAGCAAGCAGCTTTGGACTGGCATCCTTTCAAATTCCGCTTGTGGGAATGTATGGAGCCTGCTCTACCTGTGGGCTCACTCTTTCTATGGCAACCGTTATGATTGCCGGGGGAATGGCAGAGCATGCCGCATGTGTAACCTCAAGTCATTTTGCCAGTGCGGAAAAGGAATTCCGCTATCCCCTTGGATATGGAAACCAGCGTCCTCTTTCAGCTACATGGACGGTAACGGGAAGCGGCGCTTTTGTTCTGAGCAGCACCAAAAGCGAGCATGACAGGGCCATGATTGCCGGATTGACGGTGGGGAAAATTGTGGATTACGGACTCAAGGATTCAATGAACATGGGAGCCTGCATGGCCCCGGCGGCAAGTGATACCATATACCGAAATCTGATGGACTTTGGGCGTATACCCTCGGATTATGACAAAATCATTACCGGAGATTTGGGAAGTGTAGGGCAGAAGGTATTATGGGATCTGATGCGGCAGAAGGGAATGGACATTTCCAAGGTGCATATGGATTGCGGCATGGAAATCTATGATCAGAGTCAGGATGCCCATGCAGGCGGAAGCGGCTGCGGATGCAGTGCGGTGGTGCTTTCCGCTTATATATTGAAGCAGCTGGAGGAGGGGAAGTGGAAAAGGATTTTGTTTGTTCCCACCGGAGCACTGCTTAGCAAGACCAGCTTTAACGAGGGACAGAGCATACCCGGAATTGCTCATGCGGTGGAGCTGGTAAGCTGTAAATAATACAGGTGAAGGATAGGCGAAGGAGAAGCTTAATCGATAATACGAGAAAAGAGAAAAGTACAATAAATGCATGAAACTATAATAGAATAAAAATTGCCTAAATGATATGCTTATCATATGATAATAGCATGGCGTGACATGTGTGTCATAATGTATTGAGATGTCAGGAGGGTTAATTTTATGGAGAAGATGAAAAACAAAAGCATAGCAGAAAGACTTGCGAAAACCAGCTACAAAAATTTTAATGTCAGTGTTTACTGTCCTGTTCAGAACATCAATAATATTACAGATTTTGACGATTTTGACAGGAAGTTTAAGCTGCTTTACGGAAACGTGAAAATCGGGCGTGCTTATCTGGAATGCTACCGGGGGCTTAAATGGTGCAGCAAGGAACAGCTCCTGAAGGTAAAGGAATTTTTTGAGAGTAAGGGGATTGCAACATCAGGTGGTATTACTACCTGTGGTGACGGTAGCGGCGCCGGGTTTGTGTCTCTGTGCTATTCCAGGCCTGAGGGACAGGAGATTTTGAAAAAAGCAGTTGCTTTAAATGCAGAGGTGTTTGACGAATTTATTTTTGATGATTTTTATTTTATAAACTGCCGCTGTAAGGAATGCGTAGTTAAAAAGGGAAAACGTACATGGTCCCAGTTCCGTCTGGATCAGAAGAAATGGATTACGGAAGAGATTGTTATGAAGACAGCGAAGGAAATCAATCCGGATGTTAACGTGATTGTTAAATTCCCTCAGTGGTATGAGGTGTTTAATGAGACGGGGTATGATTTAAAGATGGAGCCTGCGTTGTTTGATTCCATTTATACGGGTACGGAAACCAGAAATCCTGCATATGCGCAGCAGCATCTTCCGAAATATTTAAGCTATTTTGTCATGCGTTATCTGGAAAGTGCGGCGCCGGGCAGAAATTTAGGCGGCTGGTTTGACCCTTATGAATGTACTTATAACCTGACCTCCTATCTGGAGCAGGGCTATCTTACCTTGTTTGCCAAGGCTAAGGAGGTTACCTTATTCTGTCTGGGTTCTCTGATTGATGACCCGGCTTATCAGGCCTTCCCGCCTGCAGTAGGTCAGCTGTTTGAGGAAGTAGATGCGTACATGGATCAGCTGGGCAATCCGAAGGGAGCAGCGGCTTACAGACCGGAATATGCAAGAGGAGAGGACAATATTCACAATTACCTTGGCATGTGCGGCATTCCTTTTGAGCCCTATATTGATTATCCTGAGAAGGAGAAGGTGATTTTCCTTGCAGAGGGAGCGGCAGATGACAAGGATATCGTAGAGAAGATGCAAAGAAGCATGCTGGAAGGAGCAGACGTTATAGTTACCAGCGGCTTTGTAAGAAAGTTAGGAGATGCGTTTAAGGAATTTGTCAATGTGTCTTATTCTGCAAGAAAGGCGATTGTCAGCGAGTATGCGGACAGCAAGGATAACGGAGTGACCGTCACCGGAAAGTATACGGGAGTAAGGCCCATCCTTATTCCACAGCTTGACTACTGCACCAATGATGTGTGGGAGCTTGCGGCAGCTTATGGCATGGACAATAATTTCCCCATCGTTCTTCGCTGCAGCTATGGAGGCGGAAACATCAGCGTGATTACCATTCCTGATGATATGGGCAATTTGTATCATTATCCCAGACAGGTATTGAATGTGATCAGAAGTCTGTTTGGTCAAGAGATGCCAGTATCCGTTGACGGTCCTGCGCAGGTAGAGCTGTTTGTCTATGATAATGACAAGGTGATTGTAAGGTCCGACATGCCGTATACGGAAAGCGTTGATTTAAAGGTTGAAGATGGCATTAGGGCGGTGAAGGATATAGTCAAGGGTGTTGAGCTTCCCGTAGTAAACGGAAGGGTAACATTGCAGATGGTATCCAACCAGAATTATGTGTTGGAATTGCAAAGGTAGATATAGGATGTGTAAAAGAGCTGTCTCGGCGAGACAGCTCTTTTTTGGATACGTTTATTGGTTTTACTGTGCCTGCAGTTCCAATTCTTCCACGGAAACAGAATTCCGGTGGATAAGAAACTCAAACTGTGATAAAATGATAAAAGTTCGGTATCATAAGACCGGCGGCCTGCAAAATATATCGGAAGCGTAAACAGGGAGAGACTTGATTTGAAAAGAAAGCTGAAAAAAATAATAATCATACTGGCAGTTTTAGTAATTGTACTGGGAGCTTATGCAGTTTATGTATTTCAGAGCTATTATCGCCTTCCGGACAATTTGACTCTTGAAGTCAATAGAAATGGTGAGAACAGTTATTTTGATGAAGACTTTGCCATAAAGGAAGGCAATGCCTATTTTATCATGACATATAATATCGGATTTGGCGCCTATCGGAAGGATTTCAGCTTTTTTATGGATGGGGGAAAATCCTCATGGGCAAAGGATGAGGAGAGTGTGCTGGCGGCGGTTTCCAGCATGGGAAAGATCATCAATGATGTAAACCCTGATTTTGTACTTTTGCAGGAGGTGGATCAGGACGGTACAAGGAGTTATCATGTGGATGAATTGGAGCTTTTAAATCAGTTTGCCAAGGGCTATTATTATGTTTTTGCCCAGAATTATGATTCCCCATTCCTATTTTTCCCGCCATGGCAGCCCCACGGAGCCAATGTGAGCGGACTTGTGACATACTCCAGAGAGGAAATTTCAGGAGCCCTTAGAAGAAGCCTGCCTATCTCGGAAACCCTTACTAAAATCTTGGATTTGGACAGGTGCTATTCTGTAATAAGAGTGCCCACAGAGAGCGGAAAGCAGCTTTGCATTTACAATATGCATATGTCGGCTTACGGCAGCAGTGATGAAATCCGGGAAAAGCAGCTTGCCATGCTGTATCAGGATATGGAAGCCGAGTATAAAAGAGGAAATTATGTGATCTGCGGCGGTGATTTTAATCACAACCTGAAAGAGGATGAGCAGGAAAATGCACCGGAATGGGCATATCCGTTTCCAAAAGAAAGCCTTCCGGAGGGATTCCGACTGGCGATTGAATCGGCAAGGGCACCGGAGGATATTGAGCATAACAGCTGCAGAAGTGCGGATGAGCCTTATGTGGAAGGAGAAACCTATACGGTGACACTGGACGGTTTCATTGTTTCCGATAATGTGGCAGTCAACTATTACCAGAATATGGATTGGGGATATGAGTACTCGGATCATGATCCGGTGCTGATGCAGTTTATTCTTTATTGATGAACAGAATTCGGGCTGCCAGAAGATAACCTGTCAGATTATGAATGGCAACCCGAATTCGAATAGATAGAAAAAGACAGGTCATACTAATCTGTAGAAAGAAACAGAAGGCAGGTATGTATGATGGCAAATACAATTTTATATTTAAAAGCGGAACAAAATGCGGAGGTAATGGAACCACAGGTGTGTGTGAAGGACATTGCCTCCGTTTATTGCAGTGATAAGAGCATATGTGCCCGTGTTAAGGCACTCAGGGTCCATCAGTTTCACGAAAAGGAAGATAAGCGGCAGGTGGTCAGTATTTTGAAGGTGATTGAGCTGATTGAACAGGAATGCGGCGGAGTCACCGTCATCAACCTGGGAGAAAATGACACACTGATAGAGCTGATTGATGTAAATAAGCATAAAGGCCTGTTACAATGGATTAAAATGGTTTTTGTGGCGGCAATCAGTTTCTTTGGAACAGGATTTACAATCATGGCCTTTCATAATGATATCAGCATTAACAAAATTTTTTCAAAGGTCTATGAGTTGGTTATGGGATATCCTGCAGACGGTTACAGTATTTTGGAGGTTTCCTATTCGCTGGGGCTGGCGATTGGAATTATTCTGTTTTTTAACCATATAGGAGGAAGAAGAATCACGAAAGATCCCACGCCTATTGAGGTGGAAATGCGTATCTATGAGACGGATGTAAACAAGGCATTGATACAGACAGCGGACAGGGAGGGCAAGAGCATTGATGTTTCTTAAGCAGCTTTTCATGTGTGTTTGCGGACTTAGTTATGGTCTCCTGGCATCTGCCGGTGTATTTACCGTATTGGTATCTGTTGGGCTTATCCCCAGATTCGCAGGAAAGATGCATGTGGCAAAGAAAATATTTGCCTTGGAGGAGGCTGTGGTGTTGGGAACTCTGGCAGGAGGTTTCTTTAGTGTATTTTCCGATTGGTGGCAGATAGGAGCATTTGTTTCTGAAACACAGCTCTTTGGCAGCCATACCGACAGTATCTGGAAGGTGATAGGGACCTTGTTTTTGATTGCTTTTGGCATTTTTGCGGGAATGTTTGTAGGTTGTCTGGCTTTTGCCATAGCGGAAATGTTGGATTCGCTTCCTATCTTTGCAAGGCGGATCGGTTTTCGGCATGGATTGGGGGTGGCAGTGACCGCCGCAGCCTGCGGAAAGCTGTTGGGGAGTTTGATTTATTTTGCGAAAGGGGTTTTTCTGACGGGATTATAAGGACTATCGTGCTTCAAATAAAGCCGGAACGGAAAAGAATGGATTGAAAAAAATGCGCAAGCCGATTACAATAGATAAGAATGGAGGGATGCACATGCGTCAAATGGAATTTAAGATGGAAAGGCCGGGACTTTTGAAGGAGGGCGATCTGATTACAGTGACGGAGGGCGTGCTTCCCAGCAGCTATTATTATACCATCGACCCGTCACTTGCCATGTCAGGAAATATTCCTTTTCGTGAGCGCCTTAAGTCCACAAACGGACAAGTTATCAGTGTGATCGAAAATGAACGGGGATTTTATGTGACGGCGCAGTTTGATGAATAAACCGTTTTTTGGCGGTCTGAAAAGAAATGGAGGAAAGTTATGTTAACTAAAGTATCAACACCTAAGGCACCTGCAGCAATCGGCCCCTATTCTCAGGGAATTATCGCAAACGGAATGCTGTTTGCATCGGGACAGATACCCATCATACCGGAAACAGGAGAGCTTCAGGACGGGGATATCACCGCACAGGCACAGCAGGTAATGGTAAATATCGGGGAGATTCTTAAGGAAGCAGGGACAGATTACGAGCATGTGGTTAAGACAACCTGCTTTTTGGCGGATATGAATGATTTTTCTGCATTTAACGGTGTCTATGAGAAATATTTTACCGGCAAGCCCGCAAGAAGCTGCGTGGCAGTTAAGCAGCTGCCCAAGAATGTTCTCTGTGAAGTGGAAGTGATTGCGGGTTTATGAGAAGCAATATCATCCTGATAGGAATGCCGGGATCAGGCAAAAGTACAGTAGGCGTGGTCCTTGCCAAGAAACTGGGCCTGGGCTTTATGGACTCGGATCTGGTGATTCAGGAAAGAACGGGAAAGCTGCTATACCAGTTGATAGAGGAACATGGTGAAGAGGGCTTTATTTTACTGGAAAACCAAATTAACGCATCCATTCAGGCGAAAGATACGGTGATTGCCACAGGAGGCAGTGCCGTTTACGGACAGGAAGCCATGGCTCATTTTAAGGACATAGGACAGGTAGTTTATTTGCAGCTGCCCTATGAAGAGCTGGAGGAGAGATTAGGTGATCTGTATGAGCGGGGCGTAGTGTTAAAGCCCGGTTTTACATTGCGGGACCTGTACGAGGAGAGAATGCCGCTGTATGAGCAATATGCAGACCTTATAATAGAATGCAGCGGAAAAAGCATTCCTCAGATCATAAAAGAAATATATGCAAAAAGGAATTGACCAATGAAAAAGACAGCACTTCGAAGCAGCTTTTTGCTGTTTTTGGCAGCGTTTATCTGGGGTGTGGCCTTTGTGGCTCAAAGCGTGGGCATGGACTACATGGGGCCTTTCAGTTTTAACGGGGCAAGATTTTTAATGGGAAGCATTGTTTTGCTCCCGCTTGTGCTTTATAGGAGGAAAAAGGATAAAGAGAAACAGGTAAAGCGTGCAGATTTGAAAACCACTCTTATAGGCGGAGGCTGCTGCGGACTGGCATTATGCTCTGCGGCTCTTTTGCAGCAGTTCGGCATTATGTATACAACGGTGGGAAAAGCAGGCTTTATTACTACTCTTTATATCATTATAGTGCCGATTATGGGAATTTTTCTTAAGAAAAAGGTGCCGGGAAAGATATGGCTGGCGGCATTGATTGCGGCAGTGGGAATGTACCTTTTGTGCATGAGCGAAAGCTTTAGGCTAAGCAGAGGCGATACCTATGTATTTATCTGCGCCGTTTTATTTTCGGTGCATATTCTGGTGATCGATTATTTTTCTCCCAAGGCTGACGGCGTGGAGCTTTCCTGTCTGCAGTTTCTTACGGCAGGTGTGATATGCTCTGTGGCGGCATTGATTTTGGAAAAGCCTCAGCTTTCCAATTTTGTGGATGGGATTATTCCGCTTGCCTATGCGGGTATTATGTCCAGCGGTGTGGCCTATACGCTTCAGATTGTGGGGCAAAAGGATCTGGACCCTACAGTGGCATCATTGATTCTTTCCATGGAATCGGTGGTTTCCATGCTGGCTGGCTGGGTACTGTTAGGACAGGCCTTAAGTCCCAGGGAATTGTTTGGCTGTTTACTGGTTTTTGGCGCAGTGATTTTGGTTCAGCTTCCGGACAAAAGGCTGCAGACCATAAGAGAATGAATTAAAAGATTTTTGTACATAATAATCCATGAAAGCAATCCTGCAAAAAAAGCTGCGGTTTAAGGAGGTTATCATGGATTATTTTAATGCGTTTTGGGTGGGAGGGCTGGTTTGTGCCCTTGTACAGATTTTGATGGAAAAGACAAAGATGATGCCGGGAAGAATTATGGTACTTTTGGTATGTCTCGGTGCTTTGATTGGCGTATTTGGATGGTATCAGCCGTTTGTGGAGTTTGCCGGTGCGGGCGCATCTGTTCCTTTGTTGGGATTTGGAAATGTTTTGATGAAGGGGGTCAAGGAAGCTGTAGATCAGGAAGGCTTTATGGGGCTTTTTATGGGAGGCTTTAAGGCAGGTGCTGTGGGAACTTCGGCGGCTTTGATTTTTGGATACCTTGCCAGTCTGATTTTTAATCCGAAGATGAGAAAATAGCTTAATAAAAGCCATACATGCTACTGTCATCCTGTCTTAAATCGTGTTATCATATTTATTATAATATGAATTCAGGAAGCCGTTGATGCGGCGGAACGGGAGGCAAAATGATACAGAAGCGATTACAATTATTAAGAGAAGCCATGAAAGCGGCGGACATAGACTGCTATATAATCCCTACCTCAGATTATCATGACAGTGAATATGTCAGCGGCTTTTTCATGGTACGTAAATATTTCAGCGGGTTTACAGGCTCCGCAGGAACTCTTGTGGTAACAGCGGACGAGGCGGCGCTTTTTACTGACGGCAGATATTTTATTCAGGCAGGAGAGGAGCTTGCCGGCACATCAGTCAGATTGATGAAAATAGGAGAGCCGGGTGTACCCACCCTTAAGGAGTATATTGACAGTGTGCTCTCCGAAGGCCAAAATCTGGGCTTTGACGGCAGGGTATTGGGGGCTGAGGAGGCTGAGGGCTTTGAGGAAATCCTTCGCAAAAAGCAGGGGAGAATTCTCTGGGATCGTGATCTGGCGGAGGATATCTGGAAGGACCGGCCGCCGCTTCCCGATCATCCCGTATGGATGCTGGAGGAATGCTACAGCGGACAGTCCATGGCGGATAAGTTAAAGAGAGTGCGTGAAAAGATGAGGGAGGAAGGCGCCGATGTGCATATTTTAACCTCCCTGGATGATATTGCATGGCTGTTAAATCTCAGGGGCGGTGATGTGGACTATTGTCCGGTGTTCCTCTCCTATGCAGTGATTCGGATGGAGCAGGTTCTTCTGTTTGCAGGTAAGGCATGGCCGGATGAGATCAGGAGCTATCTGGAGGCAAACGGGGTGGAGCTGCGCCCTTATCAGGATTTTTACGATTATGCCGCAGCTATCCGTGGGAAAAAGGTATTAATATGCCGGGGGCGAATCAATTATCGCCTGCACAGGATACTGAAAGAACATGCAGAGGTAATCGACAGACCTAATCCTACCGCCCTGATGAAGGCAGTCAAAAATCCCATAGAGACAGAAAATCTGCGTAAGTCTCATTTGAAGGACGGCGTGGCGGTAACACGTTTTATGTACTGGCTTAAGAAAAATGTAGGTAAGATACCCATGACGGAAATAAGCGTGGCAGAATATCTGGAACAGCTTCGAAGGAAAGAGGAGGGCTTTATTGAGCCGAGCTTTGAGACAATCTCCGCTTACGGAGCGAACGGAGCCATCGTTCATTACAGCGCCAAGCCGGAGGATTGTGCACAGATTAAGCCTTATGGATTTTTGATGGTGGACAGCGGAGGCCATTACTGGGAGGGAACTACAGACATTACCAGAACTTTTGTGCTTGGAGAAGTGACGGAGGAAATGAAGCGTCATTTTACCCTTGTGCTTCGGGCTATGCTGAATTTAAAAAACACCCGTTTTTTATATGGATGCAGAGGATCAAATTTGGATATTCGCACAAGAGAGGTGTTTTGGGAACAGGGAATAGACTATAAGCATGGTACCGGCCACGGTGTGGGTTACCTGTTAAATGTGCATGAAGGGCCTAACAGCTTTCGGTGGAAGCCTTTTTCCAATGAGCAGGATAATGCGGTGCTGGAGGAGGGCATGGTGACTACCGACGAACCGGGAATTTATATAGAAGGAAGTCACGGCATTCGAATTGAAAATGAACTTCTTTGCCGTAAGGGTGAAAAGAATGAATACGGCCAGTTCATGTACTTTGAGGATTTAACCTGTGTGCCCATTGACCTGGACGGGGTAGAGGTTTCTTTGCTTGATGAGATGGAGCGGAAGTGGCTGAACGAGTATCATAGAGAGGTTTATCAAAAACTGGAGCCTTATTTTACCGGGGAAGAGCTTGGCTGGCTGAAGGAAGCAACGAGGTGCATATGATACCTGAAAGGAATACAGATCCAAATCAAATATTAAAGAGAATTACCTGCTTTGCACTGGATATGGACGGAACCGTTTATTTGGGAGAAAAATGGATTGACGGTGCCAGAGACTTTTTAAAGGCGGTGGAGCAGCGGGGAAAGAAATATGTGTTCTTAACCAATAATTCCTCCAAGAATCCGCAGGCATACATGGAAAAGCTGGAGCGAATGGGACTTCCCATTGATCTGTCTAAGATTGTTACATCGGGACAGGCCACCATCGCTTATTTAAAGAAGAATTTTCCCGGAAAGAAGGTGTTTCTTCTGGGAAATGAGCTGCTTGCGGAGGAATTTCGGGAGGAAGGAATTGATCTTGACGAGGACAGCCCGGAGGTGGTAGTGGTGGGCTTTGATACCTCTCTCACCTATGCCAAGATGTGCAGGGTGTGTGATCTGGTGCGGGAAGGGCTGCCCTATATTTCAACCCATCCTGACTATAACTGTCCTACGGAAACCGGGTTTATTCCAGATGCAGGGGCGATTCATGCGTTTATTCATGCTTCTGCCTTTCGATACCCGGATCATATTGTCGGGAAGCCTAACGGTGATATTATGGATTACTTGGCTTGGCGGGCCGGAGTAAGTAAGGAACAGACCGCCATGGTGGGAGACCGGCTTTATACAGATGTGGCAGCCGGTGTAAATAACGGGTATACAGGAATTTTAGTGCTCAGTGGTGAGGCAGGAATGGAGGATGTAAAAGCATCAAAAGTAATTCCTGATTTAATTTTTGACTCTGTGAAAGAGATGATTCCTTATTTGTAAGAGAGCATAAAAGGAATGGAAACGGGGACTGATATGGGATTAAGGTTTTGTTTCGGCGGTTCGGGTGCCGGAAAAAGCAGACAGCTTTATGAGTACATAACACAGTGGGCGGACAGAGAGCCGGAACGGAATTTTCTTTTTCTGGTGCCGGATCAGTTTACCATGCAGGTTCAAATAGATTTGGTGAACGCCAGCAGCCGTGGCGGTATTATGAATATTGATGTGCTCAGCTTCGGCAGACTGGCACACCGCATCTTTGAGGAGACAGGGTGCGGAACGGGAACGGTTCTGGATGATACGGGAAAGAGTCTGGTGTTGCGCAAGGTGGCGGCAGAGCTACAGGATGAGATGCCTGTTATCGGGAAGAATTTAAACAAGATCGGTTACATCCATGAGGTGAAGTCAGCGGTTTCCGAGTTTATGCAGTATGGAATTTCCGCAGATCAGGCGGGAGAACTGGCCGAATTTGCCAAAGGGAGAGGCGCATTATATCGGAAGCTAAAGGATCTTGAGACCATTTACAGAGGCTTTCAGGAGTATATTTCCCATAAATTCATCACTACGGAAGAGACCTTAAGTCTGTTGACCGATGCGGTAGGAAGGTCAGAGATTGTCAAAGGCAGCGTGGTCGTATTTGACGGATTTACGGGATTTACACCGATTCAGTACCGTTTGATACAGGAGCTTATGAGGTTGACCGAAGAAGTCATTGTTTCTATAACGATTGATATTCGTGAAAATCCTTTTCAAATTGGAGGGGAGCAGGAATTATTTTACCTTAGCAAGAAAACAACAGTAGATCTTTGCCGGTTGGCCAGGGAGGCAAACGTTAAAAGAACAGACGATATTTATATGAAGGGCACTCCTTTGCCCAGGTTTAAGGAGAATAAGGAGCTTGCACATTTGGAGCAGAATTTGTTCCGCTATCCGTGGAAAGCTTATGAGGGTGAAGATACAACGGGCTCTGCAATTCATATTGCAGAGGCTGTTAATCCGGCAAAAGAAGTACAACAGGTATGTATTACCATTAAAAAGCTGGTTTTGGAGGAGGGCTATTGTTACCGGGATATTGCGGTGGTTACCGGTGATCTGGAGACCTATGGCGACTATTTTGAAAGGGAAGCACTGGTGTATGATATTCCCTTTTTTATGGACAGAACCAGAGGACTTTTACTCAATCCTTTGATTGAGTATATTCGAAGCGCACTGAAAATGGTATTGCAGAATTTTTCCTATGAGGCGGTATTTCATTACCTGCGCTGCGGTCTGATGGACTTTACGCCTGAGGAGATCGACAGGCTGGAAAATTATGTGCTTGCCTGCGGCATCAAGGGGAGGAAGAAGTGGGGTCAGGCCTTTGTGCGGACAAGCGATGTGCTGAAGACACTGCCGGAGGAGGAGCCGGGGGATACGCTGACAGAAGGTGAGCTGCAGGCGGATGGCAGAGAGGCAAGGCAGCTGCGCGCACTGGCAGAGCTGAATGCCACAAGGGAGCGCATGATGGAACAGATCGCACCGCTGCTTGAAAGAAAGAAGACGGCGGGAGAGCTGGTCAGAACCTTATATGATTTTATTGTTACGGGAAAAATTCAGGAAAAGCTGGCGGTTTATGAGCAGGAATTCCGGGAAAACGGCGAGCCGGAAAGAGCCAGAGAATATGCCCAGATCTATCGTCTTGTGATGGAGCTTTTGGAACAGATTGTTTCCCTGCTTGATAAGGAGCCTATGACGCTTCAGGAATTTGCGGATATTCTGGACGCAGGCTTTGGAGAAATTCAGGTGGGAACTATTCCCGGAAGTGTAGATCGTATTGTGGTGGGCGATATGGAAAGAAGCCGCTTAAAGCAGGTGAAGATTTTATTCTTTTTGGGAGTCAACGATGGAAACATTCCCAAAACCAATTCCAAGAGCCGGATTATTTCCGATATTGACAGGGAATTTTTACAAGGCTCGGAATTTGAGCTGGCCCCTACACCCAGACAGCAGATGTACACCCAAAGACTGTATTTGTATATGAATATGACCAAGCCTTCTAAACGCCTGTACATGTCCTTTTCGCGGATCAGCAGTCAGGGAAAGAGCATCAGACCCTCCTACCTGATTGAGAGAATGGAAAAGCTGTTCCCACGGATGGAAATTGAAAAGGCGGACGGCGGGCAGACGGCTTTTGATCAGCTGGTTGGAAGGAAGGATGGTTTGTCTCTTCTGGCCGGGGAGCTTCGGGAATATGCCAGAGGGAGGGAAGGAAAGCTTTCCGAGGAAGAGCTTTATTCCCTGTACCGGTTCTATGATAAGGACGAGAAATACAGTCGTTATGCAGGAAAACTTGCACAAGCGGCCTTTGAGCAGTATACTCATAAGCCTCTTGCCAAGGCAGTGGCAAGGGCGCTTTACGGTCAGATGCTGGAAAACAGCGTAAGCCGGCTGGAACGCTACGCGTCCTGTGCTTATTCTCATTTCCTTCAGTATGGTCTGATGTTGAAGGAACGGGAGGAATTTGGCTTTGAACAGGTGGATTTGGGAAATATTTTTCATAAGGTGCTGGAAATTTTTGCAGGAAAACTTTCAGAAAATAATTATACATGGTTTGACTTTCCGGAGGAGGCAGGGGATCAGCTGCTTCATCAGGCACTTTTAGAATGTACCCTGCAGTATGGCGAGAATGTATTGTACAGTAACGCGCGTTATGAATATATGACGGAGCGAATGTACCGTATCCTGAAAAGAACTGTCAGGACATTAAAGGCCCAGCTTCGGGAAGGCGATTTTGTGCCCTCCTCCTTTGAAATGTCCTTCCAGCGTGTGGAAAAGCTGGAGTCGGTAAATATTGCACTTTCCGAAGAGGAAAAGATGAAGCTTCGGGGAAGGATTGACCGGATTGATATCTGCGAGGATGAAGAGCATGTTTATGTGAAGATTATTGATTATAAGTCTGGGAACAAAAAGTTCGATTTGGCTGCACTTTATTACGGCTTGCAGCTCCAGCTGGTGGTTTATATGAATGTGGCGGCGGAAATTACCGCTGCAAAGCATCCCGGCAAGGAGGTGGTTCCGGCTGCTCTTCTGTATTATCATGTGGCGGACCCGCTGATTAAAACAGAGGAGGAATTAACACCGCAGGAGCTTGACAGGGAGCTTTTAAAGGAGCTTCGGACCACCGGTGTGGTCAGCAGGGATGAACAGGTCATCAGCCTGCTTGATAAAAATTTTTCGGATAAATCCCTGATTGTTCCGGTGGAGCGGAAGAAGGACGGAAGCTTTTCCGCACGGTCCAGCGTGATTGACAGACAGGATTATGAGACGGTTTCTGCTTTTGTCAACCACAAGATCAGGCAGTTCGGACGTGAGATATTAAGCGGTAAGGTAGAGATCAATCCCTGTGAGCAGGGCAGCAGAAATTCCTGTACCTATTGTGCATTTAAGGGAGTATGTGACTTCGAGGCCGGAGTACCCGGATATGAAACCAGACAGCTGGCCAGTTATCCGGAGGATGAATTGATTGAGAGAATGAACAGGGAAATGGGTAAAGAAGCGGGTAAAGAAGTGGATAAAGAAACGGAAAAGGGAGAGGAAAATGGCCACTAAATTCACACTGGAACAGCAAATGGCAATTGATCTTCGGGACAGAAATATTCTGGTCTGTGCGGCAGCCGGTTCGGGAAAGACAGCGGTGCTGGTTCAGCGTATTATCGGGCTGGTGACGGATGAAAAGCACCCTATGGATATTGACCGGCTCTTGGTGGTTACCTTCACCAATGCGGCGGCTGCGGAAATGCGGGAGCGCATCGGCGCTGCACTGGGGGAACGCTTAGAACGGGAACCGGAGAATGTGCACCTGCAAAAGCAGATGTCTCTTCTTCACAATGCACAGATTACCACCATTGACAGTTTCTGCCTGTTTCTGATCAGAAATAATTTTAATGATATCGGTCTTGATCCGGGGTTTCGGATTGCGGATGAGGGAGAGCTGACTTTGCTCAGGCAGGATGTGCTTTCCCAGCTTTTGGAGCAGCAGTATCAGGAGAAAAGGCCGGAGTTTATTAACTGTATGGAGTATTTTTCTACCGGCAGTAATGACAGGCTGATAGAGGAATACATTGAGAAGCTTTATCAGTTTTCCATGAGCTATCCGTGGCCGGAAGACTGGATTGGTCAATGCAAACAGGAGTATAAAATATCAGATGTTACCGAAATGGAAAATTCCGATTGGTGCCATTATATTGTCCACTATATGAAGACCATAGTGGATGAGAGCGTCAGGGATTTGGAATTTGCAATCACCTTGGCGGAAAAGCCGGAAGGTCCCTATATGTATGGGGAGATGCTGGAGCAGGAAAGGGAAATGCTCATAAAGCTTTCGGCGGCGGAAACTCTTTCCGATTATTACAGGCTGTTTGAAACAATTTCCTTTGGCAGGCTGCCGTCGAAAAAGGATGCATCCGTTGATCCCGTGCTGCGGGAGAGGGTGCAGCAGCTTAGAAAGGATATTAAGAAGCGGCTCGAGGATGTGAAGGAGAATTATCTTACCGTTTCCCCTGAGCAGGCAGTGAAAAGAATGCAGAAGGCTGCCCCTGCGGTGGAGGAGCTTCTTTCTCTGGTGTTTACCTATAAGCGCATGCTGGATGAGAGAAAGCGCAGGGATAATATTATTGATTTCCACGATATGGAGCATTTTGCACTGAAAATTCTGCTTTTGAAACAGGAGGATGGAAGCCTGATTCCCTCTCCGGCGGCGCTGGAGTACCGTCAGCATTTCGGAGAGGTTCTGATTGACGAGTATCAGGACAGCAATCTGGTTCAGGAGCTGATCTTAAAAAGCATTTCAGGGGAGGATGAGAAGCATTATAACCGGTTCATGGTTGGGGACGTGAAGCAGAGTATTTACCGTTTTCGTCTGGCGAGGCCTGAGCTTTTTATGGAAAAATACAACTGTTATTCTAAGCAGGATTCCTGTTGTCAGCGTATTGATTTGCATAAAAATTTTCGAAGCAGACATCAGGTGCTGGATAGCGTAAACCAGTTGTTTTCACAGATTATGGGAAGGAATCTGGGCGGCGTGGAGTATGACGCAGAGGCGGCTCTTTATCCGGGAGCGGTCTTTCCTGAGCAGGAAACGGCCGGAGAGGAGTCTGTAGAAGCCGGCTCTAAGGGGGATCCTTATGAAACAGAGTATCTTATGATTGGTAAGGATGAACAGTCCTCTCTTTCTGCAAGACAGCAGGAGGCAGCAGCGATCGCAAGGAAAATCAGAGAGTTGTATGCCGCCCTGTATGTGACGGATAAGGAAACGGGGAAAATGCGTCCGGTCAGATATTCGGATATGGTGATCCTGCTTCGTACCACAGCGGGCTGGGCGGAGGAATTTAAAACCGTGCTTGAGAAGGAAGGAATCCCGGCCTATGTGGCATCCAGAACAGGGTATTTTCAGACTGTAGAAATTAAGGTGCTTTTACAGCTTTTGCATGTCATTGACAATCCCTATCAGGATATTCCGCTGTATGGCGTTATGAAGTCTTTCTTTGGGGGCTTTTCCCAGGAGGAGATTGCCAAAATCCGCGCCGTGGATCAAAAAATCCCTCTCTATGAGCTCCTTTGCAATTATGACGGGGAAGAGAAGGCAAAGGTGTCCGATTTTCTGAACCGTCTCTCCGTATATCGGAAAAAGACCGCTTATACCCCCATTCATAAGCTGATACAGGAAATCCTGTCGGATACAGGATATCTGGATTATGTATCTGCCAGACCCGGAGGAGAGCAGAGGCGGGCAAACGTGGAAATGCTTCTTACCAGAGCGGCAGCCTTTGAGCAGACCAGCTACTACGGACTGTTTCATTTCCTTCGTTATATTGAGCAGCTGGAAAAATATGAAGTGGATTACGGTGAGGCGGATGTGCTGGATGAAAATGCGGACGTGGTTCGCATTATGAGTATTCACAAAAGTAAGGGCCTGGAGTTTCCGGTGTGTATTGTGGCCGGGCTGTCCAAGCGCTTTAATATGCAGGATACTGCCAGCAGGCTGATTGCCGATGCGGATATGGGAATAGGTGTGGACTATATTGACAGCTCCCTGCGCATTCAAAGCAGGACGCTGAAGAAAAGAGCGGTGGCGCTTAAAATGCGTCTGGATGCCTTGGGGGAGGAAATGCGGGTGCTCTATGTGGCTATGACCAGAGCAAAGGAAAAGCTGATACTGACCGCTATGACAAATGACCTTGATAAGCTGCGGGAAGAGTTGGAGCAGCAAAGAGACAGAGTATCCTTTTCCGCTTTGGCAGGCGCTTCCTGTTATTTGGACTTTATTATTCCCTGCCTGAAAAATCCTGTTTTCATAGGCCCTGATGAACTGATGCTGGAGGATATCAGGGAAGCGGCCGGGGAAATATCGAGAAAGCAGAGGCTGCTTGCCGGTCAAGGCAGTCAATCAATAATGACAGAATTGTCAGAAAAATTTGATCGAAATTATTCACACCAATATTTGTCAGGTTTATTTGTCAAAACAACAGTGTCGGAACTGAAGATGAAAGCAATGCATGGGCAGCAGCAGAACTGGCAGGACAAACTGGATGAGTCAATAGACGCAGGAGGAAGCAGAGGCTATGACAGCGCTTTTACCAGGGAGCTGTTTGAGGAGCCGGAGATTGTGCCCTATATTCCCTCCTTTATCAGCAGTAAGGAAGGCATGTCCGGTACCGACAGAGGAAGCGCTTACCACAAAGTAATGGAGCTTTTGGATTTGGAGGCCGCAGAAACAAAGCGGACGAAAGAAGAGCTGTCTAGACAGCTTGATGAATTTGTCAGACAGGAAAAGTTGACCCAGCAGTGGCGGGACAGTGTGTCAGAGACGAAGCTTATGACCTTTTTGGACAGCAGTCTGGCACGGCGTATGAGACAGGCATCCCTGAGCGGCAGGCTTCGCAGGGAGCAGCCTTTTGTTATGGGAATAGGTGCGGACCGGCTGGACCAGGAATGCCCCGCTTCCGAGCAGGTGCTGATACAGGGAATTATCGACGTGTTCTTTGAGGAGAATGGGAAAATTATCGTGGCGGACTATAAAACCGATGCGGTGAAAACCCCTGAAGAGCTGGTCAGAAGGTATCAGACACAGCTGGATTATTATGCGGAGGCGCTTCACAAGCTGACGGGGAAGGAGGTTACGGAGAAGATCATATATTCCTTTGCGCTTGGAACGGAGATTGCACTGTGATCTTTGGATGTCTTCCTTAAAATTTCCGGTCGTATAGCAGCGCAGCATTCAGCACCACCAATACGGAGCCTGCATTATGTACCAATGCACCGGTAACCGGTCCTAACACGTCAAGAACTGAAAGTGTAACCGCAACCGCATTGATACACATGGACACTGTAATATTGCCCTTGATTGTATTTAATGTGGAGCGTGACAAGCGTTTCAGATAGGGGATTTTGGAAAGGTCATCGCTCATTAAAGCAATGTCGGCTGCCTCTACGGCGATGTCGCTTCCCATGCTTCCCATTGCCACGCCTACATTGGCGGTTTTTAATGCGGGAGCGTCATTTACTCCGTCACCGATCATGCAGACATTACGGCCGGACTGTTGAAGCAGGGCGATACGTTCTACCTTCTGTTCAGGTAAAAGTCCGCCGTGAACTTCCCCGATGCCTGCCTGTTTGGCAAAGTAATCCGCAGCTATCTGGTTGTCGCCTGTTAGTAAAACCGTTTTGGTACCCATTGCAGACAGTTGGCTGACCATATCCGAGGCGGCTTCACGAAGGACATCGGAAAGGGCAATTACGCCGATACAGACGCCATCAGCCGAAATAAGGATAGAAGCTTTACCCTGGGAACGCAGTTGTTTCAGTCTGGCAGTAATGAAGTCCGGTATCGGAATGCCATTTTCCAGCAGGTATTGCTCGCTTCCGCATAAGAGGTGCTTGTTCTGTACCACCGCATAAACGCCTCTTCCGGCAGCCATTTGAAAGCCGCAGCTTTCCGTAAGTGCGATATTTTTTTGTTTGGCGTATTCCAGAATTGCTTTTGCCAGAGGATGTTCGCTTTTGGCTTCGGCGCAGGCTCCCAGCGCTAAAAGGGTATCCTCGTCTATCCCTGGGTCAAAGGAGCAGATATCGCTGACATGCAGCTTTCCGTAGGTCAGGGTACCGGTTTTATCAAAGGCAATGGTATCGATCCTGCCCATTTTTTCCAGTGCTTCGCCTGATTTAATGATTACGCCGTGTTTGGTAGCCTGACCGATGGCCGCCATAACAGAAACAGGTGTTGCCAGAGCTAGCGCACAGGGACAGAATACAACAAGCACGGTTACACAGCGGTTAAGGGCAATCATGACATCGTAATCCAATACCAAAGTTATGAGAAAGGCGCCGACGGCGATCAGCAGGGCAATGGGGACAAGCCATACCGCCCATTTATCCGCAATACGCTGCATGGGCGCTTTTCTATTTTCAGCTTCCTTTACCATGGCAATCAGCTTTTGTAAAGAGGAATCTTCTCCCACATGTTTAGCCTCTATGTCAACAGATCCATAGCAGTTTAGGGTGCCGCAGTACACCTCATCACCTGTCTCCTTGTCAATTGGCAGGGATTCGCCTGTCATAACGGACTGATTAACGGAAGTACTGCCGGACAGAATTTTTCCGTCCACAGGAATCGTTTCGCCGGGAAGAACGCGGAGTAAATCGCCGGTCTGTATCTTTTCGGCAGGAATCAGTTCCTCCGTCCATGTATCCCCGCTTTTTACAAGCCTGCGACCTTCGTTTGGGGCAAGGGCAATCAGTCTTGACAGCCCCTTTTTGGCACGGGTAACGGTCATATCCTCCAGAATGGCACCGATGGCCATAATAAATGCAACCTCCCCGGCAGCAAAGATTTCGCCGATTGCTATGGAAGCAATCATGGCAATGGAAATCAGCAGTGCGGAGGAAACCCATTTTTCATAAAACAGGCGTGTCAATGCAAGATACAGCATGGGGATTCCGGATATGAGAATGGTTATCCATGCAGGATCAATCGGAAATGAAAAGTTCATCAACAACGACAGGAGACTGACAGCAAGAAAAACACCTGCGGCAATGGTCATGGGGACACCGGCTAAAAAATCATTTATTTTTTTCATAATAAGATACTCCTGTATATTAATCTGTAATACAATTTATTTGTTACCGCACAATTTGTTTGATATAATTATGTGAAGGAAGCGAAGTGCGGTCAACAATCAATTGTGAAGAAATGTAAGTTACGGAACATTTTGACCAAATTGTGCGGGAAAAATCGGTGCCTGAGATGGCGAATACGAAAAGAAAGGAACTGTTTTCATATGGACAGACGACAGCAGAAAACCAGAGATGCTATATTTAAAGCATTCAGCAAATTACTGGAAAGCAAGCATTTCAGCAATATTACGGTGCAGGAAATTATTGATGAAGCAAATATTGGGCGGAGTACCTTTTATGCCCATTTTGAGACCAAGGATGAATTGTTAAGGGCGATGTGTACGGATATTTTTAATCATGTTTTCTCGAACGAATTGCAGTCCGAACAGACACATGATTTTTCGGCAGACAACCACAGGCTGCAAGCCAAACTGACCCATATCCTGTACCATTTAAAAGACAGTAAAAAGGATATTACAGGTATCATTTCCGGCGAAAGCGGAGAGCTGTTTATGCGGTATTTCAAGGAGTATCTGTTCGATTTGTTTGTGAAATATCTAAATGAAGTAAAGATTGATGCGCCGGAGGAATTTGTATTAAATCATTTGGTGGGAAGCTTTGCGGAAGCGGTCAAGTGGTGGATAAGAAATAAAATGCAGTATACACCTGAAGAAATTGCAGCTTATTATATGGCGGCAGTCAGAATGTAAAATCGGAAAAACTCCTTGACGGCTTGCAGACAGCCTGCTACAATCAAATTAAAGCATAGAAATTCTAACGGAAATTCGTATATCAAATCTATTTTTCTAACCTGTGCCCTGCACCATGTGCACCGCACATGATCTGTTTTAGAATCCTTGCTTTACTACCATTTAACTTATTTTCATAAAGCAGGGAATGAGACAGAGCCTTTCGGGATGCTGTTTAAGGACAAAAAGAGACTGCTGGAGCTGTATAATGCGCTGAATGATACGGCATATACCGACGAGGAGGATTTGACGGTCAATACGCTGGAAAACGCCATTTTTATGAAAATGAAGAACGATATTTCCTTTGTCATCGACAGCAATATGTGTCTGTTTGAGCACCAGTCCTCGTATTGCCCCAATATGGCGCTGAGAGGCTTTCTGTATTTTGCAGACCTGTACAAAAAGCAGATGAAGGATATGGAGTTGGCGGGCAGCAGGAGGATTTTGATTCCAACACCCCATTATATCGTGTTTTACAATGGTCTGGAGAGAAAGGCGGAGGAGTTTACCCAGAGGCTGTCAGACTGTTTTGAGGATGACGGCGAAGGATGTATGGAGCTGACCGTCAGGGTGATTAATATCAATTACGGACACAACCGGGAGCTGATGGGGAAGTGTAAGGCACTTTCGGATTATGCTTATTTTGTGGCGGAGGTGCGCAGGAACCTGAAAACCATGGAGCTGGAAAAGGCCGTGAAGAGAGCAGTGGATGCCTGCATAGAGAAGGATGTTCTGAAGGAGTTTCTGTTGGAGCAGAAAGCGGAGGTAATAGCCATGTCGATTTATGAGTACAATGAAGAGTATGTGAAAAGAACGTTGTTTGAGGATGGAATGGAGGTGGGCTATGACAAGGGAAAGGCGGATGGATATGCAGAGGGAGAAGCTAAAACTCTTCAAAAAAATGTGGAGGCGGCCATGAAAAATTTTCATGTAAGTCTGCAGGAAGCCTGTGAAGGGCTTGGAACTACTATAGAGGAGTATGAGAAGGCCAAGCTGCAAAAAGAACTTGACAAATAATTACAACGGGTATATTTTAATAGCAAATTTAATAAGTCGCTAGGGGAGCACATGCTGAGATTGCGTGGGAAGCAGTGAAATCATTGAAGCCTACGCTGACCCTCATTACCTGAACCGGACAATACCGGCGTAGGGAAGCAGATTTTTATAAATGATGTGGTTTTGTAACCGTAAACAATAATTCAATAATTGTTACATACCTTCTAAATTTATGAAACCACTCATTTATGAGAATTGTATGTTCCCTCCTGTGATTAAACAAGGAGGTTTTTTTATGTCATTTTTTGCAACAGAAATCATTGATGAAGAATGGGGAAATTATTTTGAGCTGACCGGTGCAGGTTATGGCGTGCTGATTGCACTCATGATTGTGATACTACTGATTGGCTGTGTGATCAGTAATCCCAAAGGAAAGAAGAAAATTGGAACAAAGCCGCTTGTGTTTTCGGCGATGGCTATGGCGCTGGGGATGGTAACATCCATGATTAAGCTGATTGACATGCCTATGGGCGGTTCGGTTACCTTATGCAGTATGCTGTTTATCTGTCTGATTGGGTATATGTTTGGTTTTCGTACCGGGCTTATGGCGGCCATTGCCTACGGATTTTTACAACTGGTGGTAGATCCTTATATTATCAGTATTCCGCAGATGCTGACGGACTACATATTTGCGTTTGGAGCACTGGGGCTTTCCGGTATTTTTTCAGACAAAAAGCATGGTCTTGTAACGGGATATCTTGTGGGCGTGCTTGGAAGATATTTCTTTTCATTTCTCTCAGGCATGATTTTCTTTGGCAGCTATGCATCCAACTATAATATGTCAGCGCCTGTTTATTCTTTGGCATATAATGGGGCTTATTTGGGACTGGAGGCGCTTGTTACCGTGATTATACTGGCACTGCCTCCGGTATCTAAGGGACTTTTGAAGGTGAAAAATATGTCGCAGTCTGCGTAAAATAAGGAAGAAGAGCCCGGGCTAATCTATTGATTTTAACGTAATGACTGTGTGAAAGGTTTTATTTTCCTTTTCATAGTACATAGTTATGTCTCCACTATATTTTTGAATGACCTTTTCAACGCTCTTCAATCCTAAACCATGTTTCTTTGGTTCTTTTTTGCTTGAAACCAGTTTCTTAGGATTTATGGCAAAGGGATCTAACAGGCAGGAGTTTTCTATAGTCAGTATGGTAAATGGTGTGTTTGGCTTTTTTAGAACGCTGAGCTCAATGTAGGAATTTTCTTGTTTGGAGGCAGCCTCTACCGCATTATCTAATAAATTACAGAAAAGAGATGTTAAATCGTTGTCAGACAGAAAATCAATCGTATTATTCCGTATATCAGGGTGAAAAGCGATTGTTTTTTCCTGACAACGTAAGGCATATTGAGAAAGAATCGCATTAAGAAGATCGTTATTACATATTTGTAGTGTATGTTGTAATGCCGAAGAATTTACAAGCCTTTCAATATAAGAGGCTATTTTTTGCTGATTGTTTTGTTCATTCAGCAGAGAGATAGACTGCAGATGTTTTTTAATATCGTGTATTAAAATGTTCTGACTTTCGTTTTGCTTGAGCAGCATTTCATAGTATGCGATGGAATCGGCTTCTCTTTGGAGTTGAAGTTGCATATTTGTAACTTCCTGTTGTTTTTTCAGAATATGGCTGTAAATGCTCCAAATCAATAAATTCATGAAAAGGATTAAAATTGCACTGATTGTAATTAGTCCGTCAACCAGATCAGAGGTGTTGACAGTGTGGCATATTGTTGCCAGTGTCAGTATAAGCCAGAAGGAAATGAGCGGAACACCAGTCAGCATTGAGGTTTCTCTGCCAAAACGCTGTCCTTGTTCTCTGGGGTTACCCAGCATGTGGGAGATAAGATACATAATGAAAAAGGAAATATAGTGGGGATTTCATGCAAAGTATGCATGGACATGTCTGTTAGGGTCCAGTGTGTTATTGTTTTGGTGTTTTGAAATTGCGG
Source organism: uncultured Lachnospiraceae bacterium (assembly GCA_964393865.1). Lineage (GTDB taxonomy): Bacteria > Bacillota > Clostridia > Lachnospirales > Lachnospiraceae > Suilimivivens. The sequence goes on from CAYMUW010000011.1 coordinate 52,261, forward strand.
AGAAAATTCAGTGTGGAATAAAGCTGAATAGTGCAATAATACTGGCAATATTCAGTTTGATAATATGCAGCCCAATAGATTCTGAAAACCGAAGACTTCAAAAAGAAGAAAAAAGACGGTATAAAAGAACTGCCGGATTAATTGCAGTTATATTTTTGGGTTTATATATTTTTTATGCCTATATCCTATATAAAATAAAAAGAGTGAAGAATATATGTTTCAAATTCCGTTTTATATAACAGAAAAATTTGAGATAACACTATCATATATGATTTCTATAAATGATGGTGTAAATTCTGTTCTATTTGCTAGTGATAATCAAAAGGAAATAATGGCTGTAAAGCAATATTTTGAACCTATATGGCGGTGTGAATATGGAGCAAGATATTCTTCCTTATATATATGTGAAATAAGAAGTATGTATTTGGAAGATTATTCTAAGTTGTTTTCTTTAATCCCATTTAAATATGTAAAAAATATTTTTTATGATTTGCAGGATGGATATATGTATGAGAATGAGGAATATTATGTATGTAGTAGAGTTGATAAAAATGGGATAACAATATTTAGAAAACTGGATAAAAAAATATTATTTTTGCGGTCTGATGTAAAAGTACAAAATGTACATATCAGTCAATTAATTAAAGAGCCTCTAAATTGTGAGCAAAAGATCAAGGGGCATGTACTTTTGCATTGTTCTGCATGTGTATTTCAGAATCAAGCATATGTGTTTCCGGCTCAAAAGAGCGCTGGAAAGTCAACTTTGTTAATGGGAATGCTGGCCTGTAATAGTGATTACCTGGCTAATGACTCACTATTTGCATTTGTAAAAGAGGGAAAAATTTTTTTGAGAAAAAATCCACATGCGATTAGATTAGGAAAAGAAACAATAGAAAATAATTATTTTCTTAAAAGTTTTTTTGATAAGCCAACCAATTGTAAAATGAGCAAAATGCTTTATTCAAATATTATTTTAAACGGAAAGGTCCAATTTGTACCAGAGGCAATAGAAAAAATTTTTGTGAACAGTAAAATATATCAAGATGAAATTGAATTGAAATATATAGTATTTCCCGACATGAAAATTGAAACTATAGGTGAAGTGATTAAGCAAATTAGCACTAAAGATGCAAAGAATAGGCTAAATGATAATTTAAAAAACAATGATCATAGAATCTGCTGGCTACCTTTTTATAATGAAAAGCAACTGATTGAAGCAGAGTTAAAAGGAGGTGCAGAAATATTAGAGGTTTTATCTGGTGAAAATTTTTTATTACAGTATTCGGGAAATGCAATTGCAGCAGCAAAAATAATTATAAAAAGGACTAAGGAAAAATGATAGATTATGATGAAATGTTAAATAAAATAGAAGAAAGAGATGCTCAAGTAGTAATATCAAGCCGTTTTACCCAGTTGTAAAAAGTACCGGGATTGATGTCATGTTCCGTACGCCATTGATAATCACTGGGACCGTTGCTGCGGCATTCCATAATAAGCCGGTACTGCTTTTCGGCAGTGCGTCGTTGAGTATTCATACAAATATCTCCATAATTATAGTAAAACGCTTGCAGGCTAACAGTATCTAGTGTCTGTACTGTAGTAAAATGCTTGCATCTATCATCCTTAATTATGGCAGTTTTTCAGAGTGATTTAAATCCACCCTGATACTAGGTGCTTACGATTGAATTTGATAGTATACCACTTGCTAAAACAAATAGCAGGTGGTATTCTTTAACCGTAGTTTGGAAACATGATCGAAACAATTTTAGGAGACACTTATGAGAGCAAGCGGAATCTTATTGCCAATATCCAGTATTCCATCAGCATATGGGATTGGAGCTTTTTCAAAGGAAGCCTATGAGTTTGTGGATTTTCTGAAGGAAGCAGGGCAGACCTACTGGCAGATACTGCCCCTTGGCCCTACGGGATATGGCGATTCGCCCTATCAGTCCTTTTCAACCTTTGCAGGGAATCCCTACTATATTGATCTGGAGGAGCTGATCGGTGCAGGGTACCTTACCAAAGCACAGTGTGAGAAGTGCGACTGGGGCGAAAATGAAGAATACGTAGACTATGAGAAGATATACAAGTCCCGTTTCAAGGTACTCCGAGTGGCATTTGAGAACAGCCAAATAGAAAAGAACGGGGATTTTCAGAGCTTTGCGGAGGAAAACAGCTATTGGCTGGAGGATTATGCGCTCTATATGGCGGTGAAGGATTCGCTGGGAGGCATAAGCTGGTCCCAGTGGGATGAGGATATTCGTCTGCGTAAGGAGAAAGCGCTTATTTCCTATAGAAAGCAGTTGAAGAATGAAATTCTTTTTTATAAATTTCAGCAGTATTTGTTTGTGAAGCAGTGGGAGAAGCTGAAGAAGTATGCCAATGACAACGGAATAAAGATTATTGGTGATATTCCTATTTATGTGGCCTTTGACAGCGCTGATGCATGGGCTAATCCTGAGCTTTTCCAGTTTGATGAAAAGGGGTTGCCTACCGGCGTGGCAGGCTGCCCGCCCGATGCCTTTTCGGCAACCGGACAGCTTTGGGGAAATCCGCTTTACCGCTGGGATTATCATAAGCAGACAGGTTATGCATGGTGGATTAAGAGAATTGCCTATTGCTATAAGCTTTATGATATGGTAAGAATCGATCATTTCAGGGGCTTTGACGAATACTATAATATTCCCTATGGCGATAAGACAGCGGAGTTTGGCAAGTGGGAAAAGGGACCGGGCTATGATCTGTTTAAGACATTAAAGGAAGAACTGGGAAATCTGCCGGTGATTGCGGAGGATCTGGGATTTTTGACTCCTTCGGTCATTAAACTGGTAAAAAGAACAGGATATCCGGGAATGAAGATTCTCCAGTTTGCCTTTGACTCAAGGGAGGAAAGTGACTATCTTCCTCACAATTATACGTCTAATTCCGTTGTTTACACGGGAACTCACGATAATGACACGACTGTCAGTTGGTATCATACCATGAACAGAAGGGATCGCGGCTTTGCGAAAAGATACCTGAATATTAAGGGAAGTAAGGAAGTAGAGTGGGAATTTATTCGTGCGGCGCTTGCCAGTGTTTCCGATACGGCAATTATTCCCATGCAGGATTATCTAGGGCTTGGAGGAGAAGCAAGAATTAATTTGCCCTCCACGCTGGGAGATAACTGGAAATGGAGAATGATAAAGGGGCAGGCTGCTCCTGAGCTGGCGGAAAAAATTTTTAAGTTTTGTAAGCTTTACGGAAGAGTACAGTAAATAATGAAAAGGAGCATCCTTTCGGTCTTTTATGGCTTTTGGGATGCCCTTTTTGCGTGACACTTTAATTGTGATAGGAATTAAAAATACCCTTTGAAAGGTTGGAATTGTGATAGTTCGGATCGCTGGTGACATCCTTGCCGAGCCATGAGGGAGGGAGGAAGGCATTCGCCGTCTCCTCATCAGGAAATTCCACCTCTGCAATGATAAGCGGAGCAAGAGGCGGCTCAAAGATATCCAATTCGATTTTTAAATCCATAGATTTCCCGGGAATTTCGTAGCCGTCTGTAAAGGCTGGTTCCTCAATAGGAATCAGATAGCGTTTTTTAGAAATGACAATACCGTCAGCTTTATCTAACAGGTGATAATACGCCTGCTCATTTAAGGGGAGATTATACTCTTCTCTTGCCATAAGTCCTTTTCCCTTATAGGTTAAATAGTAGTCGTTATCCTGACGGCGGATGCGGAGTACCGGATCGGTATTCAGGTATGCCTGCTGAATAACACAATGCCGGAAGGAAGAAAGATCGGCGGGAAGCCGGTTGATTAAAAATTTACGTTCTATTTCCATAAAAATATCCTTTTCGCAATTGTAAAATCAGTTTTTATGATTCTCAGATTAATATTATTTTAATTATACCATAAAATGTTTTATATCCTTAAGAAATATTTTATTTGGAAATTACTAATGACAATGGTAAAATGGTAACAGAAGTAATTAAGCAGGATAAGGGGCGGGCTGACACAAGGTTCAATCCGGAAAGAGGTTTAGCATGAGCAAAGTTTGTGTTTTTTTTGGAACAGGATTTGAAGAAATTGAAGCGTTGACCGTAGTGGACATTTTACGCAGACAGGGAATTGAGACGGATATGGTATCTGTTATGGACAACAGAACCGTTATGGGCTCCCATCAAATTCCCATAGTTACCGACAAGCTGATCGGGGAAGTGGATTTTAATGCTGTGGATATGCTGGTGCTTCCGGGCGGACTTGCCGGAACGAAGAATCTGGAAGCCTGTGACAGGCTGATGGAGCAGGTGGATGCTTTTGCGGAGGCAGGAAAGGCAGTATGTGCCATCTGTGCGGCTCCTTCTATTTTGGGGCACAGAGGGCATCTTAAAGGGAAAAGAGCAATCGCATACCCCGGCTTTGAAGAGCAGCTTACAGGGGCAGAGGTTGTATATGAACCGGCCGTAAGGGACGGAAATATTATTACCGGTCGTGGAATGGGATGTTCCATTGCGTTTGCGCTTAAGATTGTAGAATATCTGGCGGACGGGGAAGCAGCACAGGCTATGGCAGATAAAATTGTTTATGGAGTATAATACATAGTATTAGGAAAGGTTACTAATGAATATTTTATTTTTTTTGACGCCGAAAAGCGAAGTGGCATATTTGTATGACACAGATTCTTTGAGGCAGGCACTTGAAAAAATGGAAAACCACAGGTATTCGGCAATTCCTATTATTTCCAAGGGGAACGGAAGATACATCGGTACGCTGACAGAGGGAGATTTGCTCTGGAGCATTAAGGACAGCATGGATTTATCCCTCCGTGAAGCGGAAAATATTTCTATTATGGAGGTAAAGCGTAACAGGGATAATGAGCCGGTAAATGTGGATGTTGATATGGAGGATTTGATTAACAAATTCATGAATCAGAATTTTGTTCCGGTCATTGACGGCAGTCAGCACTTCATTGGCATCATTAAGCGTAAGGATATCATTCAGTATTTGAGCACCAAACTTGCGGCTGCCAAACGAAATCAGTAAAAGAAGAGAGCGGTTAAAATGTATAATCAATTGACACAAAAAGACATAGAGGCTATGGAGGCCGAAATAGAAGAAAGAAAGCTGGTCATTCGGCCTAAGCTGCTGGAGGCTGTCAAGGAAGCCAGAGCGCACGGTGATCTCAGCGAAAATTTTGAGTATACGGCTGCAAAAAGAGAAAAAAATAAAAATGAAAGCCGGATTCGTTTTCTTGAAAGGATGATTAAGACGGCAGAGATCATACCGGATGATTCCAAAGAGGATGAAATCGGTATGAACAACACCGTGGAGGTTGAATTTGAGGAGGACGGAGCAATCGAGAAGTATAAGATTGTGACCACTATGCGGGGCAATTCCCTGGAAGGCCTGGTCAGTATAGAGTCACCGATCGGCAAGGCTTTAATAGGACATAGGGCAGGAGACCGGGTTTATGTAAAGGTGAATGAGGAATATGGCTATTATCTGATCGTCAAATCCATTGAAAACACTGTGGATGACGGCAGTGACAAAATCCGAAGCTTCTGACAAAAATGTTATTATTTAATTTATCTTATAATAAAGAAAAAAATATTTTTATGTTTCTACTTTTATCCCGCTGGCAGAACTTACCATAATATTTTCAGAAACACCGCTAATACTATGAACAAGATAAGTGATACGAAAACGTTTTGAATGAAGTCTTCTTCAGGATAAGCGGTCGGATCAGCTTATCTTGGAAAAGACTGAAACATTTGGTCAAAAAAATTAACGGAGGTGAATGAAGATGGCAAGCAGCAGATCTAATAGAGTAGAAGTTCCTGAAGCTAAGGCTGCTATGGATCGTTTCAAAACAGAAGTTGCTTCTGAGCTTGGTGTTAGCTTAAAAGAAGGTTATAACGGCGATTTGACATCCAAGGAAGCCGGTTCTATCGGTGGCGAGATGGTTCGTAGAATGATCAAGAAGCAAGAAGAACAGATGAAATAACCAACGGCTTTTTGCTTAAATTAAAAAACGAAGTCTAAAACAAATGGTCCGTCTGCATGGTGCAGACGGATCATTTTTAGTCTTATCAAACCGGCTGCTTTATTCTCTGCCGGATTTTATATATTTTTTAAGCGGTATCCATATAATGTAAGCAAGTGCACTTCCGATCAAAGCAGTAATCAGCTGTGTAATGGAAAAGGTGGTTCTGGCTGTGGCAAGTACCATAGGAAGGGCCTCCGGCTTGGGAAGCTTGGCGGCAACATTGTCACCGAACAGAGGCAGGATAATCAAAACCACTACAACTCCCATGAAAATGGCTTTCAGCACGGAGCCTGCAATCAAACCGGCAGGAAGCCGCCAGCTGAAGGCTGTCTTTTCCTGAAAATACCATACGCATACGGCAAGAATGGCATTTCCGGCCATAACCACGAAAAACATTAGCGGAATGGCTGCCATAATAGGCGACCCGGTGAAGAAAAAAGCGGTAATAGGAGCAATGATACTGATGATAAGTCCGCTCCACAGTCCCACTGCCAAAACGGCAAGAATGATGGTAATGTTGACGATAGGTCCCGTAATATATACGGAAAGATTTTTGAAATACTGGCTTGCAATGCAGACAGCAAGTAAAAGAGCTGTCTGAACCAACTGCTTGGTTGTAAGTTTCATAAAGCATCCTCCTTATGCAGTGAAAATTATAATTTTGCCTGCATTGCTTTGGCGTTAATACCTTTGATTCTGCCAAGCTTTCCGGAGAGAGCGCTGATTGTATCAGGGGAAGCGCTTATGATTATGGAGATGATATTCAGGGACTTTTCTTGGTAGGGAATACCGATTCTTCCTATAATACAGTCTGCGTATTCATGCAGCAGCTCATTGACCTTGGGTGCGGCCTCTATGTCCTGAATAAAAATGCCGATGACGGCTACCTTTTCTTCCATAATGGATTCATACTCCTTTCTTCGCAAATAGAAAAATCTCTTTAGCTTAGAACATAAATATCGCTGTAAGGACAGAAACACTCTCGTTGCAGGTTAAAACCAGTATAGACGATTCCGCACAAAAAGACAAGTTTACCGCCAATATAATATTTTTTTATCAGACTTGCATTACAATAAACATAAGAATGTATTGTCTTAGAGCGTATCTGCCTTTGTTTTTTTGGCGGAGATTCTTAAACGCGCCGGAGAAGCCGTAAAGCTGGCTCAAAATACAATCCTTGCGGCTTCAGTGATGATCGCCTTTGTGCAGAGTATCATATCATTATTTTCATTTGAAAGTATAGACAGTGCAGGCTATCTGATTGTACCGGTTTTGCTTTCCATAGTATATGGAATGATGGGGTTTTAGTTTTGCAGTCGGTTTCGACCGGTTTAAAATTACGGATGATAGAGTATTCCGAGCCTTCCGAGCCTTCCGGCAAAAAAATCTAGTAATTTCTCTTTGGATGTGCTATAATCGTTTAATGACTGTGGGTATGTTTAAAATTTGCTGAAGCGGATTGCTTTGAAGCAATGAAGAGATAGAAAGAACACAGGATATATAAGGAGGATGTACTGAAATGAGCGTACAGGTAGAAAAATTAGAAAACAGCATGGCGAAGCTGACCATTGAGGTTGCGGCAGAAGAACTGGAAAAAGCATTGGAAAATGCATTTCAAAAGAACAAAAATAAGATCAGTGTTCCCGGTTTTCGTAAGGGAAAGGTTCCCCGTCAGATGATAGAGAAAATGTACGGACCCGCTATTTTTTATGAGGATGCGGCAAATGAGCTGATCCCCACAGCATATGAGAAGGCGTTGGATGAGTGCGAGGAGGATATCGTATCCTCACCTGAAATTGACGTGACACAGATTGAAAAGGGCAAATCCTTTATTTTTACAGCTACAGTGGCATTAAAGCCTGAAGTAAAGCTTGGCAAGTACAAGGGCGTGAAGATTGACAAGATCGACGCTGAGGTTACGGACGAGGAAGTAGATGCCGAGATCAATAAAGAGAGAGATAACAATGCAAGAAACATTGAGGTTACCGACAGAGCCGTAAAGGATGGCGATATGACGGTAATCGATTTTGAAGGTTTTGTGGACGGCGTTGCTTTTGACGGCGGCAAGGGCGAAAATTACCCCCTTACAATCGGTTCCGGCGCTTTTATTCCCGGTTTTGAGGAGCAGCTTGTAGGTGCAGAGATTGGTAAAGAAGTGGAAGTAAACGTAACCTTCCCCGAGGATTATCAGGCAGAAGACTTAAAGGGCAAGGCTGCCGTATTTAAGTGTACCGTGAAGGAGATCAAGGAGAAGGAGCTTCCTGAGTTGGATGACGAATTTGCAAGTGAAGTTTCGGAATTTGAAACGCTTGCGGAATATAAGGAAGATGTTAAGGCAAAACTGACAGAGAAGAAGACAAAGGAAGCTAAGGATGCCAAGGAAGCAGCAGTGATTGAGGCAATCGTTAAGGATTCCGAGATGGAAATTCCCGAGCCTATGCTGACAACACAGCAGAGACAGATGGTAGATGAGTTTGCACAGAGAATCCAGATGCAGGGCTTATCCATTGACCAGTATTTCCAGTTTACAGGCACTACCTACGACAAGATGATTGAGCAGGTTAAGCCTCAGGCTGAGAAGAGAATTAAGTCCAGACTGGTTTTGGAAGCAATTGTAAAGGCTGAAAAGATTGAAGCTGCCGAAGAGGACTACGAGGAAGAGCTTAAGAGCATGGCGGAAGCATATCAGATGGAAGTAGACAAGGTAAAAGAAATGCTTCCTGAAAAGAGTGTTTCTCAGATCAAGCAGGATATTGCGGTGAGAAAGGCTGCTGAATTTGCAGTGGAAAATGCAAAAGAAAAATAAACAGTAAATAGTGTGTATCGTATAAGGAGGAGTATGCAATGAGTTTAGTACCTTATGTCATTGAACAGACCAGCAGGGGGGAACGTTCTTACGATATTTACTCAAGGCTTTTGAAGGAAAGAATTATTTTTTTGGGAGAAGAGGTAAACGATGTGACAGCCAGCCTGATTGTAGCGCAGATGCTGTTTCTCGAGGCCGAGGACCCGGAAAAGGATATTCAATTCTATATCAACAGCCCCGGAGGAAGTGTAACTGCAGGTATGGCAATTTACGATACCATGCAGTATGTTAAGTGTGATGTTTCAACCTATTGCATGGGTATGGCAGCAAGTATGGGTGCGTTCCTTTTATCTGGCGGAACCAAGGGCAAGAGACTTGCTCTTCCCAATGCGGAAATTATGATCCATCAGCCTCTCGGAGGTGCCCAGGGGCAGGCTACCGAGATTGAGATTGCGGCAAAGCATATTCTGCAGACCAAGCAGAAGCTGAATAAGATTTTAGCGGAAAATACCGGAAAGGACTATGATGTGATCGCAGCAGATACGGAAAGGGATAACTGGATGACTGCTGAGGAAGCAAAGGAATATGGTCTGATTGACAGGGTTGTCTATAAGAGAGCGGAAGCTTAGAAAGGTGCATGATATTAAATGGCAGGCAGAAATTCAGACAACATCAGGTGTTCTTTTTGTAATAAGACACAGGATCAGGTTAAAAAATTAATCGCAGGCCCGGCCGGGGTCTACATCTGTGATGAATGCGTGGAGATTTGTGCGGACATCGTGGAAGAGGAATTTGAAGAGGAAGAGGTACAGGAAGCAGAGTTGGATATTAACCTGCTGAAGCCTGTAGAAATTAAAGATTTTCTGGATGATTATGTGATAGGACAGGAGGAGGCCAAGAAGGTCTTATCCGTTGCTGTCTATAATCATTATAAGCGAGTGACGGCTCCTAAGGATATGGATGATGTGGAGCTTCAAAAAAGCAACATCATCATGGTAGGTCCCACCGGTTCGGGAAAGACTTATCTGGCACAGACTCTGGCAAAGATTATTAATGTTCCGTTTGCCATTGCGGATGCCACCACACTGACGGAAGCCGGCTATGTGGGCGAGGACGTGGAGAACATTCTGCTTAAGCTGATACAGGCGGCAGACTATGATGTGGAGCATGCGCAGCTTGGAATCGTTTATATTGATGAGATTGATAAAATCACCAAAAAGAGCGAAAATGTTTCGATTACCAGAGATGTATCCGGTGAGGGCGTGCAGCAGGCGCTTTTAAAGATTATTGAAGGCACGGTGGCAAGTGTACCGCCTCAGGGAGGCAGAAAGCACCCTCATCAGGAGCTTATTCAGATTGATACTTCCAATATTTTGTTTATCTGCGGCGGAGCCTTTGACGGGCTTGAAAAGATTGTGGAGAACAGATTAAACCGCAATTCCATCGGTTTTGATGCAGAAATTGCAAGCAAAAATAACCGGGAGATCAGCGAGCTTTTAAGTGAGGTGACGCCTCAGGATTTGGTGAAGTTTGGTTTGATACCGGAATTTGTAGGACGTGTTCCCATTAATGTATCTCTTCAGGGACTTGATGAGGAAGCGCTTGTGCGGATACTCACAGAACCCAGAAGTGCGCTTGTGAAGCAGTATCAGAAGCTGTTTGGCTTTGACGATGTGAAGCTGACCTTTGATAAGGAGGCCATAGAGGCCATTGCAAAGCAGGCATTTGAAAGAAAGACGGGGGCCAGAGGACTTCGCTCCATTATGGAAAAGGTGATGATGGAGGTAATGTTCCAAATTCCTTCGGATGATACAATTGAAGAATGTGTTATCACAAAGGGTGCGGTGGAAGGTGCCAGTGAACCTTTATTGATACATCGTGAAGTACTGAAAAGAGCAAGATAATGAACAGTGTTACTGTCAGAATGCCGCCGGATGGCGGCATTTTGTGTCTGATTGAATAGGAAAAGCATATGAGTGAAGAAATAGTAAAAGAAGAGAGGCTGCAGCTGCTGCCCATAATCCCGTTAAGGGGAATGACGATCATGCCGGAGGCGGTGATCCACTTTGATTTAAACAGGGCAAAATCCATTCAGGCGTTGGAAAGCGCCATAGCAAAGGGTGGAAGGCTTTATCTGGTGACCCAGAAGGATATGGATGTCGATATGCCCCGGAGGGAGCATTTATATGACATCGGAATCATTGCCCAGATAAAGCAGATTACGAGGCTGCCTAACCAGCTTGTACGGGTGCTGGTAGAGGGAATGTGCAGGGGCGCCCTGTATGAGTTAAATGAAGAAAACAGCAGCTTTCTGGAAGGATATGTAAAGGAAATACCTGCCCGGGAGGTTGATGATAAGGAGCAGGTCAGGCAGGAAGCAATGCTCAGACAGTTAAAGGAAATGTTTGGTGCATTTGCAGCCCATTATCCCAAGCTGGATAAGAATGCAGTTCAAAGGTATGCAAAGGTGCATAATCTGGAAAAGCTGATGGATCAGATAACCATGAATCTGCCCATTGATTATGAAAAGAAGCAGACAGTGCTGGAAGAGCTTCAGATAGAAGCGCGCTTTGAGATATTGGTGGATTTGTTGCAGAGAGAGATTGAAATTGCATGTGCCAGAGAGGAAATCACCCAAAAAATCAAGGGACGGGTGGAGAAGAACCAGAAGGAATATCTGCTCAGGGAGCAGCTTCATTATATCAGGGAGGAACTGGGAGAGGAAGGAACCTTTTCTGACGCGGATCAGTTTGAAGAGAGCCTTGCTAAGCTGGAGGCTTCCGAAGCGGTTAAGGAGAAGATTAAAAAGGAAATATCCCGGTTTAAAAGTCTGTCGGGCAGCAGCTCGGAGAGCGCAGTGGAACGGGGGTATATTGAAACTTTACTGGAACTTCCCTGGGACAAGGCAACCAGGGACAGCGAGAGCATTTGGCATGCCAGAGAGATACTGGACAGAGATCATTATGGACTGACTAAGGTAAAGGAGCGCATTCTGGAATTTCTGGCGGTACGCTGCCTTACCGAAAAGGGGCAGAGTCCCATCATCTGTCTGGTGGGGCCGTCTGGGACAGGAAAAACCTCGATTGCAAAGAGTGTAGCGGAGGCGCTAAATAAAAAATATGTAAGAATCTGCTTAGGCGGCGTGCGTGACGAAGCGGAAATCAGAGGGCACCGAAAGACCTACGTGGGTGCTATGCCGGGGCGAATTGCCACAGGGCTTAAGCAGGCGGGAGTAAAAAATCCATTAATGCTTCTTGACGAGATCGACAAGGTGAGCAATGATTATAAGGGAGACACCTTTTCCGCACTCCTGGAGGTTCTTGACGGGGAACAGAATGTCCGGTTCCGGGATCACTATGTGGAAATTCCTTTGGATTTATCGGAAGTACTTTTTATTGCAACGGCCAATACCACTCAGACCATTCCAAGACCGCTTTTGGATCGTATGGAGGTTATTGAGGTCAGCAGCTATACGGAAAATGAGAAGTTTCACATTGCCAGAGAGCATCTGTTAAAGAAGCAGATGGAGAAAAACGGTATCACAGGCAAAATGCTGACTATTCAGGATGGAGCACTGAAAAATATCATTACCTTTTACACAAAGGAGGCAGGCGTCCGGGAGCTGGAACGAAAGATCGGCGATATCCTGCGGAAGGCGGCAATTGAAATTTTGGAAAAGCGGGAAGTCGGGGAGGATGCGGAAAAGATTAAGGTTACCGCTTCTGCGCTGGAGCATTATCTGGGAAAGAAAAAGTACACGCTGGACAAGGCAAACAGCAAACCCCAGGTGGGAATTGTGCGGGGACTTGCATGGACCAGTGTTGGCGGCGACACCCTGCAGATTGAGGCAAATCAGATGCCGGGCAAGGGCGAGATGGAGCTGACCGGTCAGATGGGCGATGTAATGAAGGAGTCTGCCATGATTGGTATGAGCTATATCAGATCCATTGCTCAGGACTATGGAATATTACCGGAATTTTTTAAGGAGCATGATTTCCACATACATATTCCTCAGGGGGCAGTGCCGAAGGACGGTCCTTCGGCGGGAATTACCATGGCAACTGCACTTTTCTCGGCAATAACGGGAAAGCAGGTCAGAAATGACCTTGCCATGACAGGCGAGATCACGCTTCGGGGAAGAGTGCTTCCCATCGGCGGCCTGAAAGAAAAGATATTGGCGGCCAAAATGGCAGGAATCAAGGAGGTTCTGGTGCCTGTCGAAAATAAAAAGGATATTGAGGAGATTTCGGAGGAGATCAAGACCGGTCTTACAATTACCTATGTAAAGAGTATGGCGGAAGTGCTGCGACATGCACTTATAAAGACGCAGGACTGAAAACAGAGTAGCGGAAATCGAGGTAAGGCACAGGAAAGAGCAGGGAATAGAAATGGTAATTAAGAATGTGAATCTGGAAACAGTTTGTGGAATTACAAGTAAGTTGCCCGAAAACAAACACATGGAATTTGCTTTTGCCGGAAAAAGTAATGTGGGAAAGTCTTCGCTGATTAACGGGCTGATGAATCGCAAGTCATTGGCAAGAACCAGCGCCCAGCCGGGGAAAACGCAGACCATTAACTTTTACAATATCAATGACCAGATGTATTTTGTGGATTTGCCGGGATACGGCTATGCAAAGGTGAGCGAGAAGGAAAAGGAAAAATGGGGAAAAATGATTGAAAATTATCTCCATAAATCCAGGAAGCTGAAGGCGGTGTTCCTGCTGATTGATATCCGGCATGAGCCCTCCGGCAATGATAAAATGATGTATGACTGGATTTTGCATCAGGGCTTTGAGCCAGTTATCATTGCAACCAAGCTGGATAAGATTAACAGGAGCCAGGTCCAGAAGCATTTGAAGATGATACGGGAAGGGCTTAAGGTAGTAAAAAATACCATTATTATTCCCTATTCTGCCCAGACGAAGCAGGGCAGGGAAGAAATCTATGATCTTTTAGATTCCTATTTGGAAACGGAAAAGGCGGTGGATTATGACAGTTGACGGAAGGATAAGAACCTATCTGAAGGTACTGCTGAATATTGGTATCATTCTTGTGTTACTGTTGCTGTTTATTTTTGTGGTGCCCCGCATTGTAATATATTTTATGCCCTTTGTGATCGGCTGGTTGATTGCATGGGTGGCCAGTCCTTTGGTTCATTTCTTTGAAAAAACGCTGAAAATCAAGAGAAAGGCAGGATCGGCCTTTGTCATCATCGCGGTGATTGCGGTGGTAATCCTTGTTGCATATCTGGTGGGAGTTAAAGTGACAGAAGAGTCCATAGACTTTATCAGTGAGCTGCCCAAGATGTGGGAAGGAATGCAGCAGGATTTTAAACAGGTGGGAGAAAAACTGGAGGTGGCAAGCAGGTTTCTCCCCGCAAGCGTGCGGCTTGCCATCAGCAATTTTTCCGCCAATATTGGGGAGTATTTGGGAGAGTTTGTGGGCGGCTTAAGCAGTCCTACGCTGGAGGCTTTAAGCCGTTTTGCCAAGAATATTCCGTCCATTATTATTGCAATCATCATGTGCCTTTTATCTTCATATCTGTTTGTGGCTGACAGAGATTATGTGCACAGGCTTTTGTCCAAGGCGCTTCCCAGAAGCATTACGGAACGGTTTGAACTGATTAAGCGGGGACTGCGAAGAGCTGTGGGAGGATATTTTAAGGCACAGTTGAAGATAGAGCTTTGGATGTATGTGCTTTTGGCAGTTGGATTTTCCATATTGAAGGTGCGTTATGCGCTGATTATTGCTATTGGCATGGCCTTTTTGGATCTGCTGCCCTTCTTTGGCACCGGAACGGTGTTGATACCATGGGCAATCGTAAAGTTTTTGAGCGGTGATTATACCATGGTAATCGGCCTTCTCATTATCTGGGGAGTGGGTCAGCTGGCAAGACAGCTGATACAGCCTAAGATTGTTGGGGATTCCGTGGGATTGTCGCCCATTCCTACACTGATATTGCTGTTTGTGGGATATAAGACCGCCGGTGTGGTGGGCATGATTATAGCGGTGCCTATTGGGATTATCATTTTAAATATGTATGAGGAGGGCGTTTTTGATACCTTTTTAAACAGTTTAAAGATATTGTATGCAAGCATCAGCAACTTCCGGCATTTGACGGAGGAGGATATGGAGGCGGTATCCATTTACAAGGAACAGGAAGAGAAGCGCCTCAAAGCCATGAAAGCCAGGGAAGAGGAAAGCCAGAAAGGAAGCATGGAAGATGAAGGTAACGGTTTATAATTGCAGAAGCTTTGATGAAAAGGAGCTGTTTGAACAATACGGAAAGGAACTGGGAATAGAGCTTGTGCTGTGCCCGGATGCGCCGAATAAGGAGAATGCATCTCTGGCCAGGGGAAGCGAATGTATTGACATTATCACCTCCAAAATGCCGGCGGATCTTCTTAAGGTTTTTGCCAATTACGGGGTAAAATATATTACAACCAGAACAATCGGTTATGACCATATCGATGTGAAGGCGGCAAGAAGTCTTGGCATGACAGTGGCAAATGCGCCTTATGGGCCCTGTGGTGTAGCTGATTATGCGGTAATGCTGATTCTTATGACCATAAGGAAGATGAAGAGAATTATGGAGAGAACCAATATTCAGGACTATTCTCTGATGGGGATTCAGGGCCGGGAGCTGAAGGATTTGACGGTAGGCGTAATCGGTACGGGAAGAATTGGCAAAACCGTACTGAAAAATCTTTCGGGCTTTGGCTGCCGCCTGATGGCATATGATTTGTATGAAAATGAAGAGGTGAAGGAAAGCGGGGTTCCCTATGTCAGTCTGGAGGAAATGTGGAAAGAGGCGGATGTGATTACTCTTCATGCACCGCTTACCGATGAGAATTATCATATGATTAACGGTGAGACCATTGCCAGGATGAAGGACGGCGTGATGATTGTCAATACGGCAAGGGGCGGACTGATTGACTCGGAGGCACTGATACAGGGGATTGAAACGGGCAAGATCGGCGGGGCAGGTCTTGATGTAGTGGAAAATGAATTTGGTTTGTATTATTATGATCACAAATCAGATATACTAAATAATAGAGAGCTTGCTGTTTTGCGCGGCTTCCCTAATGTGACGGTGAGCCATCATATGGCCTTTTATACCGACGATTGTGTGAAAACGGTGGTTCGTGACTCTCTGATGGGCTGTAAGTGCTTTGTGGAGGGAAAGGAAAATCCGTGGGAGGTTAAGTAATTGCGAAATTTTAAGCTGATACTCCAATATGAGGGAACCAGATATCAGGGATGGCAGAGGCAGGAAAGCACCGACAATACCATTCAGGGAAAGCTGGAAGCGCTGCTTACTAAGATGACCGGACAAAAGGTGGAAATTCAAGGGTCAGGCAGAACAGATGCGGGCGTCCATGCGCTGGGACAGGTAGCTAATTTTCATGCGGACACGGAAATGGAGCCGCAGGAAATTTTGGATTATATGAACAGGTATCTGCCGGAGGATATCGGGGTGATTGCAGTGGAGGAGGTATCGGAACGCTTTCACAGCAGGTTAAACGCTAAGGGGAAGACCTATTGTTATCGTGTGGTCTGCTCGTCGCTTCCCCATGTATTTGACAGACGTTTTGCGCATATCATAACAGAACAGGCAGACATACAGGCCATGCGCAAAGCGGCGGAGTATCTTCTGGGAACGCATGATTTTAAGGCTTTTACCTCCACGAAACGGGGAAAAAAGTCTACGGTAAGGACGATTGAGGAGATACGGATTGAAAAGATTGTCAGCACATCTATGAGTATGCAGGGGGAGGCGGATGAAATTCTTTTTACTTACAGGGGAAATGGTTTCCTGTACCACATGGTAAGAATTATGACAGGAACGCTTCTTGAAGTGGGAACGAACAAAAGAAAGCCAGAAGAAATAAGGGATATTCTGGCTTCCGGCAGCAGAGAAAACGCAGGAGAACTGGTGCCTGCAAGGGGACTTGCTTTGATGGAGGTTCGTTATTAGTGGAGAAAAAGAAGGAAGCTTATGGAAGCAGAAAGCTCCGTATGATTTTTATATTGTATCTTTTGCTGGTTATCAGGCTGATTATTTTTAAATATCCTTATGCCCAGCTTAAGGCCATTGTAGATACATGGGAAAAGGGCGTCATTTTGGAGGGATTGGATACTGCCAATTTCACCCTTTTTAAGACAATCAGGATGTATATAGATTATTCCTATATGCTGAACAGCTTTGAAAATCTTGTGGGAAATGTGGTAGTGTTTGTACCCTTTGGATTTTTGTTTCCATATGTATATAAGCGCGGGCGAAATTTTTTGATTATGTTTTTCAATGTGTTTTTGTTCGTGCTGGGAATAGAGGTATTTCAGTTATTCAGTGCTTTCGGCGCATTTGACGTGGACGATATTTTGCTGAACTGCGCAGGAGCGATACTGGGATATCTTGGATATTTGATTTTTGAGGCAGCAAGAAGACACTGCAAGGCAAAGAGAAAAATGAATGTTTCGCAGGATAAGAGGAATTAGAAGGAGGGTAAAGGTATGGCAGATTTTTTGAAGAAATTTAAGGTGAATTACACAGCATCGGCGCTTATTTGTGTGATTTTGGGACTGGTGCTTTTAATCTGGCCGGGAACCACTACGCAGATCGTGTGCATGCTGCTTGGAATTGTGCTGCTTGCATATGGCGTGATTCAGATTTTAATTTATCTGCTTAGCAGGGAAAGAACGATCGTTTCCCAGGGAATGATGCTTCTTGGGATTGTGGTTGCGGTGATCGGAATATGGATTTTGTTAAAGCCGGAAATGATTATTATGGCAGTGCCGGTGATAGTAGGCGTGTTGATTGTGATACATGGTTTACATAATATTGTTCAAGCCATTGCACTGAAAAAGGATAGTTATGAGAGATGGTGGATGGCATTCCTTATGGGTATTTTAACGGTAATACTGGGAGCGGTGCTGATTTACAATCCCTTTACGGTGATGGATACGGTGGTAAGACTGATTGGGATTTTTCTGATCTATGACGGCTTGTCGGATGTATGGATTTTGTCAAGAGTTTTCAAGGTGAAGCGGCAGTCGGAGCGGGTTATAGACGTAGAGGCTGTGGATGTGGATGAGGAATAAGGGATAAATAAGAAATAATATATATAAATGTCAGGCTGTCTATTTATGAACAATCTTCTATTGAGAAAACCTTACATTTATGATAGAATCAAACCGTAGCGTAAGGCTACATACAAATGTGCTAAGAGGTAAGAATATGAGAGTAGGCGGGATAAATTTTGCACCCTATATTTATAATACCAATGCCTTAAGCGGAAACAGTCTGTCAAAGGTGGCATCTATTGGAGAGGATCTTCTGTCAAGTAAGACAGATTTTTCTTCCCTTACGGATGAGGATCTGAATGAAAACCCTCTTCGAAAGGGGCAAACCGCTAATTGGATGGATGTGCTTGATATGCAGATGCAGATGGGAAGAATGAATGCGTCGAGAATTATGAAGCCTGTGGAGGAAACGCAGGAGCTTTCAGAACTGCCGGTAGAGGGCGTATCCTCTATGGAAGCTGTCCAGATGTCAGATTCAGAAGCAGCGGTTCAAAGCATGATGTCCACAAGTGACGTTGCGGCGGAAGCAGCGGATATGGCAGAGGATTTTCAGCCTGTGAGCAGTGCGCAGGAAATGCTTTCCATGCAGTATGACAGGAATTTGTATCAGATGCAGAGGGCTGCGGAGGCATATCGGATAAATATGATAGCATAAATTTTTAAAAGCCGTTGGAAGTAAAATACGGCTTTTTTCTATAGCAGGATATTTGGGTGTTTGCAGAGGAAGAGAAAGGACGGGATATTTATATGGCAGTGTATACGCTTAAAAATGAAACGGTTTCCATTCAGGTTGCTTCCCATGGAGCGGAACTGAAATCTTTAAAGAAGCTGGGCACAGGAACAGAATATATGTGGAAGGCTGACCCGGAATTTTGGGGAAGAACTTCACCTGTGCTGTTTCCCTTTGTGGGAGGAATGAACAATAAGGAGTATCGGACTAAGGGAAAGACTTATCCTATGTCCCAGCATGGCTTTGCCAGAGATATGGAGTTTACATTGCTTTCCCAGAGTGAGGATGAGATATGGGTGGAATTGAAATCCAATGAGGAGACACTGCAGAAATATCCCTATGAATTTGTCCTGAAGCTGGGTTATAAGCTTTTAGCAAACGGGGTAGAAGTGCTCTGGCAGGTAGAAAATCCCGGCAGGGAAGAGCTGTACTTTTCCATCGGGGGTCATCCCGCATTCAATTGTCCTATAGAGGAAGGAAAAGAACAGACCGATTATCAGATTTATCTGGATGCAGAGAATGAGATCGTCAGTACCAAATTAAGCAGCAACGGGCTGGCAACCGACGAAAAAGATCAATATTCCCTGAACAATGGTTTTCTCAAGATCACAGAGGATTTATTTGATAACGATGCACTGGTAATTGAGCATAATCAGGCAAAGAAAGTAGCGCTGTGCACCTCGGATGGAGCGCCCTATCTGACAGTCACCATGGAGGCGCCCCTTTTCGGAATCTGGTCTCCTCCGCATAAGAGAGCGCCTTTTATCTGTATTGAACCTTGGTATGGCAGATGTGACCATAAGGATTTTAGTGGAGAGTTAAAGGATCGGGAGTGGGGAAACTCTATTTCAGCCGGACAGGTTTGGAAGGCGTCCTATCAGATAGAGGTTTGAATCCGTCCTTCTATAACTGCTCTTTGCCACAATGTCAAGTGGTGAATTAAAAAAAGACAGGTCACTATCAAAGAAATTTATCTTTCATAGTGTGCCTGTCTTTTTTGAACCTTGAGCTTTCTTATACACAAAAAGCCTGAGAGAACTTTTTAAGAACTCTCAGGCTAAATCGCTTAATTTAATTGCCACCCGGCACTCTGCCGCTGTAGTTCCACCATGCGGCGGTAAAGGCCGTTTTTGTCCATCAGCTCTACCGGCGTTCCTTCTTCCGCAACCCGACCATCTGCCAAAACAACGATTTTATCGGCTGCCTCCACAGTACGCATCCGGTGAGCGATCACCAATACGGTCTTTCCGACCAGCAGGCGGGAGAGCGCCCCTTGAACCTTTGTTTCATTTTCTACATCCAGACTGGCAGTTGCCTCGTCAAGGAGGACGATGGGCGCGTCTTTCAGCAAGGCTCTTGCAATAGAGATGCGCTGCCGTTCACCGCCGGAAAGCTTCGCCCCGTTCTCTCCGATAGGGGTGTTATAGCCCTGGGGAAGCCGATGAACAAACTCATCGCAGTTTGCCGCTTTGGCCGCCGCCCGCACTTCGTCATCCGTTGCGCCATGCCTGCCAAGACGGATATTTTCCATCACGGTATCATCGAACAGCACCACATCCTGAAACACCATGGAATAATCCCGCAGCAGTACCTCTGGGTCTACGGTAGAAATATCCACGCCGCCTACACGGATCACTCCTTTGGAAATGTCCCACAGCCTTGCGGCAAGCCGGGCGCAGGTGCTTTTACCGGAACCGGAAGGGCCTACCAACGCCGTGACTTCGCCCTCTTTCGCGGTAAAGCTCACATCATGCAGAACCTCTTTTTCATCATAAGAAAAGCCCACATGCTCAAAGACAATATCATGCCCCTGCGGCTCAAATTTTTCTGCGCCCTCTGCTGTAGGCGTGTCATAAATTTCATTCATACGGTCGGCCGACACCTGAGAAACAAACATTTCCGCAATGAGCGCCAGACTTTGGTCGAATGGAGCATAGACACGAGTAATGACAAGCAGGAACAGGAACAAAAGCATGAAATCAATGCTGCCGGACAGAATCAAATTCGCACCTACAAGAATGGTCGTTGCCACGCCCAGCCGCATGATAACGCTGGCAGCATTGACAAAAAGGCCAGTTCCCAGCTCACCCTGAATCGTAACCCGTTCATGTTCGTCAATTTTCTGATTCAGTCCGTTCAGATACCGTTCCTCCTGGTTTGTGGCACGAATCTCTCTGACATTTTCTAATGCTTCCTGAATCCCATCGGATACCCGGACGGCAGCTTTTTTCGTCCGTTCCGCATTGTGGGCGGCAATCTTGCGGCTGCCAAACAGCAGGCCAAAGGCTACCGGTACACCCCACAGGCAAGCAATCGCCAACCGCCAGTCGTAAACCAACAGGCACACGGCGATGATTGCCGTAGAGATGTAAGCGCCGTACAGATACCCCAGCACATGAGACCAGACATGTTCCATCCGATTCACGTCTCCCATGATGGTCTCGGTTAAGTCTGCTAAATCCCGCTTGCCAAAATACCCCAGCGGCAGTTTACGAAGCCGTTCCGCCAGACTAAGACGTGTGGTTTTGACCTCATTATATACCAGCCCATAGGTAGCTTTGTATTGCTGCAAATGGGTCACGAAGGACAAGAGGACAAAGAAAACCAACAGCCCGATGACAAGCGCTGAACCGGGCAGAGTACTTCCTTCCGTCAGAGTCCCCATAAATCCAGACATGACCAGATACAGAATGCTGACGCCGCCCATGACAACCAGATTCACGATCACTGTCCAGAATGTGCCTTTCTTTGTGTTCCTGACACCCTGATCGGTCAGGGCATATTTTCGCTGAAACTTCTCTCCAAACATTTACTCCGCCTCCTTTTCGCTGGTAATTTTCCACTGAACCGCCTTGTTATAGTCAGTCCACATCCTGGCATACAGACCTCCTGAAGCAGTCAGCTCCGCATGCGTGCCCTGCTCGGCAATATGACCTTCTTCCAGAACGATAATCTTATCTGCGCCCACAACGGTGGAAAGACGGTGGGCAATCATAATAACCGTGCGGCCTTTCGTCAGTGTAGCGAAGGCTTTCTGGATCAGCACTTCATTCTCAGGATCGGCAAAAGCAGTGGCTTCGTCCAGCACGACAATAGGCGCGTCCTTCAAAATGGCTCTGGCCAATGCAATGCGTTGCTGTTCGCCGCCGGAAAGATAGGTTCCTTCGGCGCCGATCTGTGTATCAAGGCCATCCGGCAGTTTATCCAGAATATCCTTGCACTGGGCAGCCATCAGCGCAGCTATTACCTGTTCTCTTGTCGCTTCCGGGCGGGAGGCTCGGACATTTTCCAGAATAGATGCTTTGAATAAACGGTTATTCTGGAATACGAAAGCCACCTGATCCATCAGGACATGCGGATCGATCTGGGCAACATTGACCCCGCCGACTTCCACCGCACCGGACGTCGCATCCCAAAAACGTGGAATCAAGCTGGCTGCCGTTGTCTTTCCGCCGCCGGACGGCCCCACCAGAGCTACGGTCTGCGCCGGCTGTGCTGTAAAGGACACATGGGAGAGAGCCGGGCTTTCCGCTCCGTTATAGGTAAAACTCACATCCTTAAATTCTACTTTATTATTATGAGGTTTCTGCGGGTGACTGGGTGCTTCCAGTGTAGGCGCCTCCATCACCTGATTGATACGTCCCAAAGCGGTACTGGCCAGCATCATGCCGGAAGAAGCAAACATGATTTTTGCAAGCGCAGTAGAAATGATGGCTGAAAATACGGCATAAAAAACGAAATCGGTAACAAATCCGGCAAAACTGCCGTTTGCCAGTGCGCCTGGGGCAAGGAACAGAGCCACCGGAACCAGAAACACAAAAGCTCCTTCGGTAAAGGTTAAATTGACAGACTGAGGAACACGGCATACATCTGCCTGATAATGTTCGGCTTTACTGCTGTAATCTTCAATCGCCTCCTGAAACGCCTTGAACGAGTAGACCGTCTGCTGGAATATTTTAACTACAGGAATCCCCCTTACATATTCCGTTCCCGCTTTCGTCATGCGATCCTGAGCCGCCTGATATTCCGCCA
>CAYMUW010000012.1:0-67125 GCA_964393865.1 uncultured Lachnospiraceae bacterium
AAGTTTATTATACCAAATATTGAAGCTATCAACAACTTAATTTATGCTATACTAGATCAGGCAACATCTGAATATAACCATGACGTGGTAGTCGCCTCGACAACGCCTACATATGCGTGGGTTTTCCCATTTGGAACAATCCCTGCGGCAATTGTCGCGGGAGTATATGGGAGCCGGGCGACGGAAGCATATAAAAGGATGAAGGAGCTGCGAGAAAGGATTAAAAATCTATCCGAAGAAATGAAGAAGAAAGCGGCAATGGCAGCCAGCCTTGCGATTGCCAGCAACCAGACAGCAAACATGGCTGAGGCTGTTAAAAAAGCAATCAAACCTATCGAAGCAATGAAAGGCACCTGGGTTGCCATACATTCCGACTTAAATGATTTGGAATGCACGGTAAAGACGGATATAACGACACTCCCGATGTGTGTGAAGAGCATGGGAGTTGAAAAGGCGCTGAAACAATGGGAGCTTATTGCCGGGGAAGCCGACAAATACCGCAAAACTGCTTTTATCTCACAAACATCTGAGGATGTCGCAAAGTCGAAAATAATCCAGTTTCCGGCTCTGAAAGCATAAATTTCAGAGGGAGAATGCAGCATGTAAGCCCGGCAACAGAGAAAAAGCAATATTTGAAAGGCAGAAAGCAAGTCGGGCTGTGCAGTGGGGTGCACAGCCCGGAATGAAGATGTTCATGTGAAACCATGCCGTTCCGTGGGCTGCATGACCAACCATACCATGAAAATCCGGGACTTTCATTGGGAACTGCGAGAACAGAGGAAATGAGTTTAATTTGGCGGGAAACAGCATCTGCTGTTTGAAGGGAACAAGAACAAGGCCGCCACGAGTATCTGCGGTTCATATGATAATCGGCAGACATAGAAATACGGCTATCCATGCGGAGAGCAGGATACGGCAGGAGAATTTGGATTATTGGAATATGGAGAGGCATTCTGATGAATGAAATACGGTTTTCTGAAATGTTAAATGCTTTAGTGCATGGCGGAAGATATGTCATCTATGGCGCAGGAGTAGTAGCTTATGGGGTCTATATGGCAATCAGAGGAATGTATGGGATAGAGCCGGACTTTTTTGTTGTAACCCAAAAAAGCAGTGCGGATTGTTGCGATAACATTCTAATATATGAGTTTTGCGAAGTATATCCGTTTATGTCCGGTATGCCAGTTTTAGTGGCAGCTCCGGAAATATACCATGCTTCAATTCGTGATAACCTGCATAGTAAAAGGATTGACCATGCTTACTATATTGACGCTCATACGGAATACCTTTTGATGAGCAGATATCTTAGGCAGTCAAAGCGGATTGCCCTTGTAGAAGATTTGGAAAGAACATTATAGATATGGATTATAAAAAAGACTTCAGCGTATTTATGGCAAAATCCCATATGGATAAAAGCCTGAAAAGTGAATGTGGGATGCCTGCATGGATAGTTCCTGTTCAAGCCGGCAGGAGCTGTACTGACATAAAAATTGCCGAACTTTCGGATGACACCGGGGATAATATATCAGAAAAGAATCCTGACTTTTGCGAGCTTACAGTGACTTACTGGGTATGGAAAAATGTAGTGTGCAGATATAAAGGAGTCTGCCATTACAGGAGAAGAATGCTCCTGAAAGATGAAGACATAACTAATATTTTTCAAGGCAATGTAGACATGATACTTCCTTTACCTTATATATGCTATCCCAATGCAACAGGCCAATATATGAGATACATATCAAAAGAAGACAGAAAACATCTGGAAACGGCTTTAGCTTATGTGTCACCTGAGAGTGTTGATGTTCTCCATGAGATAGACGGTCAACAGATTTATTATGATTTTAATATGGTTATAGCAAAGAATGATGTTTTTGATGATTATGCAGACTGGATGTTTAGCATCCTCTTTGAAGCAGAAAAATCATGTGTGCCTGACGGAAAAATACGAGGGGACAGATATGCGGGATATTTGGGAGAGCTTCTGACCACCATATATATTTTCAAAAACAGGGATAGATTAAAAATTGTTCATGGAGAAAGGGATTGGTTAGTATGAATGAACAGACTCATTTGGATGCTTTAGAAGCAGAAGCAGTTTACATTATGCGTGAAGTGGCGGCGGAATGCGAAAAACCAGTCATGCTGTATTCCATCGGCAAGGATAGCTCAGTAATGCTGCACCTTGCCATGAAGGCATTTTATCCGGAAAAACCGCCCTTTCCATTCTTACATATTGATACGACGTGGAAATTCCATGAGATGATAGAATTCCGTGACTATACAGCAAAAAAATATGGGATTGAAATGCTGGTTTATACGAATGAAGAAGGAATCGCCAAGGGAATCAATCCGTTTGACCATGGTGCTGCCTATACGGATATCATGAAAACACAGGCTTTGAAACAGGCACTTGCCAAGTATGGGTTTACGGCTGCTTTTGGCGGAGGCAGACGTGATGAGGAAAAATCACGTGCCAAAGAGCGTATTTTTTCTTTTAGGAATAAGGAGCAGGCATGGGATCCAAAGAATCAGCGCCCGGAGATGTGGAACGAATATAATACGTGTATCCATTTGGGAGAAAGCATTCGAGTATTCCCAATCTCAAACTGGACAGAAAAAGATATTTGGCAGTACATAGAGCGCGAAAATATAGAGATTGTTTCTTTGTATTATGCCAGGAAACGCCCGGTGGTATACCGTGATGGAAATATCATTATGCCAGATGATGACCGCATGCCAATCCGTGAGGGTGAAGAAATAGTCATGAAGAAAGTCCGCTTCAGAACCTTAGGTTGTTATCCTCTGACGGGCGCTATTGAGTCGGAAGCTGATACCTTACCGAAAATCATTGCGGAAACGTTGGGAGCCGTATCCTCGGAAAGAAGCAGCCGGGTAATTGACAGTGATGGAGGCGCCGCAAGCATGGAAAAACGAAAGAGGGAGGGGTATTTTTAATGGATGGGCTGTTGAAATTCATTACCTGCGGAAGTGTTGATGACGGAAAATCAACGCTGATTGGACATATGCTTTACGATGCTAAGCTTTTGTATGCGGATCAGGAAAAGACTTTGGAATTGGACAGCAGGGTAGGGAGCAGGGGCGGTGCGATTGATTATTCCCTTTTGTTGGATGGGTTGATGGCGGAAAGGGAACAGGGCATTACAATTGATGTCGCATACAGATATTTTACGACTAGAAACAGGAGCTTTATTGTAGCAGACACGCCGGGACATGAGCAATATACTAGAAATATGGCCGTTGGCGCTTCTTTTGCCGATTTGGCAGTTATTCTCGTGGATGCCCTTCATGGCATACTGACACAAACGAGACGGCACTGCAGGATTTGTGCGATGATGGGGATAAAGTATTTTGTCTTTGCCGTGAATAAGATGGATTTGGCAGATTATGAGAAGAATGTTTTTGCAAAGATAGAGAAGGATATTGAAAAGCTGTCAACTGAACTGAAACTGCATTCTGTTACCTGTATCCCGGTTTCTGCAGTCATGGGAGACAACGTTACGAACCGCTCGCAAAATATGGACTGGTATCATGGAAAGTCATTATTGGATTATCTGGAAACAATAAATGTCAGGGAGGAAACTGCAGAGGAAGGCTTTGTCATGCCAGTACAGAGGGTTTGCAGACCGGATCGTACATTTAGAGGTTTTCAGGGTCAAGTCGCATGCGGTGTGCTTGCAGCAGGAGAAACAGTTACTGTGCTGCCGAGCGGGGAGAAAGCTAAAGTTAAGTCTGTCTATAACACAGATAAACAGGTGGGGCAGATTTGCGCGGGACAGGCTGTGACGATTGCGCTTGACAGGGAGATTGATGTTTCAAGAGGCTGCGTATTTGTCAAGGATACCTCTGTGAAAAATGCGGATCTGTTTCAAGCGGGAATCCTGTGGATGGACGATGAGGAGCTTATTGACGGTAAATCTTTTCTGCTAAAAATCGGAACCAAAATGGTACCGGCTGCCGTTATGCATATAAAATACAGGTTGGCCATAGATACAGGAGAGCATCTGACAGCATCACATATCCATAAAAATGACATGGCGGTCTGCGATATCGTGACATCCGAAAAAATTCCTTTTGATGAGTTCGCTAAGCATAGGGAGATAGGGCATTTTATACTGATTGATCGTATAACCGACATGACATCGGCATGCGGAGTTGTCAGGCATGAACTTCGTCGTTCAGAAAATCTTTTTTATCAGCAGATGGATGTGACCGGGGAACGGCGTGCGGCGATGATGAATCAAAGACCGGTTACATTATGGTTTACGGGATTATCCGGAGCCGGCAAATCCACATTGGCAAATGAAGTAGAGAAGGCGTTGTTTCTGCGGGGAAAGCATACGATGTCACTCGATGGAGATAATATCAGAATGGGTCTTAACAAGAATTTAGGATTTACGCAGGAGGACAGAATAGAAAATATCCGGCGTATTGCCGAAGTGGCGAAGCTGATGAATGATGCCGGACTGATTGTTATGACATCGTTTATTTCGCCGTATCTGAGCGACCGGGAAAATGCGAGAAAAATTATAGGAAGTGGGAACTTTGTTGAAATCTATGTGTCAACGCCTCTCGCAGAATGCGAGAGGCGCGATGTGAAAGGACTGTACAGAAAAGCAAGGAATGGCGCCATTCCTAATTTTACAGGAATTGGAAGCCGATATGAGGAGCCGGAGAATGCGGATATCGTGGTTGACACGAGCAACATAACAATAGAAGCTGCCACTGCTTATATTTTAGAGCAGCTTGACAGGATGGAACTGCTATAATGGGGAAAAAGGCAAGATTTCTGATATCCATGTTTAAAATAGGAATGATAGGATTCGGCGGCGGCAATGCATTGATTCCGATAATTGAAAAAACGGTTGTAGAGGAGCAGAACCTTGTATCCAAAACAGAGTATGATGCGGATGTAATGATTGCAAGTATTACTCCTGGGGCACTTCCGGTTGAGATTGCGGGCGGAACTGGACGGCGGTTGTTTGGGAGAGGTTATCTTATTGGCGGGGCTGTCGCAATGGCACTGCCGGGTGTCATATTGATGGTGGCGCTTGACGCTGCTATGACTTCGGTAAATGGGAATGTGTTGAAGCAGATCAATTTCCTGACAATCGGAATCTATGCATTTATCTGCTGTCTGCTGTCGGATTACATCGTGGGAACGGCGCATGAGAAACGGCAGGAATCTGCACTGCCGGCATGCATGACAGTAATAGGGCTTGTCATAGCTGCCACATGTGGGAAAAATATATATAGGCTGTTAGGGCGTGATATACAGCATATCATAACGCTGAATACGATACAGGTATTTGCCGTGGCTTTTGCTGTGACGGCAGCAGTGGAAGGGGTGCGGTATCTTTTAGGATTTGGAAAGCAGCAGACATATACTATGGAAACCGGTTCCCTAAATTGGCAGACAGCGAAGAAAACAGTGGGGGAATTGCTGTCATGCCTTGCTTTTATGGTACTGCTTTCCATCCCTGCCCTGATTGTTTCAGAAGAAACGGTTTCGTTTATGGGGCGCGCATTCTTTTCTTCCCTGATTTCTTTCGGCGGAGGTGATGCATATCTTACTGTTGCGGATGGGATGTTCGTGCACAAGGGCATGATATCGGAAGATGAATTCTACAGTGTGATTGTACCGCTGGTCAATACTCTGCCAGGTTCTATCTTGTGTAAGACGTTAAGCGGAATTGGATATTATATAGGATACGGCAGCGGCGGCTCGGTCATAAACGGAACTGCAGTAGCGTTATCCGGTTTTGCAGTCAGTATATCGGCATCATGCAGCGTGTTTGCCGTGGCAGCAGGATTATACGAGGGATTGCAGAAAAGCAGGATATTCCGGGTTTTTCATAAGTGGATTAAACCGATTGTATCGGGACTTTTGGTTAACGTGATGCTTTCTTTGTTGGTGCAGGTTCGCAGGATTGGCAGTTCCTGTGGAAATTCATTTGGTATATTCATATGTTTTGTGTTTATCCTGACGGCAAATATGATTCTGTATTACATAGTAAAGTTAAAGAATGAATGGATTATTTTATTTTCTGTTATGACTGCATTTGTTCTATGCAATGCGGTAGGGGTGTAAGTATGTGGGAAAAAGAATTGGAAACTGCAAAGGAATGTGCCGTCCGTGCCGGCATAGCGGTAATGGACATCTATATCGGACAGGATGGTTTGGATGTTCAGTATAAAGATGATGACTCCCCACTGACTGCAGCAGATAGGGCATCTAATCAAATTATTGTGGAAACCCTGAAAAAGATGTTCCCCCTGTATGCTGTTTTATCGGAGGAAGAGAAGGATTCAAGGGAGCGTCTCAGTAATGATTTCTGCTTTGTTGTTGATCCGTTAGACGGTACAAAGGAATTTATCAAAAGGAACGGACAGTTTACGGTCAATATTGCGTTAAGTTACCGGCATAAGTCGGTGATGGGTGTAATCTATGTCCCGGCAAGGGGAGAGTTATTTTATGCTGCACAGGGCAGAGGGGCATTCTTAAAGACACAGGGAAGCGCTGCTCCTGTCAGACTGAAAGTATCTGACAGATTTGGGGATTTACGCTGTGTCATGAGCAGCTCTCATAACTGCCAGGAGATGGAAAATCTGATAAAAAAGCATCATTTAAAGAATTTCATCAAAATGGGAAGCTCACTCAAAGGCTGTATCATTGCGAAAGGAGAAGCTGAAATCTATTACCGATACAACCCAACAATGGAGTGGGACACGGCGGCAATGCAGTGTATTGTGGAAGAGGCAGGGGGCATTTTACGGCAGATGGATGATAGTGAGATGACGTATAATAGGGAAAATCCGTTGAATGATAAAGGATTCTATGTGATTAACAGGAAAGAGAACAGGATTAGATAACAAGGGAGGGAAACAGATGAATTTTAAGCTGGTATCAGTTATTATACCTGTTTATAATGTAGAGGCTTATATTGAAAAATGTATAATGAGTATTGTAAGCCAGACATACAAGAATCTTGAAATAATTTTTGTTAATGACGGTTCTGAGCAAGAGGAGGAATCCATTATCAAGCAATATATGGAAAGAGATTCCAGGATTCATTATATCAAGAAAAATGCAAACGAAGGCTTGTTTCGCGCAAGAGTAACGGGGGTGAAGGCCTCACATGGAGATTATATTCAATTTGTAGACAGCGATGACTATATTAATGAGGATTTTATACGTCTTTTGGTGAGAAAAGCAGAAGAAGAGGACAGTGATATCACATTTGCACGAACTGTCACATGCACTCCGCGTGGAAGTGAAAGTATCTATGTGTTCCAAAATATGGAATTATATCAATTGCCTCTTGAAGGATTGGAACTGAAAAAGGCATATTATGGTCAGCATGGTTTTGCATATATTTTTCATACAATCTGGAATAAGCTTTATAAGAGGGAACTATGGATGCAGGCATTGCCGTATTTTGAAAAATTGGGAACGCCGATTGTTATGACGGAAGATATAGCATTTTCATCAATACTTTTTTATTTCGCTCATAAAGCTTCATGTACAGAAAACGCCGTGTATTTTTATTGTAAGCATACGGATGCCTCAACGGATTCTAAAGTCATTACTTTAAACCAGTATAAAAAAAGGATTGGAAATGTATGCACTGTTTTTGATTTCCTGCAGGATTTTTTTTCGGACAAAGAAAAGTGGATCCAAGATTGTATGGCGGATTTTAGGAGATATTATGGGCGTATGTGGCACCGGATTGCCGAGGAGATGGATGAGGCGGAACGGAGTCAGGCATTAGTGTTATGTAAACGATTAGCGGATGTTGAGTTGGACGATAAGAGTTCTGCCATGGATGATAATTATTTT
Source organism: uncultured Lachnospiraceae bacterium (assembly GCA_964393865.1). Lineage (GTDB taxonomy): Bacteria > Bacillota > Clostridia > Lachnospirales > Lachnospiraceae > Suilimivivens. The sequence continues at coordinate 7,859 of CAYMUW010000012.1, forward strand.
TGTTATATGGAGATTCCTTACAGTAAATGCCTGGATGAGATTAAAAAACGTATTTACGAGGGAAGCGAGAGCGTAATCAGCTTTGATGTCTTTGACACGGTGGTTGCTCGTCCCTTTTTCCATCCGACAGACTTATTTGCTTTTTTGGATAAAAAGTTTGAAGAAATCTATTCTTCAAATATCTCGTTTCAGACAATCAGAACGGAAGGAGAAGAGGGATGCAGAAAGCAGTTGTGTGACGAGAAGCGCGAGGATGTCACACTGGAAGAAATCTATCAGTATATCAGTGAAATGTATGATATTCCATGGGAAAAAGCCCATAAACTTATGGAATATGAAGAAGCATTAGAAATTGAGTTTAATTTCAGGAGAAACACGGGGTATGAATTATATTCACTTGCTTTAGACGCAGGGAAAAAAGTTATTTTCACATCGGATATGTATCTTCCTAAGTCCTGCATTGCCAAAATATTGCATAAAAACGGATATACACGGTATGAAGCCGTCTATGTATCCTCTGAATATAAAAAATTGAAATATACCTCAAGCTTATATAGAGCAGTGCTTTCGGAAATGCACGTAAAACCGGAGGATATCCTTCATATTGGAGATAATCAGGATGCGGATGTAAATGGCGCTGAAAAAATAGGAATATCGACAGTTTATATTCCAAAGTCTATGGATGCGTTTTGTGGTAATACGAAAAAGATTACAAATCATCATCGCTTTACGATGGGAAAGGACATCGGAGGCAGCTATAGAGGAATGAAGAGCTTTGAAAAAAATATTGCTTATGGAGCAACCATTGCTCTTGCGTCAATAAAATATTTTGATAACTCCTATTGTGGTTTCAATGACTTTACTGATTTTAACGTGGATGGTTATTTTGCAGGTTATTACCTGCTGGGAACAAGCCTGCTCGGACAGATTGCATGGTTGGAAAATATTGTAAATGAAAAAGGGATTAAAAGGATTATATTTACATCTAGAGACGGCTATCTGCTTATGGAAGCATATAGGCGTTATTTAAAGATATGTAAGAAAGAGAAAGAAGTTCTATATTTTTATGTATCTAGAAGGAGCATGATGCCTTGGATTTTGAAAGATAAATTAGATTTTATGTCACTGCCCATTGTTTATCAAAAGTATTCACCTGACAGTGTTGAGGAGCTGCTGAGCTTCTGTATATCACACGAAAGTGATGAGGAATGGGAAGATGTTCTTAACACGAATGATATCATACGTACTCGTGAATTTGCCTCCATTGTGGAATATCACAAGTTTATGAATTTATTTTTGGCATATAGATATAGCAGTTCAGAGCATATGAAAGCAAAAAAAACAGTATCACAATATTGCAGTGTGATACATAACGATGACGGCATCTATGACTTGGGTTATAGTGCCTCCATACATAAAGCAATCTGCGATGCGAGTGGTCGGAAACCTACAGCGCTTTTCATGCATTCGGATGCCGAGAAACATCTGAAAAATGAGCGCATTGGTGGATTTGAGATTGTAAGTATGATGGATACGATTCCTAATGCTAACGGACTTTTGAGAGAATTTTTCTTTTCGGATACGGGAGGAAGTTGTATCGGCTATGAACAAAATGGACAGACAACCCCAATCATAGAAAACGAAGATAAAAATTATTCGGATCTGTTTCCAATCCGAATGATGCAGATGGGAGCCTTAAAAATGGTTGATGATTTTTATCATATTTTTAAGGATTATCTTCCGTATATGGAAATCAGGACGGAAGAAATGCTGCTGCCTTTTGAAAGTTTTCTGGCATTTCCTGCGGTCATTGATACGAAGATGTTTGCAGCATCTTATTTTGAGGACAAGGTATATGGAAAAATCAGTCAGATAAACGTTAGGGATTTTTGGATGCAGCTATTGATTAACCAGCCGGGATATCAGAAAAATGACATTATCCATTATTTTGATGAACTGTTAAAAAAATACCATAAGAAAAAACTGGCTTTTTTTGGAACCGGTAAAATGTGCGAAGCAATGTTTGAAACAAATCCTGATATACCTGTGGAGATTTATTTGGATAACGATATAAGAAAAACAGGACAGAAATATAGAGGCAGGAAGATTTATTTACCCAAAGATTATCCGAATTTGAAAGAATTATATATTGTTGTTGTCATTGCTTTTTACAAAGAAGTAGAAGAACAGTTAAGGGATATGGGATTGGTGAAATACGAAGATTATCTCAATTATTTGGAATTGTTTTAAATGCGGAGGAAGTTTATGAGCCATAAGTTGATTGTACATATTGGAATGCCCAAAACGGGAACCACTGCTATTCAGGATTTTTTGTTTGATAATTCGGAAAAGCTGAAAAAGTACGGATATTGTTATCCGGATCTGATTAGTGAACTGAGAGATAGGGAATATGACATAAAGTGCAGACAGGAAGGGTTGACTAAAAATGGCGTTGTTCTTTCTTTATTCAGAAGCTGGGAAGACCATTCTGACATTAATAAAGTCAATGAAAAAGCATGGTATTTATTTAAGGAATTATTGGAAAAGCATCTTGCTGTATGTAATGTGATTATTTCGGATGAAGATTTATGGTGTCAAGGGAATAATTATGCGATATTAAGGCGCTTAAAAGAGATATGTAATGATATGAAAATCATATGCTACATAAGACGGCAGGATTTGGAAGCAGAAGCTTTGTGGAATCAGGTGGTCAAAAGATACGGATATTGTAATACACCGTTTCCTGAAAGTAAAAGCAGATGGCTGGACGGCAGAGCCATGAAATATCAGGAATTGCTGGAAAATTTTGAAAAAATCGCTGGCTTTGAAAAATTGCATGTCCGTGTGTATGAAAAACAACAGTTGTATGGCATCAACGGAGATATTGTAGAGGATTTTTTACATATTCTTGGTATTGAAAAAGGCTGTGAAGAATGGATAGAGCGAAAAAAATCAAATGAGCGGTTGAACGGCAGTATGCTAAATATAAAAATGAACATGAACAAGAGTTTATCAAAAGAGAATTGGTTTTCAGCAATTGTGGAAGAACAGTTTATGAACGTGATTGCCAAGCATTGCAGCTTTGGAGAGGAGCTTATGGAGGGTTATTTTACCTTGGAAGAAAGGCAGCAAGTGATAGAACGATTTCAAGACGAAAACAGGATAATCGCTAAAAGGTTTTTGGGAAGATTGGATGGAAGACTGTTTTATGATGAAGTGAAGGATATGCCGCTGCATTCTGATGAGATTTCAAGTGCAGACATGGTGGAAGTATTTACCGCAATGATTCTGGAGTTGAATGAAAAGATATGGAAGCTGTACTCAAAAGGGTATGCTGGTATGATAGGTTCCAGGAAATGCACTTTATTTGGAGCGGGGGGGGCAATGCAGAAAGTTTTGCTCTATATATAGTGAGTTACCGATTGACTTGGTTGTTGACAATGACAGGAGTAAAACAGGGACAAAAATATACGGTCACAGTGTAAAACACTTTGATGAAATAGCAGATTGGAACGAGCGTTTTATTATTATTACATGTTACGCGTATAAAGATATTTCAGAGCAACTGCAGGGTGTTGGAATGCGGGAGAACACGGATTTTATTGTTTTTTTCGATGCTGAATAAGGAGGCAATCTATGCAAAACAGAATAATAGTACATATTGGAATGCCGAAGACAGGTACTAGTTCCATTCAGAATTTTTTATTTGATAATGCCGAGAAATTAAGACAATATGGGTATTGTTATCCTGATTTTTTGAAAGAGATGAATGAGGCGGGATATGTTATGGCGGCAAGACCAGTGGAACGGAGCAAAAATGGGCTTGCTGCGATTATATTGAGAGAATGGGAAGTTCAGACTGATTGTAAAAATAAATTCGCAGAAGCATGGAATTCCCTTGAAACAAAAATAGTTTCATATCTGAAACGGTATCATGTAATTATTTCATGTGAAGAAATTTGGATTAGGAAAAATTGTTTTGAATTACTTAGCTGGTTAAAACATATAACCCCTAATATCTGCGTGGTTGTGTATTTGAGAAGACAGGATCTGGCAATGGAAGCTATGTGGAATCAAGACATAAAAAGATATAGATATTTGGGGAAAACGCTAGCGCAATGTCTGGAAGGTCCGGAAAAGGAGTGGATGGAGGAAAGAGTATTAGGATATCTCGAAAAACTAACAAAAGTACAGGATATTGTTTCGATGGATAACATGATTGTACGTATATATGAATCACAGCAGATGTATCAAATGTCTGGCGATGTGATTGATGATTTTTTATATACATTGGGAATCCCGATAAGTGACGGTGAATGGATTAAACGCAATCCATCCAATGAAAGATTGAATGGCAGTTTGCTGAATATCAAGAAGACAATGAATGAATGTTTAGCAGGAAGAGAATGGTTCTCGGGAATCATAGAAGAATATGTATTAAAAGCTGCTTCTGAACTAAACTTTCCCAATGAAAAAGAAGCATATTTTTCATTGGAAGAAAGAAAAAGATTTATTGAAAGTTATGCGGAAGAAAACAGTGAGATTGCGAAAAAATTTTTGAAACGTTCTGACGGAAGACTGTTTTATGATGAAGTAAAAGATCTTTCGTTACATACGGATACAATCTTATTGGAAGATATCATTAAGTTGTTTACTTACATCGCATTGGAACAGGAAAAAAAAATTTATGAAAAAACCAAATTTTGTATTCCTGATTTTTTGCTGAAAGGCAGAAAACTGACATTGTTCGGGGCAGGGTATCAATGTAAAAAATTTCTCGCTCAGAATAACTTATCGGTAGACCTGATTGTAGATAACAATCGAAGTAAATCAGGAACAGAGATATATGGCTGTAAAGTCAAGCATTTTGATGAAGTAACAGATTGGAGTCAAAGATTTGTGGTAATTACATGTGTTGCATGTTTGGAAATGATAGAACAATTAAGAGCATTGGGTATGCAGTACAATCTGGATTTTGTTGTATTTGAAGATAATGTATAAGAAATAAAACATATATGCTATGGGGAAAGATTATGCAGATCAATAGTTATGAGTTAAAGCCTATACTGGCAACAATTATAAAGGCTGATGAAAGGATGTTTTACGCAGCTTCAAAGGGAGTCCGTATCGTTGAATGGAATTCTATTGGAATCAACATACTTTATGCCGAGGAAACTGATAATCTGTGGGGAGCGTTCCATTTTTCGGCTGTATTTCATGAGAGTATTTTTTTCTTTCCACGTAATTATGATTATGTTATAAAATATGACATTATCCAAAAACAAACAGAAAAAATTGCTGTTCCAGGGAAACAAAACGAAGAATTTATGCTTCCGTATATCAATAATGATGCTTTTATGATGATAGGACTGAGCAGCGGCAATGTGTACAAATGGGTTGATGAATGTGCATTTGAAAAGGTATCGCAGCTGGATTGGGGATGTGAACAGTGGAAACTTAATAAACAAGGCGCACGAATTGAAAATATACTCTTTTGGAACACAGATAAAGAAATTGCAATTTTAGACAAAGAGAATCTGATGATTAAGAGGATAGTCATTTCAACTGATGAAATTTTGTATGCGGCTGGAGATGAGAGGCATTTATTTTGGGTATCGGAGTCGGGAGATGTATATTCCCAGTATGATAAGTTCGGAGATTTTAACTACTTGTTTCATTTGGAATTTCCTGTTTCTGATTTAGCGCGTTTTATATATCGTGAGCATAGCCTATATCTTTTGCCCCACACCGGTAATCAGATTTATGTGATAAAGGAAAATTCGGAAGCATCGGTTGTAAACCTAGAGTTGGATTTAAAGGATAAAAATGTGAATTGGGCAGTTTGTGAAGACGGTTTCATCGGAGTGGCAGAGAATATTGATAAACCATGGAATGGGGAGTTGACCTTTTTTACTTATAATCCGTCCGGTCATATAGTATTGAAACTTCCTTTTGAAGAGGCTGCAATGAAATACTTGTTCCATAAGAATATAAAAAACGGGATTTTGATTCGAGAAGGAGAAAATAACGATTTAAAGACATATTTAAAACTTGTAAAAGGGAGCTGACATTATGATGCGAGATTCATGTTTATCACATGTTGAATGGTTTGGCAATGAAAAAGAAACAGTTTTATGTGCAGTGATTGTATTAAGGGAGAAAAATGATTAGTATTATTGTTCCAATCTATAATGTGGAATCTTATCTGTATCAGTGTATGGACAGTATTATCAAACAGACTTATCAGGATATTGAAATTATTTTGGTGGATGACGGTTCCCTTGACGGTGGAGGAAAGATCTGCGATGCCTATGCCGGGCGCGATTGCAGAATCAAAGTGATCCATAAAGAAAACGGGGGTCTTGTCAGTGCGCGAAAGGCCGGATTATCTGTGGCGGAAGGAGAATGGATCGGCTATGTGGACGGCGATGACTGGATTGAGCCGGATATGTATGAGAAATTGATGATTAAGGCTTTGGAATATGATGCTGATATTGCTATGTGCGGCAGATATGAAGATACAGGGGATATATCAAAACCTGTATATCATGGCTTCCCCGAAGGATATTATGACAGGAATAAGCTGCTGACAGAGATTTATCCCAAAATGATGGTGGGAAGGGATTTTTTTGAATGGGGGATTTTCCCCGGTGTATGGGATAAGCTTTTCAAGAGGGAAATAATAGAGGATTTCCAGATGCAGGTAGATGAGAGGATTATGATGGGTGAGGATGCAGCCTGCGTGTATCCGTGTATGCTGTCGGCCAAAAGAGTGTATATATTGCACGAATGCCTCTACCATTACAGGCAGTCAACGGATTCTATGATAAAAAGGAAGGAGGATACCGCAGTTGAAAGAGAACGCTTTGAAATACTGTATACCTCTGTATTGCAGCAGTTGGATAGGCTGAAGGGCGTATACAGTCTAACAAACCAGTGGAAAAAATATATGCTTTTTCTTATGCTTCCAAGGGCTGACAGTTTATATGACGGGGTTGAAAACCTGGATTATCTCTTTCCGTTTCCCGGCGTATCAAAGGGCGAAAAAATCTTGTTGTACGGAGCCGGAACATATGGGCAAAGATTGTACCAATGGTTAAAGGAGTCTTCGTTTTGCAGCGTAATCATGTGGGCTGACAGGAATTATAAGGAAATCCAAAAGCATGGATTGGACGTGCGCAGTCCGGAGGAAATCAGGAATGCGGATTTTGACCATATCGTAATTGCTATCATCAATGCAGGAGTGAGGAAAGCAGTCAAAAGAGAGCTTGCGGAAATCTATGGGGAGAACAAAGTGGAGGGCATTGATGAGAAACTGATCATGAGTGAGGATACAGAAAGGAAATTCCGCATGAGATAGATGGAAAATCAAATGAAAGAAATAGAAAAAATGCTGATTATGGACGAGTCTGGCTAATTGGGAAAAAGTATTTTATTTAAGCGGTGTTAATTCCGATGTTGGAAAACCTGAAAATAAAAGGCTGCCAGACAGGAGGCAGGAAGAAAATGGAAAAAATACTGATCACGGGCGCGTCCGGCTACATCGGCTCCATGCTCGTAAAGCATATCCTGAGTGAGGACAGCGGCGCAGAGATTACAGCGCCGCTGAGGAGGACTGCCGGGACAAGGCTTCCGGCATCGGACAGGCTTCGCATTATAAAGATGGACCTATCGGAAAAATCCGCATTGGACAGTCTCGCGCCGGACTGTTCCTATATCATTCACTGCGCATGTGCCACGAAATCGTCAGAGATGGCTGCGCATCCCGTGGAAACGGCGGCGGGCATTTTAAGCATCACGGAGAATGTCCTGTATTATGCCAAAAGGTGTCGGGAATCCGGAGCTTTAAAATCTATGGTCTACCTTTCGTCGATGGAGGTTTATGGAAACATCGATTGTTCTGACGGACACCGGGCAGCGGAGGACGAGATGGGCTATATAAACCCGCTTGCCGCCCGGAGCTGCTACCCACTGGGAAAACGCATGGCGGAGAACCTGTGCTATTCCTATTTTAAGGAGTATGGCGTCCCGGTGAAGATAGCCCGTCTTGCGCAGACCTTCGGGCACGGCGTCCTGCTGGATGACAGCCGCGTGTTCGCGCAGTTTGCAAGGGCGGCGGCGGAAGGGCGGGATATCGTCCTGCACACGGAAGGAAAGTCCATGGGGAACTACTGCGGCATAGATGACGCCGTAAAAGGCATCCTGACGATCCTGCGGCGCGGAGCTGACGGCGAGGCCTACAACGTGGTGAACGAGACGAACACCATGAGCATCCGTGAGATGGCGGAGCTTGTGGCGGAAAAGCTTGCGAAAGGTCAGATCAAAGTGGTCTGTGACATCCCCAAGGATAACGTGTATGGCTATGCGCCCGACACGGGGCTGCGGCTTTCGGGCAGGAAGCTGATGGGGCTTGGATGGATGCCGGCGCAGGATCTTGCGGAGATGTACCGGGATGCGGCGGAGGATATGGCAGCTCAAGGAGCAGCGCCTTGAGTGGGAAGGTGAGCCGTGAATTATGAGCGGTAAGTTTCCATGCCTGGTTTAAGAGCCGCGTCCTGTCCTTTTGCGGCAGGATGTCCGAGATACTGTTCCATATTAGCCATTTTCTGTTTAAGAGATCTGGCTTCCTGCTCGGCTGATCTGCATGTTTTCTCAAGAGCGGTCTTACGGGTCAGCATCGCTTCATAGTCAGCACGGATCTCATCCGAATCGACAGATTTCGGGTCAAGCCCTATCTTTTGGAGCATACGCTCAGCGCCGTCATACAGGATCAGCTGGGTTTCGTGCATCCGAAGGTATCTGTCCGGATCTTTTGATCTATTATATTTCTCCTGATACGGTTTATTGTCCCTGTACTGCTCTGCATAGAGGAGCAGTTCTGAGATTTTTTTCATTTCATGCTCCAGTTCCACAAGCCCGGTGCGGGCAGATCTTGCCCCTGCGGTCTTTTCATCTATCTGCTCATGGAGCTCAGCCAGGCTATCTGCGGCGGCGTAACTGGAAGCGGCAGTTTTGAGGTTCTTAATAGCTGCCCAGTGCTGCAGTCCGGGGCTGCTTTTGAATTTCTCGCTGGTGGTGTCGATAAGCGTTCTGCTCGCACTGGTGCGGGTGATGATGTCCTTCTTTGGAACCTTGATCCGTGATTTCTGTTTAGGAGCCTCTGTAGTAACAGGCTCCTGACAGTCCTGTTTTACATTCTGCCATTTCTCCGGATTCTCAATCCTGTCTTTGATATCCTCTTTGGTATATCCTAATCCAAAATTGCGTAAGCTGCCGCGCACCGAACGCTCCTGTCCTGGGGCAAGGAACTTTATATATTTCGCATGAGGATCACCGATTTTTTCTCCGGTGATTTTGTAGCCTTTTTCTCTGATCAGGCGCAGGAACTCTTCATAGGATTCAGAGAGTTTGATGCATTCATCAATATCTGCCTGCAGCCGCTTTTTCCATGAGATGCCTTCCTGTTCGGCTTTCCACTCCACATATTTTTTGCCTTTTCTGCCGCTCGGCTCAATGATGGAAAGGTTGTGTTCCTTGCATAATTCATCACTGAGCTGCCGGATGTGGTAATAGCTTTTCTTGCAGGCGTTATATTTTTTGTGGTCGATATTATCGGCGGCGCAGAAAATGATGTGGTTATGAGGGTGGCCTTTATCCACGTGGGTTGCTACAACATAGGAGTATTTTCCTTCCAGCAATCTGTCGGCAAGCTCAATTCCGATTCTGTGTGCTTCTTCGTAAGAAACCTCACCTTTTGCAAAAGACTGGATCAGGTGATATGCCAGATTTTTATCGGAGGACTTCGTTCTGCAAAGAGCGTAATCAAAGTCATGCCTGGCAGTATCGGGATGACAGCCAAAAGAATCAACAAGCAGTTGCTGCTCGGTTTTATCAGGGTTACAAATATAATTTACAGCTTTTGTAACGGTACTTTTGATAGCATGGATTCGTGTGTATGCCATATCTTATCCATCAGCTCCTTTATCTCATTTAGGTCTTCTTCGTAAATATTCCCGGTTTTCATAATCCGCGTTCTTATCATGTTTATGTTTCTTCCGAGTGCGGCGATCTGATAGTTGTATTCTTTCAGACCGCTATAGTCGATGTCGTAGGTATAACCGTACAGGATCAGGTGACGGATATACTCGGATATATTTCGCATTTTGGATGCCTTGAACTTTTCATCCAGGACATATTTTTCATCTTCACTGAGATATACCTGTATGGGGATTTTGCGTTCCCGCTCTTTACTCATGATGAGACACTTCCTTTCAATATTGCCGTTTCCGGCGAATTATCTTTTTGGCAGAAATGCTTCGGTTTCCGTAGAGGTAAAAAGATGTAGTTCTGCATTAACGGGGGTCAGGGGGGAGTATCCCCTTGCAAGCTCATTTGCGCGTAACTTCGAGGCAGGCGGACATGCTCGCATGGACATCTGCCGAGAAGCGCGGCATCGGGCAGTTTATTGCCCGATGCGCCATTTTTCCGGCAGGAGAAATGGTCAGCAAATGTGGATGTGTCATGACACATCCAATGCTTGGTATTCTTCTTGCAAATCCGTCAGGATTTGCGGGTTCAGACTGCCATAGGGCAGGCGGCTTTGAACCCATAACGCCGTATCCGGCGATTGTTCTTATGCTTTTGTACTGTGGGGAAAATAACGGTAAAATAAAAAACTGCCACAGTACGGGCGCACGGGCAGCGCCGGTAATCGTAGCAGTTTTGGTGTTTTCTTGAAGTAACTCAAATTTTATCAGATGAACCGGTGATGGTCAATGTGTTTAATAGAAAATCGTCCACAAGTTGGGGGCGATTTTCGGTCGAAAAAATTCAACTCAATCTGGGGTAAAATTGACGAGCGCTGCATAGAATATAGGAAACAGATTTTTCTTGACTAGGGTCTATATCACGGTATATACTATAAATGAAAGGAAGGTGATCATTATGATGACTGCAAAGGTTTTTGAAAATGGAAGAAGTCAGGCAATCAGACTTCCTAAGGAATGTCGTTTCACATCAGATGAGGTGATGGTGAATAAGATTGGTGATATTGTGATCCTGCTTCCCAAGCAGAATAAATGGGATTCTTTTATGAGAGCGATAGATATGTTCTCTGATGATTTTATGGCTGATGGAAGATCAACAGATATTTGTCAGGAGCGTGAAGCACTATGAGATATATGCTTGATACAAACATCTGCATCTATGCGATCAAGCATAAGCCGGAGAAGGTGTTTCAGAAATTACAGGAAGTTGATCCTGAAGACGTATGTGTATCTTCGGTCACATATGCAGAACTTGTGCATGGTGTAGAAAAAAGTGCCGCCGTAGAAAAAAACAGGCTGGCACTTTCCATGCTTCTCGCAAATATAGAGATTTTGAATTTCGATGTAGATGCGGCGGACTGTTACGGAAAGATCCGGGCAGGTCTTGAAAAGAAAGGTATGCCGATTGGCCCCCTTGATATGATGATCGCAGGTCATGCGATGTCAATGGGGTACACTGTGGTAACGAACAATGTAAAAGAGTTCTCCAGAATCCCGGATCTGAAAATAGAGAACTGGACTGAGTGATTATAATTTATCATAGTTCGCTCAGTTGCATTTCATAATAAAATCGGAAAGTAGAGTCTGGAAAGCTTCTTATATATTTGTCTATTGATTCCCTGGTAATTTGATTCGCCAGGGAATATTTTTTTATTATTTTTCTGGCTTCGTCGTTGGAGCAGTCCAAATAACGATCCAAGTTTTTAAGTAAATCAAGAATCTGAAGAACCTTTACATTATCATTATCTATCTTCACATAAGGACGGCGGACAATAAATATCTGCTCACCTATGATTATTTCCCGAACGATAGCTGCCATATTATTGCTGACAATCTCCTTTTTCATAGGAACCTGCTGGGAAATGCCTATGAGGTTTGCGAAGGTGCTGCCGGAATAATACCCGTCTGTCCTTCCGTGACGGGAAATATATTTATACCTTGCAACGGTTTCCGGGCTTGGTCCGGCCGAGGAACTGAATCTTGTCCGTTTCGGGATGTAGTAGATCCCTTTTTCATACCTGACGATTTTTCCGGCATCCGCAAGTGTTTTGATCTGCTGGCGGAAGTTATCCCTTTTCATTCCCTCTATATGAATATCATCGAGGAAAATCGGTTCCGCATTTTTGTAATGGTCCTTCAAATATTCAAAAAGCATAGCCTGCTCCTTATAAAATCACGAAATATAATATATAATATTATACAAAATGAATTATAAAGAAGAAAAATGAAAATGTCAATAGGAAAAATGAAAATCAGCCAAGACCCATCGGGATAAGACAGGGGATGAAGCCGTAAAAATATTAAAAAATTCTTTTTCATCCGCTACGTTTCGTGGCACCCGGACACAGTTAATAAATGTAAGGATGTTTAGAAGGTTCCGCACGGAAAGGAAGGGACTTTGAAACAGAATGCAAATGAGCAGGATGAAATAGTTGCCGAGTTCAAGAGTTTTATGTATCGGGCTATTGTGAACTGCGCACATAATGTTACCAGAAAGATAAAACGCGATGAGGAGATCAATGGGGGCATACCGTTGGAGACATTGGATGAGAAACGCTTCGGAGAGTACATAAAGACAGAAGACGGGCATGGTATGGAGGCTGGGATACAGATTGAATTTTCTGATCTTAGGATCAGGCTGAATGATGACCTGATCGGGGCTTTGCTCGCAGGACTCACTGAGAGGGAAGTACAATCCTTGATACTGCACGAAGCGTTTGATTATGACTATGCCCAGATTGGGAAGATGCTAGGCATCTCGCCGGACAGGGCAAAGGCATATAAGTATCAGGGGTTCGTTGGGATAATCCCATATTATCCGGCAGGATGCCGTATTACCGATTTTCCCGGTTTTTACGGATTTCACACTATCAAGCATTATTCCGCATTACCTCACACCGATTCGTTGCAAAAGTGTTGCAATCTGCATTTATTTGTTGCAATTCTCACAAGCTTAAAAACAAAGACTCTTTCCTAAAATATATCCATGTTCTTTGAAAGCTTGTCTAATGCTTCTCTCTTTTTTGCCTCAGTGACCTCGGCATATATATCAAGGGTCGTTGTTATGTCCTTATGACCCATGACCTCCTGTATCACCTTGACGTTTGTTTCTGTCTCGCAGAAGCGTGTACAAAACGTATGTCTTGTATAATGGCACGAAAACATCGGGAGCAGTAAAGGTTTTCGATGTTCTTTCTTCGCCAGTATGATCTCCTCGCCATTGTAATCGCTTACGATTCTCTTAATGGCATCGTTGATTGACTGTTGGTTGATCACATTTCCAAACCGGTTTTTAAATATGAAGCCGTCCATGCCATTTATAACCGTCTTGTTAAATCCGGTCTTCTTATGCTCGTCATATACTGTCCTGAATGCATCGCCTACTTCCGGAAGCATGGGGATCATACGACTCCCAGCCTCTGTCTTTGGATATGAAATCCCAAGTTTCGACTTTCTCCTGCCATCAACCATCTCGGTAAAATATACAAGCCCATGATTTATGCTGATGGATCTCTCTTCAAGGTCGATGTCCTGCCAGCGGAGGCCTGCCACTTCTCCAATCCTGCAGCCCGTTCCAAAGAGCACCGTAAAGAGCGGAAGCCAATGTCCATATACCGGATGCTCTTTCAGAAACCCAAGAAAGGCTCTCTGCTGCTCCTTTGTAAGCGCATGCCGTACCGACTTGTTCTTACCAGATTTCTTTTTAATCTCTGCCATAACTCCATCAGGTCAGTCGCATACAGGTATTTGCGCTTTCCAAATGGATCTGTGTAAGTGTAAACGTACCTCATATCCTGAGACCGCTGACTCTCACCACGCAGTAAGACTCTGCCTTTGTTGTCTTTTCTTGCCTTTGCCATATTCCCTCCTTTCCACACGGATCAGAGGAAAGAGACTTGTACACTTGCTACTTTCCAGGCTGTTTCTTCATAAGCTCTTCTACACCTTTAAGCAGCGTTTCTGTTATGGTCATATCGTGCTCTTCGGCATACTCCTTGATGACTTTGTATTCGTCATTCGTAACCCGAACACCGAGAGACTTTTCCCTTGGATCATCTGCCTTTGGTCTCCCCATCTTCGCCATTCGGAGTACCCCCTTTCTCTTGTCTCTTCCCTATTATAGTTTTTGTGGAACGCAAAGTCAAGGACTTTTTGTTAAACACAATCACATCCCTGATTTTGATCCCGGAGGAAGTCTGTAGGGCTGAAGGTAGTCGTTGAAAATGACCGTGTTCACGAGATTCATCTTTCCAACTTTATGAATTGCACCTGCCTTGTCAGCAAGAATTTCAAACTCTCTCTGGCTCATGCCAAAGATCTTGCATCCCACATTATAACGGACATAAAGAGGAATTGTTCCTCCTATCGCTTCAATCAGCTCAATCTTCTCCATATCGTCTGCTCCCTTCGCTATATTTTGCCATCATAAACCAGCCAATAAAAACGCACCTGCCGCTGTGCTAATCTGCCCGACTGCAGATACGCTTTTATCAGCCGATTTAAGCATTCTTAGTCAGAGCCGTATAATTCATTAACCGCCTTTTGGATTTAGTGGGTTAAAGCATTATAAATACACTTCAGACCCTTTTGCAAGTCTTTTTTCAGGTACACACCCAAGCGGTCAGATAATACATCTCTGAATCTCTTTTTGCCTTGGAAACGCTTATATGCGTTAATATGGCATTACTCATTTTTATAAAAATACTTTGCAGTGATCCTGGGTACAGATCACATTGGAATTCCACCAGCTTCTCCAGCCCCTGTCTTAAGGGAAGTAACTTTAACTAAGGAACGCATCATCGCCATGGGATCCCCAATCCCTTTTTCAGCAACATAGACGGCGCTCCGCAGCCCATAAAGAAATCCGCTTTTCTCTCTTAAAAAGGTCTGCATCATGGCGTACTTGCTGTCCGGCTTAACGCTCCGGTTGTTCTGCAAAGCACAACAATATTCAGTTTTCAAAGTTCAATGCCGCCATTATGGCGGTGATCCCGTACGCCGGACTTGTCAGCCCGAAAAGCCTATAAGAGACACCATGCCTGCTAAAACATATAACTCTTATGGATTTTATGAGAATGACAAATATAAAATAAACGTAAGAATGCCAAAAAGCCCTGTCCACTGTTTAGTATTTTAATCTGAATTTAGGAATGATCCTTATCAGTCTGATCAAGACTTCCTGCCTGCAGTCCTTCAGGCTCTCTTCCGAAAGCCACGGCGCCATGCCCCGAAGAACTCCTTCCACCTGTGGGCTGAAATATTCGAGGATACATCCCACAGCCGCCATATTCCCCTGTTTTGCTGACACAATCATGTCATAATCAATCCTTATCTTTTCTGCCATGCTTTTCCGCCCTCATCTTTGCTTTTTTCAATTCCCGGCGGTTAAAAACCTGTATCGGGAAATGGGAATTGCGGATGAGGATATCATACCGGTTCCAAGATATGATCTTTCCAATTACAACGGTGAAGAATGCGTCTGTGTTGTGAACGGCGCAAGTATTTATGAGGAACTGGCATATGATTCTCATTTTATGCCGCCTTCTCCTAAAGTACATGCAGTTCCCATGTCGCTTTATATACGTAGAAAGCTGCCTCATGACGAACTTACCTGGTACCAAACCTGTGGCGGAGTGGGCTGCAGGGATTTATATACAGTACAGTATTTAGAAAGCCTGGGCGTGGATGCTTACTTATCCGGCTGCCTGACGCTCACTTTTCCTAAGAGAACAGATGAACAGGAGAAAAATGCGGACTGCATATATCTGATAGATGTACCTTTAGAACTGCTGGATATGTGCCCCCCCGAGATTAGAAATCATGGAATCGAACTGACGAATATCGTGAGGATAAATATTCCGGAGAATGCGAACAGAATGAGTGTTGAAGATACACTTGCATATCACAGAAAAGGGGAAGAACGTATTGCGCTATTGCGGGATACAGCAAGACTTGTCGTAACATCGAGACTGCATATTGCCGCACCCTGCCTTGCTATGGGGATACCTGTTATTCTTGCCGGTAATCATCTGGGGGACAGGTATAGATTTATTGACCGTTTTATTCCGGCCTATACCAGAGCAAATTATGGTGAAATTGATTATGCCCCTTCGCAAATCGATTTCGAGAAAGAAAAGGCTTTGATAAAGCAGTTATTTTTTGACAAGGTGAGAGCTGCTGCAGACAGAGTAGCGCTTGAAAAAATGTGGGATGAAAAAAAGCCATTTTTCTGTCCTGATTATCGTACGGAAACGGAGGCAGCAGTAAATAAAATTTCATTCCCACAAAAGGAATTTCAATATGCAGTGTGGGGAATTTGTCTGCCCGCTGCCTTTCAGCTGGAGGAAGCAATGAAGAAACAGGTTCCCGGCGGAAAACTGATTGCAGGGATAGATATGGCTGTTACGGGAAACTATTGTGGAGTGCCCATTGTGAAACCGGAAGAAATCGAAAGGATGGAGAAAGATACAATTATAATAGTGGCTGCTCCCGCAGCCCATAAGACGGCAAAAGAACTGCTTTTAAAATTGGAAAGGCCGTTTGTGCTGCTTAATGGATCGGATGCAGAGTGGTACGGATTTAAGATGCATTAAGAAGAATGGAGAGTTGGTTTTAAGCCAACTCTTTATTTGTCTGCAATAATTTAACACAGTTATGGGCATGATGTAAAATAGGCATTACCGAATGAAAGGTGGAAATGAAATGAGTGAACAAAAGGAATTTAAACCGTTTATTTCGGCAGATAAAAATATACCGGAATTTACGGTGACCTCGATAATAATCGGTATTATACTTGCTGTTTTGTTCGGAGGAGCCAATGCGTATCTTGGCCTCCGGGTAGGGATGACGGTATCGGCTTCCATACCGGCGGCTGTTATTTCTATGGGGATTATCCGGGTTATTTTAAGAAAAGATTCCATTTTGGAAAACAATATGGTGCAGACCATAGGGTCTGCCGGCGAATCGTTGGCAGCGGGAGCGATTTTCACCATGCCGGTGTTATTTATGTGGGCGGCAGAAGGCAGCACGGAGATGCCGTCCCTTGCGGAAATTGCATTGATTACTTTATGCGGCGGTGTGCTGGGTGTACTGTTTATGGTTCCTTTGCGTACTGCGTTGATTGTGAAGGAGCACGGAACACTTCCTTATCCCGAGGGAACAGCCTGTGCGGAGGTGCTTCTTGCAGGCGAGGAAGGAGGCTCTCAGGCAGGAACGGTGTTTGCCGGACTTGGGGTTGCTGCGGTCTACAAGTTTATTGCCGACGGATTAGGGCTCTTTCCAAGTGAGGTTGATTTTGAGTTTAAGAGCTATAAGGGGGCGGGCTTTGGCGTGGATGTGCTTCCGGCTCTGGCAGGTGTGGGCTTTATTTGTGGGCCCAAGATTGCTTCTTACATGCTTGCGGGCGGCATTGCTGCATGGTTTGCCATTATGCCGCTTATTGTATTGTTTGGCGGAAATGCCGTTGTTTATCCTGCGGCGGTTCCGGTTAATACCCTGGGGACATGGGATATTTGGGGAAGCTATATCAGATATATAGGAGCGGGAGCTGTGCTTGCAGGCGGCATAATCAGTTTAATCAAGTCTTTCCCGCTGATTGTCAGAACCTTCCGTGATGCTGTTAAAGGCTTTAGCTTTAAAACTGCGGGAGGGGAGAGAACGGCAAGAGATCTGCCTATGGCATTTGTTGTTCTCGGCATCGGAGCGGTTGCAATTTTTATGTGGCTGTTTCCGGCAATTCCGGTCAGCTTTCTTGGAGCTGTCATCATTATAGTATTTGGGTTTTTCTTTGCAACGGTTTCCTCCAGAATGGTTGGACTGGTGGGAAGCAGTAATAATCCAGTTTCCGGCATGGCGATTGCTACGCTGCTGATTGCAACTATTATTCTCAAGGAGACCGGAAGCATCGGAATGGGCGGTATGATAGCGGCTATTGCTATTGGTTCAATCATTTGTATTGTTGCGGCTATGGCAGGTGATACCTCTCAGGATTTGAAAACAGGATATATTGTAGGTGCAACGCCTGCAAGGCAGCAGATCGGTGAGCTTGTGGGAGTGTTGGTTTCCGCGATTGCCATCGGCGGCGTTTTATATTTACTGAATGCGGCATGGGGATATGGTTCATCGGAGCTTCCCGCACCGCAGGCAACCCTGATGAAAATGGTGGTAGAGGGTGTTATGGGCGGCAGTCTTCCATGGACACTGGTTTTTGCAGGCGTGTGCATTGCGCTTGTAATAGAAATTCTGGGCATACCGGTACTTCCTTTTGCAGTGGGGCTTTACCTTCCAATTCATTTGAGCGCGCCTATTATGGCGGGAGGCCTTGTCAGGTTATATATAAATAAAAAGCAAAATGTCAGCGGGGAAGAAAGGAAAAACAAAGTTGACAATGGCATCCTTTATTCTTCCGGATTAATTGCAGGTGAAGGGCTTGTAGGTATTCTCCTGGCGGTATTTGCAATAGTAAGCTTCGGAGAAAAGAGTCTTGCGGAAAGGATTGATGTGTCAGGGACGTTCAATCTTGGAAATGCGGGCGGGCTGATTCTATTTGCTTTTCTTATTGGCTCTATGGTATGCTTTATAAACAGGAAAGGAAAGAAGCAGTAGCAAAATGGGAAAGAAATACCGGAACGGGAACAAGGATAATTATCTGGATTATATTCCCAGACATAATGCGCTGTTTCCATATCGAAAAAAGGAAAACGGAAGAATAGAGGTAGAAGTGCTCAACAGAGGATTTTACAACCGGATTGCCCAGATTTTTTTCAGAAGACCAAAGCGCAGTTTCATTGAGTTGGATGAATTAGGAGGTTTTGTCTGGGAGCAGATTGACGGCAGCAAAAGCATATATGATATTTGCATGCTGATCAGACAGCGGTTTGGGGAGGAGGCGGAGCCTTTGTTTGAACGTGCGGTTGTCTTTTTTCAGATGCTGAGGGAGAATTCCTTCATTGTGTTTGTGAATAAACTGTAAGTATATTAAGGATAAGGAGGACGGCTATGTACTATAAGCAATATGGAGATACCGATATGAAGGTATCGGCGATTGGTTTTGGATGCATGAGATATGATGACGAGGATGTAAAGGCGGGAAGATTGGAAAAGTGTGCGGAAGTTGCCTTGTATGCCCATGAAAAAGGCATCAATTACTTTGATACCGCTCCGTTTTATTGCGATGACAAAAGCGAGATTATTACGGGAATGGCGCTTTCACAGCTGCCCAGAAGCAGTTATTACGTTTCTTCCAAGGCAAATCTGGGGACCCTGAACGGAGAGGCTACCAGAGATGCTTTCCGCAGGCGGTTGGAGCTTACCTTATCCAGATTGAAGGTTGATTATCTGGATTTTTATCATATCTGGTGTATCAAGGATATGGAAAGCTTTGATAAGCACTGTGAGCTCCTTTATGGCTTTTATGAGGAGGCAAAGACGGAAGGCCTGATCAGAAATATTGTCTTTTCCTCTCACATGCAGGGACAGGAGCTGGAACAGGCGGTTGCAACGAACCGTTTTAAGGGTATGCTGATCGGTTACAATGCGTTAAACTACAGATTTCGTCAAAGCGGAATTGCTGCCGCACATGCGAATGGAATGGGTGTGGTTGTAATGAACCCGCTGGGAGGCGGACTGATACCGCAAAATCCGGAAAAGTTTAAATATTTGACGGAAGGAACCGATTTAACCGTACCACAGGCGGCACTGCGATTTGTGGCGTCTCATAAGGAAATTACCATTACTCTTGCCGGCTGTACGCATAAGGAGCATGTTGACGATGCATGCAGAGCCGTGGAGAATTTGAAAGAGAAGCCTGCCCGGGAGATTTATGCGGAATATGAGAATACAGGGGAAGCTATCAATGATCTTTGTACAGGATGCGGTTACTGCAATCATTGTCCCATGGAAATTCCTATCCCCAAATATATGGATGCGTATAACATGAAGCTTTTAGGGAACAGCATTCAGGACAGATTAAATAATCACTGGAGCATTTCAAAGGATAAGGCTGCAGCCTGTGTCAGATGCGGTAAATGCGAAGGACTTTGTACCCAGCATCTGCCCATTATGGATAGGCTGAAAGAAATAGCAGCATTGTAATACATAGATATGGTGAGGGACATAAATCAATGGAAGGTATTTTTTTACAGACGCAGGGCGTAGAGCTTGGTATTTTATATGCGCTGCAGGGTTTGCACAGCAGCTGGCTTGATCCTGTTATGATCTTTTTTACTACCCTGGGGGACAATGGAATTATCTGGATATTGATTGCACTTTTCTGTATTTCCTTTAAAAAGAGCAGAAAATGCGGGGTATTAATGCTGATTACGCTGCTTCTCTGCCTGATAGTAGGGAATGAATTTATCAAAAATCTGGTGGCGAGACCCCGGCCTTTTCAATTGCTTGAAGGAGAGTTTTCTTTGATTATTCCTCCTCCGTCAGAGTATTCCTTTCCTTCCGGTCATACCATGCATGGCTTTGGCGCTGCAACCATGATTTTCTTACATAATAGGAAGGCAGGGATAGCGGCGCTTTTGGGAGCGGCGGTCATTGCGTTTAGCAGGATGTATCTGTTTGTACATTTTCCTACCGATATCATAGGGGGACTGATCATTGGTGTTTTTGCAGCAGTGCTTGTGTACATAGCTGCGGACAAAGTATTGGCGGGGAAAGAGAAATTTGACAACATAATGCCTTTGTGATAGGCTAATACTAATTATAGTTTAAAAGCGATGACGAAGAGAGTAGGTACAGGAAAGCTTTACAGAGAAGGTTCTCAGGCAGCAAGGAACTGCAGGTTGAGAGGAACCGGGCGGCAATGCACCGAAGATGGCTTCCGAGCAGTGCACCGACCCGTTTTAACGGTTAGATTGCAACAGGTTCCGCCTGTTACAGCGGCAGGGTATAATTCCTATGATAAATGGAGTGATTGTACCCGTTGAGATTTTCTTTGTGAGAAGGAAATGAAAAGAAGTGGTACCACGGTTTAACAGCTGTCTTCTGTCATAAATGATAGGAGGCAGCTTTTTTGGTTCATTAGCACGCCAAAGCAGCTTAGAAAGGAGTTTTAGGAATATGAGTAAGGGAAAATATTACATTACAACGGCTATTGCCTACACCTCAGGCAAGCCCCACATTGGCAACAGCTACGAAATTATCCTGGCGGACAGCATTGCCAGATTTAAAAGAAAGGATGGCTATGATGTTTATTTTCAAACGGGAACGGATGAGCATGGCCAGAAAATTGAGTTAAAGGCACAGGAGGCAGGTGTTACGCCCAAGGAGTATGTGGATAAGGTGGCGGAAACCATCAAAGGACTGTGGGATTTGATGGATACCTCTTATGATCATTTTATCAGGACAACAGATGATTACCATGAAAAGCAGGTTCAGAAGATTTTTAAGAAGCTGTATGATCAGGGAGATATTTATAAAGGTGCTTATGAAGGTCTTTACTGTACACCCTGCGAATCCTTCTGGACAGAGTCGCAGCTTGTGGATGGAAAATGCCCCGATTGCGGAAGAGAGGTAAAGCCTGCCAAGGAAGAAGCATACTTTTTCAAAATGAGTAAGTATGCGGATAAGCTGATTGAGCATATTAATACCCATCCGGAATTTATACAGCCTGTATCCCGCAAGAACGAGATGATGAACAATTTCCTGCTTCCGGGTCTTCAGGATCTTTGCGTTTCCAGAACCTCCTTTAAATGGGGAATTCCGGTAGATTTTGATGATAAGCATGTGGTTTATGTATGGCTGGACGCCTTAACAAACTATATTACCGGAATTGGCTATGACAGCGACGGAAACAGTACGGAGCAGTATCATAAGCTCTGGCCCGCAGACCTTCATTTAATAGGAAAGGATATTATCAGATTCCATACCATTTACTGGCCCATCTTCTTAATGGCATTAGGTGAACCTTTGCCAAAGCAGGTATTTGGTCATCCCTGGCTTTTGCAGGGCGACGGCAAGATGAGCAAGTCCAAAGGAAATGTGATTTATGCTGATGATCTGGTGGATTTCTTCGGCGTGGATGCGGTTCGTTATTTTGTGCTTCACGAGATGCCCTTTGACAATGACGGAACGATTTCCTGGGAGCTTTTGGTGGAAAGAATTAATTCCGATCTTGCCAATACGCTGGGAAATCTGGTGAACAGAACCATTTCCATGAGCAATAAATATTTTGGCGGTGTGGTTGCCGATAAGGGTGTGTGTGAAGCAGTGGATGAGGACCTGAAGGCAGTGGTAACAGGCACCTATGCAAAGATAAGCGCCAAAATGGATGAGCTTCGTGTGGCGGATGCTTTAACGGAAATATTTGCCTTGTTTAAACGCTGCAATAAATATATTGATGAGACCGAGCCCTGGGTGCTTGCCAAGGATGAAGCCAGGAAAGACAGACTTTCCACCGTGCTTTATAACCTGGTAGAAAGCATTGTAACCGGCGCATCCTTACTTGAGCCCTTTATGCCTTCTACGGCGCAGAAGATTGCCCACCAGCTGAATGCAAAGCTTCGCAGCTTTGAGGAGTGCGGCACCTTTGGCAGCTATCCTTCCGAAAACAAAGTGACGGATAAGCCTGAAATTCTGTTTGCAAGACTGGATGCCAAGGAGGTTGTGGAAAAGGCGGAGGCAATGTTTGCCCAGAGAAAGGCTGCCGCCGGGGAAGCAAGCGGTGATGCCGGAGAAGAGGCGGAAGTGATTGATATAGAGCCTAAGGAAGAAATTACTTATGATCTGTTTGATAAGCTGCAGTTTCAGGTAGGAGAAATTATTGCCTGTGAGGAGGTATCGAAGTCCAAGAAGCTTCTTTGTTCCAAGGTTCGGATCGGCAGTCAGGTAAAGCAGATTGTTTCCGGTATTAAACAGCACTATAGTGCGCAGGAAATGGTCGGTAAGAAGGTTATGGTATTAGTGAACCTAAAGCCCGCAACGCTGGCAGGAGTGGTTTCCGAGGGAATGCTTCTGTGTGCGGAGGACAGTGAAGGAAACCTGGCGCTTCTTACACCGGAGAAGGATATGCCTGCAGGAGCGGAAATCTGTTAGGCTTTAAGAGGGACGGAGGTTACAATGGTAAAAAAGGAAGAATTTACTTTTGATTCCAGAGACGGAAAGACAAAGCTTCATGCAGTCAGATGGGTGCCGGAGGGCAAGGTTGTCTGTATTATACAGATTGTTCATGGCATGGCCGAATATGTCGAGCGATATGAAGCACTGGCACAGTATCTTGGAGAGAAGGGGATACTGGTAACAGGAGACGATCATCTGGGACATGGAAAAAGTGTTGCCAAGGACGGTATATACGGGTATTTCTGTGAGCAGGACCCGGCTACCGTCGTGGTGCGGGATGTGCATAGACTGAAGAAGATGACGCAGGAAGACTATCCTGGTGTTCCCTATGTAATACTGGGACACAGCATGGGTTCCTTTATTCTTCGCAATTACCTGTTTCGCTATGGAACCGGAATTGAAGGGGCGGTTATCTGCGGAACCGGTTCCAAGTCAAAGGCACTGGTAACGGCAAGCAGGATGATTGCCGCCGTTCAGGGAGTGATTTTTGGGGATGCCCATGCATCTAAGCTGATTGACAGACTGGCGTTTGGTTCCAGTAATAAGAAAATTGCAGATGCGAAAACCGCCTTTGACTGGCTGTGCACAGATGAGAAAGTGGTGGACGCATATATCAAAGATGAGCTGTGCGGCTTCACCTTTACGGTAAACGGATTTAAAACCCTGTTTCAGCTTTTGAACCGTCTGAATAAGGCGGAGAACATAAACAAAATGCCTAAAGATCTGCCTGTGCTTTTCCTGTCGGGCGATATGGACCCGGTGGGAGACTACGGAGAGGGAGTGAAAAAGGCATATGAGGATTTCAGGAAGGCAGGTATGAAGCGTGTCTCCATGAAGCTTTATCCGGGAGGAAGGCATGAACTGCTTAATGAAACGAATAAGCAGCAGGTTTATGAGGAGCTTTATCCGTGGATTATGGAGCGGGTCAGGGAATATCAGCTATAGGCAGTTCGAAAGGTGGATTATAATAATGAAAAAAAAGATTATGATACTGTTGGCGTTATTGTTGGCGTTGGGATTCTATCCGATATCGGCGGAGGCATCTGAGACAGATGCTTCCGGTATCATAGACCAGATTAAGCAGCAGCTTACAGATGTTTTTGAAAATGTGGATCAGGAAACAGCCGGAGAAATATTTTCCTTTTTGAAGGAGCAGGCAGCGGAGGGAAATATTACTGCTGACGGCGATCTTCAGGGCGTAATCAAGGAGGGCGAAGAGAAATTCGGCGTGGAGATTGACGAGGCGGATGCCCGCAAGCTTGTGGAAACCATGGAGAAACTGGAAAATATGGGCTTTTCTGCAGAATATGTGATAGATAAGGCGGAAACACTGTATGACGAGTATGGGACAGAATTTGCGGATCACGCCGATGAACTGGTTAAGGGAGCGGTGAAGAATGCCGCAGAGAACGTGGCCGGAAGTTTCTGGCAGAATTTGAAAAATTCGATTAAAAATTTCTTTCAAAACCTGTTTAAATAATCGAAGGAGATAAGAATAAAAAACCGATATCCCAGCAAATAATAAATATAGCATGTGTAAATCACGTTTGTGAAACGGAGGATGATATATGAAAATTGCATTTTACGGAACAAAACCATATGATAAGATTTGGTTTGAACCTTTGGGAAAGGAGTATGGCTTTGATATTCATTTTATTGAGTCGGCATGTAATCAGGAAACCATATTTATGGCAAAAGGTTACGATGCAATCTGTATTTTTGTGAATGATTATGTGAATGCGGAAATGATAGATGCGCTCTATGAAATGAATGTCAAAGCTATTTTACTTCGCAGCGCAGGCTTTAATAATGTGGATGTGAAAGCAGCTGAGGATAAAATTATTATACTGCGTGTTCCCAGTTATTCACCTGAGGCGGTGGCGGAATTTTCCATGGCGCTTCTGCTTACGGTAAATCGCCTTACGCACAAGGCTTACAACAGAACGAGAGATTTCAATATGAGTCTCAATGGACTTATGGGAATTGATTTGTATGAGAAAACGGCAGGAGTAGTTGGAACAGGCAAAATCGGTCAGGCGATGATCCGTATTTTAAACGGATTTCAGATGCATGTGCTGTGTTATGATCCGTATCCGGTTGAAGGACTTGATGCGGAGTATGTATCTTTAGAGGAGCTTTTCAGGTGTTCCGACATTATTTCACTTCACTGTCCTCTTACATCGGACACCAGGTATATGATTAATAAGGATTCCATTGCGCTGATGAAGCAGGGTGTTTACCTGATTAATACATCAAGAGGCGGACTGATTGATACGGAAGCGTTAATTAATGCCATGCTGGAGGGAAAGTTTGGCGGTGTGGGATTGGATGTATATGAGGAAGAGGAAGGCGTATTTTATGAGGACCGCTCCGGAGAGATTATAACAGACGACAATCTGGCGCGGCTTATGACATTTCCCAATGTGCTGGTTACCTCCCATATGGGCTTTTTTACGAAGGAAGCGATGCAGGCAATTGCCCTTACCACATTGGAGAATGCTTATGCATTGGAAAACGGGCTGCCGTTAGTGAATCAGGTAGGGAAAGAAATGGCTCCTTAATATCTATGTAAAGCAGTAAAGAGCACCTGCTGATTGCAAAAACGTATACGATCTGATATAATTATTACTTAATAGTGATAAGAGGAAGGACGATGGAAAAGTCATTATTGTACAGAATTGAATTTGCCCGGCAGGATGATTGGGAAGATGCCATGGGACTGGCATGGAAGACCTTTCTGGAATTTGAAGCCAAGGACTATTCACCGGAAGGTGTCAGAAGCTTTGAGGATTTCATTACCGATACAGGTCTTAAGGAGATGTTCCGCATGGGCACTTATCAGATGATGACGGCATGGGATGGCATACGCATGGTGGGTATGATTACGCTTCGAAATCAGATGCACATTTCACTGCTTTTTGTAGATAAAGAGTATCATCGCAGAGGAATAGGCAGAGTACTCATTGAGAAAATGGCCGGCTATGTGCGAAATGAGATTGGGAAGGAACGGATGACAGTAAATTCATCGCCTTACGGGGTACCCTTTTATCATCAGGTGGGATTTCGGGATTTAGGATCAGAGCGATGTCAGGATGGTATCAGATATACTCCAATGGAGTACCTGTTATAGAAATGGGTGGGGCTTATGGAATACATTCACAGTAAGAATATTTTTCTACTTATGCGAGATACTCTGAAGGTGATAGACCGGCGGCCAATGGATCATGGTTCAAGAGTGTCATATTATTTGTATAAGATGCTGGAATGCAGAGGCGGCTATGAAAAATTTGAGCTGGCGGATTTTGTATTTATGGCCTCCCTTCATGATATTGGGGCATACAGGACGGACAACTTGAAGGATTTGATTGGTTATGAATGCAGGGAGCCTATGCCTCATGCTACATATGGATATCTTGTATTTAAGCATCTGTCACCCCTGCGGGAACTGGCCAAAGTCATTCTTTATCATCATACGGATTATTTGCAGCTTGAAAAGATAAGCTATGAGTATAAGGATATTGCGGCTTTTTTAAGTCTGGCGGAGAAGGTTGATATCTTCTCGGGTGCAATGAAGGAAGCCTTCGATATGAGTTTGTTTCATAAGCAATCCGGCACGGTAGTCAGCCCGGAGGCGATAGAGCTTTTTGAAAAGGCAATACAGACTTACGATATATTAAATAAGGTCAACAGCGGTGATTACAAGGCGGAGCTGTATGATATCATCGATTATATGATATTTAATAATGAGGACAAAAAGAAATGCCTGGAAATGCTGATGTATTGTCAGGGATTTAGAAGTGAGAAATCGGTGGTTGATACAGTGACCTGTATTTGCATTTCCGAAATTCTCGGGCAGAAGATGCGTTTATCGGAATTGGAACTGGAACAGCTGTATTACGGCAGTCTCCTCCATGATATCGGTATGTTGGCAATCCCCCGGGAGATTATTGAAGCGCCGAGAAAGCTGACGCCGGATGAATATGACAAGGTGAAAATGCATGTGCATCTGGGAGAAAAAATGTTGAATAACCGCATGGCGGAGGAAGTGGTGAAAATCGTGGCGGCGCATCATGAGCGCTGTGACGGCAGCGGCTATCCTAGAGGGCTTCGCGGGATTCAGATGAACCATACGCAGGAAATCTTACAGCTGGCAGATACGGTTACGGCTCTTCTGGGACAGAGAGCCTACAGAGCTTCTTATGAGAAGGAGGACGTGATCTCCCTAATCAGCACGGAGGCGGCCGCAGGCAAATATAACAAAACAGTTGTTAAAATCTTTTTGAATGCCTATGATGAGATCATGGCAAAAGTAAAAAAGCGTTCCGATGAAATTATGGTTACATACAGAAAGCTAAATCTGCAGTATAAGCAGGTATCAGGAAGACTGAAGGAAGAGTAAATTTCTAACAAAAGGAAGAGAACAATGGGAAGATTATTTAATTTGGACAGTCCGTTAATGAGCGGCTTAAGTAAGATGGCGGACTTGATTTGGCTGAACATTTTAGCATTTATCTGCTGTATACCGATCTTTACGATCGGTGCAACGTTGACCGCCCTGAATTATGTGGCGCTTAAGATTGTGAGAAATGAAGAGGGTTACGTTACTAAGTCATTTTTTAAATCCTTTAAGCAGAATTTTAAACAGGCCACGATCATTTGGCTGATTATGCTGTTGGTGGTGGTTATTATTGTGGTAGATATTTTGATATTCAGCTATTCCAATATAGTATTTCCCTCATGGATCAAGGTGGCGTTGATTGCAATCGGAATATTGGCGTTTTTTGCCACAATGCATGTATTTCCTGTATTGGCAAGATTTGAGAATACCATTGCAAATACCTTTAAAAATTCCTTTTATATTGGAATTTTAAGTCTGCCCAAAACAATTGTGATGATGGTTTGCTGGATTATTCCTGTAGTGATTTCCATTTATTTTCTGCAGGCATTTCCTATTGTCATTGCTTTTGGAATTTCAGGACCGGTATTTATAAGTGCGCTGCTTTATAATAAAACCTTCAAGCGTTTTGAGCCTGAAGAGGAGGCTGAGGGTGACAGGGAATGGACTGTTCCTGTAGATGATGAGCAGGAACCCGAAGAGCAGAATGAGAAGGAAGCTTCGGAGCAGAAGGAACAGAAACCTGAAGAGCAGAATGAATAAAATTGGAAGAGAAGGATAAACAGGAGCTTAGGAAAGGGAGGTTCCGGAGCGGAACGGGAAAGAGGAGTAAGTGACAGAGACTGGTTAGGTTGCATAATACGGAGAGTTGGGGATGAAAGCAAATGTTAAAGCGGTAATTTTACGTTGGGTGTTTCCGCTGATAGGGGTGCTGTTGTTGGCACTGTTTATTTTTTTAGGTGCTACCGGTAAAGAAAAGAAAAATGCGGAAGAAGTTATTGAGAATGAGATATTTCATGTGGTAGAAAAGCATGCCGCTATGATCAGGACTGAGCTTTTGGATATTCAAAACGCAGGGGAACTTATTTTATCGCTTATTGAGAGGGAAAATGCAACAACACCGAAGAGTTTATCACGGTATTTACAGGCTGTTATCGACAAGACAGAAGCGAATGCCGCGGTTTATGTTGCCGGGAATGGCTTGGCGGTTAATCAGGATGGGGAAAAGGTTAAGCTGACAGACAGAAGCTGGTTTCAGGAAGACCTTTTAGAGGCAGATGAACCCCTGTATCTTTTGCTGGGTGAGGATGAAACAGAGGCGGAAGAGGCCATTTTGATTATGGTTCCCGGTTCGGATGGTGCAGGTGCGGTATACATATGGTATTCGGTAGAAAATTTAAAAAATCTGATGGTTATGAATGAGGATTTCGACCGTCCCGTCATCGGGATGCTGCTGGATGCGGATGGAAATATCCTTGTACGTACCGGTATTACCAGTGACTTTACGACGGAGATGAACCTGTGGGCCAATCTGAATGAAGCAGGAGATGAAGTTGCTGCTGCTAAAGCAGAAATCCAAAACGGAAGCTCAGGGGCATTAAGGGCATCAGCGGACAATGAAAGCCGCACTCTGGTTTATGTACCTTTATCCATTGGAGAATGGCAGCTTATGGCAGGTCTGGATCAGGCGTATGTTGACCGGAGAGAAAAGAACTTGTGGGGAAACACAAGCAAGGTACTTGGTTTGGTGCTTACAGGCGTAGTGATATTTGCGATTTTCTTTGTAATCACTAACATTTCCGGCAGAATGAAAAACGAGAAAAACAGTCAGGCATTGAAGGAAAAGGCTGATACGGACTTACTTACAGGTCTTAACAATAAGCTTGCCACGGAGCGCAAGATCAAGGAGTATATGGAAGAAGCGCCCGATTCACTGGCGATGATGTTTTTGCTTGACATAGACAATTTTAAAAAGATTAACGATACCATGGGGCATGCCTTTGGAGATGAGGTATTAAGAACACTTGGAAAGAAAATAAGCGCCAACTTCCGTGTGACTGATATTATCGGGAGAACGGGAGGCGATGAGTTCACCATTTTCTTAAAGGCGCTTAAGAATGATTCCAATACCCTGAATGAGGCAAATAAGCTGATAAACTTTTTCCAGCATTTTCAGGTTGGAGAGTATGTGAAATACTCTGCTACGGCAAGTATCGGAGCGGCGGTTTTTCCGGCAGACGGAAAGGACTTTGAAACACTATATAAGGCAGCGGATCAGGCTCTCTATAAGGCTAAGAAACGGGGCAAAAACCAATTGGCATTTTATGATGACAGAGACAGGAAATAAATATACAAAGTGTCCAGAGGTTTAAGGGTTTTATTGGTCAAGTTGTCTAAGAAAAATAAAAAAATGAATCTTTATAAGCATTTTTTACAACGGAGAATAAAATCTTTGTTGAATAGTTGCATAGTCAAAGACACTATTCTCATGTATACTAAACACAGACTTGATCGTGTATCAAATATTTTAAGGAGGCAAATGAAATGGCAAGTTTATCTTTAAAAAATATCTGCAAGGTATATCCTAACGGATTTGAAGCAGTAAAGAATTTCAATCTTGAAATTCAGGATCAGGAGTTTATCATCTTCGTAGGTCCTTCCGGATGTGGTAAGTCTACAACCCTTCGTATGATCGCAGGTCTGGAGGATATTTCTTCCGGTGAATTGATGATTGGCGATAGAGTAGTTAATGATGTAGAACCTAAGGACAGAGATATCGCGATGGTATTCCAGAACTACGCTCTGTATCCTCATATGTCAGTATATGATAACATGGCTTTCGGTCTTAAGTTAAGAAAAGTACCGAAGGATGAAATTGATAAGATGGTTAAGGAAGCAGCTAAGATCCTTGATCTGACAGCTCTTCTTGATCGTAAGCCCAAGGCTTTGTCAGGTGGTCAGAGACAGCGTGTTGCTATGGGTCGTGCAATCGTTCGTAATCCTAAGGTATTCCTTATGGATGAGCCTCTTTCAAACTTGGATGCTAAGCTCCGTGTACAGATGCGTGTTGAGATTTCCAAGCTGCATCAGAGACTGGGTACAACCATCATCTATGTAACACATGACCAGACAGAGGCTATGACATTAGGTGACAGAATCGTTGTTATGAAGGACGGTGTTATTCAGCAGGTAGATACACCTCAGAACCTGTATGAGAAGCCCTGCAACCTGTTCGTAGCAGGATTCATGGGATCACCTCAGATGAACTTCCTTGATGCAGTTGTTGAAGTAAGCGGTGAGACAGCAAGCCTGAAGATTGCCGGAAACAGCATTCCTCTTCCTCCTGCTAAGTCCAAGAAGCTTATTGATGGCGGTTACGACGGAAAGACAGTTACATTCGGTATTCGTCCTGAAGATGTATATGATTCAGAAATGTTTATCGAGACATCCAAGTGTGTATTCGAGTCAACCATTAAGGTTTACGAATTACTTGGTGCAGAAGTTTACTTATACTTTGATCTGGCTGAGTTCCCGATTACAGCAAGAGTTGACTCTCGTACAACAGCAAGACCTGGCGATACAGTTAAGTTTGCATTTGATGTTGAGAAGATTCACGTATTTGATAAGGAAACAGAGCAGACTATTACAAACTAGTTTAAAGATTGATGAGGGGATGCGGATGCATCCCCTTTTTGATTCATAGGAAAGACCTTGATGCAATAATGTGTGAAAGTAATTACCTTTCCTATGAAATAAAAAGCACTCCGTGCAGGATGCGCACGCCAAATCAGCGGTGGATGTTGCTGATGCAACGCTTTGGTGGCGCGAGAGTTCGCAAACGAACTCTTTGATTTGTAATAGGAAAAAACATGCATAAGAATAAATTTTTTGGTATAATATTCGTGTACTTCGAAAGGACGTGAAAGAATGATATCTACGCAGGTTTTGACAAATTGTATTGAAGATCTACGAGCTATAACCAGGGTTAATTTGGCTGTTTTTGATTTGGACGGTGCAGAAGTGGCATCTACCTTTGAATGCAAAGAGCTTTCGGGTGGACTTGTTAAAGCTTTTGCTGAGTCACCGGCAGACAGCCAGGTAATCGGCACCGATCATCTGCTGAAAATCGTAGATGAGGGGGAGTTTGTATATATTTTAGTTGCAAGAGGCTCCGGTGATGATGCATATATGGTAGGCAGAATTGCGGCCAGCCAGATACAGCAGCTGTTGACTGCATATAAGGAACGCTTCGACCGCAATAATTTCTTCCAAAATCTGCTGATGGATAATCTTTTGCTGGTAGATGTATATAATCGTGCCAAAAAGCTGCATCTGGAAGTTATGGTTCCAAGAGTGGTTTATATAATAGAAACACAGTCTGAGAAGGACAGTACCGCAGCGGAACTGTTAAAGAGCATGTTCTCATCTCAGTCAGGTGATTTTGTTACGGCGGTGGATGAAAATAACGTTATTCTGATTAAGTCACTGAATCCTGATGACGGGAATGAGCAGATGGAACAGACTGCACAGACCATTGTTGATATGATGAGTACGGAAGCTATGCTGAATGTAAGGGTTGCTTATGGAACGATTGTTCAGGAACTGAAGGATGTGTCTAAGTCTTACAAGGAAGCCATGATGGCGCTTGATGTGGGAAAGATTTTTTATGTGGAAAAGAAGGTCAATGCATATGGCAGCCTGGGCATCGGACGACTGATTTATCAGCTCCCGGTTAATCTCTGCCGGATTTTTATCAGTGAGATATTTGGGGACAATGATCCCGGTGAATTCGATGAGGAAATTGTCACTACCGTAAATAAATTCTTTGACAATAACCTGAATGTGTCGGAGACCTCGAGACAGCTTTTTGTTCACAGAAATACACTGGTATATCGAATTGAGAAGCTGGAAAAGAGTACCGGACTTGATGTTCGTACCTTTGATGACGCATTAACCTTTAAGATTGCCATGATGGTATATAATTATATGAAATATTTGGATCATAACAATTAAGCATTGTTTTTGCATTGTTTAAAGTACTAAGCAGCCTTATTCCCGAATACAATAGAATTGTCAGGGGGGAATCAGGTTGCTTTTGTATGAGAAGAAAATTTTGTATTTGACACTGTATCGGAGCGGGAACAGGGAATGCGGAGGCGGCTTTGTCAAATTTATTGAGAAAGCAGGCGGGCTTCGTATGGATATACAGATAAAAAAAGATTGCTGCAGAGAGGAAGGAAGATATCTTCTCTGTTTTCTTGCCGGGGAAAATCTGCTGTCTTTAGGGGAATTATCGGTACAAGCCGGTGGGATTAGTGCCAGCCGCTACTTTAAAACGGATGAGGAGAAAGTATATATTCAGGGAAGGGCTTACGAGAAAAAGGACATTTACGGAGTGAAGATTGAAGTCAGTGAGGAATGCTGTCTTGCCGGTTATTGGAAGAAAAAATCGGAACCAAAGCAGGAGGAGCGGCCTTTGGTAACGGCGGCTGAAATGGAGGAGGAGAAATTCACTGAGATATGCACCTTTGATAATAAATGGGAACAGCTTTTGCATGATTATCCTCAGATACATCCCTTTGGGGATGAAAGAACCTTTATTTCCATTGAGCCCCGGGATTTTATTGTTCTTAGCGCTTCTTATCAGAAGCTTGTCAATAACAGCTTTTTGCTGCACGGGTTTTACAATTACCGTTATTTGATCTTAGGGCCTGACAGGGAATTGGGGGACGATAGCGGGGAATGCTTTTATCTGGGAGTTCCCGGTACCTTTTTTGAGAGGGAGAAGATGGTAGCGGTGATGTTTGGTTTTGAGGGATTTGAGTGTGACGGGCCTGTAGAGGTAGGGAGATTTGGATATTATTTGCGAAGAGTTGAGCTGTAGGCTTGCGATATGTTTTTCAAAAGGTTATAATGTTGGCAAGGGGATAGGAAGGACTACACAGGATGAAAATAGCGGTATTGATGGCTGGAATACGTTTTGACAGTCAGCGAAGAATTATTAATGGAATAATGGAAAAGGCTGTTTTGGACGGAACAGATATTTACATATTTACCTGTGACGCGTGGACATACTCTACATCCTATTACAACAAAGGCGAAGCGGCAATTTTAAAGCTGCCTGATTTTCAGGATTACGACGGAATCATCCTGCATGGAGATACCATTAATGACAAGGATATCATGAAGTGTGTGGTCAGTGCTATTCAGCGTTCAGGCGTACCTTGTGTTAGTTTAAATCTTAGATTTGGCGGGATGCATTATATAGGCATGGAAAATGCCAATGGTATTACCAAGATTGTTAATCATCTAATTAAGGAGCATGGGGCAAGGAGACTTGCATTTATTTCAGGGCCCAAGGAAAATGTGGATGCTACCGGGCGACTGAAGGCATTCAGGCAGGCCATGGCGGATAATGACATGACTGTCTACAAGGAGCGGATATATTATGGGGATTATCACCCGGAAAGCGGGAAGGATGCAATCGCCTATTTTAGTGAGTCCCAGCTGGAATTTCCGGATGCGGTGATAGCGGCCAACGATGAGATGGCGCTTGGCGCTTTTTATGAGCTTTTGCAGAGAGGCTATGAGGTTCCCGGGGATGTGCTTCTTACCGGCTATGACCATGCGTTTTCGGGAAAGCATCATTATCCGAAGATTACCAGCGTGAAACGCCCGGAGCTTGAGCTGGGCAGGCGTGCTTATGCGATGCTGATGGATTGCATAGATGGCAAAGAGCCTGAGGAAGAGGAACTTTTATGTACACCGGTGTTTACGGAAAGCTGCGGCTGTGAGGATAAGATTGGAGAGGACAGTACCAGTATCAGAAAGCGTTATGTGAAAGAAAAGCTTCATGTTACCACCTATTCTGAAATTATTAAATCATCTTCGGCGGATTTCACCGGAGCAATGACTTATGAAAATATTTTGGACAAGATTCGTAAGTATGTGAAGATGATGGAGATTGAGGAATTTTATCTTTGCATGTGTGTCAGGGAGGAGTCCTTTGGGGGAGAAGTGATGTCCAGGATTAACACGGAGGGCAATATGCCGGACATTACCTCTTATTCTTCGGAAATCACGCTCCCGATTGTATACAGAAACGGAGTATTTTCCCAGCATGGCAGATTTAGTTCCAGAGAGCTTCTTCCTAAGGAATACACGGAGGGTAAAGAGGGAAGCTTTTATACAATCATTCCCGTACATTATCAGGAAAGATGTTACGGATACTGTGTTTTGGGCAACAGCAGATTGATGATGGACAGTGAATTGTTTCATATGTTTATCATGAATATTAATAATGCTCTTGAAAATATCAGAAAGCAAAATATGCTGAATTCCATGATAGAGTGTCTGAACAGAATGTGGGTGTATGATAAGCTGACCGGTATTTTTAACAGAGCCGGTTTCTTTAAATTTGCGCCTAATATTATTAATGAGGCCAGACGAAAAGGGAATGACTTATTTGTATTTTTCCTGGATTTGGATGGACTTAAGTCCATAAACGACAAATACGGACATGACGAGGGGGATGCGTTCATTAAGGCAATGGCCAATGTGCTGAGCAAGGTTCACCGTCATGGGGAGCTTTTGATGCGTTACGGCGGTGATGAATTTGTGGTTCTCTCTCAGGGTTTTACTCATGAGGATGCCGAAAACTATATGGATCAGGTTAAGATTGGAATTGATCAATACAATGCATCATCCAATCACCCTTATATATTGGAGGCAAGTATGGGCTACTCCATCATGGCTCCTGAAGAAAATCTGGATTTGGAAGCATTTATCGAGACGGCCGATCAGGAGATGTATAAGTCCAAAAATGAGAAGAAAAGAAAACGTGAAGCGGCAGAAAAAGAGGAGAAGAATAAGAATTAAACCCTGCTCTTCATCCTCAGGGAAACTGCCATGCGTTACCTGTACAGCCAGCTAAGATCAGGCGCCCTTACGGCACATGGAAAATTCCGCTTAGTGCTGCTTTGTTCCCAACCTGACACGGTTCGCGGGTTTCCATTGCGTAAGACCCAATCGTCAAGCGCCGCTTATACAGGGCAGCCATGACAGCTTCCCTGAATACAAAGCTGCACGGTTTATCTTGAAATATGACAGCATATGCTGCGCACATCTTCTTGTAGTATAGGGGCTTTTGAATGGTTTGTCAACCAAAAAGGCTGAACTGATCTATTGATATGGGAGGAAAGAATTTGCTGATAGTCGGATTAAATAAGACCACGCTGCTTGATTATCCGGGGCGTGTTGCCGCTACCGTTTTTATGGGCGGCTGTAATTTCAGGTGTCCTTTTTGTTATAACAGGGAATTGGTTCTTGAGCCAACAGCCGGAGCTTCCTACTCGGAGGAGGAGGTTCTGGCTTTTTTAAAAAAAAGAAAAAATATCTTAAAGGGTGTATGCATCACCGGAGGAGAGCCTGTGCTGCATGCTGATCTTCCTGATTTTATCAGCAGAATCAGGCAGCTTGGGTAT
Organism: uncultured Lachnospiraceae bacterium; assembly: GCA_964393865.1. GTDB lineage: Bacteria > Bacillota > Clostridia > Lachnospirales > Lachnospiraceae > Suilimivivens. The sequence continues at coordinate 43,849 of CAYMUW010000012.1, forward strand.
CCGGTCAAGCTGGATACCAATGGTTATAAGCCGGAGATTTTAAAAAAGCTTTTGGACGGGAAATGCCTTGATTATGTGGCGATGGATATCAAAAACTGCCCGGAAAAATATGCTCTTACGGCAGGAATGGATGATGAGGGACACAGGTTTGATTTGGGGAAGATCAGGGAATCGGTTTCCATGCTGATCGATGGAGATGTTGACAGCGAATTTCGTACTACAGTGGTGAAGGAGCTTCACACGGTAGAGGATATGGTCAAAATAGGGGAATGGATTCAGGGATGCTCGAAATACTATTTGCAGAGGTTTACAGATAGCGGAAGTACCATTTGTGAGGGATATCATGAACCGGATGTGGAGACTATGAAAGAAATGGTACAGGCCATAGAAGGAATACCGGAGATGGAAGGAAAGGTATTTTTGCGGGGCGTGGATTGACTGCCTGAGGCGGTGAAAGGAAATACGTGCTATGACAGAGTGTGAGAAGTACATGAAGGAAGCAATCAGGCAGGCTAAGAAAGCCTATGCTCTGGGGGAAGTGCCTATTGGCTGCGTGATTGTATATGAGGGAAAAATTATAGGGCGGGGTTATAACCGAAGGAATACAGATAAAAATACATTGGCGCATGCAGAGATTACGGCCATCAATAAGGCCAGCAAAAAAATCGGTGACTGGCGGTTGGAGGGATGTACCCTGTATGTGACGCTGGAGCCCTGTCAGATGTGTGCCGGCGCTATTGTGCAGGCCAGAATTGACGAGGTGGTAATGGGCAGCATGAATCCCAAGGCAGGCTGCGGCGGTTCCATTCTGAATATTTTGGAAATGCCGGAGTTTAATCATCAGGTGAAGGTGACAAGAGGCGTGCTTGAGGAGGAGTGTACACAGCTGCTGACCCGGTTTTTTAAGGAGCTGCGGGTCAGGAACAAGCTGGAAAAGGAAGAGCGAAGGCTAAGAGCAGAGGGTGAACTGTAAATAGGACAAATTTTTTATTGTATCTGGCAAAAAATTATGCTATACTACAATTGTTCTATTTAGAAATATTCTAATAAGAACGGAGAAGAAAAATTGGAAACAAAGGGCGGTTTTTACATCACACAGATTAAGCAGCTTCAGGATCGTATTTTTGAAAAAATGCTGTTGGAGAATGGAATAGAAATCAGCGGCGGACAGGGAAGGATTTTATTTGTATTGTGGAAAAAGGATCATCTTACAATCAGTGAAATCAGCAGGGAGACCTCCCTTGCTAAAAATACGGTGTCCATAGTAGTGGACGGAATGGTGAATAAGGGAATTTTGGACAGGCGTATTAACCCTGAAAACAGGCGTCAGACGATTATATCCCTTACAGAGTATGCCAAATCCATGCAGAGCCGGTATGAGGCTGTCTCACAGCAGATGAATGTTCTTTTCTATGAGGGATTTACGCAGGAAGAGCAGAAGGTTTTTGACGATTATCTGGAAAGAGTGCGGAATACGCTGCTGAGGGCTGAGGATGAGAGGAAGTAAAAGCTAAGCCGTGCACAGGAGATACCATGTATTACAGGGAAGGCGTAACAGATCCGGATTATTGTGTATTAAAATTCACAGCATTAAAGGGAAGACACTATTGCAGCTTAAAAACGGAAAGCTTTGCTATGGAAGAACTGGAGGGGTAAGGCCATGAAAGAGGTTAAAAGAAAATCAATGGGAAGCGAGCATTCATTATGCGTACAGCCGACATTTTTAATCGGTACATATGATGAAAGCGGTATAGCAAATTTTACCCCCATAACCTGGGTGAGTGTCACTTGTCAGGAGGAAGGGCATTATTTGCTTGTGATCAGTATGTATGGTTCCAAAAAGACGAAGGATAATATCGGTAAAACCAGGAAATTATCAGTTAATCTTGTCAGCACTGACATGCTGCAGCTGGTAGATTATTTCGGAAGCGTTTCGGGAAGAGGCGGAGAAAAGGACGGTGTGGATTACGGGTACAGTGAAGGCGAGGTTGTGTCGGTTCCTGCGTTGAATGAGAGTAAATGGGTATATGAGTGTGAAGTGGTAAAAATAGTTCAGACCGGGGAATCGGATACATACTTTTGCGATATTAAGAATGTGCAGGTGGATGCGGGTATTGATATTTCAAAAGGGCTGGATTTAACCCAATTTGATCCGGTAGTATACTCGGGACACTATCATTCTGTGGGAAAGCATTTAGGGAAAATCGGTGATTTTTTACACCGATGATCCCTCATCAACAATATTTTGCAGCCACACGCCGCTTTTTACCATGAAAGATCCAATCGTTACCTTTATGATTTCCGTGAATTGAACAAGAAAAAATACGGTAATGATAGGCAGCGAAGTATGGTTGGCAAGGATATAGGCAAATGGGATCATTACGACCCATGTATATACGCTGTCAAATATAAAGGTAATGCCGGTTTTGCCGCCGGAACGCAGGGTGAAATAGGAGCAGTGTGAAAAAGCACACAGCGGCATAACAAGCGCCGAAATTAAGATAAAAGTCCGGGCAAGCTCCTTGATACTTTCCTCCGTATTGTAGATAGAAGGAAAGAACCTTCCGACTACCACCATAATGGCGGAAACAACAGCGCAGCAGCCTACGCTGAGAAAGATCATCTTGTTATCAGCGTCTCTTGCTTCTTCAAGCTTGCCTGCCCCAAGACGCTGTCCAACCACGATTGAGATACAGCTTCCCAGCTGGATATAAACGATGTTGAACAGGTTGGTAATGGTAGAGGAAATATTTTGCGCAGCCACCACCTCAAGGCCCCGTACGGCATAGCACTGGACGATCACAGCCATGCCGGAAGCCCAAAGCATCTCATTCAACATCAGAGGAGTTCCCTTGATAAAAATTCCCTTGAAAATATTTCCAGGTATACGGAAGCTTTTGAAGGCCCCTACAATGTAGGGGTTTTTGTCTGCATGCATGTGAGTCCATGCCACTACGATAATACATTCCACAAAACGGGCAATTACCGTAGCAATAGCAGCGCCGGAAACGCCCATGGCGGGTATAACGCCTACAATACCGAAAATCAGTATATAATCCAAAATAAGATTGGTAATTACGGCAACAATACCTGCCAGCATGGGAACAAAGGTCTGACCGGTTTCACGGATGGAACTGATGTAGGTCTGGCTTAAGGCAAAGGGAATAAGTCCTGCCATCATGATGGCAAGATATTCTTTACCATATTTCAGGGCAAGGGTAATATCGCCTACACTTCCGCTGTCGCTTAAGTACAGGGAGATCAGCTGAGTGCTGCAAAAACCGAACAGGCACAGTGCCAGTCCTGCAATCAGCGCACTGGCGTACAGCTTAAAGCGGAAGGCATATTTCTGTCCTTCGTAGTCCTTTTTTCCGAAAAATTGAGTGCCGAAAATTCCGGCGCCGGAAACGCCGCCGAAGATGCAGATATTAAAAACAAACATCAGCTGGTTGACAATAGCAACGCCTGACATTTGTTCCGTACCAATCTGCCCCACCATAATGTTATCCAGAAAGCTGACAAAGCTTGTGATGGCATTTTGAACAATCATGGGAACAGCCAGATAAAGCACATATTTATAAAATTGTTTGTCTCCAATGAATTTGGATTTAAAAGTTTTCCACATAGTATAAATCTCCTAAAGGCATAGAAAATGCGCTATTGCGCTTTTGTTGGTCAGAATATTGTAATCAATTCATATGGGAAAGTCAATTCAGAAATGGAAATAGTTTGACCTAGAAAGGCATTGGCATAAAGATTTTTTCGTGATAGCATAAAATTAAATTAGCAGGGATAATGGACAGCCTATTTTTACAGGGAGAAAAAGCATTATGATTATTCGAAACGGACTGGTATTTGAGCCGGAGGGCGGGTTTACCGCAAGAGAAATTTATGTGGATCAAAATCACAGAATCTGCGAAAGTCCTCTTCCCGGAGATCATGAGATTATAGATGCGGCAGGTCAGTATGTGATTCCCGGGCTTGTGGATATTCATATTCACGGGGCAGTAGGAGCGGATTTTTCAGACGGAGATGCGGAAGGGCTCTTCAGGATCGCCCGATATTTGAAAGCACAGGGCGTTACATCCTTTTGCCCTGCCTCCATGACCTTGCCGGAGGAACAATTGGTAAAAAGTTTTCGCACGTTGGAGAGGCTGCCAAAGGCAGATGAGCTGGCACGACCTGTAGGGATTAACATGGAGGGGCCTTTTCTGGCTGAGGCGAAAAAGGGAGCGCAAAAGGGCACCTATCTGACGGAGCCGGATATTGATATGTTCCGTCGCCTGCAGGATGCTTCCGGCGGCAGAATTCATCTGGTCACCATCGCTCCGGAGCTTGCGGGGGCAACGGAATTTATCAGGGAATTAAAGAATGAAGTAATCGTTTCCTTAGGTCATACATCAGCGGATTACGATCAGGCGGCAGCAGGATTTGAGGCAGGTGCAAGTCATGTGACCCACCTCTTTAACGCCATGGAGCCCTTTTTACATCGTAATCCGGGACTGATCGGCGCCGCAGCGGAGAGGGAGGATGTTTATGCAGAACTGATTTGTGACGGCATTCATGTACATCCTTCTGCGGTGCGGGGAGCTTTTGCGCTGTTTGGTGCAGACCGGATGATTCTTATCAGTGACGCCATGCGGGCAGCAGGGATGGAGGATGGCAGCTATGAGCTTGGGGGACAGCCGGTGAAGAAAAAGGGCGCCTATGCAACTCTTGCTGACGGTACGCTGGCAGGGTCAGTGACCAATCTGGCAGATGGCCTGCGCAATGCTGTGAAGTTTGGCATTTCCCTTACGGATGCGATTAAGGCTGTGACCGTCAATCCTGCAAGGAGTATTGGATTGGAAGGACAGATTGGGCAGCTGCGGCCGGGAGCGGAGGCAGATATTATTTTGATGGACAGAGATATGAATTTCAGAAAGATAATATAAACGATGGAACAGCTGATCTCAAGGACAGCGTAGAAATGGAGGTTACAATGTATTTATTACCGCAGCCTGATAAAATAGGAACGCAGGAAGGACAGTTCCGACTGCACTATAATACCCGTATTATCGGTGCAGCTATGCCGACAGATATGGTTTTGGACATCTATGAGCATGCAAAACTTCTGCTTGATCTGGTGCCTTCCCTGGCAAGCTTCGGGCATATGTATGAGGTGTTGTCCACCAGGACCTATGCACATTTGTGTGAACTGGAAAACTCCGATAAGGAAGAATATTCCCTGATCGGCAGAATGGAGCACCATACGCTAAATGTTTCCAGTGAAGAGAGCTTTGCCATGCCATCTGCCTGAATTGGGAGTACTCACCGCAGGTAACAGAAGATCATGTGAAAGGCGTGTTAAATACGGAATGGGGTGATCTGGCAGATACGGAGTGTGTCAGCTGGTGGCATGCGGTACAGTATAAGGAAAACATGTTGTCTGCCCCTGAGGAGTGGAAGCCGGATGGCTTAATGGATGTGAAAAAATCAGAGGAACAATTGCAGAGAAATGAAGAGCTTTTGAAACGGTTATATGAAAAGCTTGGCAGGATGCCTGAGAGCAGAAGAGCGGATGTGTGCGCCTATATTCTTTTGGGAGAGGGACAAAGACTGTTGACCGATATGGTCAAAACTCTGTGCGATTTTCATGCAGGTCTTCCGTTGTCCTATGATGCCAAAGAGCTTGCGGCAGAGTTGGAGAATTGGCTTATGGAATATAAGAAGCTTTGGAGAAGTGCGGCAAAGGAAAGTGAACTGTACCGGATTGTGGAGATTATTTCCTGGTATGCGGACAGACTAAGGGAAATGGCATAATCTGGACATTTGCTGTTTTATTCATTATAATGTGAAAAGGAATGAAGCTGTTTGAAAGCATTAAAATGGCAGCAAGGAACAACGTAGGCGATAGAAAGGTATGGAATGGCATGGAAGTTGTATTAAAAAACCTGACAAAAAAATTTCCCAGTCGTGACAGGAAAAATCATGAGGATGTGATTGCTGTCAATGATTTTACTTTTGAGATACCGGATGGTAAGCTGATAGGTCTTTTGGGGCCTTCCGGATGCGGTAAAAGCACGACGCTTAATCTGATAAGCGGTCTGTTAAAGCCTACCAGTGGGAAAATATTTTTCGGGGAGGATGACGTTACCGATCTGCCGCCGGAAAACAGAGGAATCGGTCTGGTATTCCAGAATTATGCGCTTTATCCGCATCTGACGGTGAAGCAGAATATCTTATTTCCCCTGCAAAATCTGAAAGGCAAGGATAAGCTGTCCAAGCAGGAAATGATTGAAAAGGCATATGCAGCAGCAAAGCTGGTTCAGATAGAGGAACTGATGGACCGCAAGCCCGGAGAATTGTCCGGTGGACAGCAGCAGCGTGTGGCCATTGCCCGTGCCTTGGTGAAAATGCCCCGTGTGCTCCTTTTGGATGAGCCTCTTTCCAATCTGGACGCCCGCTTAAGACTCCAGACCAGAGAGGAAATCAGGAGAATTCAGAGAGAAACCAAAATCACCACTATCTTTGTAACCCATGACCAGGAAGAAGCAATGAGTATTTCCGATATGATCGTTGTTATGAAGGAGGGGCTTGTCCAGCAGATCGGCAAGCCGCAGGATGTCTACGATAATCCCACCAATTTGTTTGTGGCAAAGTTTTTGGGGACTCCGCCAATTAATGTTTTTGACGGGCAGGTTAAAAATAATAAGCTGTACATAGGAGAAGATGCTGTTTTAGACATTAAGGACACCGCAGATCAGCAGGTTTATGTGGGCGTCAGGCCGGAAGGCTTTACTTTGCAGGAGGATGGACCGCTTTGCTGTAATTTTAGCGGTGTGGAAATAATGGGACGGGATATCAGCGTGGTTTCCACCAACAAAGCTTCCTTAAATCCTACAGTCCGTGCAATTATCGGAACGGAATATAAAGTAAATACGCAGGAGCCTCAGGTAAGATTTAACCTGAAGCCCTCCAAGGTGTTTATTTTCAGCAAAGAGACCGAAGAGAGAATTCCTTTTGAGGTTCGCTGAGTGGGGCAGATGGGAGAACTGATATGATTAAGAAGAAATTACGTGACAGTGGTCTGAAGGGTTGGCTATACCTTTTACCGGCAATTCTTTTTCTGGGATTTTTTATGATATATCCGTTGATAGATGTTTTCGTCTATTCTTTTGAGGAAGCATACAATTCTGCATCCCAGACCTATATGGGCGTGGGATTATATAATTATTCCTATGTTTTGCATGATCCCTATTTTTTGCAGGCAGTTAAGAACACGTTTATATTGGTTATTATTACGGTACCGCTGTCTACGGCGATTGCGCTGCTGATTTCCGTAGGTTTGAGCTCTATCAGACCTCTTAGAAATCTGTTCCAGACCATTTATTTTCTGCCCTATGTAACCAATACGCTGGCGGTAGGTCTGGTGTTTATGATTTTATTTAAAAAGACGGCATACTCGGATGGACTGATTAATCTGCTGATTAACTGGTTCGGCGGAAACTCGGTGGATTTTATTGACGGGCCTTATTGGGCTAAAATGTTTGTGTTGTGCTTTTACACGATCTGGGTTGTTCTGCCGTTTAAAATTCTGATTCTGACCAGCGCTTTGTCCTCGGTGAATCAGGAATATTATAAGGCGGCAAAAGTTGATGGCACATCGCAGTTCAGAACCTTTATGCGTATTACGCTTCCTATGATTTCACCCATGATTTTCTACTTGATTATCACAGGATTTATCGGCGCTTTTAAGGCATACAGCGATGCAGTTGCCTTGTTTGGCACCGATTTAAATGCGGTGGAAATGAATACGATTGTGGGCTATGTATATGATATGCTGTACGGTGACAGCGGCGGTTATCCGTCATATGCATCTGCGGCGGCGATTATCCTGTTTGCTATCGTGCTGACAATCACATGTATTAACCTGCTAATCAGTAAAAAGAACATTCATTATTAAGGCTGAAGGCATGGAGGATTAAGATGGAAAAGATGATTGATTACAGTAAGATCGAAAAAAATGCCAAAGCCCGCAAAACAGTTATCAATGTAATTACCTATGTGCTTTTGATCTTTTGGGCTGTTATTGTACTGTTTCCCTTTTATTGGATGCTTCTTACATCCATAAAGAGCTATAGTTCATATAATTCGGAATATATTCCAAAGTTTTTTACATTATCGCCGACTTTGCAGAACTATGTGGACGCATTTACCACCGTACCGCTTGGAAGATATTTTACCAATACGGTTATTTTTACCGTTGCAACCACTGCTATCATGCTGGTGGTGATTACGCTTGCGGCCTTTGCCTTTGCCAGGCTTGAATTTAAAGGGAAAAATATTGCCTTTGTCATTTTTCTGTCGCTGATGATGATTCCCAATGAATTGGTGGTTATTACGAATTTTGTGACGGTGACAAATTTAAATATGCGCAATACCTTTGCAGGGCTGATTTTACCGTCCGTTACCTCAGTTTTCTATATTTATCTGCTGAAAGAAAATTTTGAGCAGATACCGGACAGCCTGTATTATGCGGCGAAGGTTGACGGTACCTCCGATTTGAAATATTTATTAAAGGTAATGATACCCATTTCAAAGCCTACCCTTATTACAATCACTATTTTGAAGGTGATTGAATGCTGGAATTCCTATGTATGGCCGCGCTTGATTACAGATGACGAGAATTATTATCTTGTCTCAAACGGAATTCAGGAAATCAGAGAAAACGGTTTCGGCCGTGAGAATATTCCGGCAATGATGGCGGCGGTAGTGGTCATTTCGGTTCCTTTGATTGTTTTGTTTTTGATCTTTCGCAACAAGGTAATGGAGGGTGTGTCAAGAGGAGGAACAAAGGGATGAGCAAAGCATGGTTCAGGAGCAAAATTCGCATTTTTCTTTTAACCGCATTGGCGGCCGGCAGTTCTCTGATGTTGACTGCCTGTCACGGCTCTAAAGGTATGGAGGCATTTGAGATTCCTGAGGAATTTGATCTTTCAAGAGAATATGAGATTACATTTTGGGCGAAGAATGATACCAACAAAACGCAGACTGCTATTTATGAGCAGGCAATTGCGGATTTTGAAGATTTATATCCGAATATTACAGTGAATCTGCGTTTGTATACGGACTACGGTAAAATCTACAATGATGTGATAACGAATATTTCAACGAACACTACGCCTAACGTCTGCATTACTTACCCCGACCATATTGCAACCTATTTGACCGGAACAAATCTGGTTGTTCCCCTTGAAGAGCTGTTTGCGGATGAAAAATACGGGCTGGGCGGAAGCAAAGTCAGATTTGACGCGCCTTCCACAGATGAAATTATCCCGCAGTTTTTGGATGAATGCTTATTTGCCGGTCATTATTATGCAGTTCCTTATATGCGCTCAACGGAAGCCTGCTATATCAATAAAACTTATGTGGAGGCTCTGGGATACACCCTGCCGGACGCGCTTACCTGGGATTTTGTCTGGGAGGTTTCCGAGGCAGCCATGGCGCAGGATGCCCGGGGAAACTTTCTGGTAAACGGCCAGAAGGTGATGATTCCCTTTATTTATAAGTCCACCGACAACATGATGATTCAGATGCTTAGGCAAAAGGACGCCGGGTATTCTACTGACGAGGGGGAAATTCTGCTCTTTAATGACACTACGCGAGAGCTGTTGTTTACGATAGCGGAGCATGCGGAGAGCGGAGCCTTCTCTACCTTTAAAATTTCAAGCTATCCTGCTAATTTTCTGAATGCCGGGCAGTGTATCTTTGCAATAGATTCCACTGCCGGAGCAACCTGGATGGGAACAAATGCGCCGCTTTTGGATATCAGTGAGGATAAGGTCGTAGAATTTGAAACGGTGGTTATGCCCATCCCTCAGTTTGATACCGAGAATCCGCAGATGATTTCCCAGGGACCTTCCGTCTGCATATTTAATAAAGAGGATTCTCAGGAGGTTTTGGCTTCCTGGCTGTTTACTCAGTATCTGCTGAGCAATGATGTGCAGATTGCCTATTCGGAAACGGAAGGATATGTGCCCGTTACATCCAAGGCGCAGGAGTCAGTCGAATATCAGGATTATTTGTCCAGATGCGGCGAGGATAATAATACTTATTATGATGTGAAAATCAAAGCGGCAGGGCTGTTGCTGGACAATGTTGACAACACCTTTGTGACGCCGGTGTTCGGCGGGTCGGCATCCCTTCGTGACGGAGCCGGACAGCTTATTGAAAATACCGTAAAATCTGTCAGAAGAGGGCAGGAGGTTGACGACAGTTATATAGATAAGCTTTATGATGACATCACCTCCTTATACCGTCTGGATCAGATTGGGGGGCAGAGCGCGCAGGCGGCTTTGGGCAAAGCGGATTTGGGAAAGCTCCCGAAAACAGCAGTAATCCTTTTATCGGCGTTAGCGGCCGCATGGGTCTTGATTATTCTGTATGTTGTTTTTCAGATGGTAAAAAAGAAGACAAATAAGCAGAAATAGGCAGTACTGCTATTGATTTATTAAAATTTTCATGTATAATTATCTAGATGTTTAAAAGTTTTTATCAGTTACATATCTGATGGTAAAGCCGTAAAAGCGGCAGAAGGAGAGGAAGAATGAAAAAGTTTACATCGTTACTGTTGATTTTGACACTGGTACTTGCATGTGTCGGCTGCGGTTCTAAGGGATCTGACGATACGGATACCAAGTCAGAAGGAGTTATGACCTATGAAGAGTATGTTGCCGCTGATCTTGACACAGAGGTTGTAGTTGAGACTTATGTACAGGCAAAGCAGTCCTGGTGGGACAATCAGGCTACCGTTTATACACAGGATAAGGACGGCGCTTATTTCCTGTATAATATGGCATGCTCTGAGGAGGATTATGCGAAGCTGACTACAGGAACTAAGATCAAGGTTACCGGATACAAATCTGAGTGGGCCGGTGAGGTTGAGATTATTGATGCAACATTTGAAATTGAAGATGGAAGCTATATTGCAGAGGCAGAGGATGTTACTTCAATTCTTGCTTCTGATGATCTGATCAATCACCAGAATAAATTCGTATCCTTTAAGGGTATGACCATTGAGGCAATTCAGGATGCAGATGGCAATGATGCAGCTTTCCTGTATGCATGGGACGGTTCAGGTCAGGATGGAGACGATTTGTATTTTAATGTTTCCTTTGAAGGAAATACTTATACATTTACCGTTGAGTCTTATCTGTGTGATAACACCACTGAGGTTTACAATGCTGTAAAGGCTTTAAATGTTGGCGATACAGTTGATATGGAAGGCTTCCTTTACTGGTACGAGGGCGTTAATCCTCACATCACTTCTATAACAGTAAAATAATTGAACCCCAAATAATGCCCTGAATGTCAGATATCATCTGATGTTCAGGGCATTTTGGTGTAATAAGAAAGCGCCGGAAAACCAGCGTGTGGTGTTAGGTGGTAGGCTTTCTTAAGGGGCAATTGGACATACTGATTCGGTTTTTCAAAACATTCAGTCCGCAGTCGTCTAAATAATCCTGCAGGATCGGAAGGGACTGGGTGGAGGTGGGACCTATGATGATTTCGCCGACCAAATCGGACAGATGCAAGTTCAGCTTGCCGCACATTCTGTTTAAATCCAAAGGATAATATTTCTTAATTCTTTCCATGGATACGTGATATTTAGGCTCCACGGCAAATTCATTGGAAATGAAAGGGGAAACTACCAATCGAAACTCCCTTTCACTGGAAAAGGAAGGATGCTTAAAGGCAGCTGACTGTACCCAGGCTTCATTCATAAGCTCCTGCAGCCCGGGCATATTTTCGGAAAATCTCTTTGCGTCCTTGATCAGTTGATAAAATTCATTTACAAGGCGGTGCTCCCGCATGTCTTCCTGATAATACACTTCCTGAAGAGAAACAGCTCCGCCTGTCATTTTCTGCATCAGATCCTCATGAAATGCAATACATACCCCCTGACCGAGGTGGCCGTATCTGTCCCACTGGGCAGCATCATCCCTGTACTTTGAAAAGCAGGCAGCATAGGCGGAATAATGAAATTCCTCTGCCAATTCCTTACGGAAAAAGGCTTCTGCCTTGCGCAGCTTTTCATGCTCGTCATCCAGATCTAATTTTTCGATAACTGCCTTACAGATGCCGTTCATAAACAGTCTCATTTCAGAAGCGTCATTCATATTTAAAATATTGTTAAGTCTCAGCTCTGCACACCGGATAATTCCGTCAAAGGCGGCGAAGTCCGTATAATGATACAGCATACATTACCTCCATAAATCAGATACAAAATACATAAGGGCGGCCCAGGTATAAACAGAATAAAAGATGCCGTCCTGATCCTTTCCTGTCTTTAGAATTTCTTTTGCCTCCTTTACGGAAAGAAGCTGAAAGCCGTCAAAGCATTCACTTCCCACAGCTCCCTTTTGGGAAAGAGATGACAGATTATCCAGTTTCACAACCGCACAGACAAGCGAATTACTTTCATCAGTCATCCCTGGTGAGGAAAAAAGCAGGGGATTGATGACGGACAGGGAGTCCTTTTCGCTCAACACAATACCGGTTTCCTCTGTAATTTCTCTTCTGGCAGCGGAAAGAATGGGATCGCCGCCTGTTTCGTCATCCGGATCCAATAGGCCGGCAGGAGGGCTTAACAGGAAATGCCCTGTGGGATAACGGTATTCTCTGACCATTAACAGCTTCGGCTCATCATCCTTAACTTGAAGGATTACCACGCATGTCACGGCATCCGGGAGCATTTCGGAAAATTCCTGATCGGATTTGGCTGCCACGATCTGCTCTAAAGGTCTTCTGGTTGCATCGTAGTAATGCTTTCCTTCCTCGTACTGCAGATCAAAAACCCTTATAAATTTTGATTCAAACAGTAATTGTATATTTTCTTTGTTGATATTTGGTTTCATATTCTATTCCTTTCGCTTGATTATTATTGTAGTATGAATTTGGGGAATTGGCAATTTCATATTTTAATAGTGTGGCGGTAGTGATAAAATCCTGTCTTTGACAGTGTTTTGACGTAAAAAGTCCCGGAGACCGCACTGGCTTTGAGGGGATTTTTATGTGGTTAAGCTGTCAAACTCCCGGTATTCTGCCTATTACTTTCCGACAATAAGTTTACCCCATCATTGGCAATTTGTTAGTTGAAATATATTTTCAATCGTGCTATTATCAACTTAAGTTAGAAAAAATTAATAAATTTTCTCAAAAATTAATTTTTTTAGTTGCGGAAGGAAATTAACTTAAGGATGAAATATACCTGTGAAACTGCAATAAATCGTCTGCTGAAAAGCTATGCAGTTTATTATAATATTACTATGTTCAATGATGAACGGACTCCAATCACAGCCCGCTGTGATTTTTTTGAGCATTCACAAAAATACATAGTATCCAAAAAGGCTGAATTGTGGTCGGCGAACGGCGAAGAATTTCTTTATATATTAAACATTCCTCATCTTACAAAAGAGCTTTTTGAAAAATGGAGGGACTATGTGTACGAGGATGGCATGAAGCTGCTTCATGTAGGGCCGGGACATATGTACTCGTTTATCACGCCGGTATTTGTCTGTGAAACTTGCGATGAAGATGCAAGAAAGGCATTAAAAAAATGCCGAATTTACAAAAGTTTTCATTTTTCGCTTCATGGCTGGATGGATTATCATGTGGCAGTCGTTGATTTAAGCAAAGGACGGGTCGATGCTAACCGAAGCGGCCATCAGACGGCGAAAATTTTGAAAAAGGTGCTATTTTCATAAAAAGAAGGGAGAGAGTTGTATGAATTCACTAGTACTTTTGCTTGTTGCCATAGCTCTGTTGCTTTGTGGTTACATCTTCTACGGTAGATGGCTCTGCAAGCAGTGGGGTGTAGGTGAGAGCAAAGAGGAAACACCGGCTCATACCATGGAGGACGGTGTGGATTATGTTCCTGCAAAGGCGCCGGTTTTAATGGGACATCATTTTTCTTCAATAGCCGGAGCCGGACCGATCACAGGACCGATTCAGGCAGCTATTTTCGGATGGCTTCCCTGTGCGCTCTGGATTATTGTAGGAGGTATTTTCTTTGGCGGCGTACATGACTTTGGTGCATTGATTGCATCCTTACGTCACAACGGACAGTCAATCGGAGAGATTATATCCGCAAATATGAGTCGTCGGGCAAAGAGATTGTTTTTGACATTTGCTTATTTGACCCTGATTTTGGTTATTGCGGCATTTGCTTCTATCGTTGCAACTACCTTTGGTGCAACATTAGATGCAAACGGAGTGGTTGATAAGGTGGCTTCCGCATCCAATGCATCCGTTGCAATGGTATCGCTGCTCTTTATTGTGGTAGCAATCATTTTTGGATTTGCTGTATACCGCAGGAACGCACCGATGCTGGTATCGACGGTACTGGGCATTTTGGCAATTGTTATCTGTATGGCGGTAGGTATGAAGTTCCACCCGATTTATCTGACATCAAACCAATGGATGATTTTTGTGGGAATTTATATTGCCGTTGCTTCTGTGACACCGGTTTGGATTTTGCTTCAGCCTCGTGATTACTTAAGCTCTTTCTTATTATATGTTATGTTGGCGGTTGCTGTTGTAGGCGTTATTATTGCGCATCCAGCTATGGATTCGCTTCCGGCATTTACCGGGTTTGCAGTACCCAATGAAAAGGGCGCTGTGAAATATTTGTTCCCCGCATTATTTACGATGATTGCCTGTGGTGCCATTTCCGGTTTCCATTCATTGGTATCATCCGGTACAACATCCAAGCAGCTGGATAAAGAAACTGATGCAAAGCCCATTGCTTACGGCGGTATGCTGCTTGAATGCGTACTTGCAATACTGACTATTTGTGCGATCAACTATGCAACTAAGATCGGTACTGTAGCAAGTGCTACTGATAAATTTGCAGGTGGTATTGCCGGTATGGTATACAGTGTTATTGGCGGAAATATCAGTGCAGAAGCAGTCCAGTCTTCTATTCTTTACACTTTATTAGTACTTACCTATTCTGCATTTTGTCTGACTTCACTGGATACTGCCACTCGTTTGGCGCGTTTCATGTTCCAGGAATTCTGGCTTGAGCCCGGGCAGACAGCAAAGGATGTTAAAAAGGGATGGAAAAAGGTTCTTGTAAATCCTTATTTTGCTACGATCTTAACAGTTATTCTCGGTGTACTTTTAGGTCTTAACGGATATGGTAAAATCTGGGATCTGTTTGGCGCTGCGAACCAGCTTCTTGCAGGTATTGGTCTGCTGGCAGTTGCAACATGGCTTGGCAATATAGGTAAGAACAATAAGATGTTCCTGATTCCCATGGCATTCATGATCGTGGTAACCATCTGCTCACTGGCACTTACAGTAAAGGGTCAGATTAGTGTTATTTCTGCAGGTGGTGCCGATTGGGGACCTTATGCACAGGTAATCCTTGGTGTTCTTTTGATTGTACTTGCAATTGTACTGGTTATTGAAGGGGTTAAGACCCTTGCGGGCCAAAAGAAAAAGACAGCTTAAAGCTTACATATGTTCTTTGAAAGAATTTGAATTATGAAATGATAATAAAAAGAACACCGATAGACTAAAATCTATTGGTGTTCTTTTAATATAAGCGGAGACGGAGGGATTCGAACCCTCGTGCCCCGGAGGGCAAACGCATTTCGAGTGCGCCCCGTTATGACCGCTTCGATACGTCTCCGAATACTTTCCTATTATACTGTTTTCAAATTTACAAGTCAATCGTTTAATGCGAGATGTATTATGGCGGCGGCTTGGACGGAAGGTTGAACTGCTGCAGGTATAGATGAAAATTCAGAGTAAAAGGTTGTAGATAACTTTTAAATTAGGTATAATAAAATGGTATTTGAGTAAAAACGAAGCTTATTACATTGAAGCAAGGAGGAAAGTGAAAGTGAAGAGAATTGGTATGTTAACCAGCGGTGGTGACTGTCAGGCCTTAAACGCAGCAATGAGAGGCGTAGTTAAGTGTCTTGTAAACAGCAAAGAAGATGTTGAAATTTATGGCTTTCTGGATGGGTATAAAGGCCTGATTTACGGAAATTTCCGTATGCTTACCGGCAGTGATTTTTCCGGCATTCTTACAAAGGGCGGTACTATTCTCGGAAGTTCCCGGACTCCTTTTAAGACAATTCAGGACCCCGATGAAAACGGACTTGACAAGGTTGAGGCAATGAAACAGAATTACTACAAGCTTCGTCTGGACTGTCTGGTTATTCTGGGCGGAAACGGCACCCATAAGACGGCCAATCTTTTGAGAGAAGAGGGATTGAATGTCATTACCCTTCCCAAGACCATTGACAATGATCTGTGGGGAACGGATATGACCTTTGGTTTCCAGAGCGCAGTGAATATTGCCACGGATGCCATTGACTGCATTCATACTACGGCTGCTTCCCATGGAAGAGTATTTATTGTGGAGGTTATGGGACATAAGGTTGGCTGGCTTACTTTGAATGCCGGTATGGCAGGCGGCGCCGACATTATCTTAATTCCCGAGATTCCCTATGATATTAAGAAAGTAGTGGAGAAAATTGAGGAACGCAATAATAATGGCAGCAAATTTACCATTCTTGCTGTGGCAGAGGGAGCAATTTCCAAAGAGGATGCCAAGCTGTCCAAAAAGGAATATAAGGAAAAGATGAAGAATTATAAATTTCCTTCCGTTTCCTATGAGCTGGCACAGCAGATACAGGAAATGACAGGACATGAGGTAAGGGTTACGGTTCCCGGACATACGCAAAGAGGCGGAAGTCCCTGTCCTTACGACAGAGTTTTTGCAAGCCGTCTGGGTGCAGAGGCAGGCCGACTGATTCTGAAAGGAGAATATGGCTTTATGGTTGGCTACCGAAACCGTGAAGTAGTTAAGGTTCCTTTAGAGGAAGTTGCAGGAAAGCTGAAGATGATTTCGCCCGATGCTTCTATTGTAAAGGAAGCAAAATTACTGGGAATTAGTTTTGGTGATTAACTAGGTGCGTGAACAGCACCATGGAAGGATAGATTTAACATGTCATATACAGCCCTTTACAGGAAATTCCGACCTGCTGCATTTGAAGATGTGAAGGGACAGGATCATATTGTTACAACGCTGAGAAATCAGATTAAGTCGGAGAGGATTGGCCATGCTTATCTTTTCTGTGGGACAAGAGGAACAGGAAAGACCTCCATTGCCAAAATCTTTGCAAAGGCGGTCAACTGTGAAAACCCAAGGGAAGGAAGTCCCTGTGGGGAATGTGCAATCTGCAAAGCGATTGCAGCCGGAGCCAGTATGAATGTGATTGAGATTGATGCTGCATCTAACAACGGTGTTGACAATATTCGTGAGATTGTGGATGAGGTGTCATATTCTCCGGCGGAGGGCAAATATAAGGTTTATATTATTGATGAGGTTCATATGTTATCAATAGGAGCGTTTAATGCGCTCCTTAAAACCCTGGAGGAGCCGCCCTCCTATGTGATTTTTATTCTGGCAACCACGGAGGTACATAAGATACCTATTACCATCCTTTCCAGATGTCAGAGGTATGACTTTAAGCGAATTACCATTGATACTATAGCTGACCGTTTGAAGGAACTGACGGCCAAAGAGCAGGTTCAGATAGAGGATAAGGCTGTCAGATATATTGCTAAGACGGCGGACGGCTCTATGAGAGATGCCTTAAGTCTTTTGGATCAGTGCATTGCCTTTCATTTCGGACAGGAGCTTACTTATGATAAGGTGCTTGATGTGCTGGGGGCAGTGGATACGGAGGTATTCAGCAGACTGCTTCGGATTGTTCTCGACGGAAATGTAACAGGCGCAATCGGCCTTTTGGAGGAGATTGTGATGCAGGGCCGTGAGCTGACGCAGTTTATTGCAGATTTCACATGGTATTTGAGAAATCTCCTTTTGGTTAAGACGGCTGATGGGATTGAAGATATTATCGATGTGTCAACAGAAAATCTGGCACGCTTGAAGGAAGAGGCACAGATGGCGGACAATGACGTGATCATGCGTTATATTCGTGTGCTGTCAGAGCTGTCGGGACAGATTCGTTATGCCACCCAGAAGAGAATTTTAGTAGAAATGGGACTGATTAAGCTGTGCAGACCCGCCATGGAGACGGATACACAGTCTCTTACGGACCGGATCAGACAGATAGAAGATAAGCTGGAGAAAGGTGTTTTTACGGCTGCACCGGTGACGGGAAACGTTATAAATGCGGCAACAGCTCAGGAACCCATCGTACAGGCGCCGCTTCCGGCTGCAATTCCGGCAGATGTGGAGCAGGCGGTAAGTAAATGGGGAGCTATTGTGGGTCAGGCGCCTATGCCCATGAAAGCGTATTTAAAGACGGCATACCCCAGCCTTGCCGGGGACGGAAGTATGCTGGTGGTGGTGGAGGATGGTCTTCCATCCGATTATTTTAAGGATGCTTCCCGGTGTAAAGAATTGGAACAAATGATTTCCGGCTTGGCAGGGAAGGAAATTAAGGTTACAATACAAGGAGCCCAGCAGGGGCGCAATCCAAGAGATACTTACCCTGATTTGACGCAGGTGGTCAGTCAGGTAATTAATATGGAAATAGAAGAAATGGAGGACTGACATGGCAAAACGTGGAGGATTTCCGGGAGGTATGCCCGGCAATATGAACAATCTGATGAAGCAGGCTCAGAGAATGCAGCGCCAGATGGAGGAGAATCAAAAGGAACTGGAGACTAAGGAGTTTACTGCGAAAGCCGGTGGCGGTGCAGTTGAGGTTACTGTCACAGGTAAAAAGGAAGTAACCAAGGTAAAGCTTTCTCAGGAGGTTGTAGATCCTGATGATATCGAAATGTTAGAGGATCTGGTGATGGCAGCCACCAATGAAGCGCTTCGCATGGCAGAGGAAGCAAGTTCAGAGGCAATGAATAAAATGGCCGGTGGTTTAGGACTGGGAGGAGGCCTTCCCTTCTAATGGATCTGTACAGCGGTCATATCAACAAATTAATAAACGAGTTGGCGGCGCTTCCCGGGATCGGCTCCAAGTCGGCGCAAAGGCTGGCTTTTCATTTGATTAATATGCCGAAGGACAAGGTTAACCGGCTTGCAAAGACCATTTTGGAAGCAAAGGAAAATGTCCGCTATTGCAAGGAATGTTTTACCCTGACAGACACCGATGTGTGTCCGGTTTGTGCAAATGAGAAACGTGACCATAGCACCATCATGGTTGTGGAAAATACCCGAGATCTTGCAGCGTATGAAAAAACGGGAAAGTACGAGGGTGTTTATCATGTGCTTCACGGCGCAATTTCTCCTATGCTGGGGATAGGACCTTCGGACATCCGGCTGAAAGAACTGATTGCCCGGCTTGAGGGAAATGTGTCGGAGGTGATTATTGCTACAAACTCCAGCCTGGAGGGAGAGACTACGGCCATGTACATCAGCAAGCTGATTAAGCCTACAGGGATTAAAGTGACGAGAATTGCCAGCGGCGTACCGGTAGGAGGAGATCTTGAGTATATAGATGAGGTAACTCTTTTGCGCGCGTTGGAGGGCAGAACAGAAATATAAGATTTTAATTATTAAAATATGACGGGGTGTATAAAATGAAAAAAGAATTATTTGGAAAGACAAGTGAAGGAAAAGAAGTTTACAGATACTGGATTGAAAATTCTAAGGGGATGAAGGCTGGTGTCATTAATTATGGTGCGATCCTTGTGAACCTGATTGTTCCAGATCGAAACGGAAAAGCAGATGATGTGGTGCTGGGGTATGATACGTTGGAGCCTTATCTTACCAATGGAAGCTTTTTCGGAGCAACGGTAGGTCCTAATGCCAATCGTATAGGCGGAGCTACTTTTGAGATTGACGGGGTCAGATATCAGCTGGATGTCAATGACGGAGTGAACAATCTACATAGCCATATGGAAAAAGGATATCATAAATGGCTCTGGAACGTGGCTGAGGAAAAGGATGGCGTTGCCTTTTCCATTGAGGATAAGGACGGAAACATGGGATTTCCGGGGAATAAGAAAATCAGCGTAACCTATACCGTGACGGAGGATAATGAATTAAAAATCCATTATCAGGCCAGCAGTGATAAAAACACCATTATCAACATGACAAACCATTCTTACTTTAATCTGGCCGGACATGGCAGCGGAAAGGTTTATGACCATGTGCTTACATTGAATGCATCTTCCTATACACCTATTGTACCCGGAGCGATTCCCACCGGCGAGATTGCCGATGTATCAGGAACACCCTTTGACTTCCGGTCAGGCAAGAGGGTAGGCCAGGAGATTGATGCGGATAATGAGCAGCTGAAAATGACAAAGGGTTACGATCATAACTGGGTAATTGACGGAGCCGACGGTTCTTTGCGAAAATTTGCCAGTGTTACCGAACCGGTATCGGGACGTACAATGGAAGCGTATACTGATCTGCCGGGCGTACAGTTTTACGCAGGAAACAGCATATCGGAGCATGTTGGAAAGGATGGCGTAACCTATGGGGGCAGAAGCGGTCTTTGCCTGGAAACCCAATATTATCCTGATACGGCAAATAAACCGCAGTTTCCTTCCGTAGTTTTCGGACCTGACAGGAAGTATGACAGCGTTACGATCTATAAGTTTATTTAAGAGAAAGTAATTTGGAATATGGGAAGATATGAGAATGCCTCATATCTTTTTCCATATCATTTTTTGAGTATTATTTGACGACGGATAACAGACCTGTTTCCACTCCGTTTATGTTAGACTGAAAAAAATAACAAAACTGGAGGGACGGAGATGAAGCTGCCGGAAATTGTGAGGCGGATCGGTCGTGCAGACGGTGAGGTCCGCGTTTATGTAGAAGACTATGTATATACATATTTGGAAGGACTTCGAAAGAGAAAAGATATTTTACCCCTTAGGGCGGCTCTTTTCGGACATGTAATTCATAAGGATAATCTGTGTTATTATATGGTTTATGGAGCATGCTGCGTAGTAGAAGAGCTTGAATATGGTCAAAGTGAGGAACAGATCAGGGAAAGATTTTTTGAAGACCTTAATCTGATCGGATACGTTAATATCAGTAAGGACAAGCGTATTATGGCGGAGAAAAGTAATGGCTATTTTGTTTTTTATGAGACGAATGAAGCCATGAAGAGTTATCTGCTTTACTGCTATGAGAGGGAAAAGCGAAGGAGCAATTTAAGGCAGGGAGCCGGAGAAGCGGTATCTTTCGGAAAATGCTCTTTTGCCCAAAAGAAAGAATTTCTTGTAAATGCTGTAAAACAGTTACTGTGCGTGATATGTATTCTGCTCCTTGCGACGGCTGTCACTGCAATCGGTGATTATGAGAAAATATACGGATTTGTGGAGATGACAGACAGGGCGGTGTGGCTGATGGAGGCCGGAAAGTAGTCATTACAGACGAGGAAAGAGGCATAGTTATCAAGATGGTAAATATACGGGATTATTTAAAGGAAAGAGAAAAAAGACAGGATTCTTCAAAGAATGTGGGCTATAAAGAGAAAATCCGAAGCCATAAGCTGGCAATTTTCTACAGAATTGTTCTTGCTGTCGTACTTGTTGCCGCCATCGCTGTGTTTTTATTTGTTCAATGGAGAGATAAGGTTTTTACGGAAAGCGAAATTACCGGTTCGGCACCTGTTACCATTGTTCAGGGTGCAACGGTAGAAAACTTGGGCGGAAATCTTCTTATATATAGTAAGGATGGAGCAAGCTGCGTGGATCAGAAGGGAAATGCCGTATGGAACAGAACCTATGAGATGCAGGCCCCTAAGATTTCTATCTGCGGGGAGATGACAGCTATCGGAGATTACAACGGCCGTTCAATTTATGTTATGGATAAATATGGAGAAAAGGGAGTTGTTAATACAAACCTTCCGATAAGAGATTTTTGCGTTTCTGAAAATGGCGTGGTGGCAGCGGTTTTGGATGATACGGATGTGATTCGTATTAATGTTTATAACGGAAATGAAAATACGGAGACCCCTATTGCCTATGGAAAGGCTACGATGGATAAAAGCGGTTATCCCGTCAGTGTTTCGTTGACACCAAACGGAAAGATTATGGCGGTTTCCTATTTGTATGTGGATAGCGGCAATATGAAATCTTCTGTGGCATTTTATAATTTTGGAGAGGTTGGGCAAAACGAAACGGATAATTATGTCAGCGGATATGATTATCTAGATACGATTGTGCCGTATGTTCGCTTTATGAGCAATGATTCTGCTTTTGCGGTTTCGGATGACAGAATTGTATTTTTTTCAGGATCGGAAAAACCTACCAATATAGCATCCGGTTTGCTTGAGGAAGAGATACAAAGTATTTATTATAATGAAAGCTATGTGGGACTTGTTTTCAATGACCAGAGCGGGGTATCCGCATATCGGCTGGATGTGTATAACAGTTCGGGAAGCAAAGTTAATTCCCTGTTCTTTGATCTGGAATATACGGATATTGTTTTTAATAAGGATCAGGTTATTATTTACGGTGACACGGAATGTCAGATCAGCAATGTTAACGGAGTGAATAAATTTCTGGGAAGCTTTGAAAAGAGCACAGCCCTGTTGATACCTACTTCTTCTGTGTATAAATATGTTGCTGTAACCTCTGACTCCATTGATACGATTGAATTAAAATAGGAAAAGATAAAGAGAATGTACTATATCGCACTGATAATTATTGCACTGATATTCATATGGAGAATTGCGGCCGGCTTCCGCAAAGGGATGGTTCAGGAGATTATTTCGCTGATTGCCATGGTGGTAGCCGGAGTTTGTATTGTTCTGATATTAGGGGCAATCGGCAATTATTTAAATCGTGAGATTGGACAAATGATACAGCTGATTGTTGTTCTCTTTGTAATATGTCTGGTTTATCGGTTGGTAAATGTGCTGTTTACTTCTCTGCAACTGGTATCTAAGCTTCCGATCATCAAAGGAGTGGACAAGCTTTTGGGCGCCGTTATCGGCTGCGCAGAGGCAGCTCTGATAGTAGGAATTTTGGTATATTTTCTCAAAAACTGGGGATTATCTATACTTGCATAATTGAAGTGGAATGCTGGGATTTTGGCTTATTTGTGAGGAAAAGTCCGAACCGTAATAAGCAGGTCGAATAAATCGAAAAAATACGGGAAATTTGGAAATTTGGATTAAAAAATTTTTTAAATTTATGTTGACAACAGCAAACTCATCTGATATTATATGAAAGCCGCACGTTGGAAGAATTTTCAATGGTAAGACAAACAAGAACCTTGACAAATAAACAGCAATGCAACCCTGAAAATTCAAAGAGAATATTTCA